>NZ_CP146373.1:2646044-3307556 GCF_037055325.1 Arachnia propionica | reverse complement strand
GAGCAACTCCTTCCTGACAAGGCGTTCCACACAGGGTGGAGTGGTATTCCACAGGGTTGTCCACAACAGGGTATAACTTCCCCCACCCTGGACGGCGGCCGCCGAGGACTGTGGATAAGCCAGCCGCGTGGAACACGAAACTAGTCCCCCAGGAAGCCATCCGCAACATGAAAATGCCCGTGTTCAAGGACTACAACCATGTAATTCACGGGCCCCAGATGTCGGGGACCGCGGTTTGTGGAAATCTGCTGCGACGCGTATCGTTGGAAGGCCGCTGCCCACGGGAGCGGAATTTTCCCGAGTCGAAGATCACCTACGGAGTCATCGCATGAGCAAGCGCACTTTCCAGCCGAGCAATCGTCGCCGCAGCCGTACGCACGGCTTCCGTTCCCGCATGCGCACCCGCGCTGGTCGCGCCATCCTGAGCGCGCGTCGCCGCAAGGGTCGCGCGGAACTGTCAGCCTGATCCCGGTAGTGCTGCCCCGATCCCGTCGGTTGCGTCGTTCCCGTGATTTCACTGCGACGTTTCGGCGGGGTGCGCGTGCCGGTACCCCGAGTGTCGTGGTCCACGTGGCCGTGAGTGATCGGAATCCACCCGAGGAGACTCGGGTGGGTTTTGTTGTGTCGAAGGCAATCGGAAACGCCGTGGCCCGCAACCGGGTGAAGCGTCGTCTGCGACATCTTGTCGCCGGCCTCCCGAGCCCATGTGCCGCCGACGTCGTGGTGCGAGCCCTACCGCCGTCTTTCTCCGAACCCGAGAGACTGATAGGTGATCTGGAATCGGCCTGGCGACGAGCTTTCGCGAGGGCGACGTGCTGAAGTACCCGATGCTCTGGTTCATCCGGGCCTGGCGTAGGTTCATCTCCCCGTTGTACGGGGAGGTCTGCAAATTTCATCCCAGCTGTTCCGCCTACGGGGAGCGTGCTGTCGGGTTCCACGGTGGAATCAAGGGAGGTTTCCTAACCGTGAAACGGATCGTGCGCTGTCACCCGTGGTCAGCAGGTGGGGTCGACTATGTTCCTGGGACTCCCGAAGCCGCAGAATGGGCAGAGGAAGTCCGACGAGACGAGGCCCGGTCATTGTCCGGGCAGAAGGTGTCCTAGATGATCGACCTCTTGGTGCCGCTGTCCATCTGGGACAGCTTCTACGGATTGCTCTCCGCGATGATGCAGCCCCTGTACTGGGCCATCTCGGGACTCATGGTGTTGTTCCACGGTGTCTGGTCCCCACTGTTCGGGGCCGACTCCGGTGTGTCATGGACCCTGGCGATCGTCACCCTCACCTTGGTGGTGCGGACCTTGATGATTCCGCTGTTCGTCAAGCAGATCAACTCTTCTCGTGCCCTGCAGATGCTGCAACCCAAGATCCAGGAGTTGCAGAAGAAGCACGGCTCGGACCGGGAACGGGTCGCCCGCGAAATGCAGAAACTCTATGCGGAAGAGGGGGTCAATCCGATGGCCTCCTGCTTCCCGATGTTGCTGCAGATGCCTGTTTTCTGGGCTCTGTTCCGAGTTCTTCAGGGTGTAGCCGACAACCAGATCCGGGGCTACTGGTTCCAGACCAGTCCGGATCTCGTCGCTTCGCTGCAGGGAGCCGACCTCTTTGGGGCGAGGCTTGCGGGTCGCATCTTCCCGCTCGACCCGTTCGGCGCCACCCAAATCTTGGGAATCGTGATGATCGCGGTTCTGGTGATCACCTTGTTCCTGACCCAGCTCCAGCTGATGCGCAAGAACATGCCACCGGAGGCATTGAGTGGTCCCATGGCGCAGAGCCAGAAGGTGATGCTCTACATCTTCCCGATCATGTATGCGGCTTCCTCGGCGGTGCTTCCGCTTGGTGTGCTGGTCTATTGGAGTGCCAGCAACGTCTGGACCATGGCGCAGCAGGGACTGTTGATCCGTAACAACCCGGCTCCCAACACTCCCGCCTATGTTGACTGGGAGGAGCGGATGCGTGCCCAGGGCAAAGACCCGAAAGCCATCATGGAGGCGCGCAATGCGAAGCGACGCAGGAACAAGCCAGCAGTTGTGGCGACGGCAGTTCAGCAGCCTGTTGACGAAAATGGGCGACGTCGTGTTGTACGGCAGCAGGTGAACCGGACAACTTCGAGAACTGAGAATTCCGGCGGAGCGAACACGCAGGGTGGAGTTCGCCGCCAGCCCCGCAACACCACGCGATCCGCCCGCAAGAAGAAGTGAATCGGTCCCACCCGATCGGAGTGACATGAGTGAGAAAACCGACAACGAAACCCTGCTGTCCGAGGGTGACCTGGTCGCTGACTATCTCGAGGAGCTGCTGGATATCGCAGACCTCGACGGCGACATCGAGAACTCCGTCAGCAATGGCCGAGCCCATGTCGTCATCGACACCGAGGATGATCGCCTCGTCGGCAAGGACGGCGAGGTACTCGATGCCCTGCAGGAACTTTCCCGGTTGGTGGTCATGACCGAGACGGGACACCGTTCCCGATTGACCCTCGACATCGCCGGTTTCCGGGAGAAGCGTCGCCTCGAGCTGGTGGCACTGGCGAAGGACGCCATCGCGGAGGTGGTGGAGAGCGGGGAACCCGTGCGATTGGCCCCGATGAATGCCTATGAACGCAAGGTCATTCACGATGAGGTCGCGGGGGCCGGACTCACCAGCGAGTCGGAGGGCGAACCACCATTGCGTCGTGTGGTGGTCTCCACGTCTTGAGGGTTTCCTGATGACCCGGTCAGACACAACGGCGTCGGGAACGCGGAATGTTAACCATTCGTGAAACCCCTGTGTGAGGGAGGAACTCCATGCCGAGTGCGGAGCCGGAAGGAGAGGACGTGACCGAAGAAGCAACGAGAAGCATTCTCAGGACGTATTATTCGGAGCGGTTCGATGCTCTGGAGTCCTACGCCACGATTCTTCGAACCCGTGGCATCGAATGGGGCTTGCTCGGACCGCGGGAGGCGGACAAAATCTGGGGCAGGCACATCTCGAATTCCTTGGCGCTGATGGATGTGGTGGGGCAGGGAGTGGACGTAGCGGACATCGGTTCGGGTGCCGGACTACCCGGAATCCCGTTGGCGCTGTGCCGAGACGACCTTCGGATAACCCTCCTGGAGCCCCTTCTGCGGCGTTACAATTTTTTGCTGCTTGCAGTTGAGGAACTCAACCTGGGTGAGCGAGTGCAGGTGCAGCGACTGCGCGCCGAGGACTGCGATGACACCTTTGACGTGGTTACCTGTAGGGCGGTGGCTTCGTTGGAGAAGCTTCTGAAATGGACCACTCCCATGTTCTTTCCAGATGGTGAGTTGCTGGCGCTGAAAGGGGCAGGTGCGGAGAGTGAGATCGAGACGGCGCGTAAACGCCTGAACGATTACCACATGACTGCCCAACTTCTTCACGTTCATGCTGCTCCGGGAATCGAGGGGACGCGTGTGATTCGGGTGAGTGCGAACTAGAGGGATTGTTCACGCCTGGCGAACAATGACAGAGCCGGTACACCAATAAGAAGGGGAGATGTTGTGGAGCCTTCTTCCTGGCATCGATAACGACGTTTCATGTGTGGCACTCCTGAAGCCATGATCCGGCCATGCAATTTGCTGAGATGTGTGTCGATCATGAATGCGCCGCACAGCATTTCGGTGCGAGCCACATCGTTCCGGAGCGGGGTTGGAGACAGCCTTCCACATCTCGCAGTGCGCCACCTTCTCGGATCAACATGACTGAGAGGTGTCGTCGCGGGCTACGCGTCGGCTAATAGAACCCCTAGTCAGAGTGGAATTGCCCCGATCGGGACACGAATCATTTTCCCTATTGAGTGCTTTATCGACAAAGCGTTCAAGCTGTATGCTGTCTTGAAGTTGCGGAGTCATTCTTGGTTGGAAAAGACTCGGAGACGTGAAATGGGTTGTGTGCTTCTTGATGTTGCTCGGAGTAACACGAGTTCGACCACTGTGCACTATCTGTAGTTTGATCAACAAAATAGTGAGACTGAAACCGCTGGATTTCAGATGATGAGTGCTAGCTTGTCAGGAGTCGGAGATTTCTTGTGCTTCGTGCGCTAACCAGAGAAGTGTGTGACTCTGGAGACGTGGGAGTGGTCTCGAAGAAAACCCTAAATGCTCAGAATGTTCTCCGCGGCCGTTTAGAAAGGAAAATCTCATCATGACTGAACCGGTTGAGTTTGTCGATGCAGCTCAAGAAGAATGGGTTGAGGAAGTAGCGATTTCAGATCAACCCACTTCCACCACGGTGAGGTCGGAGATCATCACTGTTGCCCTTCGGCTTGGCGTCGTCATGTTGGAGGCGGGATATGACACGCGTGCTGCGATCAATGCTATGACGGGGTGCGCACGAGCACTTGGAATGGCTGATCTATCCGTGACGGCAGTGGGGCGAACGATGATGGCTTCTCATGTGTCGGAGCGGGGAGTGCCAATCGCGATGACGCGGGCCGCCGCCACCATCGATTCCTTCGACCTGTACCGTATGGGCCGACTCCACCAGGTTTTGAATGAGATGTTGCGCGAAGACGTCGATGTGAAACGCGCTTCCAATCTCATGGATCAGCTAGAACGAGAGCCATCACCATGGCCTTGGTGGATTGTTGTGCTCGGGGGAATGATGCTCGCGGCGTCGATCACTCTGCAGACCGGCGGCAGCCTGATAGCTGCTGCTTTGGCCAGTGGTTGTCTGCTGCTTGTCAACCGATTCGGCGCCCTGCTGGAGCACATTGACCTTCCGAAAGCGTTCTCCGTCTCAGGACAAGCGGCTCTGACGGTATTGCTGGGGGTCCTGCTGAGTGTTTGTGGGGTAGCGACGATATCGTCCTCTGCAACGATTATCGCTACGGGGCTGGTGCTCTTGCTTCCAATCCCTCAGATCGTCCAAGCTGCTCAGGATGCCATCAACACCTACTACGTCACCGCGGCGGCACGGCTGACGGCAGTCCTGGTGATTGTCTCGATGACGACTCTCGGTGGGGCGTTGGCACTCAGTCAAATCGGAGGGGTACATACCGCGGGGGCGAGTTCTACTGCTCGCCCGGGATCCCTTGAACTGTGGCTCGTGATTGTTGCATGCATGGTTGGTGCTCTGGGAAATGCGCTCTTCATGCGAGGTGGTCCCAGGCTGCTGCTTCCTGCGGCTGGGGTAGGAGCGTTGACGGGGATCATCAACGCTGTTCTTCAGCGTCACGCTTCGTTAGATCCGACGTTGGCAGTGGGGATAGCAGCTTTGGCACTTGGTGTGGTCTCGGGTTTGTCGTCTGGCTATCTGCGCATTCCGAGCAGCGAGCTGTGTATCGTCGGGATAGCGGGAGCGTTGTTGCCTGGACTCGACGTCTACTGGATCATCATCTCCGAGCTCTTCAGGTTCCCCGGAGTAGGGGAGGCATTCCTCCGGGCTCTTGTCGCAGTTCTCATCATCGGACCGTCAGTGGTGCTTGGAATGTGGTTGGTTGGGCGCATCCAGTCCAATGGAAAGGAATGACCGCCCTGCGTTTCACGTGAAACGCTCTTGTCGACGAATGTTTTCGGCTGTGAGTCCGTACCGGTTCCCGTTCGCTATGCGGTCACCGCTTTCCTCCAACGGGTGGTGACCTCCTGCGGGATGCGAGAGGGGCGCTACGGCGATAGGCCAGGAAATAACGAATGCTTTCATGTGATCGGGAGGTAACTGGCACAAAGAGGTGCTGATACCGGAGTGATCATGGTTTCGGGATTCACCATGTTTGTGTGGCGGATTCGAACCGCATCGCCATCACAACAAAGATTCATAATGCTAAGTCTTTATAGCTGTATATAGCTATATTAGCATTCTCATTCTCGACTGGGTCGTTAATCTCGTAGCACGTGGTGTTGAACCGAGCAGGGGCGATGAACTTGGAACGTGCGAGTAGAAGCCGATTACGGGGATCAGATCTCAGATGTCGCCATCGGCCATGGATTGGGGATCCTGCCCTGTGGCGCCACCACGCGAGTCCTCCGTGGGAGTGAGAGGCGGTAGTCATTGCTGCATCTCGTTCACGATGTCCTTCGTATCGCGTGGCGATGGGGGTTTCCTGGTATGTGCACATCGGATGGTGTGGGAAGTGACTGGTTAGGGAGAGGGTTTGGATTCAGTTGAAGTGAAGGATGCGGTGGTTCATCTGCGTGCATGTTTCTACAATGTGTTTTCGGGCGCGTGGTGACGTTTCACGTGAAACGTCACCAAGCCCCCGAGTCTCGACGTGATCTGAGAATGTGTCATCTTCTCGTCGTCGTATTGGGTCAGCACATGTGCTGACCCTGGCGACCTTCGGGAGCACTCATGAGAGTGCCGTAGTTCCTTGCCTGACGGATTTTCTGGCAGGATGTGCTCTTGTACCGCAGAAGATACTTCGACCTTTGCTCCGAGAGAGTAATCAGATGGGGATGCCCTCGGTACGTCATGACCAACTATCCGGCATCGCGTCATGAAATCTGCGTGACTGAAGGTGTTGGCATGGATCACCTGCGACGGGGCCACGCTTGTTCGGTGAGTGGTCGGGAATGGATGTGTTCTGCCTGCGTGCGATGCCAGCCAAGCCCTTTTAACGGGAAAGATTCAAATCAATATATCGCTATAAGGTCTTATATCCCTCCATGCGGCCCGATCAACGACAGCAGCTAGGTTAGGACGAGATAGCGGATGGCTTCGCCGGGCTTCGATGCTCGGAAGAGCGACATCGCTCGATGGGGCGGGGCCTGCGTCGCGGTGACAGTGGTCCTGCTGGCTGAGGTGAGAATCTGTGGGTGCACCGTGCGCGTAGATACATTCTCCGGTCGATCTGACGAGGACGTACAGAGATTCAGGACTGAGCAGAGGGATAAATTGGCCGGCGTAACGTCATGAGACCTGTCTGATCGAGCAGATTTGAGTACCGACTGGACATGTGCGTTTCACGTGAAACGCACATGCCCAGCTTCTCCGGGAAAGCTGGTCTCGCGGCGATGCCTGCAATGTTGGCTGATGAGCTTCCATGCGGGGTGTCTTCTCTGTAGGAATAGTTGATCTGGAAGGCGTGTTCCCACTAGCCAACCCTGCTAATCGAGACGTGGAGGGAGAGAGGCAGTTTCGGTGCAGATTCACTCCTGCGACACATCTGGTTGGTCAAGAAGGCAATATCATCGATACCTCTGTTCAGGTGTCGTGCGATTGAATGGGACGACCCCGCCGCAGCATTATCGGCATGCGCCAGCCCAGTCGTTCACATGATCGTTGTCTGCGCCGCCTGAGCTCCCTGGGGCGCCTGACTGCCATCCCTGTCATTCGTTCGGATTCGTGCAATGCGTTTCACGTGAAACGCCGCGAGGTTTCAGCTCGTGTCATGGACTCAGGCTAAAGTTGATGACCGTCAAAGGAGGACTCAATGGCCCTGTTCTTTCGCAAGCGCAAGCGTACTCCGAAACATGACGTGGACGTCGAGCCGTGGAAGGATCACGAGAACGTTTCACGTGAAACGGCCATACAGACTCCTACCGGGCCGCGCCGCGCGTTCTTTGACCGTGCTGACGACGATTGGGTGGCCGATGATGAATACGGTACCGAGTGCGACGAAGATACCCGGGTCCCGACCTTGCCACGCCCGGAGAGTCCCCGCATTTTTGTGGTGGCGAACCAGAAGGGCGGCGTTGGAAAAACTACCTCTACCGTCAATGTTGCTACCGCGCTCGCCTTCGGCGGACTCAATGTTCTTGTGGTCGACATTGATCCACAGGGCAATGCCTCCACCGCCCTCGGTATAGATCACGATCCCGGGACCCCAGGAACCTACGAGGTGTTGCTCCGCGGAGAGCGTATTCAGGATCTCGCCAAACAATCGCCTCACAGTCCGAACCTGCATGTCTTGCCCGCCACTGTCGACCTCTCGACGGCAGAGCTGGAGCTTGTGAACGAACCTGGACGTGAATCCAAGATGAAGAAGGCGCTGACTGCCTACACTGAGGAGTCCGGGGTCGATTACGTGTTCTTTGACTGTCCCCCTTCTCTTGGGTTGCTCACCCTCAACGCCCTCGTCGCTTCCAATGAGATCATGGTGCCGATCCAGTGCGAGTACTACGCGCTCGAGGGAGTCTCCCAGCTGATGCGCACCATTCAGCGGGTCAAGGGTAACTTGAACGATCGCTTGCAGCTGACGACGGTGCTACTGACAATGTTCGACAATCGCACCAACCTCTCCCATGAGGTTGCTGGCGAAGTGCGTGCCCATTTCGGGAAGGAAACCCTGGATGTGGAGATCCCGCGTTCGGTGCGAATTGCCGAGGCGCCTTCCTATGGGCAGAGTGTCCTCACCTACTACCCCAAATCACCTGGTGCGGTGGCCTACCTCAAGGCAGCCGAGGAGATCGCCCGCGCTGCCATGAATGAGGAAGGAATCGCCTGATGGCCAGAGGAAAACAACACGTGGGTCTTGGGAAAGGCCTCGGAGACCTCTTCGCACGGACGGACGAGGATACTTCCGGTGACGCAAGTACTCCGTCCGACCGGCTTCGCGACGGGTCTTATTTCGTCGAGCTGCCGTTGGACCAGATCGTCCCCAACCCTCGGCAGCCACGCCACGTCTTCGATGAAGACGACCTGAGTGAGCTAGCTGCATCCATTGGCGAGTTCGGCGTGCTGCAACCCGTCGTTGTACGTGAAGCCGGTCCTAAGCACTTCGAGCTGATCATGGGTGAGCGCCGGTTCCGCGCTTCCAAGATGGCGGGAAAGGAAACGATTCCGGCCATCGTCCGTGGGACCGATGACGACGCGCTTCTCCGCGATGCGCTCCTGGAGAACCTGCACCGGGCCAACCTCAACCCCCTGGAGGAAGCCCTCGCCTATCAGCAGCTCCTGGGAGACTTCAACTGCACCAAGGAAGAACTCTCCCAGAGGATTCACCGCAGTCGTCCACAGATCTCGAACACGCTGCGGCTGCTGAACCTCCCCTCCACAGTGCAGACGAAAGTGGCGGCCGGTGTCCTCTCCGCTGGTCATGCACGCGCGCTGCTGGGGCTGACCAACCAGCGATCGCAGGAACTGCTCGCCGAGCGGATAGTCGCGGAGGGTCTTTCAGTTCGCAGTACTGAGGAGATCATCCGGCTCGGGGACGCACCCACTGAGGAAGAACCTACCCCCCGCGTCCGTCGGCTTCCATCGGAACGTGAAGCCGCCGTTGCAGCGCTTCTCTCCGATCACTTCGACACCCGGGTGAAGGTCGCCATCGGTAAGAACAAGGGCAAGATCACCATCGAGTTTGCCTCTACCGACGATCTCGACCGGATCATGGCCGTCATTGACGGTCGTACCGTCGAGCCTTGAGACGAAGCTTTATAACGCTCTACCGTTTGATCGATAAGTAGATAAATGGCCTGCGATGGTTGACGCTCGGGCTTCTGACAAGGGATTTTGTACTGGAAGCATAATGAGAAGCTCTTTTCCGTGTCTGGGATAAAGAGCCTCGGGCGTCGGGTGGCGGTTTCACTCGGGTCGCTCGTTCCTCGCTCTCCGGCTCAACCGGCTTTGGGGCGGGGAGCCGTGTCAGTGGCCGCGGCGGCGGGCCTGCTCCACGAGGGCGGAGAACACCTCCCCCATGCCGAGGCCTGCGGCGTCCAAGGCGAGGGGCGTCAGCGAGGTGTTCGTCAGACCGGGTGCTACGTTGCTCTCCAGAAACACCGGGACGCCGTCGCGCACGATCATGTCGATGCGGGAGAGGTCGCGGTGGCCGAGCACCTGGTGGGTGCGGACCGCCAAGTCCCCGGCTGCCTCGAGCACGTCGTCGGGCAGTTCACCGGGAGTGAGAAAACGGGTGGCCCCTGCGGTGTAACGGGACTCGTAGTCGTAGACCCCCGAGGCGGGTCTGATCTCGACGGGTGGCAGCGCGCGCGGGCCGGTGTCGTCCTCGATGACGGTCACGGACAGCTCCGTGCCCTCGACGAACTCTTCCACTACAGCGTCCTTCCCGTAGGCGAAGGCTCCGACGAGGGCAGCCGGCAGATCATCCGCCGAATTTACCTTTGTCGCTCCGAGTGCCGAACCCGATCTGGCGGGCTTGACCATGAGCGGGAAACCGATCCGCTCCCCGAGCGCCGACATCAATGCTTGGGCGCCCAGCTCTCGGAAGACGTCGTCGGGCAGTGCGACCTGCTGTGGGGTCGCCAGGCCGGCGTCCCCTACCAGCCGCGTGGCCACCGACTTGTCGAAGGTGCGCCGGGAACTGGCGCCGTCGCTGCCAACGAAGGGCACCCCCAACGTCCACAGCACCTCCCGAAGCGCACCGTCCTCACCCAGCCCGCCATGCAGCACCGGGATGACGACAGAGTCCTCATCCCCGAGCAGCCGGGGAATCAGGTCGGCGTTGACGTCGGTCTCGGCCACCGTGTGGCCCTTCTTCCGGAGCGCCTCGGCCAGGCGCTTCCCGGAACGCAGGGAGACCTCCCGTTCGTGGCTCAGGCCACCGGCGATCACGAACACGGTCATGGCATCAGTCCTTCACTCGGGTCAATCGGGGTGCGGTCAGTTCAGATTCGGTCCCGGTCCCTTGGCCGGGTTGGCGTGCGACGGGGTGTGCATGCCGAAGGTTCGCAGCATCTCCAGCTCGCCCTTCACCACTTGGGCGAAGCGCTCCACTCCCGTCACGATCCGGTCCGGCGGCGGGAAACAGTAGGACAGCCGCACATTGCGGGAACCCTGCCCGTCGGCGAAGAACGCGGGGCCCGGTACGAATGCCACGCGGGCGCCGACCCCGCGCGGCAGCATCGCCGACGCGTCCAATCCCTCGGGCAGCGTCACCCAGACGAAGAACCCACCTGCGGGCCGGGTCCATGAGCAGCCTTCGGGCATTTCCCGCTTCAAGGTGGCGAGCATGGCGTCACGGCGGGAACGGTACATGTTACGGAAGCTCTCGATCTGGCCGCGCCAATCGCAGTTCTCCAGATAATTGCTGATCGCGAACTGGGAGAACACCGGCGGGCACAGCGTCGCCGACTCCTGGGCCAGCACCAGACGTTCCTTGACCCCATGCGGGGCGCAGACCCAGCCGACGCGGAACCCCGGTGCGAAGGTCTTGGAGAAAGATCCCAGGTAGACCACGTTCGCCTTGAGGGAACGCATCGCCGGAAATGGGTCAGAATCGAGGGCTAGCAGTCCGTAGGGGTTGTCCTCCACCACCAATACCCCTGCCGCGGCACAGCTCTCGATGACCCGGTGGCGCCGCTCCAGGGACTGCGTCACCCCCGACGGATTGTTGAAGTTCGGGATCGTGTATAGGAACTTGACTCTCCTACCCTGCTTCTTCAACCGTTCGGCGGTCTCGGTCACCGCCTCGGGGATTAGCCCCTCGGAGTCGCAGGCAATGTGCACTACCTCGGTCTGATAGCTCTGAAAGGTACCGAGCGCTCCCACATAGGACGGCGACTCGGCCAGGATCACGTCCCCCGGGTCGCAGAAGATGCGGGTGACGAGGTCCAGGCCCTGCTGGGAACCCGCAGTGATGACGACGTCATCGGGATCCGCGACGCTGCCCTCCTCCGCCATCAGCTCGCAGATCTGCTCACGGATGCGTGGCTCTCCCTGCCCGGATCCGTACTGCATGACCTGCGTGCCGTGATCGCGGATCATCCGGGTGATGTGGTCACCGATCTCGTCTAGGGGTAGGTCCTTGATGTTTGGCATCCCGCCCGCCAGCGACACGATCTCAGGCCGGTTGGCCACTGCGAAAAGCGCCCGGACCGCGGATACCTTCAGGCCCTGGGTACGGACGGCATAGTGTTCGACGAGTGGGTCCAAGCGGGTGTCGTATCGAGTGACCTTCATTGGGTACACGTTATCCGGAGGATGACGAGATCGGATGAGTGGGCGCAACATCCGAGATGATTTGGAGCGCTCCACATAAGTTTCCGAAACTGTCTCATGCGGGTCACGACCGCGAAAACCATTACTCACTACTGGTTCTTCACCACGTTGTAGACGGATTCGATCAGGTTCGCCAAGGTCTCGTTATCCTGATCGCTGAACCCCATGACCACGATGACCGTTTTATCGATGACCCGGGCGCACACCGGCTTCTGTGCTTGCTCGAAGGTTCCGCATGAGGCGTCGTGCACCGAGGTGACACCGGTGATGCCGGAATCGGAAAGATAGGTCTCCAGCTCCGGTGCTGGACGCTGCAGCAACAGCGCAAACTTAGAGCTTCCATCGGAGTAGTTGGATCGCAGGACCGTTCCCCCACCGCTGGGCGCCGCTGACTCCTTCACCCCGTCGTGTGCGAAATTCGCGATCTGCGACGGAAGCTTGAGATCCCAGGCGGGCGATGCCTCTGCGTTGGGTTTTCCGATCCCGCTGAGGGATATGCCCACCCAGATCGCGACCACGAGCAACACCACAATCGCGACGACCCCCATGACCTTCACAAACCCGGGGATGGGTGGGATGTGGTTCCGTGGGGTTTCGGCATCGATTTCGTCCTTCGACGGGACGTTGCGCCACTCACCGGGATCCTTGTTGGGTGTTTCTGGTGAAACGGCTGAACGACGCGCAATCGGTTCAGTGATTTTCTTGAAAACCGTGGTGTGGTCGGGGCTTTCGGGGCTGACAGCGCTTCGACGCGGGCCGGTGAACCTGGGAGGAGTCGGAACGCTCTCCGCAGTTCGCCGGGGCGCAGGAAACTGCGGTTCCAGGGGGGAGTCGGGACTGCTCGCGCTACGGCGAGGCATGCCCTCGCCGTGACGCGGGAAACGGCCAGTCATCAGATGAGCTCGTCGACGACCTTTTTGAGTGCGTTCTTG
Source organism: Arachnia propionica (assembly GCF_037055325.1). Classification (NCBI taxonomy): domain Bacteria; kingdom Bacillati; phylum Actinomycetota; class Actinomycetes; order Propionibacteriales; family Propionibacteriaceae; genus Arachnia; species Arachnia propionica. The sequence continues at coordinate 3,294,795 of NZ_CP146373.1, read as the reverse complement.
GACTTGCCTCCGGACAGGGTTTTCTCCACCCGCCCGGATTTGTAGAACTCCAGGGTGGGGATGCTGAGGATCCCCTTCTCGGCGGCAAAAGCCACTTCGGCATTGATGTCGAGTTTCACGAATTTCACTCGGCCCTCGTAGTCGCGGGCGAGCTCCTCGATGATGGGGGCCATCTGTTTGCATGGTCCACACCATGTGGCCCAGTAGTCCACCACCACCGGTATCGGTGAAAGCAGCACCTCGTCGGCGAAGGTCGCCTCGGTCACATCGACAACGGCCATGTCACACTCCTTGTTCTTAGGGGCGAGTCTACGTTCACGCTTCGTTTGCGGCCAGCCAGCGTTCCGCGTCGAGGGCGGCCCGGCATCCGGAACCGGCAGCCGTGATGGCCTGGCGGTAGGTGTGGTCCACCAGATCACCACAGGCGAACACACCGGGAAGGTTCGTGGCCTGGGAGCCTGCGACGACTTTCACATAGCCCGCCTCATCGAGCTCCACCTGCCCCGTGACCAGCGTGCTGCGCGGGTCGTGGCCGATGGCGACGAACACCCCGGAGACCTCCAGTCGGCGGTGTTCCCCCGTCACGGTGTCGCGCAGGGTGACGGATTCCACGCGTGCATCCCCATTGATGGATTCCACCACCGAGTTCCACGCGAAATCCAGCTTCGGGTCCTTCTCCGCCCTGGCGACCATGGCCTTCGATGCGCGCAGCTCGTCGCGTCGATGCACGAGGGTGACGCGGGAGGCGAAACGGGTCAGGAAGGTGGCCTCCTCCACCGCGGAATCCCCGCCGCCGATCACGGCGATGGGCTTGTCGCGGAAGAAGGCGCCGTCGCAGGTGGCGCACCAGGAGACGCCGCGGCCCGAGAGCTGTTCCTCTCCCTCGACGCCCAGCTTGCGGTACCCGGAGCCCATGGCCAGGATCACCGCTTTCGCCTCCCAGACCTTGCCGGCGGAGTCGGTGACTTTCTTGATCTTTCCGGTCAGGTCGACGGCCTCGACGTCGTCGCTGATCAGCTGCGCCCCGAATTTCTCCGCCTGGGAGCGCATCTGGCCCATCAGGTCGGGGCCCATCACGCCGTCGGGAAAACCGGGGAAGTTCTCCACCTCGGTGGTGTTCATCAGTGCGCCGCCGCTGTCGAGGGCGCCCTCGAACACGACGGGGTTCAGTGCGGCGCGGGCCGCGTAGATGGCCGCGGTGTATCCGGCTGGGCCGGAGCCGATGATGATGAGCTCATGAACGGTCATGGTTCCCCTCGGGTCGTCGTGGTGCCGGTCCAGTGTAGATGGGTGTCAAGGTGTGGGCGGCACATCATGAATACTTCTAGTGCGGTTTCGCGACGAAGTTCTAGTATTGGTCGCCAAGGAGTCAGGAAGGAATCGCGTGCCGAAGATCGCAGCCCCCACCGTTGCCCAGCACCGTGCGATGGTTCAGCGTCGGCTGATTGACGCCGCCGAGGAGATCATGCGCTCCGGCGAGCCCGAGAAGCTGACCGCCGGAGCAGTGACCGCGGCTGCTGGAATTGCCCGCAACAGTATTTATCGTTATGTCGACTCCGTGGATGATCTGCGCGGTCTGGTTCTGGCGCGTCATCTGCCCGCCTGGATCGACGCGGTCGCCGCCGAACTGAAAACCGTCGAAGCACCCGCCGAACGCATCGTCGTGTGGGTTCGCGCGAACCTGCAACAGGCGGCCCGCACCGGGCACGGCTGGCTGATGGGGTTGAGCCGCTCCATCGCTCCGTCGCCCGCCACCGCGAAGGTGATGGACGACTCCCACGCCGTCATGCGCGACTCGATCGCCCAGGCGTGGGCGAGCCTTGTGCAGGACCCGGTGCGACTGAGGGTTGCGGCCGGTTTGACCCGTGGCCTGCTGGAAGCCGGGTTCCGGCAGCTTGATTCGGGCATGCCTGTCGACGTGGTGGTCGACCTTGGTGAAAAGGCGGCACGTGGTCTCGTGGCGGGAATCACGGGCGGGGATCTTTGACCGCGGAAACTTCCGCCACCTGGCGGATGGCGCTTTCCGTCAGCGTCGCGACGGGGGCCTACGGGGTGTCCTTTGGGGCGTTGGCAGTCGCGGCGGGGCTCGATGTCTGGCAGACGATGGTGTTGAGCCTGCTGATGTACACGGGTGGGTCGCAGTTCGCTTTTGTCGGGGCGGTGGCGGGTGGCGGGCTGCCCGCAACCGGGGCGGCCATGCTCGTCGGGTTGCGCAACGCCGTCTACGTGACACAGGTGAACTCGTGGTTTCATCCCCGCGGGCCGCAGCGGGTCCTGATGGCGCACATCACCACCGACGAGTCGACTGCGGTGGCCGCGGCCCAGCCGGACCAGCGGCTGCGGAGGCTGGGTTTCTGGGCCACCGGAGTCGGGGTGTTTACGCTGTGGAACGCGATGACCCTGGTTGGGGCGCTGCTAGGCAATTTGCTGGGCGACCCGAAGGCCTGGGGACTCGACGGTGCCGCCCTCGCCGCCTTCTGTGGGCTGCTGTGGCCCCGCCTGGTGACGCGTGATGCGGTGGCCACCGCGATCGTCGCGGCCGTGGTGACGGTGGCTCTGGTGCCGGTGTTGCCCGCCGGGTTGCCGATCCTGGCCGCCGTCGTGATCGGAGGTGGCGTCACTTGGTTTCGGCGTCGACGTGTCGTCAGCGATGACTCCTCCACCGGGGATGAGGACGCCGAGGACGAAGGGGTGCGGTGATGTGGGGCTGGGTGCTTGTCGCTTCGCTGGCATGCTGCGCGACCAAACTGGCGGGTCTTCTGGTGCCGCGTCGCCTCCTCGACGACGAACGTACCGTGCTGACCATGGCCGGGATGACCGTCGGGGTGCTGGCCGGGCTGATCGGGGTCTCCACTTTCACCACGGGCAGCACCGTCACCGTCGACGCGCGGGTGGCCTCGCTGGTGGTCGCGGTGGTGGCTCTTCGGTTGCGGGCACCGTTCCTGCTGGTCGTGGTGCTGGGGGCGGCGGCCGCCGCCCTGGTGAGGCTCGCGGGAGTGGCGGGGTGAACAAAAACGGCCCCGTAAGGGGCCGTTGACCCGGTAGCTCAAGCGCACCGGGGGGTGTAGACACGATGATAGTGCACTTGTAAGGTGCTGCACAACCAATTTCACGAGGAAGCCCTATGGGATTGCCTCATCGTCTATGTGGATGGATTCAATCTGTATCACGGGCTGCACGAAGCAGCTCAGTGCCGTTGGCTGTGGCTCGACCTCGTCGCCCTTGCCGAGAAACTGCGGCCCAGGAGCCAATTGGTTGCCCTTCGTTACTTCACCGCGCCGGTCTGTGGGCAGCAAGACGCTCTTGCCAGGCAGCAGACATACTCTCAAGCCTTGGAGACGAAGTATCCCCAGCAGGTTCAGATCATCGAGGGTAGGTACCAGAAGAAACCTCGTCGATGCCGGTCCTGTGGTGCGAGATGGACGGACTACGTCGCCAGCCATTCGTATGGCCCAGTCCATGAAACCCGACTTGTTTATCGCGGCTGCTTTCCCGCCGCGTCGCAAATCCAGCGAGTTGAGACAACTCATGCCGAGATCCTTCGAGGGCTACGAGAGCCGCATCCGTTCCTCGTTGCTCCCCGAGGTGGTGTCAGAGGGCGGGCGGAAGATCCGACGTCCCACTAAGTGGAACTCCAACGGGCGAAAACGTTGAGAGCATTGGCAGCAGCTGCCTTGGTGAGGGTTGCGGGGTATGGTGTGGGTACCGGGTTCGCCACCTCGTTGTCGCTCCCTATGGTTCGCTTGCCTTGTGGTCGTTTGCTTGCGCTGTAGCGCTGGCGTTTGTCCTTAAGGCTGGCAATCCCGTCGGGTGGGCAGGTGGACGACTGGGAGGCCAGCGAACCGCGGTAAGACCAGCGGCCCGGTCGGGCAGGGAAAGCGGCGCCCACCGGCTGTTCCGACTGAGGTGCTGTCCGTCCGTCAGATCCATGTGGACAAGCGAGGTGGAAGGAAAGCGTTGTGGGATGCATACAACTGAAACAGCAGGTGGCACGGTCAGGGAAGCTGGCATCAAGAGAGGGAACGAGTAAGGACTCAGGATCGGACACGCGCTTCGCGATCTTTGGGCGAGGTATCGTAGCGGCGGCGGTCGGTGTGGTGGCTGGAGGAATGCTTCTGCAAAGCGTGGCCGCTCATGAAATAATGAACTTGGCGCAGGCGCTTGGTCTCTTCCCCAGAGCGGCATGTTTCTTGGCTGATGAATCTTCGTCAACGATGAACCGAACCAGTCTCACGGATGAAGATGCGAAAACAAAAGAGATCGAAGGGATTTCCACCCTGCATCGAGGATGGCATCCTGCGAGCTATATCGGAACGGTTTGGGTCAAGGTGATTCCTGCCCCTGAGAACATGGGAAGGCAGCATTGCGTCAAGATTGCTTGGGGAGCTTATATGTTCGCGAAAATGCTTCCGGTGGGAGAATCACTGAATCTTGTACACTCCAAACGCAATCCGGACAGTGTTCCGTTGACTGTTGAAGTGGAGCCGGCTGCCAAAGTGGAATTCGGGCAACGGGAACCTCTCGGCATCAATCAGTACAGCATCGCCGATCCGGAGTGGATCACAAGGTGAGGCCTTGAATTTCGGAGACCGGGTGCTACCTATTCCTTTCGACGAGCAACTGGGTGTTCAGAATATCTGAGTGAAGATTTTGTGTATCCAGTTATGCCTGATATCAATGATTTGAGCGGCACCGTCGGGTGTCCCGGATCCGAAGAGCGCGAACACGGGTTGGTGGCATGTTATCTCGATCGCCACTGATGTCTCATCGTCCTTTGCCTTGCCGGTGGTGAGATAGATTCCATCCTGCGGCAGGGATATGTTCGCCAAGGCAGTCCATGGTCCCCAGGTGAGGACTATGCGGTGTTCCTCGTCCATCGAGGAGGCGGTGGGAGCCATGCGTATCCAGACCGGGCCGGAATAGTCGGGTGGCCAGCGATGTACGTATGACTTGGTAGGTGCTGTTTGGCTATGTCGCCAAGGGTCCCATCGGTTGTCCCATAAGTTTGCCAAGGTCATCTCCACCCACCCATCTGCCTCGTAGAGGAGATCGAGGTGCTTGGCGCGCCAGATCTTGGGAAGGATCTCACCACGTTCGTAGCGTGAGAGCTGTGCGCGTGAGACGTTGTTACTTCCCTGGTTGCGCTCGCAGCTTGCGAGTTTCTGCAGGCTGGTTCCCTTCCGGAACCGCTGCAGACTGGCCCCGAACTCGACCCACGCCTGTCTCTGAGGATGATCTGAGCTGTTCGACATCCCTGAAGTGTCTCACTTTTTCTCATACGGCGCTAATTCCTGCGATGCCTGCAATGCTGGGGTCATCAGTCAAGTCTCAGGAGGAGGCTGAAAGAAACTTCATCATTCATGGGATTGTCGCGTAATAACCATCATGCAGCTGACTGCCGCTGAATGGTGGTGCAGATTTTACAGTCCTCTGCGTGAATCTATATGAGAGTGAATAGATAGGAGTCTAAATCGTGTCGAATTCTCAAAGTTTGGGTGGCGTTCTCTTCTTGCTGTGTCCATGTTTTCTGATTATCGGAAGTCTTTGGCTTTTCCGTTTCTACATGCATAAACGTAACCAAGGACAAGAAGCACGGATCACACATCTCCAAGCGGCAGTATCCGCGGCGCCTGCACAGATTGCTTCTGCGATACGTGCTCGTATCGAAAAAGGGAACAACAAAAACGTCACTGCCAAGCTCGACCTGAAAAGGTTCTCTGATTATGGCTTGGTTTATGTATACGGAAATTTCGTACGAGCAGACTGGCAGTTCAAAGTTGATCTCGATGGTGATGAACAAGGCTCTGATGTAGAGGCATACATATCGAGCCAATCATTTATGCGTAAAGGAGAAGGTGCTGCTATCGCTTTGCGGCTGTTCGAGGATGTGAAAGCGGCTATTCTTTCTGTTGATCCGCAGGCAAAAATTCGTATGTGACAATGTGTATTGTGCCACTACTTACCGGGTATCTTTGTCCGATGTGCGGAATGACGCGCGCATATATCGCAATAATGCATGGGGATGTGTCAACTGCGTTTGCAATGAACCCTGCATGGCCTTTGGTGATGGTCCTAGCTGTTTGCGGAACATGGTCAATCTTCTGGTTTATCGGATCGAGACGTTTTTCGTTGAAAAGAAGATTGAAACTTTCTGGCGTCACACAAATTGCTTGGTGGGGGTACAACATCTCTCTCTATCTCGTCACGCTATTGGCATAGTTCGCAATACTCCCTTGTGGGGAACACTTCCGCTACCGAGTTGGCAGTGAGACTTATTCATAGAGAGTGTGACGGCCAACAAAATCCTTACTCAGAGCACAGTTAACGATAGCTGTGAGTAAGCCGCGCAGTTTATGAATAAGCATGCACTGATTGCAGACTGTCTATCAACCAGGGGAATTCAGGTCGTATGAAGTAAAATTTAACCGTCGAATTATCAATCAGGAACTATGTCTGGTGAGCGGAATTTTATCCAGAATGGACTTTAGAATGGTTGCGGATAAGAATCATACCTCTTGAATCGAGGTATGTGAAATTTTCCAAAATTCTACCAGTGTTGATTCCGTTGTAGAAAGAGTGTTGGAATGAATGGCTCACAGGTATTTCATTCGTATCTTCTGTGGTCGGCTATTGGTGTGACGTGTGCGGCTACTTTTCTGGGACTTAGGATCTTGTGGGGACGCTTTTCTGAAGAAGGAGATCCTGGAAGACTGTACAGCTGGCATGCTCCTCTCTTGGCCGTTGCTAGTGCCGTCTCCTTGTTGTCGAACTCGTTAAGCGGCACTCTTCTCTATTCTCTAGTTTTTATTTTCGGAACACTGACAGGATTACTCGCGACATTAGAGGTGTCTAAAAATCTGTCAAATAGCTTCTACAATGCTATCCATGGACTTATTGGAGGTGTTCTGTCAGTTCTGGCGATTGCCCATTGGAAATGGGATAATTGGAGTGCTTGGACTGTACTTGCTGCAGTTACTATCTCCATAGTTATTCATTATTCTATTTTCTCGCTGCGGAAAAGAAGTCGTGTCCGTAGCGTTGGTTCGTCCATAATGGCTGGACTCGGTTCCCTTGCAGTGATTGATTTTATGAAGAATCCATTTGGCCTTACTTTTGTGTGGGAGTCTCACCCGCAATGGCTTCTTCCTGTTCTCACCTATGCTTTCATGCTTGGAGTGATAGTCATTCCTGATTTTGTTGTTGGGATCTCTAGTTCAGCAATCGTGGGATTTTGGTGCAGCTTTGAGCTATGGAGTTTGTTTGAGTTCAGTAACTATGGCGCTCAGCAGTTTCAGCCGCGGTGGCACATGAGTCTATCAGTTCTTGCATTCTGTGCCGGATATGCTGTCTTTGCGTGGATGAGAATTCTTTTTAGAAAGCTTTGCTGATAAGCGCTATGTAAGAAAGTTTTGTGAAGTTCATCATTGCGGGCGGGTTACGGTGTCAGAGGGTCATAGCAACAGTTTTTGTCGGGGAGGGGGTTGTTGGTGCTACCTGTGTTGACGATGCAGTACAAGGCATGAGAAAACAGAATCCAGAAGGAGTATTCCCAGACCATCCTCCGAGCAGTGGCGCCCTTGGTAAAGCTGCACTCGATAGGGCTGTGAATAAACTTCCAGATGGTGGCACTACAAAGAAAATGATAATGCTTAGCCCTATTCCAAATCCTGATGACATCTTGGTTAAATTGGCGCTAATACTAGGTGCTCCAGTATCTGCAGTGCTATTTTTCTATGCTATTTGGCAAGTGGTCCAGTGGTTTCAGGCCATGCGGGCAGTAGGGCGCGGACTGACAACGATGATAGAGACCGTAAAAAACTGGAACTCTCCTAAAGCAGTGCGAGCGTTGAAGGTTGCCATCGCACACGGGCTATATGTAATTGGAGGTCTTTACTTGAGTCAGTGCTTTCAATTCGTGACCGGAGTGCCCTATGCGAATGGGGATGCAAATAGTGCCGATAGAACGACTCTTAAACCATCGGAATTCTTCGATATGATATATTTTCGCCCATTCCTCTATACGGCTACCGTAGCTGCCGTATTAATAGTTATTGCTACGCTATCTTTGTTGGATCTGATGTTCGATTCAGAAATATCTTTGATTCCAAGATATGTTTCGTATTTGGTCTTAAGTGTGATGGGGGCCTGGACGGCCTTGGCCCTAGTCCCCGCTGTAATAATTTCACTTACATGCCTTATGGCGCTAATAGACTCGAAGCCTTTCAAATCGAATCAGCCTAGCTGGGCTTTGGCTGTTACTTATATCGCGACGGGTTTAGCTTGGATGATTCCTCGGATATCCGGGGCCATGATCGAGGGTCAGCATGCGAAAGGTTAAACCGGTCGATTCTTGATAGATGTTTAAAAATTTAGGAATGTACCCCTGATGGTTCGCTTGCCTTGCGGTCGTTTGCTTGCGCTGTAGCGCTGGCGTTTGTCCGTAAGGCTGGCGTTTCCGTCGGGTGGGCTGGCGGACGACGACAGGGCTGGCGAGCCGCAGGAAGGCCAGCGAACCGGATGTGGGCCGGACCGGGGCGGGTTTCGTGGTGTCGGTCAGCGGCCTATGGTGTGGTGCAGGAAGGCCCAGATCAGGGCGTTCATCCAGGCCTGTTGGGCGTTGTCGGCTGCCCCTCCGTGGCCGCCTTCCGTGTTCTCCCAGTAGCGGACGTCGGCTCCGATGGTCTCCAGGGCCGCCGTGAACTTGCGGGCGTGGCCCGGGTGGACGCGATCGTCGCGGGTGGAGGTGGTCACCAGCGTCGCCGGGTAGTCCGCCGACTCCTCCAGGAGGTGGTAGGGGCTGAAGGTGCGGATGTAGTCCCAGTCGTCGGTGTCGGGGTCGCCGTACTCGGCGATCCACGACGCCCCGGCCAGGAGCTTCGTGTAGCGGCGCATGTCGAGCAACGGAACCTGGATCACCACCGCCCCGAACAGACCCGGATACCTGGTGAGCATGTTGCCCGTGAGCAGGCCGCCGTTTGAGCCTCCCAGGCAGGCCAGGCGCTCCCGGGTGGTCACGCCACGGGCGACGAGATCCCGCGCGACCGCCGCGAAATCTTCGTAGGCGCGGTGCCGGTGCTCCTTCAGAGCGGCCTGGTGCCAGGCCGGGCCGTATTCACCGCCGCCGCGGATGTTCGCGACCACGTGGGTGCCGCCCCGCTCCAGCCACGCCTTGCCCGTCAGCGGTCCGTACTGCGGTGACATCGACACCTCGAAACCGCCGTATCCCCCGAGCAGGGTCGGGTTGTCCCAGGCCGGGGGTAGGTCGGCGCGACCGATCTGGAAGTACGGCACGCGCGTGCCGTCGTCGCTGATCGCGAAGTGCTGGCTCACCTCCAGCCCCGTGACGTCAAAGTGTGACGGCTCCGCCTTCATCCTCACCAGCGGCGCCGGCTCATCTCCTGTCAGCAGGGGCGCCAGATCACCCAGGTACAGCGTCGGTGGCTGGAGAAAACCCGTGGCCGTGATCCACAGTTCGTCGCCCTCGACGTCGTCAACTGCCGAGGCCCACACCGTGCCGGGTAGATCGCGGTGGATGCGGTGCGACTGCCACTGCTCGCCGTCGTTGTGGAACACCAGCAGGTAGGTGCGGACGTCCTCCTGGGCCGTGACCACGATGAAGTTCCGGGTGACGAAGAAATCCGCGATCGACGTTGACCTGGACGGGGCGAATAGCACTCGCACGCGCGGCCCCTTTCCTTCCCAGCCGGGCAGGAACGAATCCAGTCGCGCCACCGCGAGGGATCCCGCAGGCACCAGCACGTCGTCGACCTCCCAGTCGGTGCGGGGAGTGAGCAGCAGCAGGTCGCGGTGGGGGGAAGCCGTGCAGTCGGAGGGGACGTCGATCAGGGTCAGGGAGTCGTCGGGGTTTAGCAGGAACAGGTCGTAGTCGTAGAAGCCGCGGACCTGGTAGACCCAGTCGCGCACGAAACCCGGCACGTGATCGCGACCCGCACCGACCTGCATGTCCGTCGGTTCGCCCTGGTGGACGAGAGTCGCCTCCGACATCGGCGTTCCTCGACGCCAGCGGCGCACCTGCAAGGGATACCCGGAACTGCTGACGCTCTCGGGCCCGAAGTCGGTGGAGACGAACACCGTCTCGGTATCGATCCAACTGAGGCTGCCCTTGGCGTCGGGCCGCTCGAAACCGCCCTCGGAAGCGGGCACGAATCGTTTGGTGACCAGATCGAACTCACGGGTGACGTCTGCGTCGGAGCCGCCGTGGGACAGGGCGATCAGGGCATGTCGCCACGGCTGCCCCTCCTCGGGGCGCAGCACGGTGGCGCCGTGCCACACCCAGTCCTCCTGCTCTGCCGCGTTGAGGGCATCGACGTCGATCAGCACCTCCCAGTCGGGCTCCTCGGTGCGGTACGAGTCGAGCGACGTGCGCCGCCACAGCCCCCGCGGGTGCTCCGCGTCGGTCCAGAAGTTGTACAGCTGGTCGCCGCGGCGCACCACGTTCGGGATGTTTGCCGGGGAGTCGAGGATCGCTTTCAGCTCCGCGGCCAGGGCCGTCACATCGTTGTTCGCGTCGAGCTCCCCCTCGGCACGTGTGTTGCGTTCACGCACCCACCCCAGCGCGTCCTCGCCGGTCACGTCCTCGAGCCACAGCCACGGGTCGGTGGAGCCGTCGCGGGCGGGTAGACCGGGATTGCGGGACTGGTCATCACTCATGGAACACGAGCCTAGTCACGGAAAGGCCGCGGCGGTACCTCGCGAGGGATTTTCTGTCAGTAGGCGAAGACCTCATCGACGACCCGGGCCGGCACGTCCTCCAGGGTGGCGTAGCGCCAGGCGGGCTGGTTGTCCTTGTCGATCAGGAGCGCGCGCACGCCCTCGACGAAATCGACGGGGATCATGTGTTCCGCGAGCCGAAGGTCCTGGTGCAGCACACCGTTCAAGTCAAGAGTGGCGGCCCGTCGCAGCGCCCGCAGCGCGACGTGAACCGCAAACGGTGAGCGAGCCCGCAGCTCACGACCCGCCTGCTGGGCGGCCTGGTCGGGGTGCTCCTCGAGCCGGTGTGCGATCTCGACCGGGTCGTCCCCGGTGTAGCACTCCTGGATCCAGGCGGCCTCCGACAGCGGGGCGGGCAGATCGCCGTCGGACGACTCGTCGGCCAGGTTGATGCGCAGAGCGTCGCCCCCGCCGATCGTGCCGGAGGTGAGCGCCATGTGGGTGCCCAGAGCCCCGGCCCGCGCCAGCCAGTACATGACACCCGCGTCCGGGAAGAAACCGATCTTCGTCTCCGGCATCGCCATCAGCGTCGACGAACCCACTATTCGCCGGTCGGCGTTGACCGTCAGACCCAGACCGCCGCCCATGGTGATGCCGTTGAGGTGGGCGGTGACGTGCTTCGGAAACTGGGCGACGATCAGGTCGAGCAGGTACTCGACCTCCAGGAACCTCAGCCAGGGTCCATTGCCACTGATGGCCTGCGACAACTCCCGCACATCGGCTCCTGCGCTGAATCCGCGCGCCCCCTCGCCGCGGAGCACTACCTCCCGTACCGAATCGTCGTGGGCCCACGAGGTGAGGATCTCGTGTGCTGCCTGGAGCATCTCCAGGTTGAGTGAGTTGATGGCTTTGGGACGGTTGAGGGTGAGAGTCGCGACCCCATCGTCCAGGGTGGTGACGAGCAGATCAGTCATGAGGACAGCCTATGAGGTTCACGAAACGCCTCAGAACCGGCAGCGGAAACACTATCCCCGGAATTCCTAGTCGAGGCGCAAACCGGGACGCATCTCGTGCAGCACCGCGCGGGCGGTTTCCTCGTCGATCACCAGATCCGTCGCGACCCCGGCGCGTAGTGCGCCCAGCACCGGAACCGCCTTGCCCGTCCCGCTGACCACGCAGATGCGGCGGGGAATGGCCCGCAGCTCCGCCGGGGTCATGCCGGTGGCGCGGGAGTTGATGGGGATGTCGCGCCAGGACCCGTCGGCCCGCAGCATCACGGTGCAGACGTCGCCGACCACACCCGCTGACTTCAGATCGGCCAACTCGGAGTCGTCGAGGTAGTTGGCGGAGTACACGTGCGACTGGAGTTCGGAGCCGAGCCCTCCCACCCCGAAGACCGCCTTCGTGCAGGAAGCCCGCACCTGGAGCATGTGGCGGGTGGAACGTTCCGCCCACATGGCGGTGCGGGTGTCGGGGTTGTCGAAGAAGGCCGGCAGCGCCAGGAATTGTTCCTCGCCGTGGAACGCGACGGCGAAGCGCTGCAGGATGGAGCCGACATACGGAAGCCCTGTTGTGCGCTGATTGGCGCCACCGTTGAGACTGACGACGATCACTCCACTCAGGTCGCGGGGTCGCAGGTGCTGGGCGATCGCGGAGACTGTGGTGCCCCACGCCACACCGACGACATCGCCATTGGTGACGATGTCGTCGAGGAGCCGGGCGGCCACTTTCGCGACCTGCTCGAGGCGCAGCATGTAGCTGGATCCGGGGCGGACGTTGACCAGGTGCGCCTGGACGTGGAAGCTCTTGCGGAAGATCTCGGCCAGGCGGGTCATGGGGCGGTCGGGATCGGTGATGGTCACGCGCACCAGTCCGCGGTCCCGGGCCTCCTTCAGCAGTCGCGACACCGTCGAGCGCGAAACCCCCAGGTGGTGGGCGATCGCATCCATGGTTTCGGACTGCACGTGGTACATGCGTGCCACCCGGAGCAGCAACTCGGTGTTGCGTTCCATGGCGCTCCTTCAGGACGTGGCCGATGCATGGTGACGGCGTCAGCGTATCTTCAGAAGCCGCCCGGCAAAACGTGCGACCCGTCAGAGACCCGTCAGAACAGGGCGAGTCCTTCCAGCAGGATGCGGGTACCGATGATGATCAACACCACGCCGCCCAGGAATTCGGCGGGTCTGCGGAACCTCACCCCAATCCGGTGCCCGATCCCGACCGCTGCGAACGAGGTCACCAGCGTGATCAGACCGATGCAGAGGATCGCCAGGAGGATCGAGACCTCCAGCATCGCGAAGGACACCCCGACGGCTGCCGCGTCGATGCTGGTCGCGATTCCCAGGATCAGCAGGCGACGCAGATCGAGTCGGCTCCCCTGCCCGCTGTCGCCTTCGTCCTCGTCGGCCTGAAGCGCCTCCCAGGTCATTTTGCCTCCGATGATTGCGAGCAGCGCGAATGCGATCCAGTGGTCGAAGGGATCGAGGAAGCTGGTGAAGTTGGCCGCCATGAGCCATCCGAGCAGCGGCATCGCGGCCTGGAAACCCGCGAAGGTGAGGGCGATGACCAGGGCGTGCCGATAATTGAAACGGCCCATTTTCACGCCGCTGGTCAGCGAGGCGGCGAACGCGTCGGCGGATACGCCGAATCCGACCAACCAGATGGACCAGAGGGACATCGTGGGACCTTTCCCGGGGCGTGCGTGCTTGTCTTCAGCCACTGTGACGCCACAGGGTCTGGTGTGTCTACGGGTACCTGAAAGTGTGCCTGATCACACCTTTTGCGACACCTGTCGCCCTGTTGAGACGCGTCGCTGTTTCAGGAAGAATCGTCATGGAAGGCGAAGAAATGCCCCGCGACGAACAGCCTGCCGGTCGCTGTGACAGCCGCCGGTGGGACGACCCACTTGGAAGAAGGAATGATGACGGCCACCGGCGCTGACGTGACCCGTGTCACGGAGGACTACCTCGCGCTGATCTGGAAGGCCTGCGAGTGGCCCGACGACGGGCGTCGCCCGAACACCACTGATCTGGCCGCTGCCCTCGGCGTTACCCCCTCCACGGTCTCGGCCAGTCTGAAGCGCCTGGCCAGGGAGGGAATGATCAAGTACCGCCCCTACGGCAACATCGAGCTGACCGAGGAGGGGGAACGGATCGGGCGTGCGGTGGTGCGGCGTCACCGCATCATCGAGACCTATCTGGTCACGTCGCTGGGCATGCCATGGGACCAGGTCCACGATGAGGCGGACCGACTCGAGCACGCCGCCTCCGAAGCGCTGGTCGACCGGATGGATGAGATCCTCGGGCACCCGGCTGCGGACCCGCACGGCGACCCCATCCCGAGAGACGGAGAGGAAAAGCAGCGAGGGGTGGTGCTGCTGGCACATGTGGCGGCGGGCGTCGAGGTGCGGGTGGTGCGGGTCTCCGATTCCAACCCGGACATCCTCCGGTTTCTCACGGATCGTGGTGTGGCCATCGGGACGCGGTTGAAGGTGCTCTCTGGGCTGTCCGGGATGGGTCTGATGACCGTCGAGAGGATGGAAACCGAGATCGAGCTCAGCGTCCCGATAGCTGAGGCGGTCCATGTCGCGCCCGCGACCTGAGGCTGCTCTATCGCAATAGATCGTCGTGGTGGCCGACGTGGACCAGTTCGATGGTGCCGTCCGGGTACTGCCACCAGGTCAGTCGCGCCGCGCCAGGGGCTCCGCGTTTCACGTATGTCCGCCACGGAACGGCGCCCTCAGGAATGGTTTTCTGGATCACCGACTTGCTCGGGATGATGAATTGGTGAGTTTTTCTTCGATCCCAGGCGTGACCAGAGAGGACGTCGACGATGACCTGAACGATCTTTGCCCTGCCGCGCAACAGCTCCGCTTCCATGGAATCGAGGAATCCCTCACCGATTGTGTAAGGGGTCAGCGATTCCCCGCGTTCCTCCTCCGGATTTCCGGTCAACCACTCGTATTCCACTTCCCAGCGGAATTGTTTTTCCGGGTCGCTGTAGACCCGGGGATATCCACGACTTTCTTCCTGATCGGTCATTCGGCGACGAAGATGATCCAGCTCCTCCTCCGCCGCGTCGGCGCGGGAACGTTCTCTTGCCAAAGATTCGTGATCGCTGTCGAGAAGCAGCATGAGGTCGTCGATTATGGAGCTGCGAAGTTTGTTGGCAATTCGTTCCGTCTGGGTGTCCAACAGGTTTTTCAGCTCAGTTGCGCTGAGCCCCGTGACGGCTGGTGTAGGGGGTGTGTGGGCGGTTGAGCTGGAGGATGTGCTGGCCGGGCGGTGGGGTCCGGGTTTGGGGACCATCGATCCCGGTTTCGGGTTCGGCGTGGGGCCTGGACCGGGCCGCGGGACTCTCTTGGCGGGTGCGAGTGCGGACGACGTGACGTCGAGAGAGGCCCTAAAGCGGTCGAGGGCGGCCATCTGGTCGTCCGACAGGGCTTTCTGGGGGGTGCTTCCGGATCCGCTCCGGTGTGGCCTACCGATTCCCTGGTGGGAGGCCACGTGTTCCGCTATGTCGAGGCAGGCGCTGTCGGCATCGTCGCCCGGGTAGACCCGGAACAGCCGATGGCGCCGCCAGTGGTCTGTTCTGGCTGCCCCTGCGAGGATGACACGAATACCGCCACCATAAACCTGAAATTGTGGATCTACTGTATCTGACAGGCGCTCCGAGGCCGTCATGGAATCGAGGACGGCTAATTCGGTTCCGGGGGGCAGACGTTGGGCCAGCATTTTCGTGTCGATACGAGGTCGATTCGTGTCGCTGGCGGGAGATACCACGACCAAGGCGCCGTCGCGCGATGAATCGAAAATTCTGCTCACCAGAATTCCCACATCGCTGACTCCGACCCGCCACTCGGAAACCACAATCCCTCTTTCTTGACACACCCGTGTCGGTCGACAAGCAATCGCTGTCGGCACTCCGGAGGCGAAGTAGTCGCCAGCGATCCGGCTGCTGTCCATTGTTGCAGAAGCTTCAACAAGACCAAATGCGACGGGCCGATGGCATGTTCACAATCCGATGATTTTCACAGGAAAAATCAGGGGGTTTGGCCAAGGAGGAACCGGGACTGGTCGGTTTCGTTCCACTGAGCGGGATGCCCTCCGGGTATCGCTCAGTTATTGTGCTCAGATTCGGGATCGTGCAGAATACGACGATGTGTGACACTCTGTGAGGATGCCGCGCTGTCGCGGTCAGCACGGTGGAAGACCATGCGATCCGGCTGAAGGAATCCGGGGATGTGTAGCGTGAGATTGGTTCGATTCCGGAGGGAGACCACGATGTCAGACGCCAGCGATCCCGAGTCGTCGGTGCCCGGGGCCGGCTCCGCATCTGGTGTTGGGCAGAAGGGATCGGGACGGCTAGTGAGTCGTGACGTCAAGGGCTCCCACAGGGCGATCGTGGGGATTATCCAATTTAGTTTCGGACTCCTGGTGGCGGTGTTCAGCCTGGATGTCGCGAAAGCTGCGTGGGGTTTGCTCAGCAGCGGGGGTGGCTTCCCGCCGCTTGACGGGCTTCTGGGATTTCTGCTCGTGGTCGTTGGTTTCGCGAGCATGGTGATGGGGATCACCCGGGTGTTCCGCTCATGACGGACGCCGAACGAGACGTTCCGGATCCTGAATTGTGTCGGGGTGACAGGATTTGAACCTGCGGCCTCGTCGTCCCGAACGACGCGCGCTACCAAGCTGCGCCACACCCCGGCGGCTCATCGGAGCCAGCGGAAAGACTATACCAGCGCACGCGTGCGGGTGAAATCGTCGCCCGGACCACGACTTTCTCAGGTGGTGGCGTCGATCCTTCCCAGGATCACCGGGTCGGGAGCGACCGGGCCTCCGGAGTAGGCGACGGCGCCGTCGAGGGCCTCCAAGGCGCGGTCGAAGCGCTCCGGTGTGGCGGTGTGGAGGGTGAACAGCGGGGCTCCCTGGGCGATGCGGTCGCCAGGTTTGGCGTGCATCTCGACGCCCGCGACCGCCTGCACGTCGTCCTCCTTGCGAGCCCTGCCCGCCCCCAACCGCCAGGCCGCCACCCCGACCGCCATCGCGTCCAGGCGCGCGACGTACCCGTCGGTTTCCGCGGTGACCATGTGGGTGTGCTCCGCCACGGGTAGCGGCGCATCGGGGTCACCGCCCTGCGCCGCGACCATGCGTCGCCACACATCCATCGCGCGACCGTCCTGCAGCGCCGGGGCCGGGTCGACGTCGGGTTTACCGGCGGCGGTCAGCATCTCACGGGCGAGTCGCACGGTCAGCTCCACCACGTCGCGCGGGCCACCGCCCGCCAGCACCTCCAGCGACTCGCGGACCTCGAGCGCGTTCCCTGCGGTCCGGCCGAGGGGGGTGTCCATGTTCGTCAGCAGCGCGACGGTGGTGACGCCCGCGTCCGTTCCCAGCGCCACCATGGTGCGGGCCAGTTCCTCCGCGCGATCGCGGGTCTTCATGAACGCGCCCGAACCGACCTTCACATCCAGCACCAGCGCCCCCGTGCCCTCAGCGATCTTCTTGCTCATGATCGACGACGCGATCAACGGAATGGCCTCGACGGTGCCGGTGGCGTCGCGCAGAGCGTAGAGCTTCTTGTCGGCCGGGGCCAGGCCGGAACCGGCGGCGCAGACCACCGCCCCGACGTCGGCCAGCTGCGCCAGCAACTCCTCGTTGCCCAGGGAGGCGCGCCAGCCCGGGATGGATTCCATCTTGTCGAGGGTGCCACCCGTGTGTCCGAGACCGCGTCCCGACAGCTGCGGCACTGCCACGTCGAAGGTCGCCACCAGGGGTGCCAGAGGCAGGGTGATCTTGTCGCCGACGCCGCCCGTGGAGTGCTTGTCGGCGGTGGGTTTGCCCAGCGACGAGAAGTCCATGCGCTGGCCGGAGGCGATCATCGCGGCGGTCCAGCGAGCGATCTCGTCGCGGTCCATGTCGTTGAGCAGGATCGCCATCGCCAGCGCCGACATCTGCTCGTCGGCCACCATCCCGTCGGTGTAGGCCTGGATCACCCAGTCGATCTGGTCGTCGCTGAGCCTGCCGCCGTCACGTTTGGTGGAGATGACCTCTATGGCGTCCATGTTGATGAGTCTAGGACCCTTTCGGTGAAAGGTTTCGTCGTAGGTGTGGAGGAATTTGTACCGTGTACGCCACACAATCTTTCACAATGACATAATCCCGGAGATGAGTGCTGACGTTCGGCGGGCCCGGTGGGGATCGCCATGCTGAACCTCATCGGCAACGCCCCGGCGGCCTGGGTGTTCGCGGCGGGGGTGTTCCTGATGGCGAGCCTCGACACGCTGACCGACATCTCGATGAACGCCCACGGACTGCGCGTCCAGGAACTCTACGGTCGCCCGATCCTCAACAGTTTCCACGGTTGGTGGTCGATCGGCGCGGTGTGCGGGGGTGTTATCGGTTCCGCCGCCGGTCAGGCGGGGATTCCCGTCTGGGTGCAGTGCGTCGCGGCGACGGTGGTCTTCGGTGGGATGTCGTTGGGCGCGAAGACCTTGCTGCTGCCCGGTCTGGACCACGACCCGCAGGCTGAAAGGAGCCGGCAACAGCGACGGCGGCGTCTGCCTGCCGGTGCTGTCATGCGACTCGCGGCGCTCGGACTGCTCGGTGCCTCGGCCGGTTTGATGGAGGACACCGGCTCCACCTGGGGTGCGATCTACCTGGACCGGCAGTTTGAGGTCATTCCGTTTGTGGCGGGCATGGCCTTCGTCGGGTTGCAGGGGGCGCAGCTGATCGGGCGGTTCACCGGTGACGCCCTGGTGTCGCGGATCGGGCCGCGATTTGCCGTCGTGCAGGGCGGCATCATCGCCTTTCTCGGCATGGGATTGTCGCTGATCTGGCCGTCGCCGACCACTGCGATCCTGGGTTTCGCCTGTGTCGGATGGGGTGTCGCGACGGTGATTCCGTCGGCCATGCACGCCGCCGACGAGCTGCCCGACATGAATCACGGCGACGGGCTGATGATCGTCACCTGGGTGATGCGGATCGGATTCTTCGCAGGTCCGCCGCTGATCGGTGCGCTGTCGGAGGCCGCCGACCTGCGTCTGGCGCTGTGGGTGGTCCCGGCCTTCGCGGTCGTGATCCTGGCGCTGAGTCCGTCGCTGGGCCGACGTGTCAGCAGAAATGGAACGGTTGACCGGGCCTGACCCTACGGGCCAGGGCTGTTCCTGATCGTGGGTCCTGCTGGCCGCGGAGGACATGCTCGTCAGGCCCCAGCGGGGGTAACGCTTTGAGGGTAGCGTCAACGCTTCAGAACGGACGTTCTGTGAGGAGTGACATCCCAATACAGTTATGTATTGATAAGGTCGCAGGGTCAAACAGGTGTCGTGCTACGGCGTCATGAAAGTCGATACCGCAGAGGCGGAAGGATGCATCATGATTGAAGCCTCCCATCTTCCTGGAGACACCCTCAAGGTGTGGAGAATCAATGCTGCTGTGCGTGCCGGTGTGATTGTGTGCGTGTTGATCGGTGCGATGTTGCTGTGGCCCGGGGCGGGCTGGCTGCAGCCGTGGCTTCTCGTCGCCGGGATCGCTGTGGTGCTCCATGCACTCGTCATGCTGGTGTGGGTGCTGCGAAAGCGGTTCATCAGCTACCAGTACAGGACGGAGCCCGGTGGATTCGAGCGATCCAGCGGTTGCCTGATCACTCGCAGGCTCATCGTTCCCGCCAACCAGGTCCTGTTTGTGGAACTTCATCAGGGGCCGGTCAGTCGGGCCATGGGTTTGAAACTCCTGCGGATCGGGACCCTCGGTTCGACCCATGACGTCGGTCCGCTGCTCGGTCCTGATGCTGACGCCCTCGCCGCCGAGCTGTCGAAGTGGGGCCGGGATGAGAAGGTCTAGCGCGGCGCTGGTGGGCGTTCGGGCCTGGGAGGTCGGTCGCTCCAGTATCCCTGTGGTGCTGGCGAGCGTTATAGGACCACCCGAGTACCTGCGTACACCATGGCTGATCTTTGTGATCGTGTTCTCGGCCTCTAGCTTGTACGGTCTGTTTTTCGACTGGTTGACCGTCAGATATTGCATGGACGACGACGGCGTGGTCTACGAGTCGGGCTGGCCGTCCAGGACCCGCAGGCAGATCGGCTGGCAGGAAGCCGATGCGGTCCGGGTGGATCAGGACCTGGCCCATCGGGTGCTGCGACGCTACAAGGTGACCGTGACAGTCGGCGCGGAGCAGTGCGAGTCGATCGTCATCGCGGCGCTGAGTCGGCAGGACGCGGATCTGTTGGTGCGTCTGCACAGGGACGCCACCACCCTGCTCCCATCCGATGAGAAGCCGTCAGAATCAGGATCGGAGGAATCCCGAGAGGGTGTTTCGGATTCTCGCCTGCTCCACCGCACCTCGTGGCGCGACCACCTGGTGATCGCATTCACCTATGGGCACTTCATACTCGTGGTGCCTTTTCTGATCGGTGGCTACCACCGTGTGGCGGAATGGATCAGTCTGCCCGGTGAGGATGACGTCGCACTGTGGCTGTTGGCGCATCTACCTGTGACGATCACCGCCCTCCTGGCGTGTGCGTTCCTGTACGGCGTCGCCCACTCCTACCTCAAGTTCGGTGGTCACGTGGTGAGGGTAATCGATGGTGGGTACGAGGTTCGTTCCGGGATCTTTGAGCATTCCACCCACAGGGTGCAGCTGGATGCGGTGCTGGGGGTCAGGATCGATCAGAACCCAGTGATGGTGCTGTTCGGCATGGCATCGCTTCGGCTGGTGCTGCGCAACTCCCACGGCGAGGCCCAGAGCCTCATGATCCTGCCTGTCGCCCCGATGTCGACGGTGGAGGAACAGGTCCGGCGCATCCTGCCCGACGCCTCCATGGCGACGGATCGGCCGGGCTGGCCGGTGCCCGTCGCAGTACTCGTGCTCGGCGGTGGACTCGTGTCGGGGGCGATGATCTTCGGGCAGCACTGGGGCGTGGCGTCATTGCTGCTCATCGTCACCTTGTGGCTGGCCAATCGCTGGACGGCTGCGTGGGGACGACGCGAGGAGTGCGTTGTCTTCCGTCGAGGTGTGTGTTTCGTCCGCAGGTATGTCCTGCGTCCCGAAGCCATCAGGTTGACCGAATCCTGGATGCTGCGCTCCAGGCCAGCGGTGCTGCGTGTGGTGATCCTCGATGAGGTTCCCAGCGGCCTGCTCGCTCCACACGTCACGAAGGAACGGGCGGCGAGCCTGGAATCTTTCAGCCTTTGAGGCCCAGCTCCGGGGCACGTGCCATGATGGCGGTGCTGTGAAGCGATGGGTGGTGCAGGGGCCGACTGAGGTACGGGGGATGAAAGCGTCCCCGGTGAAGGCGGCCAGGGTCCGCTGCCACCGTGTGAGGTGGTCGTAGTTCGCAGAACTCCGATGATTCCCGCCCTCGGGGCCGCGAGTAGAGCGATCCCCTCGACCGCCGAGGGTCGAGGGGATCATTTTTTTCATCCGTCAATGCGAGATGTGTGCTTGTCGTCGCGCAGGGAGGGAGGTGATGTCGACGACGTCACACCATCACCGTGCAGGTGTTCCGTGGTGCTGTTCCACGGATTTTCGTCAGCCTTTGCAGAAGTTGCGCGAGACGAACCTGCAGAGCATGTCATGGATGAAGCTGTACTCGCTCGAGGACCAGCCACCGGGGTCGAATCCCGTTTTCTGGGACTGAGCGGGCAGAGTCTCCGTGGCCTGCGCGACCGTGGGGGCTCCTACCACCAGGGTGCTGAGGGCCAGGGCGGCTCCGATGGCGGTAGCAATCTTGCGTTTGAACATGTCTTTCTCCTTAGATTTGACTGTTCGAGATGTTTTCATCCCTGTGAGGTGCGCGAACGGGTCACGCGGGAATCACTCACTTGCGGCAGAAGATTCCCAGGTACTTGCAGAGGTAGAAAGAGACCCCGCGGAATTCTTCTCCCGTCGAGGTGTGGTTGAGCCTCGGATCTGGGTCCGGGTCCATGCCGTCATTCGCGTGTGCGGCTGCCGGGGTTCCGAGCAGAGTCGCCAAGGTCAGGGTGATTCCGGCGACTGCCGCGAGTTTGCGTTTGAGCATTTTTCTCCTTGGAGTTGAGTGGTGGAAAGAATTTGATTCCGGGTGATTTCTGGGGCCAAATTCTTTTTCTTTGCCGTTGTTCAGTTTTTGGCTCTGATGTCTCGAGAAGCGATGGATGAAGCCGCTCCCCGAAGCGACTCGGTCTTGGCGTGAATGAAATAGGGAGGAGGTTTACTCCGCCTTGCGGAGGTGGGCGACGACGCCATCGACATCCTGCTGCAGACGTTCGGGGCGAACGAAGTGTCCTCCCTGTTCCTCAAAGCGCTCGTATGTGATTCCGGCTGAATCGAGCGCGGCTGCGAACTCGCGTTGTGTGTTGAGAACGGTGTCTTGGTTCACGACCTCCAATCCAGCGGCGTGTGCCGGCGGTGCGGCACCCAGTACAGCTCCCGCGCCGAGGGCAGAAGCAGCTGCGACTGCCCCACCCCCCTTGAAGACTGCGCGACGACTGATTGTGTGGTTCAAGGACATGGTTTCCCTTGTGGTTGATTTCCATCACGACAGGCGATTCCAAGGTAGTTGAGGTCCACTCGAAATCGTTTCAAGAACGGCGTTTGACATCGCGATGGACGTGATCAGTTTTCCATCGTGAATGTTCTGTCTAGCTTCCGCTCTTGAGGGGTTCCCTCGTGCTCAAGCTGAATGAAAGCTTAGTCGGATACAGAACTGTATGCAACTCTTTGGCGGCATGAAATATTGATTATTATTTCAAGGAATTTTGTTGGCTGGAAAAGCTACGGGGATCCTCGAGTCCGGAGGGCTCGAGGATCCCCGTAGCTCTGGTGGGATCTCGTGTGGCAGGAGCGTGTCAGCCGGCCTTGCGGAGGTGGGCGATGACGCCGTCGATGTCCTGTTGCAGGCGTTCCCGGCGGACAAAGTGGCCACCCGGCTCTTCGTGGCGTTCGTACTGGATTCCTGCGCGGTCCAGCGCGGCGGCGAACTCTCGTTGGGTGGGCAGTACGAATCCTTCGTTCACGTCGAAGGCCTCGGTGCCGGAGACGAGGAAGATACGTTTGCCGCGGTAGCTTTCAATGCGCTCCACAGGGTTGTCGGCGCTCACCCGGGCCTCGTCCCAGGGGGTTCCGTAGACGGTGCCGCCGCCTAGGTCAATGGTTGAGCTGGCATTCGCCCAGTGGGCGACCGCACCGTTGATGCTCCGCAGGCTGGCAGGTCCTGAGTGGCTGCTGACGGAGGCGAAGTGGCCGTAGTACTTGGCGGTGTACTTGAGGGCTCCGAAGCCTCCCATGGAGAATCCGGAGACGGCGCGTCCGGCTTGTTCGGGGAAGGTGCGGAAGGTGGCGTCCACCCAGGGGATGAGTTCCTCGATGTGGAAGGTCTCCCAGTTGCGTGGCCCCAGGTTCGCGGTCACCGGGTTGCAGTACCATCCCGCTATTCCGCCATCGGGCATGACAACGATGAGATCGCGTCCGGCTGTCAGTCCGCGGATGTCGTCCTCCTTGTCGAACTTCATGAAGTTCTGCGCCCCGCCGTGGAGCAGGTACAGCACCGGATAGCGGCGACCGCTGTCGTAGCCGTCGGGCAGGAGTACGTTGACCCTGGGTTTCCAAGCGATCGATGGAGTGGAGACCTTGTAGTACTCCATCCGACCGTAGGTCTGGTGTTCGACGACGTCTAAGCCTGCCGCGTGTGCGGGGGTGGTGGCCCCCAGAGCGGCTCCGGCTCCCAGGGCGGAGGCGACGGCGAGCCCGCCGGCCCCCTTGAAGACGCTGCGGCGACTGATGCTGTGATCAAAAGACACAA
This sequence comes from Arachnia propionica, assembly GCF_037055325.1. Lineage (NCBI taxonomy): Bacteria > Bacillati > Actinomycetota > Actinomycetes > Propionibacteriales > Propionibacteriaceae > Arachnia > Arachnia propionica. Next base: position 3,271,349 of record NZ_CP146373.1, on the reverse strand, counting down.
TGCTCCCTAATTGATTGAAGTTTCATCATGATGTGGGGCGCGCGATGGCTGCTGCCGATTCGTGCGAGTTCGGAATGAGCGCCGGAGTGTTTTCCCGATGGCCTTTCGGGAATCCGGCTCAACGAGGCCTCCCCCGAACCCTAACCGGATACAAGTTTGTATGCAACCCCTTGTGAGGATGCTTTCCGCGTCTTCGATGGCGTGGCGGCGTGCTCGGCTCGAGGCGATTTCCGTCAGGACAGCCAGGCTGCCAGGGTCACCAGCAATGTCAATGGCACCGTCGCCAGGGCCAGGCCCAGCACGTAGGCCTTGGGGGATCTCTGCACCACCGCCACGAATTCCCGCAACATGGCACTCGGCCAGTAATACCACGCAGTACGCGCCCCCAACACCTGGATACCCGTACCCAAGTCGCGGGCCAACAACGCAGCACGCATCGCGTGATAATTGCTGGTGACAGCGATTCCCGTGGCTTCTGGGCCCAGCCGCGGCTCGGCTCGAACCAGATCCGTCGACATCTGGAAATTCTCCCGGGTCGTCGTGGAGCGATCCTCCAACACCAAGGCCGCTTCCGGAACACCCTGCTCCAACGCATAATCGGCCATTGCCCTAGCCTCACTGACAGGTTCATCAGGACCCTGCCCACCACTCATCACCAACAACGGACGCCGCCCAACACCCACCTCACCCCGCCACACCCCAAGGGCCCGGTCAATACGCCCGGCCAGCAGCGGGGTGACTTTTCCAGAAGGAACCCCGGCACCCAGCACCATGATGAAATCCGGGTGAACTCTGCGGACGATACGTTGGTAGAACCAGGAGTACCCGACGAAACAGAAAAACATCAACGCCACCCAGCCGGTAGTGAGCATGATGAACGCCGGGACGGGATAAGCTCGCCGCTCCCCGACGATGATGATGGCGATACAAATGACCATTGCCGCGACCAGCCCGACGCCAGCGAGCAGGGACAACGAGTGGGCCAGGGAGAAACGTTCCCTGCGGAGCATGACCACACCATTGAGGATGAGGAAACCCGCCAAACCGACGGCCATCAAGGGTGACATCACCACCAGAGCGGCCAAGCCCATCAGTGGGGCCGCGAAGCCGAGGAACGTCAGCGTCTGGATGCCGAGCAGCGCGGTGACGGCGATCCACCCGGCGTTGGCCAGTCGCCGTGGTTCCTGGCGGATACGTCGCCATGCCACCCATCCCGTGATGAGTAAGGCTGCCAGCAGTATCAGTCCAGTCAGAGTTGTTGAGCCCACAGTGGCACGATAGTTGCACTGCTGTGCGAATACTTTGCTGTAGCTCATGATTCCGGGGACGCTCGGGGTACCCGCAGGGGTGTTGGGCGCCGGCCAGTTCGTGATCGCAACACCTTCTCCGGTATTGCGAGACCAGATTCTTTGATCTTCAGGCAGCAGCACCATGCCCGGCTCATTATCCCATGTATCCAGCTCTTGAGCTTTGCATGAAAGGATTGACCCCATGTGCGAGTCCTCTGTTGCACTGCCCGCTCTGGGCTACATCGTGGCAGCAGGAGGGGGTCAAATCCACTGTGGGAATCAGGTGATCAGATGAGTCAAACCCCGGAAGCAGACGGATTCACAGTTCCTGAAGACTCATCGGAGCGGTGCCTGTGGATGCAGAGCATGACCGGGCTCATGTTGATGACCCGTGTCCGGCAGAGCGTGATCACTGACTTGCCCGCCGATCTCGGTGACGTGGCCCGAGCGGCTGCCTGCAAGGCCGTTGATGACACTCTCTACTCCCTCATGATGTTGGTTGATGGCATCTTCGCCCCGGTGCGTGATACAGCAGGCAAGATCGGTTTCGAGGTGGACCTCGTGGGCAGGCTGGTGGAGCCTGAGACCGGTCGGGTTCTGCACACTGAATCCTTGCATGACGGTGAAGGTGCCTGCACGTGGTTGGTCGGGTGGCTCGAAGGCGACTACGGAGACCTCCTGTAGAGCGTGAAACTTCAGGTCGTCGACATCCCTGGAGGGTGTGAGTCACCGACTGGGATTGTTGAAGGCCTCCGCGATGAAGGGGTCGACCAGTCCGTGGTAGGTCTTCGGGGCGTCCCGCCGTACGCAATGGCCGACACCGTCGATCAAGACCAGGCGCACGAGCGGGTTGGTCACCTCGGAGGGGTCCGGGGCCATGTCACCGTCGCGGGGTGCAAGGTACAGCGCCGGTATTGCCAGCTGGTTGACTGCGCTGACGAGATCGGCTTCGCCGAGATAGGTGCCCTCACGGATGAAACGGCGGTCGACCTGCTCCTTGCACCGGGCCCACTCTTCGATCTCGGCATCACTCCATGAGGTCTCGTGCCGCATACGCTTCCGTTCGGCCAGGCCGCCGTCGGCGACGAACGCGTCCAGGAACTGCTCCTGGTGCTCCACGAACCAAGGAGCCGGACCCCAGTGCCCGGTGGGACGCGCGACGTCCTCCAGGACCAGCGCCCGAACCAGATCGGGCCGGGCCACGCTCACTCGCAGCGACATGAGTCCTCCCAGGCTGTGTGCCACGACGACCGGTGGTTCTGGAAGCGAGAAGAGAACTCGCTCGAGGTCTTCCTGAATGGTCTGTGGCGCCCGGGCCAGAGAGTTGTCGTCCCACCGTGGGGACACTCCGTGCCCTCGTAGGTCCACTGCGAGAACGTGGTACCGGGAGGACCAGTTAGCCACCGCGTCGGGCCAGGTGGAAGCCGATTCCGTCAGGCCGTGGATTAGAAGCAGGGTTGGAGCTGCGGGATTCCCCCACTCGTGCAGCGCAAGCGTCGTCACCTCAGCGACTGTAGTACCAGGGGCGTCGAAATCGTGGTGCTGATACACATCTGCGCATCTTTGCTTCCACAGCGGCTTCCTGCTGGTTCCCTCGAGGGCGAACTCCCTATGCTGAACACCATGTTGATCCTTTGCGCTGCTCTGCTGCGTCTGCGCAGCCGCTGACCGCGGGAGCATCCCGTCGCTGCTCCCGCCCTGGCCTCCATGCCGGGCGGTGCCCTTTCGCGTGCCCGGTTCCACGATCATCACGGAGCAAGCAGTGCCTACTTTTCATCACGGTCGTCATGAATACGGCCAGAATTTCCTCACCGACCCAGCTGTCCTCACCGCCTTTGTCGAACTCGTTGCAGCGACCCGCGGTCCCATCATCGAGATCGGACCAGGCGACGGCGCACTCACCGTGCCGTTGGTGCGCCTCGGTCGTCCTGTGACGGTCATCGAGATCGACGACCGCCTGGAGCAGCGGCTGCGTTGTCATCTTCCTCCGCATGTGAAGGTGGTGACGGGTGATTTCCTCACCTATCGGTTGCCGAGCCATCCCCACGTGGTGGTGGGGAATCTGCCCTTCCACCAGACCACTGCGATGTTGAGACACCTCCTGCACTCCTTTGCCTGGAGGGATGCGGTTCTGCTGACTCAATGGGAGGTTGCTCGTCGCAGGGCCGGTGTGGGCGGGGCTACCATGATGACCGCGCAATGGGCGCCGTGGTTCACGTTCACTCTGCATGGTCGCGTCCCAGCGCGGGCTTTCACGCCACGCCCGGGTGTGGATGGTGGGATTCTCGCCATCCACCGTCGCGAGCACCCACTGCTACCAGTGACTGAGCGACGTCGATTCCACGCCTTGGTCCATCGCATCTATACCGGCCCGGGAAACGGCCTGGCCCAGATCCTTGCTCGCGTCACCTCCCTTCCTTCACCGCAGGTAGCCCGGACTTGGCTCGGAAGACATGGCATTGATGCTTCAGCCCTGCCTCGAATGATGCATCCGGAGGCCTGGGTGGACCTGTTCAAGACGACGGGATCGTCACCACCTACCCCTTCGCCACGAGGAAACCGCAGGAGGCGACGATGAGCCTCTCCGCTGCTCAGCAGGCCGCACGTCTGTTGGCTGAGCGACCTGAACACGACTGGCAACTTGACGAACTTGCTGCGCTGGTGCATCTCTCGGTGTCGCAGCTCGGGCGAGTGTTTACCCGCAGGTTCGGCCGCACCCCGATGCGTTTCCTGATGTACCTTCGCGCACATTTGTTGGCCACGCTGTTGCGGGAGACCGACCTGCCCATAGCAGAGGCGATGAGCACAGTGGGGTGGCGTAGTCGTGGACATGCGGCCCGCCATTTCAAGGAAGTGTTCGGAGTGTCACCGTCGGGCTACCGGAAGATCGGACAGGAACGGATACGTCACAAATGATTCGGTACCTGGTGAATGACAGGCATGCACTGAGCATTCTCTGTCACCACGTCCACCGTGTGGCCGCTCGGGAGCAGGGATGAGTCCCTGAACCTTGAGTGGGCACAGGTTTGTGTGAAACTCCTTGGAGAGATGGGGTCTGCAGTTCGTCTCCCGTGTGATGCTTTAGGTTAGGGCGCGACTCGGGCCCTCGACCATGAGAAGGTCGAGGGCCCGGAGCCGTTTGGTTCGTTCGTGGAGTTCCTATTCGGCCTTGTGGAGGTGGGCGACGACTCCGTCGATGTCCTGTTGCAGGCGTTCGGGGCGGATGATATGGCCGCCTGGTTCCTCGAAGCGTTCGTACTTGATTCCGGCTGAGTCGAGCGCAGCCGCGAACTCGCGCTGGGTGTTGAGAACCGTGTCTTCAGTCAGGGTGTTGATGATGGTTCCGACCTGCGGAATGTCGCTGACACGACTTGTTCCGGCGACGAGGAAGATGCGCTTGTTGCGGTAGCTCTCGATGTTCTCGATGGGATTGTCCGCGGTGATGAGGTCCTGGTGCCACCGGGGCCACCGACCATAGACGGGTTGACCGAACTCCGCATGGGAGGTCAGGTTCGCCCAGGCAATGATCAGGTTGGGGACTATGCCCTCCACCGCTTTCGAGCGGAGGTTTGCCGGTCCGGAGTGGGCGCTGACGGAGGCGAATTTGTCGCTGTATTTGGCGACGTATTTGAGGGCTCCGAAGCCTCCCATGGAGAATCCGGAGACGGCGCGTCCGGCCTGTTCGGGGAAGGTGCGGAAGGTGGCGTCCACCCAGGGGATGAGTTCATCGATCTGGAAGGTCTCCCAGTCGCGTTTCCTGTTTCGGGCGGACACAGGGTTGCAGTGCCAGCTGACGCCCGCGTCGGGCATGACCACGATGAGATCACGTCCCTCGGTCATCGCCCGGATGTTGAGTTCCCGGTCGTATTGGGTGTAATTTCCCCCGCCTCCGTGGAACAGGTAGAGCACGGGGTACCGTTTTCCGCTGCTGGCGTAATCGGCGGGAAGCAGGACGTTGACGTGGGGATTGCTGCCTGCTGGGGACAGCGGAGGTGTGACGCCCGAGAACGATGGGCTGGAGAAGGTGTAGGTTTCCATGCGACCGTCGGTTGCGTGGTCGGTGACCTCGAGGCCTGCTGCGTGGGCGGGTGTGACGCCACTCCACGCGGCTCCGGCGCCGATGATGGAAGCCGCGGCGAGCCCTCCGGCTCCCTTGAAGACAGTGCGACGGCTGATGGTGCGATCCAGGGACATGATGCTTCCTAGTGATTGAAATTTCACCACAAAACATGGGTGTTGTGGGGCAGAGAATGCCGGGGTGGATCGGCGCTGGTGCGATCATTCTGCTCGGATGATCATCACCGTTCCCGGTGGCCTTTCCGGGAATTTTCGATCCTGTGAAGCTTCCCTGTAGACTTTAACTGGATGCAGTCCTGTATGCAACCCTGTTGTGGCGGGTTTTTCGCACTTTTGTGGAAGCCGTGGTGAGCGGGCACGACCCGATCCCTCGGCCACCGCAGGGTCGAGGGATCGGGTCTAGTTCAAGGTGTGCTGATGATCAGCAGGGACGCCACAGGTGTCCGACGATTCCGTCGAGGTCCTGCCTCAGGCGTTCCTTGCGGATGTGGTGACCGCCGGAGTCCTCGCAGTGCTCGTGTTTGATTCCGTGCTTGTGCAGGGTCTCCCTGAATTCCCGGTGGGTGTGAACGATGCAGCTTTCGTGTGAATTCTTGGAGTCGGTTCCGCTGAAGAGGAAGATCCTCTTGTTCTTGTACTTCTCGACGCAGTCGACCGGGTTGTCGGCCTTGATCCGCGTCTCGTCGGAGCCGTAGACGCAACCGCCTGCGAGATCCGCCGAGGAGGAGGAGTTGGCCCACTGGACCACGGTCTGACCGTAGTTTCCTCGCAGGTTGGCCGGGCCCGAGTGGCAGCTGACGGATGCGAAGTGGCTGCTGTACTTGGCGGTGTACTTGAGGGCTCCGAAGCCTCCCATGGAGAACCCGGAGACGGCGCGTCCTTCGCACTGCGCGATGGTGCGGAAGTTCGCGTCCACCCACGGGATGAGCTGCTCGATGTGGAAGGTTTCCCACTTCTGTGGTCCGGCGTTTGATTTCACCGGGTCGCAGTACCAGCCCGCGGCGCCACCATCGGGCATGACGATGATGAGGTCATCTGAGCCGGCCAGATTGCGGATGTCGTCATCCCTGTCGAACTTCGAGAAGTTCTCTGAAGGGCCGTGGAGCAGGTAGAGCACCGGGAAACGGCAGCCGTTGTTGTAGTTCTTGGGGAGGAGGATGTTGACCCGGGGGGTCCAGCTGATGCAGGAGGTGGAGAACCTGTAGTACTCCATTCGCCCTGTGGTCTGGTGCGCGATGACCTTTAGGCCTGAGGCGTGTGCGGGGCTGGCGGCGCCGCCCAAGACGGCACCGGCGCCGAGGAAGGAGGCCGCGGCTATCCCGCCTGCTCCTTTGAACATGCTACGACGAGTGATTGAATGATTGAGAGACATCAAAGCTCCTACTTGGTTTTTGCGTCCCTGCAGGTATGGTGGGGGTGTAATTTTTTGAAAATTGTTGTTTTGATGTTGAGCGCTCAATCGGGTGCGTAGCGGGTTCAGCGCTGCGCGCCCGGTTGGTGCGGCCAGTCATCCCCCAGCTGGTTTGTACGGGGAGACTGGACCTTTGAAGCTTCAGGAGCACCCTAACTTCGCTCCATGGCCCGCCGCATGAGACACGCAGAAATACATAACTTTCGGCTAACAACTATGGCCATTAGTTAGAATTTTGGAGGTGGGATCGGAGTTTTGGTCACGCCCCGGATCCGCCGCTTTGGGAGAGTTTGGCCTTGTCAGCTTGGTTTTCCTGATGTTCGGGCTAATTTTCTCGGCGACGAACGTAATGTTGAAACTGTAAGTAGTGAAGCTGGTGACGTTCTGGATGTGATTCCGTCCTTCGTTGCCTCCGTTGAGGTGTGTGGTGTGCGCGACACCGTCGATGAGGAGGATCCTCCTCAGGCATCATCGAGAACCTCGCTCGGCACACTGTCGCTCACTCCGTTTGGGTGAGGACCGAGGCGATCCTTGCCGCAGGACGGCGTCTCCATCATGTGAGCGATCCGGTGCTCACGGACGACGACCTCTACGACGAGACGGGCTCAGGGATTAATCCGGGCCCGGAGCTCCTTGAAGTTACGGTGGGCCAGCTCGTCCAGGAATGCCGATCCGTTCTCGATGCTGCCGACGTAGTGGCCGAACAGCTCCATGTTGATGCAGCCGAACAGTTCAGTCCAGCCCCTCAGGACGATGATGATCAGCTCGTCGGGGACATCGCCGGGCATTCCCTGCTCACCGATCCAGCGACGCACCCTGGCGAGGTCTTCCCGCAGTGCCGGTGCCGTTTCCGGTGAGTCCGGCGGCGGCGTCGTCCCCGCCTGCGACCTCATGTCCGAGGCGATCCGGGCCAGCAGGATCGAGATCCGGGACGCGGCTGGGATGGTTTCCGGCGGGGCCTGGTAGCCGGGGACCGGGGTGCCGTAGATGAGGCCGTACTCGTTGCGGTGCTCCAGCGCCCAGGTGCGGGTGGCGCGCCACAGCGCCATCCAGCGACCTTCGAGGTCTCCGCGTGGGATTCTGCCCTCGGCCTCCTCGACGGACCGTCCCAGCGACTCGTAGGCGTCGACGATCAACAAGGTCAGGAGGTCGTCGCGGCTCTTCACGTACCGGTACAGGGCGCCGGGGGTGACCTCGAGGTCGCGCGCCAGGGCCCGCATTCCCAGCCCGACCGCTCCCCTCTCGACGAGGTGCCGGTGCGCGACCTCGAGCAGTCGCCGCGTGAAGGCGTCGCGGGCCTCGCCGCGCGGGGTGGGGGTCATGGTCCCAGTCTCGCACGCCACGACCAACAGATCCGTGAACAGTGTTTACAAAATTACGTGAACAGTGTTTACTGTTCTTGGGGGCGGGAACGGAGGAGACATGGAACACATCACCGTCATCGGAGCAGGACCGCTGGGCAGGGCCGCGACACGCTCACTCGTGGAGGCCGGGCACCGGGTCACGGTCGCCACCCGCAGCGGCACACAGGTACCCGGGGCGCAGGCCGTCAGGGCCGACGTCGTCACGGGCGACGGCTTGGAGGTGCTCGCGCCCGGAGCTGCGATCGTCGCCTGCTGCGGCATCACGTACACGATCGCTGGGTGGCGCCGTGATTGGCCCCTCGCCATCGACAACCTCATCAAGACGGCGGAGCGGCACGATGCGACCCTCGTGGTTGCGGGCAACTACTACTCCTATGTGCGCGGTCGGATGCCGATGCGCGCCACCGATCCCCTCGACCACCCACCGTCGGCGCTGGGCGAGGTCCGGGCAGAGGTGTCCCGCAGGCTGTTCGCCGCCCACGAACAGGGGCGCATCCGCGCTGTCGAGGTGCGGGGGTCGTCTTATCTCGGGGCCGACGCGGGTCCGGGTGCCTATCTCGGGCCGCGGTTCGTGGATCCGCTGCTAGCCAAGGGGGCGACGAGCGTCCTCGGCGATCCCGACCTGCCCTACACCATGACCGCCATCCCCGACTTCGGGCGTCTGCTGGCCCGCGCCGCCACCGATCCGGAGATGCCAGGCCGGGCCTGGCACGTCCCCAGCGCCCCGGCGGTCAGCGTCCGCGACCTGGCCCGGATGCTGTTGCGTGCCGCCGGTCGCGAGGACGAACCGAGGTTGCGCACCATGCCGGCGTCGTTGCTGCGCGCGCTGGGATGGTTCTCCCCGACGCTGAGGGCGGTGAGGGAGACCATGTACCAAAACACCGAACCTTTCGTCGCCGACGACACTGACACCCGTGAACTGCTCGGTGAGACCCACACGCCGCTGGAGGAAACGGCGGCGGACATCGTCGCAACCCGGCTCAATCGGCTGTGAGGTCGGAGCGTCTACTGTGGGGGCATGACCGCACATGCCGTCACCCGTCACGAAATTTTCCAGACCAGCCTCATCTCCGCCCTCGTCCAGGGCGTCTACGAGGACGAGATGACCCTGGCTGAGCTTCTCGGTCACGGTTCCTTCGGCATCGGCACCTTCAACGGGCTCGACGGCGAGATGATCATCTTGGGCGGTGTCTGTTACCGACTGCGGGGCGACGGATCCGTGACCGTGCCCGAGCTGACGGAACGCACCCCCTACGCCGTCGTGACCAATTTCGTGCCGAGCCTGAGCCGATCCGTGGTGGGACCGATGACCCGGGAGGAATTCTCCCGAGCCGTCGATGCCTTCGTCCCGAGCTCGAACTACATGTATGCGCTGCGGGTGACCGGTCGATTCGTATGGGCGAGCGCGCGCACGGTGACGAAACAGGACCGTCCCTACCGGCCCATGGTTGAGGCCACCGACGGCGAGGAGATCGCCCGCCGCGAGGACTTCAGCGGGACGATCGCCGGGTTTCGCACGCCTCTGTACGAGTCGGGAATCTCGGTAGCAGGCTGCCACGCGCACATCATCAACGATGACCGCACGTGGGGTGGGCACCTAGTGGATTTCGTCCTAGAAGAGGGTGAAGCCGAACTGTGCCTGGGCACCGATTTCCGCATGCGTCTGCCGTTGACCGAGGAGTTTCGCACCGTCGACCTGTCGGAGGACAAGACCGAGGAGATCCGCCGGGTCGAGCACCACTGAACTGTGGGCATGGTCAGTTTCCCGTCTCCGGGATCCCGCGATATGGAACGCTGTTATTGGGCTTTGTTCCCTGAACCGTTCGCGAGAAGGAGCAGCGAATCTCACCGGAGAGACCGAGGTGCAGGCGATGCCTTCGTGAATAAAACCCCTAGTCAGACCACGGTTAAAGATGGCCGTTGGATGATCGCAGGGTCGATGGCGTGATCCGATCCGAAGGTTGTCGCAACGCAGAAAGTATTTGCTTTCGTTAACTTGCGTGCTTCTGGATGCTGCTCCTCCGGTTGTAGGGCGGATATGACCCTGCCGCGCGCTAAGCTAATTGGCCAGTGTCCTCAGGGGCGCAGCCTAATTTAATTTCATTGTGGAACGGAGATTCCCGTGCATGTGAACTACGAACAGTTGGGGCTTGCGCGTGCAGTACTTACGCGCCAGGCCGATGACCATCTGCCGGCCATGAAGAATTACTTGGATAAATGGGCAACATTGACTGAGGATGACCTCGGCCTGATTCTTCAGTTTCTCAAGCCGGTGAATGACGCCCTGGTTCAAGGTGGGGACATGGTCCTTGATACCGTCAAAGGCGTTTATTCCAAAGGGGCCGAAAACCTCAGCAGCTCCATTGATCTCTACGCCGAGACTGATCTGCAGGCCCACGCGCTTCTTTCTTCTCATGCAGCGAAGATGGGACACTCCATTTCCTCGAGCGAGGACCCTCGGAGCAACATGCCCACCTTGGGGGCAGCGGGCGCCGGGCAGCCCGAGATCAAAGATGTTCAAGCCGTTCTGAGTGAGCCGAGCGCGACTTCCGATGACGCGGATAACCTGCGCTGGGAGGCCGGCGAGATACTGGGAAGCGTGGACTGGGTGTGCGAGAAACTCTTCGGGTTCTCGGTGCTGGAAGAAGTGGTGTTCAAACCCTTTGCCGGTGACTGGAAGCGCGTGGAGTGTGCCGCCGCGGCATGGGAGAACACCGGGAAGGCCTTCACCGAACTTGCGAAAAACACGCTAGGCCTGTTGCTTCGCATCACCGACTGGGTCAGCAAAAGCGCTGACAATTTCGCCATTGCAATTGGCGCCGTGGCCGGAATCGATGAGCTGATCGCTCTGGCAGCCCAGATGGTTGCAAAGGGAATCAAGTGCTTCGCTGAGCTCGTCAAGTCGCTTGCAAAGCAGATTGCCCACATGCTCAGGCGGATTTCGCACAAACTGGAGAGAATCGCAGTGGAAGCGTCCATACCCGTAGCCGGATGGATCGTGGGATCAGTCGAGATCGGGACTCTGGCCAAAGATGTTTTCCAAGATGTCAAGTGGGCGCAGGAGGCGATCACCAAGGTCTGCAACTTCATCTCGAAGATCCAGGCGAACAGTCAGAAGATCAAGGAAGCCTTCGACAAGGCTCAGAAACTCATCCAGAAAATTCAGGCAAACTACGACAAGATTCAAAAGGCCGTCGACAAAGTGCAGAAGGCCAAGGAGAAGTACGACAAGTACAAGGACAAGTACGACAAGTACAAGGGTAAGTACGACGAGTACAAGGGTAAGTACGACGAGTACAAGGACAAGTACGACAAGTACAAGGACCAAGGCGCCGACATTGTTGATTCCGTGCGGCGAGGTGTGGAGGCACGTTCGTGAAGGACAAGGCAAAAGAAGAACAGCTCATCGAAGATGCGCGAAAGTTTCCCGAGCTGGCGTCGATGTTCGAGGAGATGCGTGGGATCCTCGAAGACTTCGAGCTCCACGAAGAGGAGGTCGAGCGTAAGGACAGGGCCGGGGAGGAGGCCGAGAAGAAGGCCGATGAGGCGCGGGCCGAGAAGGCTCGTGCGGGTGAGCTTGGCCCCAAGTGGCAGGAGATCCAGAAGCGGATCGATCAGGGTAAGACAACCCTGAGTGATGTTTTCAATGGTAATGATGATTCTCCTGAGGCTCGTGCTTTGCGGCAGGAATCGAACAAGACCTTGGGAAGGATCCATGATCAGTGGGCCAAGGAGGCTGAGGAGGAGGATGCAGAGAATCCACTCACCCAGATGCGCGCCGCATGGGAAGCTCACGAGGAGCGCATTCGTTCCTTGAACAACGATCTCGATGTTTTCCCCAGTTGGCCGGACCGGAACTGAGCGAGTCGACGATGTTCACCGGGCGGCCGAATGCGGTCGCAATCAAGATGTCGAAGAACAAAGGAAGCAAGGGGTATGAGCAATATCTTGAAAGTTAATGACGGGGTGCTGAGCACTCTCTCAGGGGATTTCAGAGGTCACGTATCGCGGCTGGATTCAGCGCTCAACGAGTATCGAGGCAGCATGGGAAACCTTCGGTCTGGCTGGACTGGAGAAGCCTCAGAAAGTGCGTCGACGAGGCACCAGCAATGGGAGACCGACATGAATCAACAGATCGACTATCTCGAGGAGCTGGCCGGGATCATCGACACGATCGATCAAATGTACGTCGATTGCGAGGACAATGTCGCTGCCCTCTGGGCTATCTGAGAAATCCGCGTCGGAACCCGTGAGTCCGATCGAGAACTCTTTGGCGATACGGGTGTAGATGATGCAGGGTGCGCGTCCAGCGCTCTCCTTCCTTCGGGCCAGGAGATGCGTTTCATTGGGAAATGCGCATAAATCCTGATGATGCCACTCAGATGAAGGCGGGGTGGGGCGTCTGCCTGATTCTCAAGCACCAGTGCTGCGGTGCAGGGTGACGAGGATTCGGCAGACGCTTTGTCTTCATGAAGTGGTTCGTTTCATGATGCCTACTTCTGTTGAACTGCGAATGTTCTTTGAACGGCTCTCCTCGGGTAAGGTTTCCGTCCTAATTCGGCTCGTTCAGTCGGATTGTGAGCGCGGCGATGGCGCCGCCGGTTGCTGGTGAGAGGAGCGTGGTGAGGGTGGGGTGCTGTTGGAGATGAGGTCAGGCCAGGTCGCCGTGCATCTTGTGGACCTTCTCCAAGGTCGTTTCCAGACCGCTGGATTCCATGTACTCGGTGACGAACCGGGGATCGTATTTCTTCAGATCGGTCTCTCGGGTGACGATCTCCTGGTAGAGGGCCTCGCGTTCCTCGTCTGTGTTGTGGTATTCGGTGTGCAGGTAGGAATGAGCCCTGCGGTCCAGGCTGCGGATGGCGCTGGCCACGAGACCCCTCCGGCTGAGCAGGGAGACCACGACGGTGACCGTCAAGATTGTGAGGATCACGACCAGCGACTCGATGTCCCCGATGTCCCACACGTCGACGTGCTTCCCGCCGTTGATGAACGGCACATTGTTCTCGTTGAGAGCGTGGAGGATCAACTTGACGCCGATGAAACCGAGCACCGCGGTGAGCCCGTACTTGAGGTAGATCAAACGGTCCAGGAGATCGTCGATCAGGAAGTACAGCTGCCGCAACCCCATCATCGAGAACGCCGTCGCCGTGAACACCAGGTACACGTTGGTGGTGACGCCGTAGACGGCGGGGACGGAGTCCAACGCGAACAGCAGATCGGTGCCGCCGATGGCGATCATCACCAGCAGCATCGGGGTCAGCACCTTGCGACCGTTCTCGATGGTGAACAGCTTGTCGCCGTCGTAGTGGTCGGTGGTGCGCAGGTACTTCTTCGCGATGCGGATGACGAAGTTGTCGGCGTCGCCGGAATCCCCGTCCTCGGGCGCCAGCATCCGTCCGGCCGTGATCATCAGGACAAGACCGAAGATGTAGAAGGTCCAACTCCACGCCTCGAGCATCGCCTTGCCCAACGCGATGAACCCCGACCTGGTCAGCAACGCGAAGACGATCCCGAACAGCAGCGCCTTCTGCTGATCCTGCCTGGGCACGGCGAAGGACCCCATGATCACGAGGAAGACGAATAGGTTGTCGACGCTCAGCGCTTTTTCCAGCAGCCAGCCGTTGAAGTACTGGGTGCCCATCTCGACGCCGCCGAAGATGGTCACCGCGACCCCGAAGAGGATCGCCAGGCCTACGTAGATGATGGACCAGACGGTGGCTTCCTTGAGAGTGGGGGCGTGCGCCTTTCGGACGTGGGCGAAAAAGTCGAAGGCGAGCAGGCCCGCTATGAGCAGCAGGGTCAGGACCCAGATCCAGAGAGGGACGGACAACCGACTCACTCCTTGATAGAAATGCGGAAGGCGGTCGCGGGGTGATCCGGGGAAGTGATCTGGGCGACCTCATCAAGGGTACCCGTCTCTGCTGTTCATGGCAGGCCTGCATCCATTTCGCGCCTCGAACCTCCCGCCGATTGTGATGGTATGCCCCGGTAGTCTCATTCCAAGGACGCAGTGGAAGGGAGCCGACGTGACCATGAAGACCCCCCGGAGGGCTGTGCTGGCCGCCGTGACGGCCTCGGCGCTGCTGTTGACTGGGTGCGCCCCCGGCGACTCCGGGCAAGAACGCGACACCCCACCCGATGGGGTGGCGGCAGCCGACGACGTGGTGGCAGGGCTTGTCGCGGGAATCCAGAAACTGGACCTCACGGGTGTGGCGCTATCCACCCCGCCCGCTGACGCCACCACTGAGCTGAAGACCATCTTCGCCGGCATGGACGACATCACGCCGACGGTGGAGTCGGCGGGAATCCGCTACGCCGCCGACGGCAAGACCGCCACCGCGCATCTCACCTACACCTTCCCCATCGGTCAGGAGGGCTGGAAGTACGCCACCACCGTCCCCCTGGAGAACGTGGATGGCACGTGGCAGGTGACGTGGTCGCCGACGGTGGTGCACGAGAAACTCTCTGCCACGACCCGCCTCAGGCACCAGCGCAGCTGGCCGAAACGCGCCGCCATCAACGACCGCGACGGGGTGGCGCTCGTCGAGGAACGCGCCGTCTACCAGGTCGGCATCGACAAGTCGAAGTCCGAGGAGTCCACGTGGCAGGCCGCCGCCACGCAGCTGGCCCAGCTGCTCGGAGTCGATGCCACCGAGTACACCCAGAAGGTCCTGGCGGGTGGCCCCAAACAGTTCGTGGTGGCCAAAACCGTCTCCCAGGACCAGGTTCCCTCCACGGTCTCCAGCATCCCCGGGGCCTTCGTGAAGGAGTCCACCGCCAGCGTCGCACCCTCGGACACGTTCGCCATCGGGCTGCTCGGCAGGGTTGGGAGTCCGTCGAAGGAACAGGTGGAGAAGTCGGGCGGCGCCCTGATGTCCTCGGACATGGTCGGGGTCAGTGGCCTCCAGCAGCGCTACGACGAGCAGTTGCGTGGGGCACCGAAGATCAACATCGATGTGGTGGGGCGCTCGGGTCAGAACGTCGGTCCCGTCTCGTTGTTCTCCCAGGAGGCCAGCGTCGGCAGCCCCATCCAGCTCTCGCTGGACCGCGCCATGCAGGAGAAGGCGGAATCGGTGCTGAACAGCCACGTCAGTTCCGGGATCGCGTCCCTGGTGGTGCTGGACGTCAAGGACGGCGGGGTGCTTGCCGCCGCCAACTCGGCGGGTGCGGGCGAATACCCCTACGCCACCTTCGGGAAATACGCGCCCGGCTCGACGTTCAAGATCGTCTCGTCGCTGGCGCTGCTGCGCGCCGGCCTGCGTGCCGACTCGGTGGTGCAGTGCCCCGCCACCATGCAGATCGGTGACCACACGTTGAAGAACTACGACGGTTACCCAGCCGACAAGACCGGCAGCGTCACCCTGACCCAGGCGGTCGCGAACTCCTGCAACACCGCGTTCGGGACCAACGCCGACAAGGTTTCACAGGAGAAGCTGCAGCAAGCCGCCGCCACCCTCGGGGTGGGTACTGATTACGACGCGGGATTCGCCTCGAACTTCGGGAAGGTGCAGTCCGCCGATGCCCCGCTGGACCTCTCGCTCAGCATGATCGGGCAGGGTGGCATCGAGATGTCGCCACTGGGCATGGCGACGGTCTCGGCCAGCGTCGCCTCAGGTGAGACGCGCATCCCGTGGCTGGTGAAGGGGCACGAGGCGAAGTCGACGGCCACACCGCTCAGTTCCGACGAGGCATCGCAGCTCCAGACGCTGATGAAGGCCGTCGTCACGGAGGGATCGGGCAATGTCCTTCAGGGAGTCATGACTGGCGCCAAGACCGGCACCGCCGAGTTCGGAAACGCCGCCGCCGACACCGCCCACGCCTGGATGATCGCCTGGAACGACAAGTACGCGGTGGCGGCCTTCGTCCAGGATGGCGACTCGGGTTCCGGGACAGCTGGCCCGCTCATCAAGGACATGTTCAGCTGAGCGGCCGTGCGTCAGCTGGCTGGCTCCACCGGCGTCGGGAGAGGCGCTCAGCCCGTGACGGTCATTGCCCGCGCCACGATGGCGGCGACGGCCAGCACCGCGACCAGACCCACCAGCGGCCACTGCCAGCGCTCCCGCTGTTCGCGGGGAAGCCAGATCAGGGCGGCGGTGACGGCCATGCCACCGAGCAGGCCACCCAGGTGACCCTGCCAGGAGATGAAGCTCGACCCCACGAAGGTGATGGCCACGTTCACGCCCAACCAGACGAGGATGGTGCGCACGTCGCCGTGGTGCTTCCACGCGATCAGCAGCACCGCGCCCATCATTCCGAAGATCGCCCCGGAAGCCCCCATGGTGGTGATGTACGGGTCGGAGAACCACATCACCACGGCGGAACCGGTCACCGCCGAAACCAGGTAGAGGGCTAGGAACCGGGCGCGTCCCAGCACCGATTCGAGCTGCGGGCCGAGCACGTAGAGGGCCGCCATGTTGAAGGCGATGTGAATGACGTCGAGGTGGGTGAAGGCGTTGGTCAGCACCTGCCACCAGGCCCCGGTGGCGACACCCTCCGTCCATGACGCCCCGAGGGTGGCGCACTGGGCCGGGGAGTCCACCGCAAGAATGTAGTGTTCCGTGGCGCAGAATCCCTGCGTCTGGATCGCCAGCATCCTGAACAGGGGGCTTCGCTGGCCCCCGGTCAGCAGAACGGCCAGCCAGACCACCGCATTAATCCCGACCAGCACCTGCGACGTCAGCGCCGGTTGGGTGCTGCGGGAGCCGCCGTAGGGCAGCTGCCCCTGGCGGGTTTGCCTGCGACCCGCCATGACGCATTCGGGGCATTGGAATCCGACGGACCCAGCCACCATGCACCGGGGGCAGATGGGACGGTGGCAGCGTTGGCAAACGATCCCCGTGGCCTGGTCGGGGTGCCGGTAGCAGGCGCTCTCTAGCATGGCCGCAAGGCTACCCGTCGCGGTCGTCACTTCGGCGGGAATCCGTCCCATTTGTCGCGGAACGGGTGGGCTCGACCTGCCGGGTATCGTGTTGGTCCATGGGCGCAGGGCATTCACATTCTCATTCGACGGAGGAACTGGAACACGTTGGCGTGAACTGGATGGCACGCAACATCCTGATCGGTTTCCTGGCGGTGCTCGGGGTCTTGACGGTGGCCGGGTTGATCTGGTTGTGGCCGTCGGGCCAGGACCTCTCCTCCATGGTGAAGAAGACCTACGACGCCCAGAACCTGACCCACGAGACCGCAACGATCACCGACATCAAGGATGGCTGCGACACCCAGCAGGTGGGGCAGGCGAAATGCCTGACGGCGACGGCCACCATCGACACCGGTGTGGATGCGGGCACGTCGGTGGAGATCCCGCTGCTCGGCCCGCAGGCGCAGTCCGGATTGAAGACCGGGGACGTGATGGAGGTCAACCGTATCGACACTGGCAACGGGATCAGCTGGTCCTACTCGTCGGTCAACCGGCTTCCGGTGCTGGGGGCGCTGGCCGTGCTGTTCGTCATCGTGGTGCTGGCGGTGGCGCGCTGGAAGGGGTTGTTCGCGCTGCTGGGGCTCGGGTTCGCCGGGGTGGTGCTCGTCGGTTTCATGCTGCCTGCCCTCATCACCGGCAAACCGGGCATCGTCGTGGCGCTGGTCGGGGGTACGGCGATCATGTTCGTGGTGCTGTACGTGGCCCACGGCGTCTCGATCCGGACGTCGACGGCCCTGGCCGGAACACTACTCGGGCTGGCGGTCACGGCTGGGCTGGGGGCGTTGTCCGCGGAGTTCGCCCGGCTGTCGGGTTTCGCCGAGGAGAACGAGTACGACCTGGCGCAGCTCCTGCCCGGGATGAATTTCCGGGAGCTGCTCATGGTGGGCATCATCGTCGGTGGGCTCGGTGTGCTCAACGACGTGACCATCACGCAGAGCTCCGCGGTGTGGGAGCTGCGCGCCGCGGCCCCGGCGATGGGTCGCGGGAAGTTGTTTGCCGCCGGCATGCGGATCGGTCGCGACCACATCGCCTCCACCATCTACACCATCGTCTTCGCCTACGCGGGCGGTTCCATGACGGTGCTCCTGCTGCTCTACTTCACCGACCGCTCCGCCGTCGCCCTGCTGAACGCGGAAATGTTCGCGGGCGAGATCGTCCGCACCCTCGGCAGTGCCATCGGCCTGGTGCTGAGCGTTCCCATCACGACGGGCATCGCGGCCCTGACCGTCGCATCCCCCGAGCCAGAACCGCGGGGACGGCGTGCGGTGGGTGTCGAGGTGGAGTGAGGGACGGTCGACTCCTCGCCCTTCAGGACAGCAGTCCGAGGGGAATGACCGCGACCCCGTCGTCGCGACGGTAGGCGTATTCGCCGGTGGTGACGACCACCTTGTCGACGAGGCGCTCGCCGATGCGATCGCCCAGCCAGTGGAGGTGCCGCACATCGGCGTCGTCGGGGTCGCGGGTCAGTGTGACGTCAATGGCCACCACCCTGCCCGCGGTGTTCTCGACGATGAGGTCGATCTCGTGGTCCCCGTTGCGGGTTCGCAGGTGCGATGTCCGCAGCTCGGCGGTCGTGGCAGGTGCCCTCACGCACAAGCTGACCAGGGATTCGACGATCCGTGGCGCAACGAGGCGATTGCACGACATCCCAAAGGACAAGCACAGGTGCCAGTGGGGTCGCTACACCTGGGCGATGGATCCTGTGACGGATGAGGGTTCCGGGCAGGACCGTCCTGTTCTGGACTGTGGGTGGGTTCAGCGGCGACCGGGATTGGTGTCGAAGGGGCGACGCCATCTGAGCCCGGGAAAACGGGCAAATCCGGCGTCCGTGGTGATGAAGGTGGCGCCGACCTCGATGGCCATGGCCGCCAGAAATGCATCGGGAATGACATTGCCTCGGGCCCCGAGGTCTCGGCAGAGGTTCTCGAAGATCCGCCAGTGCTCTCTTCCGGGGCGGATGCGGACCGTCGATGGGGCCGTCAGCACCGTCTGGCAGAAGTCCAATGCCACGTCGGGAGGTGTTGGGTCGCGAAAGACCCTGTGGTTCGTGACAATCCTGAGGAAACCGGACAGGATCTGCTCGGAGACCCCGAAGGGTTCGTCGCCCGACAAAGCGGCAATGAGCCATGCCGTGTGCTCGTCGAATCGAGGGGATTCGGGCCGGTGCGCATAGATGAAGAGATTGACATCAGCAAGCAGCACGGTCGCCATCCTCCAGGAGGACCGCGAGGGCTTCCTTGTCCTCAAGGTCGACGCCCGGCTGGAAGCCGCTACCGCCGAAGGTCGGCAGCGTGATTTTGTGGCGTGGCTGTGGTTGCTCTGCGAGCAGGACCTGCAGACTGTCAGAGATCACGTCGCTCAGAGTCTTCCCTTGGGAGGCTGCCCGTTCCTTGGCGCGCCGCAGCAGTCCTTCGTCCAACGTGATCGTGGTGCGCATTGATGCATCATAACATCTACCGTCTGCATCAAGATGCACACTGGCTCGTCGCGTAGGGCTGCTCCTCAGCGGTGGGTGAAAGATTTGTGCGATCTCGTGAAAGATTGTGGAGCGTATACGCCACAAATTCTTTCCACATGACATAACGACACGGGTTGCCGGGGCTATGGATTACTCGCCCTCGGGTTTGGTCAGCTGAGCCCGAAGATCATCGGTGGATATGCCCATCAGCGACGCGACGGGCAGCAGCGTGGTGTGTCCCTGGCGGTGGGCGGCGAGCAGGTCGCGCACCAGAAGGGTCGGGATGCGGGGTTGGGAGGCCTCGGCCACGCGGGCGGCGTGGTCCTGCTGCCGGCCCAGGGTCGCGACGACGTGATCCATGTCCACCGTCAGCAACCGGTTCCGTTCGGCCTCGTCGATCAACTTCAGGTTTCCCAGTCGGTGGGCCAGTACGGTCGGCGAGACCCGCAGCTCCCAGGTGAGTTCCTCGAACCAGCGCGAGCCCCGGTGGATGCGATCCGCCAGGGCCGCCTCCGGCATCAGCAGTTCCGTGGCGAACGCGTTGGCCCGCATCTCGCCTTCCCCATCATGGGTGTAGACGTTCTCGTCGGTGTGGAGCTGCTGGTCGTCGCTGGCTGCCAGATGCCCCAGCGCGTGGGCCAGGGTGAATCGCTGACGGGTGGGTACGACGGAGGTGGCGGCCAGGATCAGCCGGGTCGACTCGGTGGTCACCGCGAGCCCGTCGAGCCGCCCGAGGGGCTGGATGGCCACGTCGACTCCGAGATCTGTCTCGATCAGCGTCGCCAGATTGGCTGCCTGTTCCACGGGGGAGTGGAAGCTGTGGCGCAATCGCTTGGCCAGCTCGATGCCCTGTAAAGCCCAGCGATTGCCTTTCAGGTCCCCGGCCGCGAAGCGGATCTGCTGGGGGAAACCGAAGCCTTCCAGGGTTTCGCGCAGGTTTGTCAGCTCGCGGGCGCGGCTGAGTGAGGCACTGGCGCCGACCCCGTCTGATCCGGTGCGCGCCGCCGCGGCGAAACCGTCCTCGGTGCCCGTCAGCAGCCAGTCGACGGTGACGCCGCCCTGCTGTGCCGCGAGTGCCAACTCCAGGAATGTGAACCTTCTGCGGCCCGCGAGGGATTTGGACAGTTTGGTCTTCTCGAGGCCGATGCGAGCCCCGAACTCCGTGTGGGTCAGGTCCGATTCCTCGATCAGTTGTCGCACCCGTTCCTCGACACCCATGGAACGACCCTACAGATGAGTTGCTTCAATCGCAACGAGTTGCGTCATGCTCTACCGCAGTCCCGGAGTGAAGCCCGGGTGAAAGATTTTCGCGACGTCGTGAAAGGTTGTGGAGCGCGTACGCCACACAATCTTTCCACATGACATAACGACGACACCGGGGCCACACCCGTGATCTCGGGTGCGAAGAACCCCACCACGTGGAAGGACGCCGGTAACGGCACCTGGGCGACCGCCCACGACATGGTGCGGTTCTGCGATGTCTGCACCACCAACGCCGACCCGTCCGTCGAGGGTATGGCCGCCTATCCCGAACAGGTGTTCGTGGACGGCCAGCCCCTCACCCAGGTCGCGACCAGGGACGAGGTGACGTCCTCCAGCTTCTTCGTCGACGATCCCGACCCCGTCACGCTCAAGGAACCCGGCAACAGCCGGGGCGGCTACAACGTCAAACCGCACACCGGCACCTCCTACGTCATCGGTGTCAACCCGGCCGAGCACACGGTGGAGGTGGTCCAGCACTCGCGAGCCCTGACCATCTCGGCGGCCGGGGCCGCGCTCAAGGGGGTGACGGTCGAGAAGTACTCGCCTGTGCAGGAATGGGATTACGCCGACCCCGAGATCGGTCTTTTGAGCGGCGGTGCCATGGTGTTCGCCTCGGCCAACGACCTCACGATCGAGAACTCGACCTTCCGCTACTCCTCGGCGGCGTCGGCCCTCGGTGTCGCCAACTCGCAGAATTCGACGGTCAGCGGGAACGTCTTCGAGAACAACGGCGCGGGCGGCTTCGGGATCGACAAGTCCAGCAACATCACCGTTGAGAACAACCGGTGGACGTCGAACAACACCTCAGGTTTCAACACCACCTCCTGCGGCGCCTACTGCACCCTCGGGGACACCAAGATCACGCACGCGGAGGACATCCGCTTCGCCCACAACATCGTCGACTACTCGAACTCGGACAAGGACGCCTCCTTGCCGGAGAACTACAGCACGGATCGCCGGATTGGCGTCTGGTTCGACGAGGGAGTCATCAACTCCCAGATCGTGGGCAACTACTTCGTCAACGTACCGGTCGCGATCTTCAACGAGGTCTCCTCCAAGAACATGATCGCCTCCAACATCGTCGAGGGAGCCGGTGTCGGAATCCACGTCTCGGGGTCGGACGATACCCAGATCTGGAACAACACCATCTCGCACGCGTTGACGAGCATCTTCATTCAGGAGGACGCCCGTTCCAAGGGATGCAACGCGCGCGACGAGAACGGTGCCTGCACGGGACCGCAGAAGTGGAGCATCGAGCACGGTTTGTCGTGGGACACCACCGGCACCACGATCTACAACAACATCTTCTCCTCCGAGCAGACCACTGCGAAGGACGGTGATCCCTGGGCCTTTTCGATGATGATGAAGGTCACCGGTGACAAGAACATCGATGGCTCCGGTGCCGTCTACGCCAATGAGATGGTCACCGGCATCGACCACAACGCCTACTACCGGGCCCCTGCGCAGGCGAACGTGCCCAGCACCACCGTGCTGTGGAACTGGGGACCGAACAAGCCGGGAGACAGCGTCAACGCGGAAACTCTCGCCGATTTCACCAACAGTGAACACGTGACGGCCGCCGGTCGCGAGGCCAATGGCCTGGATCTGCGGGGCAGTCGCGAGGAGAACCCCCTCTTCGTGAAGGAAGCTGCGGACCCGACGGCATGGAAGACCTCCGACTTCCATCCCAAACCCGGTGGACCCGCGGTCGGTTCGGGCCAGCCGCTGCCTGACGACGTCGCCAAGGCGATCGGTGTTGAGGCGGGCAAGCCCGTGGATCGCGGCGCCCTGGTCAACGCGGCCTGGCAGGCGTAAAGGCCGCCATCACATCGGTGAATCCGTGCCGGTGGGCGGGAAAGGACTTCCTGTCCCACCCACCGGCACGTTCAGGCCGCGCCTGCGGGCGATGCCGTCTGTAGGCGCAGGGCGCGATTGAGGTGAAGGATGTCGCCGGGGACTCATTCCTCGTGGAAGAGCTTGCCTCCGAAGCGTTTCGCGATCTCCTTGCCGTCCTGGTTGGCGGACTTCAGCATGCCGACGACCGCCCACGCGAGGGCATTCTCGGTGAGGTTGTCGGCCAGGAGGGTGTGGCGGAACATCAGGACAGCGGAGTCGTCGATGGGCTCGAGGTAGATGTGTCCGAAGGTGTAGGAGTTATCGAGGGCGACGAACTCCAGCAGCTCGGGGGTGAGGGTGAGCTCCTTGACCATGAGGATCTCGATGGTGACGAACGAGGTGGTGTCCTCCTCGTCGACCCGGATGAACGCCCGAGCCGATTCGTGGCGCAGCGTGAAGGTGTTCTCGTCGGCCTTCTGCAGGTTGCTGCTGATCTTGAGCAGCAGCTTCTGCACCTTGGCGAGGGCGGGGCGGTCGGATTTCATGGCAATCCTTACTCATGGGCCGGGAGATACGTCCGGATCGTTCAGGGACATGGTCCAACATACTTGCCGATCGGTTGTCGCGACACCCGGACCAGGGAGTTCGTCGGGCACGGTGAAAGAAGTCAGTACTCGTACTTGGATGGGAAAATCTCCATGAGAAAATCCCAGACTTCCTGCGGCAGAATGACGTCTAGCGCGAGCACCACTGTCGTGAGGATCACAAGTATCAGGAAGGTTTTCACCCAGTCGGGCATTTCTGCTCCCCCCTCCTGATTCTGCCCTCCGGGCGGTATCTGCCATGACGGTGGCTGACCGGGTGGGGGCATGGTCGGGTAGCGCGTAGCTGCCGTGTCTTCATACTTGGGCGTCCCTCCAGTCGCAGATCGGGGTGGACTCACGTGGTCGTCGCCGGAAAGTTCCGACGCCACTGTAGAACCTCAGGAGGTCTTTGGAGCCTTCACTTCCTGTCCAGATCCTTCAGGATGGTGAGAATGTTCGGGGTGATCCGATCCGGGGCCTGGCCGCCGATCCTGTCGGCTGCGTGGTGGAACGCCGCCGCCCGCGACAGACCGCCGTCGCGCAGATGCCGGTAGACGGCGACGAGCTGTTTGCCGAGCACCACATCGGTGAGGTCGATGTCGGTGGCGGTGTGTTCCTCTCTCAGTTCCTCGAACGCTCCGTTGCTGATGAGCGGGATTGTCAGGTTCTCGTAAACCCATCGCGGCCCCAGGATGTGTGCTGAGGTGTCCGTGACGAACGCGATGTCCTTCCGGATTTCCTCCCGGGTGGGGGTGTGGCCGTCGGGAAGTGTGGCGCGTTCCTCGATGAGTCCGTCGATGGGCCAGCGTCCGGGGACGTGGGTGGTGCTGAAGGGGTATGACCGCATGATCCGGAACAATCTGGTCAGCCACTCTCCGCGGAGACCGCCGATGGCTTCGAAGTGCGCCATCACGCGGCCCGCGGCGCCGTCGCTGCGGGTGGGTTTGGCTTGGGCGCCGATCTGGACCCGTTCGGCGCGTTTCTGTTCCGAGAGTTGGCTCCTGGCCACTCGGGTCAGGTAGGCGGGGAGGTTCTTGACGACGCGGTCTGGGTGACGTCTGTTGTCGCGGGCGAGCTGGTTCACCATGCGTTCGATGAGGTCGTGGTGGAGATCTAGGCATCCGGTTTCCTGGCAGGAGGGATGCAGTCCTGTTCCTTCGGGATCTTTGTGACCGTAGGGTGCCGTCCGGGTGGGGCAGCTCGCGAGGTGGTGGAACCGGGCTGATCGTTCGGCGCGGGCGATGTGCCAGGCCGCCTCGGCCACGGGGGCAATGTCGATGCCGCACCATCGTGCCTCCCTGGCTGTTCCGGCTGCGGCTTCCCCCGTCATGGCAAGCAGTTTTTCTCACCCTTGTGGCAGAAGGTGGGGACGGAACGAAATTGACACAGAAATGGCACAGGCGGTGCCACGCCGGGATGCCGGATACCGCATCCCGGTGTAGCCGGTGGCTGTCCGTCATGATGATCTGAAAGGAGGGAACTCGGTGGAATCATCACGAGACCGACTGCGCGGATCCCTCCGTCGGGCATGGAGGATGCGGTGGGGTACCAGGAGTTGAGGGTGGGTGTGTGATGCGAACCGAACGGTCGTCGATCCGTCACATCGGCCTGGGAACGGTGCTGATTGGACGCGAACCTGTCGCGCCCGCCGGCGCGGTCGTGATCAACCTGCCCGGTACCGTGTTGGATGTCGATCCAGCGCGTCCTGATCTCGTGCCGTCGTGTCTGGTGGGGGACGTCGACCTGGCCATCTCTGGGGTGAAACAGATTTTCGGAAGGGCGGTCGCCAAGGGACTGCTGGACGTGGTCTCCGGGGAGGGGGCCGAGTCCGGGATCTACCAGGTGCGCGGGGGTGAGGTGCTGGGGTTGCTGCGCGGGTTGGCGGAGATCCGCTGGTGCCGCGACAACTCTGACCTGCTGCTCGATTCCCTGCTGCTGGAGCTGGAGGAACTGACCCTCCTGAGTCGCCTTTCCGGTCGGATCGAGGTGGACCGGGAGTGGCGGAAACCGCTGCTGGCCCTGCTTGGTTGCCTGACGCAGAGCCCGGAGAGGCTGTTGCGCATCCAGGGGCATCCGGTGGCGATGAATCTGCTGCTGGAAGCCTCCGATGTTCTGGCGGGATCGGCAATCCCGGATCCCGCGCCTGTGGGCCGCCCGGAGGTGTTCCGGTACGCGCTGGCCGCGGGTGGGGTCGAACCCGAGGACGAGGAGAGCGAGGACATCGAACCCTGCCTGCCGCCGGGGTCCTGTGGGGAGCGTGCCTCGGAGGATGCGCGGTGCCTGACCGCCCAGGGGGTGTTCGACCTGCGGCTGTACGTCATCACCGCCGACCGGGGGCTCTTGGAGACGGGGCTTTCCACGCTGGAGGCTGCGACGGAGACCTGGCGGGCCGGCGGGGCCCGAGCGGAGGCCGCGGCGGTACGGGACCTGCTCGATCTGGCCCGGGAACCCGATTTTCCCGCGAACTGGCCCGTGCGTCCCAGCGTCGCGGAACAGGTGCATGTGCGCCTCGGCGCGGAGCCGGGGAGAAGATCGTCGGTTCGCTGGCCGTGATGTCGGTTTGCTGCCCTCCGCCAACGCCTGTTGCCGGTAGCTTTCGTGCACCCGTTCCGCCAGGTGTTCGATGCTCTCGGAATCCAGTAGTGGCGGGGTGTCGCTGGTGACCGTCCAGCCGGAACGCTGCATCATCTCCGGCAGGCGGGAGGCCAGGTCGAGGACCCACTGCCGCACGTCGTGGATGTCGGCGTTGCCGGGTAGCGCGTCGGCGATGTCGCCGTCGTTCTCGTCCCGCACGATGTCCGCGCTGAACAGGCTCGGGGAGTCCGGCGGCCAGCTTTCGGCGTCGCGACGAAGCTCGGAGTGGAGCAGGTCGGCCTCGTTGCGTTTCAGGACCTTCGGGTCGGCCAGCAGCGCGTCCCGGGAGATCAACCGCACCCGGTCGGAGTCGTCCCTGAGCAGGTCCTCCCAATGGGTGCTCTGGTCCACGACCAGGCCGATGTGGGTGGAACCGAATCGAGGTGGCGTAGGGTCGAGGTATGGACGCCACTGCCCGGTTTCGCCGGTCGGGTCGGGTCAGGCTGCTCCGGGTGGCCGAACGGGTCGAGACCTGGACCTCCGACTCCGGCAGCCCCATGAGCGTTGAACCCGGTGACATGATTGTCACCTCCGGGGAGCGTACCTGGAGCATCACACCCGAATCCTTCGCCGCCACCTACGCGCAGGTCGAGGGGGATGTGTACGAACGAACCGGCGAGGTGTGGGCACGACCCGCAAAGCCGGGGGAGCGGGTGGCGACCCAGGAGGGGGAGGATGTCGCGGGGGAGGGCCAGTGGCGGGTCACCGACGATGACGGCAACTCGTGGTTCGTCCTAGAGGACGTTTTCACGGCGAACTACCGCCCCGCACCCAAAGCCGGTTGAGCCGACTCAACCGGCTTCCGGAGATATGTCGACACGAGCGTCGGGCGGGGCGGTCGCCAGTTCTATGTTGGCGGCGGCCAGGATGCGGGGCAGGTGGCGCATGATCGCGATGTCGTAGTGCTGGACATCCTTGATCTTGGCCCAGGGTTTGGCCCATTCGTGGTCCCCGCGACCGTTGCGGCGTTCGTGAATGGCCCAGCGACGGTGCTCCAGCCGACCGAGTTCTGTCAGCAGTTCCTCGTCCAGCGTCGCCTCTCCCTCCTGCGTGGGGCGACGCCACGTCAGGCCCGCCGCGGCGTGGGTCACCGCGCTGCCCGTGATGGCCGCCCGGTTGCTGGCCTTAGTGAAATCGTCCAGGTTCTCCCACAGTTCCAGCGCCAGCGGCGAACCCGTCGCGTTGCCCGTCTCCTCGCTGATCCGCTGGTAGGCCAGGTGCACCTGCGGGGCCAGCAGTTCCACCAGCTCCGGGGTGAGCAGCGGGTCGTGGCCGGCGGGACGGCGGGGGGTGAAGCCGGCGCGGGCGGCCAGCACCGGCAGCCGCGACGCCAGCTCCAGGGCCGTCAACCAGGTGCCCGGAGTCTTGTCCCGGTCGAGCAGCCCCAGGATTCGCGACGCCATCGCGGCCAGTTCTGGCGGGGCCAGCAGGATCGCCGACGGCTCCCTCACCCCGCCGGGGGCCAGCTCCACCGACCCCGCCGCGAGCAGCTCCTCGCAGGCCCCGGCGAGCTTTGTCAGCTGCCCTCGCAGCTCCTCCGATTGGGCCTCCCAGGCCGCCCGACCGTCCGGGGAGTGGGCGACGTCGGCGAAAATCGGCCCCTCGGACCGGGTGGCCTCGGCGTCCGCGGCGCTCAGCCAGGCGACGTCGTCCAGGATCAACCGGGCCAGCTGCTGCATCGGGGAGAACCGCGGATCCAGGGCCAGCACCGCCGACTTCTCCAGCGTGAAATGCGCCACCCCGGGAAGCTGCGGCCAACGGATCCCGCCGGGGGTGATCATCGCGACCCGAGCCTCCCGCACCTCCCGGGCCACCGCGGCCGCGACGACGGGGGTCAGCATGTCGTCGTCGCAGGCGACGATCACCGCCGGCCCGGTGGGGGTGCCGCGTTTGGGGGGAGGAGCGTCCCAGCTGGCCAGCAGCTCGCCGATCCGCCGCAGCACCGGTTCCGGGCGCAGCGACCCCTGCGACCACGAGATCCGCGCCGCCCCGCCCGCCCAGTCGGCCACGTCGCGGGCCCAGCTTTCGTCGCGACCCACGCAGTGCACGACCATCGGCTGGCCCGGTTCGGACCAGCCCGCCACCAGCTCCTCGGCGAGGGTGGCGTTCAGGGGGCCGTCGCCGACGATGATCGGCGGCGGGGCCACCCGGTTCGGGGTCGATGGCGCCACGGCAGCCAGCACCAACCGTGCCAGTCGCCTCCCGTAGGCGGTGGCCCGCACCCGCGGATGCCCCTCCCACAGCGCCGCGACCGCGTCGTCGCGGAAGACGACCTCGATCGCCGCGTTTCCCGGGGCGGCCAGCCACTGAGTGAGCAGCCTCGCCGTGACGTCATCGTGGACATCGGGGCCGATCCGTCGCGGTCCGGGCGTCACAGTGGCATTCTGAGGCATGGGACAAGTCTGGCATCCGCGTGGAAAGGTGTGACGTGGAGGAAGCGGGACGGCGCCACCGGGTGGTGCAGATCGTCGGTGACGGCGTGGACGGCGACTGGTTGACGTGGCGTTGGAACGACCCCTACCGACCGGTCGGGGTGCATCGTGTCAAAGAGCTCGGGGAAGCGGTCAGGACGTTCCGTGCCGCCCTGCCTCGGGAACCGGACTCGGACAGGAAGAAGAACCGCGACAGCCCGCGGCGGCTCGCGACCTCCAAAACCGTGAGCCGGCAGGACGTCCTGGAGAAGCTGGGGCTGTACGGCCCCCTGACCCGCTACGACGATGAACGAAAGCTGATGCAGGACTTGTCGAAGGCGCTGCTGCCCGATGACCTGCGCCGCCAGCTGGTCGAAGCGACCGCCGAGGGGGAACGCGTGGAGGTGCGGGTGGCCCCCAGTCCACCCGCTGCCGTCGTGCCGTGGGGACTGCTGGTGCTCGATGACGATGACATGCGGCTGCTGGATGTCGCAGACGTTTCCTGGATCGCTCCGATCCTGCCTCGTGACATCGATCCGGACGCGCCCGAGGTCACCCCCGCGACGGGCGGTCGGGCGCTGCACATCATCGATCCTAGAACCAGCCGGGGAAGGGTGCTCTCGGAGAGGTTCGAGCCCTGCGACTGCCACGGGCACGGTGCGGAACGGTTCTTTGCCCAGGGCAACGGCGTGGAGGAGCTCCGGGACGTCCTCGACGCCGGGGCCGGGAAGATCGCGCGACTGCTCATGATCGGGCACTGCGCCACAGGGGCGAGTGACGCCGCCGACACCGTGTTCCTCATGGGTGACGGCGAGGCGAACAAGCTGCGGGCCTCGCGGCTGGTGCGAGAGGCCGGGAGGTGGTCGATGCCTCCCAGGGTCGGGGTGGTGGCGTGCGCCTCGGGCACCGACCTGACCCAGCACGAACCCTTCGGGCTCGGCACCGCGCTGCTGATCAACGGCGCTGAGGTGGTGCACGCGACCCTGTGGCCGCTCCCCACCGACCACGCCATCAGACTCGTGAACGCCAGGGCAGTGGGAGCTTTCGGATGGTTGGCGCAGGCCGTCGACCACGCCCAGTCTGACGCCGACCCGGTGGCATCGCTGTGCGACCTGCAGCGCAGAAAGCTCGCCGCCTGGCGGGAGAGGCCCGGCCTGGGATCCTCCCCGCTGCTGTGGGGTGCGCTGATCGCCATGACGGCACCCGCCGGACGTCGCTGCAGCCCCGGTTCCACCCGAATTTCGTAGCCCGCGGGCTATCAGATTCCCGTTTGCGGATGAGTCATCTAGCTTCAGCGCATACTCTGGGGCTCATGGAACAGCAGGATCAGCAGCCGGCGACCGAGCCGGAGAAGAAACGCGGTCGCTCATCGAAACGCCCGAAGTCCCGCGCCCGAAAGATTGTGGCGAGGACCGGGTTGGCGATGCTCGTGTTGTTCCTCGTCGTGAGCCTGGTGGGGGTGGGTGCTTTCCTGTACCTGTATGCGACGACGAAGCTACCGGACCCGAATAGCGACTTCACCACCAATACCACCTTCATTTATTACAACGACGGGCAGGAGCAGCTCGGCTCCCTGGCCGTGCAGAACCGCATCACCCTCGAATACGACAAGATGCCGCAGGTGATGAAGGACGCGGTGGTGGCGGCTGAGAACTCCACCTTCTTCACCGATCCGGGGTTCTCCCTGCCCGGCATGTTCCGTGGCCTGTGGACCATCGCCCGGGGCGGTGACGTGCAGGGCGGCTCCACCATCACCCAGCAGTACATCAAGATCCTTTACTTGAGCTCTGAACGCACCGCGGGCCGCAAGATCCGCGAGTTGATCCTGGCCATGAAGATGGGTCGGGAGGTGCCCAAGGAGAAGATCCTGGAGGGCTACCTCAACACCATCTACTTCGGTCGGGGCGCCTACGGCATTGAGGCTGCCGCTAAGTCGTATTTCCTCAAGTCGGCCTCCGAACTCAGCCTGTCCGAGGCCGCGACTCTCGCAGCCATCCTCAACAACCCAGCCGGCCTCAACCCGTCCGCTGGTGAGAAGAGCAGGGAACGGCTCCTGGGGCGCTACCAGTACGTCCTCGATCAGATGCTGGCCAATGGCTACATCACTCAGGCCGATCACGACGCGGCCCATCCCGCCCTCCCCGAGTTTCCCGAGGTGCCCGTCTCCGATCGCTACGGCGGCCCCAAGGGATTCCTGGTGGCCCAGGTGGAGCAGGAACTGTCGAACCTCGGGTACAGCGACGCCGAGGTGCAAGGTGGCGGCCTCAAAGTGATCACTACCCTCGACAAGAACATGCAGGACGCCGCCGTTGCCACCGCGCAGAAGTACACGGAGGAGGCCGCGACCAAGGCGAAACCCCAGCAGGATGCGTCTCAACTGCACGTCGCGATTTCGTCGGTCGATACCGCCACCGGCGGGGTCCTGGCGATGTACGGCGGTCCTGACTACACGACGAACTCCCGCAACTGGTCGATGACGCCGCGTCCTGCCGCATCCACCTTCAAGTCGTTTGCGACCGTGGCGGGTCTGCGCAACGGCTACTCCCTTGACAGCACCCTCAAGGGCGACACGTTCACCCCGCGTGGTGAAGGCGTCCCGGTACGCAACGAGTTCAGTGAGCAGTACGGCGATGTGACGCTGCGCAAGGCAGTCGCCGAATCCATCAACACAGCCTTCGTGGACATGACGGTATCCATGAACAACGGCCCTGCCGCCGTCATCAAGGCCGCCAACGACGCGGGTGCCCCGACCGGGGCGGGATGGGATGCCAACAACCGCATCGCCCTGGGCGCCGCCGAGGTGAGCCCGCTCAACATGGCAAACGCCTACGCCAGCCTCGCGGATTCTGGGAAACGCAAGGAGACCCACTTCGTGGCGAAGGTGCTGGACCGCAACGGCAACACCGTCTATGAGGCGAAGAACGAGGCCACCCAGGCCATCGAGGAGAACGTGGCCGCCAATGTCACGGACGCGCTGACCTCCGTGGTTGAGGAGGGCACCGGAGCGAAGGCGTCGCAGCTGAACCGTCCCGTCGCGGGCAAGACCGGAACCAACGGTGTCGATGACACCATCACCTCCGCATGGTTCGTCGGCTACACCCGGCAGATCTCCACGGCGGTCATGTACGTCGCCGGTGACTCCGGGAATGAGAACCTCGATGCCTACAAGAAACCCGGGGACAAGACCTTCTTCGGTTCCGGCTATCCGTTGACGACGTGGGTGGAGTACATGCAGACCGCCACCAAGGGGCAGGAGGTCAAGCAGTTCGACAAGGCCAAACCGATCCAGGGGAAGTCGATCGCCCCGTCGGAGAGTTCCAGCCCGAGCATCCAACCCAGCCCGAGCGGCCACCCCAGCCCGAGCGGCCAACCCACTGAGGAATCGTCGGCTGAGGGCAGGCGGCCCACTTCCGAGCCCACCGATTCGGGTCGGGTCACGCCCTCCACGCAGCCGACCCGCGGCAGGTCGTCGCAGTGGCCCACCAAGCAGCCGAGCAACGATGGCAGGGCCACGCAGCAACCAACAGGCGGTGGAAACAACAACCTGCCGACCAATCCCGGCGACGATGAGCGGGGCCCCGGTGGTGGCCGGCAGGGAGACCAGAACGGCCAGGGGGGCGACAACGGCCGGGGCTGGGAGGAGGACTGACATCCTCGGGTCCCTGCGTCCTTAGCCGCTGTCGTGTCCATGTCGCCGGGGAGTAGGGCATGTGCTGGCTGTTCCGGCAGCTGTTCGCGCAGCCTCTAAGGTGTTCGCATGAACAGTGCGCTGCTGGAGGGCCTCGGAGGGCCTGCCGGGCGTTACGCCCGGCGCTCAGGACCGTGGTTCGATCCGCTGCCGTGGTCGCTGTTGGTCGCGACGGTGCTTTTCGTGGCCTGTTCGTTGCGGCAGATACCGTGCGTCCAGACCACCGAGGGTGTCCGGGTGAACGCGTTCATCACGCTCTGCTACTCGGATGTGCCGCTGGCGTGGACGAGCAGCGGATTCGCGCTCGGCGCTCACCCCTTCGACGGTGGACAGATGAGCTACCCACCACTTCTCGGTTTGTTGCTGCTGGCCGCTATCGGTATCTCCGGTCTGCTCGGGGCGCCCGTCGGCACGTCACTGGAGGTCCAGGCCCAGCTCGACGGCGCACAGGTGTTCTACGCCGTCTGCATGGTGCTGCTGTTCGCGTGTTTCCTGCTGTGGGTGCTGTGCCAGACCTTCATGGGTCGCGACTCGCAGGGTGGTCGGCGCCGCTCGTGGGACGGGATGTGGCTGGCGGCTTCACCCGTTGTTCTGGCCTCCGGGTTGGTCTCGTGGGACCTTTTTGCGGTCTCGCTGACCGCCCTCGGGCTGTTGCTGTTCTCCACGGGACGACCGGTGTGGTCGGGGATCGTTCTCGGACTCGCGGTGTGTGCGGGGTTGGTGGCGATCGCAGTGGTGTTGGCCGTGACCTCGGCCTTTGCGTTGCGGGGTCGTGCCGGGCGGGCCGGGGCGTTTCTCGGAGCCGCGACGGCCACCGTCGCGCTGCTGCACCTGCCGTTGCTGATCCTCAACTGGGAGGCCGTCGCCGGCTACTACCAGGGTGAGGCGACGAAGAACCTGTCCCACGGGTCGCTGTTCTACCTCGGAAAACTGTTCGGCTGGGAGGTGCGGGCTGCGGGATCGCTGGGGTTGATGCTGACCGCGTTGCTGCTGCTGATCGTGGTGGCGTGGCTGTACCTGCGGGGCCATCGGCCACGCGTGGGCACCGTGGTGGTGCTGTTCGTGTTCCCGACGGTGCTGTTCGGCGCCACCTACGCTCCCCAGACCGCGCTGTGGCTGCTGCTCGCGCTGCTGGTGGGGCGTCCCGGTCGCCCGGAGTGGGTGGCGTTCACCATCACCCAGGTGATCTATTGGGCCGCGATCTGGGGGCATCTGGCCGGGCACCTCAACTCGAACCCAAACATCTACTTCGCCGCCATCATCCTGCGAATCGTCGTGGAGGTCTGGATCTTCGTCTCCTGCCTGCGCGACGCCGCCGACCCGGGCCGCGATCCGCTGCGCACCCCGCAGGCCGCCGACCCGATCGGCGGTGTGCTGAACGAGGCCGCAAACTCATGTGCACGGTTGCGCAGCACTCAACCCGGGAATCGAGCCGAAACGGGTCAGTTTCCGGCTTGAGTGCTGCGTAACCGTGCGATCGGCGGTGCTGCCCGTCAGTTCCAGACGAGTGTGTCGCAGGTGGTGGTGGTCTGGCGGGTGGTGACGGGGATCTCGTCGCCGACCTCGACCCCGGCGCTCGAGCCCCCGACGAACACCATGGAGGCGTGCATGTGTGGGGGTTCCGCGAAGGGGGGTTTGCGACCCGCGATGCTGAACGGCGACCGCGAGATCCCGGCGGCGTCCAGGACACCCTGTGCCAGGCTCACACCCCGCTGCCGCAGCGACCGGGCCGGCGACGGCGCCGACAGGGCGATGCCGTGGGAGGTGCCGCCGCTGACGATCACCAGCCAGCCGTCCCGGGGGGCCCGCGACTGGTTGTAGCCGTAGCGGGTGCCGCGGGTGACGCGGTGCACGTCGAGGACGGTGGCGGTGGTTTTCAGGGCCTGCGGGGCCCCCAGCCACAGCTGGGTTCCCATCCGCATCCGGGTCTCTACGCCCAGCTGGGTGCGGAGCCTGCGATAGTCGTTTGCTCCCAGGTGTGAAACCCACACCGCGCCCCGCTGGTGGGCCACGGCCTCGGAGGCGAGGTGCTGGGCCTCCGAGAACTGTCCCTTCAACGGCAGGTGCATGGTCCAGCCCTCGAATCCCAACGTCCCGGCATCCACCGATGCGATCTCCTGCGATGTGATGCCGTGTCTGCGCATTGACGTCATGAGCTCTACCACCACCCGGGCGCCCGGATGTGCTGTGCGCAGCTCGTCGAGGTCGGTGAGGCGGGAGACGACGGTGATGACGCGGGGATCGTCGAGCAGGGCCGTGGCCGCGTCGTCGAAGGGTCGCCACGGGTTCAGGACGATCACGTCGTGCGACCATCCCGCATCCCTGACCGTCGCGACCTCGTGGGCGGTGCCGACCGCCAGGCAGTCGTTGCTGAGGCGTTCGGCCTCGCGGGCCAGGACGTCCAGCCCGAGGCCGTAGCCGTTGCCCTTGGCGACGGGTACCAGCCCCGGGAACTCCTCGTGGACGTGTGTGAGGTGGTCACGCCAGGCGCGGGTGTCGATGGTCAGCGTGAGGGTCATGTCACCGCCGCTTCAGGTATTGCTGGAAGGCGAAGTGAAGGAACGAGTTGATGGGTTTGTCCCATTCCCCGAGGTAGGCGACGGCTTCGCCTCCGGTGCCGGCCTTGAACTGGATGAGTCCCAGCTCCGGATCGTCGGCTGCCAGCCCCTCGGTGATGCCACGCAGGTCGTAGATGTCTGCTCCGGCGTCGCGGGCGTCGCGCATCATGCGCCACTGGATGGCGTTGGAGCCGCGAACCTCGCGTTTCGCGGTTGTGGAGGCGCCGTAGGAGTACCAGGCGTGGGTACCGACGCGAATGAAG
Organism: Arachnia propionica; assembly: GCF_037055325.1. NCBI lineage: Bacteria > Bacillati > Actinomycetota > Actinomycetes > Propionibacteriales > Propionibacteriaceae > Arachnia > Arachnia propionica. Next base: position 3,236,593 of record NZ_CP146373.1, on the reverse strand, counting down.
GTGGTGGCCGCCACCAGGTCACCGTCGTGTTCGGCCAGGTAGACGCGCATCCGGTCGGGTTCCTCGGTGTTGAGGGCGTCCCACATGGTCTCGAAGTAGGACAGTCCGCGCCCGGTGAAGTGGTCGCGTTCGGCGGTTTCCAGGTAGATGTGGTGGAACCGGGCCAGGTCGGCGCGTTCCCCCCGGGTGACCGTCACCCCCAGTTTGTCGGCTTTCTTGATGTTGCGGCGCCACAGCTGGTTCATTCCCTTGAGCAGCTGTTCGTCGGTCAGGGGTGTTCCCTCGGCGTCGGTCAGGCGCAGCTGATAGTTGAACTTCGGTTGCCCGGCGGCGAAGCCGTGACCCTCCGCCTGGGGTTGCCAGCCGAGATGATCCAGGGTCCGCAGCACGCGGGTTCCGGTCAAGGTGGTCTCGTCGGGGGTGGCCTGCGACAGGGCGGTGATCTCGGGGTCGGCGATGGCCGCCTTCACGGTGGGGGCCAGCCAGCGATGGTGCACCACGGTCGGGCCGATCCGCACGGCAAACGCCTTGTTGCGGCGGGCGTGGGCGATGAGCGCCTCCAGGTGGGCGTCCACGTCGGGACGGTTCCAGTCGAGGACGGGACCCTCCGGCAGGTACGCCAGGTAGCGGGGCAGTTTCGGTAGCTGCCGATACAGGACGAGTCCCACCCCGGTGAGGGTGTCGCCGTCGAAGAAGCCGACGGATTCGGAACGCCACTCCGGTTTCGCTTTCCCCCAGGCGGGAAGCTGTAGGAAACTCGCCTGTCCACGAGCGGCCACGAAGGCGAGGTGCTCGTCGGCGCTGATCGTCTTGACAGTGATGCTCACGACTACAACCTACCGGCTGTGGTGGTTCCACTGGCGGGTTCCTTCAAGGACGTGTGGGTGATGAAGGTTGGGCCAGGCTGAGTCTCTGTCGTGTGTGGCCCGGCCCAACCGGTCCTCAGTCGGGCTCTCCTGTGACGGCCCGATATGTCTCCAGTATCACACGGATGACGGCCACAGTGGTGATAAACACGAAAACCGCCAGGAATGGTGCCACGATCATGAGCAGTGTGTTCTGGCCGGTGAATCCGATGACGAGGATCGCGACCGCAAGGAGGGCCGCTGTGACGGTGCCGAGCAGGTGAATCGTCTTGAGGGCCGCGATGCTCGTGCGATGCGCGAAACCGAAGTCGAACAAGGTGGCGAAGGCGTTACTCGGGCGGGGTTGGTACTGCGGTGGCTGCTGTTGGGGCGGGGGTGCGGACTGGCCCATGGGTCCTCCCGGGGAGGGGGAGGGTGGCAGCCCGTGTGGGGAGTCGCTGGAGACCGCCTGTTGATTCCAGGCGTCCGTGGCCTGTGGATCCCAGACGTTTCCGGTGGGCTGCGACTGCTCCCAGACGTTTCCCTGCTGGTCGCCGCCGTACGGGTCGTGGGGGTACTGCGGATTGCTCATGATGGTTCCTCTCCACGCGGACGCACTCGATCACCAACCACTCTTGCACATCTCCGGCCCTGAATGGACGGAGGGTGAGGCGGGGTGTCGGGTCCCGGCCTCACCCGTGGCAGGCCTCAGACCTTGATGTCCTCGATCCTCTCGCCGATCCGCATGCCGTAGAAGGAGCGGTAGCAGAAGAAGGCGGAGACGAGCAGGAACACCGCGGCCAGGACGTGGGCCAGCACACCCAAGCCTTGGGCGGTGATCGCGGTGGCAAGTTCGACGGCCAGCAGCCCGAATAGCGTCGAGAACTTGATCACCGGGTTGAGCGCCACCGAGGAGGTGTCCTTGTAGGGGTCACCGACGGTGTCACCCACGACGGTGGCGTCGTGCAGCGGCGTGTTTTTCGCGTCGAGATCCACCTCGACGAGTTTCTTCGCGTTGTCCCAGGCGCCACCGGCGTTCGCCATGAAGATGGCCTGGTAGAGCCCGAACAGCGCCATCGCGACGAGGAACCCGATGAACAGGTACGGTTCGGCGAAGGCGAACGCCAAGGAGGCGAAGAACACGCCCAGGAAGATGTTGAACATGCCCTTCTGGGCGTACTGGGTGCAGATCTCGACCACTTTGTTGGAGTCTTGGGCGGAGGCCTTCGTCTCGCCGTCGAGGCGCAGGTTCTGTTTGATGAACTCCACGGCCCGGTAGGCGCCCGTGGTGACGGCCTGCATGGAGGCGCCCGTGAACCAGTAGATCACCGCGCCGCCCAGCAGCAGGCCCAGCAGGAATGGGGCGTGCAGCAGTGACAGGTTCGATTTCGCCAGCTCGTTCTGCAGGCCGCCGGTGAGTTTCATGATGATGGAGAAGATCATGGTGGTGGCCCCCACCACGGCGGTGCCGATCAGCACCGGTTTCGCCGTCGCCTTGAAGGTGTTGCCCGCGCCGTCGTTGGCCTCGAGGAAGCGTTTGGCGCGTTCGAAGTCGGGCCGGATGCCGTGGTCACGTTCCAGCTCCTCCTCGATGCTGGGGATCTCCTCGATGGTGGACAGTTCGAACACCGACTGGGCGTTGTCGGTGACGGGGCCGTAGGAGTCGACGGCGATCGTCACGGGTCCCATGCCCAGGAAACCGAACGCGACCAGACCGAACGCGAACACCGCGGGGGCGATCATGAGCTGGTCCAGCCCCATGGTCGAGATGAGGAAGCTCACCCCCATCAATCCGGTGATCGCCAGCCCGATCCAGTAGCCGGAGAAGTTGCCGGCCACCAGGCCGGAGAGGATGTTCAGCGACGCCCCGCCCTGGTTGGAGGAGACCACGACCTCGCGGGTGTGGCGGGCATTGGTGGAGGTGAACACCTTCACCAGCTCCGGGATGAGCGCCCCGGCTAGGGTGCCGCAGCTGACGATCAGCGACAGTTTCCACCACATCCCGTCGGGCAGGCCGCCGATCAGCGCCGCGGAGGTGCCGAAGGTGCAGGCGATGCACAGCACCGAGGTCAGCCACACCAGCGACGTCAGGGGAGCCTCGAAATCCATTTCGGCGGCGTCGCGGTAGCGGGCGCGGGTGATGGTGGCGTTGACGAAGTACGAGATCCCGGAGGCCACCACCATCACGGCGCGGATCACGAAGATCCACACCAGCAGCTGCACCTGCACCGTCTGGTCCTGGACGCCGAGGAGGATGAAGGTGATCAGTGCCACACCGGTCACGCCGTAGGTTTCGAAACCATCTGCCGAGGGACCGACGGAGTCGCCGGCGTTGTCGCCTGTGCAGTCGGCGATCACGCCGGGGTTGCGGGCATCGTCCTCCTTGATGTGGAAGACGATCTTCATCAGGTCGGCGCCGATGTCGGCGATCTTGGTGAAGATCCCGCCGGCGATGCGCAGCGCCGACGCGCCCAGCGATTCACCGATCGCGAAGCCGATGAAACACGAACCCGCGATCTCGCCGGGCAGGAACACCATGATAACCAGCATCATCGCCAGTTCGACGGAGATCAGCACCATGCCGATGCTCATCCCGGAGCGCAGCGGGATGTCGTGGCAGGGATAGGGACGCCCGGACATCGCGGCGTGCGCGGTGCGGGAGTTGGCCAGGGTGTTGACGCGGATGCCGTACCAGGCCACCGCGTAGCTGCCGCCCATGCCGATCAGCGAGAACAGGATCACCACGGCCGTCCTGCCCACCCCGAAGTCGACGAGGAACAGGTAGTAGACGACGATGATGGCGGCGATGAAGGCCCACAGCAGCATCAGGAACCGGCCCTGCTGTTTCAGGTAGGTCTTGCAGGTGGTGTAGATCAGCTCGGAGACCTCCCGCATCGCTGTGTGCACGGGCATGCGGCTCAGCTGCGAGTAGGTGATGATCCCGAACCCCAGGCCGAGGGCGCACACGACCAGCCCGAGGCCGAGCAGCACGTTGCCTGGCAGGCCGAGGAAGGAGACGGATCCGAGGTCGGGTAGCGGGAGGTTCGCCTCCCCGCCCGTGTGGCTTCCCGGCTGGCCGCCACCGGATTCGCAGGAGGTGAGGCAGAGCACACCGACCGCGGCTCCGAGCAGTCCGATGCCCTTCGCGGGATTGTGCCGGGCGGACCATGAATCCGTCGCGGTGCGGAGGATCTTCTCGTCTGGTGCTGTCACCGCTTCTCGCGGTAGCTCAATCATGATGCTCCCTCGCGATCATTCGTGCACTGACCACGTTGCCAGTCTGTCCTGACTCACTGTACGCCCGTGGGTGTGGGACGGGAGGGTGCGCGGGGAAATTTCGAGGGATGAGAACAGCCGCGGCCCGACCGGCGGTTGGTCGTCGGTCGGGCCGCGTGCACGGGCCCTGGGTCCTGGGCTATCGCGTCGCCGTCAGGCGGCTGCGATCAGGTTTTCGAGGGTCTTTTCCCAGCGGGAACGAAGCGCCTCGAGGTCGGCGTCCTCGGGCAGGTTGCTGTGGACGAGCGTCAGTTCCGTGCCGTCGTCGACGGCGCGCATCCTGAGGTCGACGAGAGTGGCTGGTGCCCCCTCAGCAGCGTGCCACGAGAACCGGATCTGTTCCTTCGGATGGAAGCTTCGGGTGATGCCGTAGGTGCCGTCCTCGGCCTTCCACGACTCTCCTTTGTTGCCGAGCTGCCCGCCTGCGCCGAGCAGTGCCTGCGCTCCGGCGGGAGCCATGAGGGCCCTCCAGACGGCCTCCAGCTGGGCGTGGGCCACCCGGGTGACCGCTACGCTTCTGGTTTCGCTTATTGCCTCCGTGGTCTCCATGATGATGCCTTTCATCTCTTCGGGCGTCGCCTGTGGCGTCCGGTGCATCAAGCCTAGTAGCACACGGGGCGATGTGGGAGGGGGGCCGCGGGAAAACGAACTTTCGGCCACTCGGGAGGCCAGGTCGGTGGGCGTGGCATCGGGGCACCGGTTCCTGGAATCGTCGAGCCCGATCGTGCCGGGAAAGCAGCTGTTTCGTGTGACCTCACACGCAAGACGTTTTGGCTTCTCGGCGAAACTTTCCACAAGGATCTGTGGAAAAGCGGTCTTTCTGTGGATAGCTCACTTTCGTGGGGGAGGATCTGGTTGAGGAGTCAAGAACGTTGCGGGGTTCTTCCCTCAAGCGCCCAGGTGAGGAATTCCTCCAGGTCGCCGGTTTCTCCGTCGCGACCTCCCTGTCCCACCCGCAGCGACGGGCGGGTGGGTTCGAGTTTCACGCCCCTGAGGCGTGCCATCAGGCCGCCGGGGACGTGCAGGACGTGGTAGCCGCCGTCGGTGTCGACGGCGACCGAGCGGTCGCGGCGCAGGTACCAGCCGCGGCGATCCGTCCTCACCTCGTGACCGTCGAGGGTTCTGGCCCTCAACGGCACCGGCTCCAGGCCCGAGGCGAGGGCATCGGCGACGAACCGGTCGATGAGGACCTGCGCCCGGACGGCCTCGCGCTCGGCTGCCTTCTCGACCAGTGCAGCCCGTTCAAGCGCGTCCATGCGACGCAGTGTAGAGGGCGGAGTCGCAGAGATGGACGTGGCTCGGGATTACAGGGAATCGGCGAGTTCGTGCAGCTTGCCTAGATGGGATTCCTGGGAGGCCTCGTCGACGCTGTCCGATGCCTTCTCCGAGTGTTGGGCATCCAGCGTCCCGTTCATTGCTTTCATGCCACCCTTGAGTTTGTTTCCTTTGTCGACCGCGCCCTTGACCGTCCTGATTGTCTTGGCTGCCTTTGAAAGGGCGCTTACCCCGCCGCTGGCGATAAGCAATGCGGCATCTGGTATGTATCCACCAAGAGCCCGGGCGGGATCGTCCTTGAGATTGTCTATGTCGAGTATCGAATTAACAAGAGCTCCGCCAAATTCCGTGGGGTTCGACATCGCTGCCTGTGCTACCTCTGCGGCCTCATTTGCGGGGAGAGATTTCTTGGCAATCCATTCTTCCTGAGTGAGTTCTCCAGTTGCCATTTTTGTGAGATCGATTATCTCTCTCAATGCGATACCGTACTGAAGATCAAGGGTGAATCCGACGACTTTCCCTACTGATTCGAGCGCCCCAAGGATTACTCCACCTGCGAACGCCAATCCCGATGTGAGCCAGTTGCGAGATTCATCGGCCCCGTCGCACGATGCGCGCACTTCGACGGCCACTTTTTCTCCATGGGTCGACAGTTCTTCGCGCAGATTGAAATAGTCGTCGATTGCCTTGCTCCGTTGCTCTTCTCCTGGATCCTCGAATGGTCGGATGGTCAGAGTATAGGTGCCCGGCCCGTTCTGGGACTCCCACTCCGACTTCTTCTGGTATCCCTCGGCGATCGATTTTTCATACTCTGCCTCGGCCTCTTTTGATCGGCGGACGGCTTCTTCGTAATTCTGTTTGCAGATCTGCACCTTCTCCTGTGTTGAAGCAAGGGCATCCGCGTAGGAATCCAGAGCCGCTGCCGCTCTGCGGAAGCCGTTCGCAGCTTTGATCCATCTGTCCGGCTCGGGCTTGAAGCGCTCATGGAAACGGTCTGCTGCTCGCCCTACCCAGCCATCCGTACTCACCGACTTGAGGGCGTTCCCTAGATCGTCGAAATCGGATGCGCGGTCTCTCATAATTTTTGTTCGCTCCCGAATTTCCGCCGGGTTTCCGGGGATGATGAAATAATCAAGAATAGACAGGGTGTATTTCATCAAGAATCCTCCATGATTCGGTTCTTTGAAAGTCCTTCTGCGGTTTTCTTGACGGAGAGCATCTGCTCTTCGGCGGCGGTGTTGTACTCGATGTAGTTAAAGGCTACCTTGCTCAAACGAGCAGATATCTCTTCGAGGTCCTTGGTCATCGAGTTGATGGCGCGTTCCCATCTGTCCTGAAAATCATTCACGGTTTCCTGGAGCTTGGCGTGTCCCAACGCGCTCTCTGTTGGAACGTAGTCCTCCACATCCTTGTCTTTTTTGAGCTGTATTACCTCGGCAGTCTTCTTGGCGGCACTCACCAAGGACTTCAGGTCAACCTCGAAATCATATGAAGGCAATGCGCATCCTCTCAATCCAGGAGAGCGACGTTATCGACCTCGGCCTTGTGTGCGAGATCTCGAACTTTTTCCACAGCGCTCGCCGCGTCCTCCAGGGCCTTTGTTAGTGCTTCGGACCGGTCGCTGAATTCCTGCCCCTTCTTCTGCTGCGCCTGCCGGGACTCCGTGTCAGGGCTCCAGCCTGACAGATCCGAGTCCACCTTGGACTGCATGTTCCTCATGTTGGTGCGCAGGTCGGAGGCCATCTTGGTGAAGGCGTCCTGCAAGGCCTGCGCATCGGCTTCCTTGTAAATGAATGTTCTCTTTCCCATATCAGCTTTCCATTCGATTCCTGATGGCGCTCATGATGTCCGGGAGTGCTCCTTGGGTTGGTTCCTCCAAACCCCCAGCCGGAGGACAGGCGCTGATGGCACCTATGACGTCCTGGAATGCTCCCTGTACCGACTCCTCGTTTTCTGCCGCAGCTTTGTCGACTTCCAGTAGTGCATACGCATATCTCTGGAGATCCTCGTGGAACACCTTGAACGATTCCGCCCAGTGATTGGTGACGTCGACCACCGAAGCTGCTGCCGATCCCGTCACGTTCCTCAGGTGTTCCTCAACCGATGAGGCGAATCCCTTGACGCCCCCCGAGAGCTCGTCGCACGTGTCCAGTACCGTTTCGGCTGCCTGCTGTTGTGCGCCGATCTCCAGCTGCATGTCCATGCTCACGATGTCCTCCTAACGTTCGTAACGAAAACCAATTACGACAATAGCTGCACTCATGCGGGGCGGTGGCATACCTGCCACGTGCGACCGGCCCCACGGCCCCAGAGAGTGTGGAAAGGGTGGCCGCACTGGATGACAGGCACCTTGGGTGTCCGGAGCTGGTCACGTCGCCGAGTGGATGACGTTTGAGGAAGAGGCGGAACGTTCTTCGGGTCAGTGTTTGATGTGGTGGGACTCCCATGCTGCCTTGCTTCGCCAGTTGTCCGGAACGACAGACGGGACAGATGGCACTAGGTTGTTCCTGTGAGTCAAACCCAGACCCAGGCGCCCACCGCGCTGCGTGAACAGCGCACATCCTGGGCACGGATCCTCAGCTGGTGCATGTGGGACTGGGGGACCCAGCCCTTCGCGACCGTCATCACCACCTTCGTGTTCAGTACCTACATCTCCTCCGGGGCGTTGTTCGGGAACGGCCCCGGCGATGACTCCCCGGCGATGATGATGGGGGTCGCGATGGCCGCCGCAGGAGTACTCATCGCGTTGCTGGCCCCGGTGCTGGGGCAGGGAACCGACCGTTCCGGGAGACGGATGTTCCACCTGCGCTGGCAGACATGGGCGCTGGCGGCGGTCTCGGCGGCGCTGTGGTTCGTCGCGCCCGGGCAGCAGTACCTGTGGCTGGGCTTGGCGTTGCTCGGGATCGGCAACATCGTCTCCGAGGTGGCCAACGTCAACTACTACGCCGCCATCGATCAGGTGGCCACCCCCGGCACCGTCGGTCGCGTCTCCGGCTACGGCTGGGGGATGGGATACCTCGGCGGGATCGCGATCCTGCTGTTGATCGTCGCCGTCGCGGGCGCCGACATTGGTCCCGACGGGGTGCGCAATTCAATGCTGCTGTGCGGGGCCTGGACGGTGCTGTTCACCATTCCGCTGTTCGTGGCCATCAAGGACCGGCCCGTGGTCTCACCGCCGCCGCGCCAGTCGCCGCTGCGGGCCTACCGCGACCTCATCGGTTCCGTGACCCGCATCCACCGCGTTTCCCCGCACACCACCTGGTTCCTGCTGGCCTCCGCGCTGTTCCGCGACGGCCTGGCGGGGGTGTTCACCTACGGTGCGGTGCTGGCGAAACTGGTGTTCGGCTTCACCACCGGCGAGGTGATCGTCTTCGGTGTGGTGGCCAATGTCGTCGCAGGGATTGCGACCATCGCCTTCGGGCACCTGGACGACCGGGTCGGTCCGAAACGGGTGATCCTGATCTCGCTGGGCGCGCTGGTGGGGTTGGGGTCGTGCATCTTCCTGCTCCACGACCGGGGGCCGGTGGTGTTCTGGGTCTTCGGGATCGCCATGACCCTGTTCGTCGGTCCGGCGCAATCGGCGTCGCGGTCCTTCCTGGCGCGCATCATTCCCGAGGGACACTCGGGTGAGGTGTTCGGGTTGTATGCGACGACCGGTCGGGCGGTGTCCTTCCTGGCGTCGTCGCTGTGGGTGCTGTCCCTGTGGTTGGGGTCGTTCTTCGTCCCGGCAGGCGAGTCGGCGGCGCATTTCGGCATCCTCGGGATCGCGCTGGTGCTGGCCGCCGGGTTGGTCGCCATGATTCCCGTGCGTGAGACCGGACGTGCTGCGGACCACGGTGGGTGGTCGGGATAAGCGGGATCTTCCCGCCGTACCGGTTAGGCTGGGGACATGTCCGACTGGTTTGCCATCAACGAAGACCTGTGGGGCACCGTCGCGGGATCAGAACTGCCGCTGTTCTACTTCTTCGACGGTTTCATCGACTCGGGACGTGTCGGCGCGACGCTCATCGAGGCCCTTCTGGAACACTCCGAGCCCCAACTGCTCGGGTCCTTCAACATGGACCTCGTCCACGACTACCGTGCCCGCCGTCCCGCCATGGTCTTCGACCGCGACCACTGGGCCTCACTCGAGGAACCAGTGCTGAACCTGCACCTGGCGCGCGACGCCGAAGGGAAACCGTATCTCGTGATGCGCGGTCCGGAACCCGATCATCGGTGGCAGCTGTTCCGCGACGAACTGGTCGGGTTGATCGAAAAACTTGACGTCTCGATGCTGCTGACCGGTTACGGCATGCCCATGGCTTTTCCGCACACGCGTCCCACACCCCTGGCGATACATTCCACAGACCCGGACCTGAGGCAGGCGAACCCCCGCTGGATCGAGCGCCTCGAGATCCCGGCCTCCTTCGCGTCCTATCTCGAATACCACCTGGGCACTCTCGGGATCAGCGCCTTCGGGGCCGCAGCCCACGTTCCCCACTACCTCGCGAACGCATCCTTCACGCAGGCCGCGGCCACCATCCTGCACCAGTACGTGGAGGTGACGGGGTTGGCCCTTCCGACCGACGAACTCGACCTGGCCGCCGAGGCCAATCTGATGTCCATCGAGGCCGACACCCGGGGTGACGAGACCGCCCGCGAGCTGCTGCGCCAACTCGAGGAACAATACGACCGCTACACCGAACCCACCGGCGAGGATCTGCCCTCCGCCGACGAGATAGCGGCGGCGGTGGAGCGTTTCCTCGCCCAGCGCGACGAGGGCAACCAGCCCCCAACCATGGGTGAGTGAGACGATTCCATGGAGGCAGGCGACCACACACCCGCCCAGGTCGTTGCGAAACGCTTGCGGACAGGGGACCGCTAAAGTCGGTTTACGCGGTTGGATGGATGATGAGCTTAATGGCGCGTTTGGGGCGTCTGGTTAGGAATCTGGTGGTCGAGGCGATGGAGGTACCGGGCCGTGGAAGAGGCGGGTGAAGCTGACGGTGGTGTGGTTCTCGCCCGTAACGACGTCACAGACCCAGTGGAGCTGGTTCTCGATTCCTCAGCGTCCTTGGATCCAGGCGGCGACCTGCTCGGGCTGAGCATCGGTCATAGGTAGGGAGCAGATCAGGTAGACCACATCTACAGCCGTCCTCTTGGCGCTACCACTGCTATCCTTCTGCCTTCGATGGTGCCGGTACGCGTGTAGAACCATGACCTCAGGTGGGCATCGACGTCTGTGGGTTCCAGGTTCTGCCGACGAATGGTCGACTCCGACGACAGAGCCTGGCCATCCTGAAGTCCCAGGGCCTCAAGCTCTGCGGTGGTCAGGCCGGTGGCGTGCTCCCAACATCGCCATAAAACTCCGGCAGCCGACCAGCACTTCCGTCACGGTCAGGGACAGGATCGTGAACAGGCTGTGGCGTACTCCGCGCCGGTGCCGGGGATCGGTCACATTCCTGAGAACCTAGACCGGAGGCTGGCGCGATAGGACAGCCGTGATGGAAGATGACATGGCGGCGTGACCTCGCTATTGACGGAATTGAGTAGACGCTTTCATTGTCACCGTGCAGGTCACGCCGCACCCGCACCAACCACACCAGACCCACTAGAGATTAGACAACCAACCATCAACTTTGCTGACCCACCCTTGACAGCCACACTCAGGAGGGATTAGCGTTATTTCTGGTTGACTCTACGGAGTCATGTATAAACGAAATATCACTTCGTGTAGCCAGCCGGGATAGATGTTCGTTCGTCCGGCTGTGATGACTGCGATTTCTGCTCATATCTAGTGATTTCAATGGCAAGGGGGTAGCAGATGAGCAATTTCTGTCGGATAATTGCGGCACTCGCTTCTGTGGGAGTTGTCATGCTTGGATCTTCTTGCTCTCAGCCCGTGCCGGCGGAACCGAGTCAGTCGGATGGTAGCGCTACCTTGAGCGCATCCGCGATCGGTGACATTGACAGTCCGCTATCCACGCTCTCGCCTCAGGGGGCCCATCTGCTGGGCCGAGTCTTGAGTGAGGAGGGGGAACCTGTGGATGGCTGCCTCATTCAGATCGAGGGAGACACCAATGAGTACGCTATCGTCAGTGGCTCTGAAGGCAGGTTCAAGGGGTGGCTCCGGTGGGGGCCGCAAGCCTTGATTATAGATTGCCACTCGGAGTTGTACACCGAAACCCGTGTCGCTATCGAAGTGCCGGAGATTGGGGAGTTTACGCAGGACTTCACCGTTAAGTCGCGGTAGGTGTGGATCTCTCTCAGGCAGTGGGGTTTGGTAATAAGTGATAGGGCCAGCATCGATGTCGAAGATCTTGACTCGGGTTTGGCGTCAATCTTGAAGAAACCGAGTTGACTGCAGTTGAGGAAAGGGTAGTAATTATGCTGAAGCACACTACGTCGGGCAAGCTGGCTTCCCTGTTGGGGGTCTTCGTGCTCTGTCTATCGGGGGCTGGACTGACAGGGCCGACCTCGCTGGCCAAGGCCGACGAAATCTCGTCGGATTCGGTTTCTCCCGTAGGTGTGGATGGCCAAGGTAATCCGCTGGAGTTTACTCCAGAACTGGCTGCGGCGGCCTCTCAAGAGTCCTCTGCTGCGGGGGGAGTTGTGGAGGCATACTCTCCGGAAGACAGGGGTGGTTGGAAGATCATCGGCCCGGATGGTCGACAGCGCATCACCAACACCACCGACTTCCCGAACCGAGCTATCGTCTACATCCACCAATCCGATGGGACGCAGCACTGCACGGGATGGCTTGTCTCCGCAGACACCCTCGTGACCGCAGGGCATTGCATCTACGGCAAAAATGGTTGGAACTTCGACCTCGAGTACAGCCCCGGTGCCAACGAGGCTGAGCGTCCCTACGGGACTGCCAAGGCGGCGAGGATGTGGACCGACACCTCGTGGATCAGCAATCGCGAAAGCAAGCTGGACTGGGCTATCGTGAAACTCAGCCAATCATTCCCGCAGGTCGGACACTTCGGATACCGCTGGCAGAGCGCCAGCCTAGACGGCACCAAGGTGGATATTCGAGGCTATCCGGGCGATAAACCACACGGTGAGATGTGGGGCATGGCGGGCACTATCACCCGCAGTGAGGCGAACAACCTCTACTATCAGATCGACACAGCTCCTGGTCAGAGCGGCTCACCGGTGTTCTTGGGTGACGTGAATCAGTCTGTCGCTATTCATAGGGGTGGGGACAAGGAGAAGAACCAATCCACCCGGATCACCGAGAGCCTGTTCAACGTCATCAGCGAGTTAAGGCGTTGACCGCATGAGTAGGCGTGGGGAGAGCATTAAGGGGAATGCCTCCCCATGCCCAGTCCCAGCAGCCACTGATGAAGCGAACTAGATCGCTGTAGGCAGGTTTGTGGATAGGGGCACAAGAACTTGGATTAATGGTTCAGGTCGCCGTCTTGGTCTCTCTCCGATTCTTGATGGACCTCGTTCGGGGTTCGGTAGCCGATCTTAGGATGGGGTCTGAAGGTTTATTCGCAGGCAGCAGTCGGCTGGCTAAACCTCTAGTCAACATACACTTGAGAGAGCTATGGATGGCCTCTTGGTTTGATTGCAGTCAGTGTTTAACCCATGATTGCTTTTCTTCTGGCCGGGTAGACTCCCGGCTGACGAGCTCTTTCTCGCAGGCGGAGTTGAATGGTATCTGCTGCGGCATTGATCGAATAACCAACCGACAGATCAACAGCCCGGACAGGCCCACAGGTCGTCAGTCGTAAGCAAGGGTCAGCCTGCCAGCTTGCTGAAATCATCCTCACAGTCGTAGCAGAGGCCGGTTTTCCCACCGAGGCGGGAATACCATACTAGTTTATGATGGCAGCGTAGTCGGCGGAGGTATGCTGCGATCTCCGGTCTGAACGAAAAACCATCACGCCCTTGACAGATGAGTAGCTTCTTACCGCCATCTCCAAAGCATCCTCCATAAGGAAATCATCGCAATTCAGGGTGTAGGCGGGGTCTGAATCCTCCGGCTTCGAGTAGGCTGTGGGTGATGTAGTTGGCGAGGTTACGAAAGCCTAGAGCACTGCCTCGGGGGTGTTCCAGAGGCGCTGCCTGAGGTTGAGCAGATCGCATCCGGTGTGCAGGGTGCGCCGCGCCCGCTAGAAGGGGATCGCTGGCCAGACCACGACGACCATGCAACTCTTGCTGGGTGCGCCGGCCTCACCGGTCAAGAGCATCACCTACCAACCAGATGACATGGAAGGGACCCCTTCACGGCGGTGGTGTCGGGGAATTCTTCGGCAGTAGTGGTCTTAAAACCGGTAAACCCGTCCATCGTGACGACTTCCACCGCGTCTCGCCACGCCTGGGGGCGTTGGGCCAGCCAAGTCTTGAACACCTGTTTGGGGTGTGACTGGACCATGACCAACAGCCGTGCTGAGCCGGCGCCTGGGTTTCGTTTCTGTTTGGTTCCTTGCTCAGCGAGTGCTGGTTGGGCTGATTCGAGACCGGGGTGGTGGGTTGTTTCGTCCTCGGTCGGGGTGTGGTGGCCGAGTCCTTGTCTTAGTCCTTTCGTTTCAGGAGAGTGTGCATCTTCCGTATCCTGTAGATGCCGTAGTTTTTCTCGTGCAAACGTTTGATCACGGCAATGAGTAACTTGTTGCGTAGGTGGCGCGCGGAAGCCGGGCGGGTTTTCACGGCACGATACCCACGGGAGGTCAGGAACCCTGGCGCCGTATCCTTGAGGATGCGGCGCAGGAACTCGACCCCGAACCACTCTCGATGTTCGATGAGGAAGCGGATCCTCTCGGTCAGGGCCGGTCGAGTTTCTTCGTGAAAAACATGCTCACGGTTTTGGGGATCTCCTTGGCTTTGCGCAGTTCGGCGTTCTCGCGTCGCAGTCGGTTTGTTTTCCTCGACGACGTCAGTCGGGATGCCGGGGCGTTGCCCGGTATCGACCCCGCGGCAGCGATGCCACACCACCGCTACACCCTCGATTGCGAAAAGTCTGATAAGGCTGGTTCGCATGTGCTCCGCCAAGGTGTAGCCAACAATTTTCTTCGAATAGCAAACCCGTCAGAGTCGCGAGGTGCACGAATCCTTCCATGTGTGAATATAGGTGATATCACCCGCCTATTTCTGTACTGGGGTATCGGCTGTGAAGTCCCGTTCAACAAGATCAGGATGCTTCATAAGATCCACGACCGACACGGTGGTTCGGACTCGTCCGCTGCCCGGAACGAGCAGGATTTCCTTCCCACCCGACGCGAGATCAGTGATCGGCGCCGTCGAGCTGTTCGACGAGGTGTTGCAGCAGCGGACCGGCGACCTCGATGGTGTCGGAGGCGCCGCCCTCGGATCCGGGCGCATTGATGATGATCGCGCGGGTCCCGGCGCACTCCACCACCCCCGCCAGGCCCCGCGACAGCAGGGCGCGGGGGGTTTTCTCGGCGCCGTGACGGCGAATGGCCTCCATGATTCCGGGCAGTTCGCAGGCGAGCAGGTCGAGGGTGGCCTCGACGGTGACGTCGCGCGGTCCGACGCCCGTGCCGCCGGTGGTGAGCACCACCCGTGCCCCGGATGCGACGGCCTCCCGGATGGCGGCACGAATCATGACGAGATTGTCAGGCACGACCCTCGGGTCGCGGGTCTCGAACCCCAGAGCGTCCAGGGCCTGCCGCAGCAGCGGACCGGAACGGTCGGAGTAGGCCCCGGAGACTGCTCGGTCCGAACACGTGATCACTGCGGCCAACATGCGGGAAATCGTAACTCCTGTGCCTCGGTGTTCGCCGAGCCGGGGTCCTTCCCGGGAACCGGGTGCGCCGATTCCCGGGAAGGACATCCCGGAGAGTCCTCGCTCAGCCCTTGTGGGCGTCGAGCACCTTGCCGAGGTAGGCTCCGAACTCGGGGACGAGGGAGTCGTGGTCAAGCCCCGCAGGCCATTCCGACCAGACATGTTCAAAACCCAGGGCTTCGTAGTAGCCGACCCCCAGCTTCGCACTGTTGATGGCGTTGCTGTGGGCGGTTTCGTCCTTCTCGCCCGTCACGAAGTTCAGCGACAGAGTTGACTTCGCGTGCTGGGAGAGATCGTCGCCCCAGATGGGCGGTGGCGTGGGCGCGTTGCCGCCACCGAGGGCGAGAAGACCGCCATCCTGCATGGTGTTGGCGTACTTGGGGAAGAAATCCATAGTGATGAAATCCGCGCCCTCGGCGTACCCGACGAGCCACAGGACCGCCGGATTCGCCCCGTAGGTGGACTGCACGTGTGAGAAGAGCTCCGTGAGGTAGCTCACGAGCGTGGGGGGGAACGACGTCAACCAGGTAGTGGCGCCGTCGGGGACGTGCACTGAGACGACGTCGAGACCCCGCGCGGTGGCGGCCTCCACGATGCTGCCGGGGCCGGCCAGGCCGCCGGGAAGGTTCGCGTTGTCGCCGTCGTGGTCCTGGTCGTGCAGTGGATGGTCTTTGTCGTCGAGGTAGACGACCAGCCCGGTCTTCACGGAACCGGCCGGGTAGAAGCGGGCGCTGGAACTCGTGCCGGCGGAGTCGGTGAAGGTGACAGATGTGCTGTTCACCGCGGCCGAGGCCTTGGGGACCGCCTGTGACAGGTACGCGCCGGAGGCGAGAGTCGCCGCCATGAGGCCCGTGACGGCGCGGCGTGAGAGATGAGCTGACATTGACAAACCTTCCTTTCGACCCCCTGGGATTCCTGTGGACATGGTGGTGCGTCGCTACGACCGTCCCGGTGGCACGCCAACAACAGGGGCCGCATGCGGTCCCATTGCGTTGTCTGTACTGATGCGTCCCACGACGGTCCCCGCTCCATTTCCCACCATCCGCGGAACCGTCTGACTGAAATTATTGGCTTCACGCTAACACGGGGTCGGTTCACCGCTCCTGGTGCCTCTTCAGCCGCCTTTTTGGGGAGGTTTTACTCCTCGTTGTAGGCGTCGATCACGGTGCCGAGGTAGGTGCCGAATTCGTGGGTGATGGTGAGGTGATCGTGTTCTTGGGGCCAGTGCGACCACACGTGTTCGAATCCCGCGGACCGGTAGAAGGCGGCGGCTTCTTGGGCTCCGCCCAGGGCGTCGTAGTCGTCGGTGCGGTCGGGTTCCCCCGTCACCAGGTTCAGCGACAGATTTGACTTCACGTACTGGGAGAAGGATCCGGTCCACTCCGGGCCTGGGGCGTCGCCGCCCCCGAAGACGAGGAAACCGCCAGTCTCGATGTCGTTGGCGCGGTGGGGGAAGAAGTATCGGGTGATGAACTCCGAGCCCCCGGAGTAGCCCACCAGCCACAGGGCAGCGGTGTTTGCCCCGTACGTGGTCCGTACGTGCTGGAGCAGCTCGTTGAGGTAGGTGATCTTCGCGTTGTGGTCGGTGTGCCACCACGTGCCGTCTGCGCTCGGGGTGTGTACCGAGAGAACGTCGTGGCCTCGTGCGAGTGCGGCTTCTACGATGCTGTCGGGGCCGGCCAGGCCGCCGGGGAAGTTCGGGTTGTCGCCGTCGTGGTCCTGGTCGTGGAGTTGCTGGCCGTCGCCGTCGAGGTAGACGACCAGCCCGGCCTTGGTTGCGCCGGCGGAGTAGAACCTGCATCCGGAGCTCGAGCCGTTGGATGCGGTGAAAGTGAATGGGGTGCTCGGCGTGGCTGCCGAAGCCTGCTGAGACTGATGATGCAGCAGGGCCCCGGACGCGATGGTCGCCATGAGGCCGATGGTGGCGCGACGGGAGAGTGAGTCCGACATGCGGGGAAGTCCTTCCTGACGTCTGTTTGGATACAGAAGTGAATCCACCGTAACACGGGCGATGTTCTACTCCCCGTGAGGCGACGCGGCCCCGGGTGTCCCCGTCGGGTTCCTCCGCGACCACGCCCGCGTCGCGCCTTAGGCTGGATGACACCCGACCCAGGAGTCATCGTGCCCCTCACATCCGTCGCCGACCGTCTGCGCGAGTCCATGTGGCGTTCCGCCAATGACAAACGACTCAAACGCCTCCGACGGGTCGTGGAGGCCATGCCGGAGGATCCACCCGAGGTCCCTGCCCGGCTCGATGTGACCGGCGACGCCGAGCTGGCGGGTTTCCTGGCGCTCGCAGGCGAGGTGGCGGGGCGGGAGGTGGGTCTCGCTCCCTTCCCCAACCAGTACCTGGCCACCGCCGCCCTGCTGCGGGGGTTCTCCATCGAGCTGGCGACCGGGGAGGGCAAGACCCTCGTGGGTGCGATGGCCGCCGCCGGTTGGGCCCTGGAGGGCCGTCACGTCCACGTGCTGACCGCCAACGACTACCTCGCGGCCCGCGACGCCGACTGGATGGGTCCGCTGTACCGCGGCCTCGGACTGACCTGCGCGGCCGTGCAGGCCGACCAGGACCTGCCCGCCCGGCAGGTCGCCTACGCCGCCGACATCACCTACTCCTCGGTTGCCGAGGCCGGTTTCGACCTGCTCCGCGACCGCCTCGCCGCCCGGCCCGGGGAGCGCACCGGGGCCCGCCGCGAGGTGGTGCTCGTCGACGAGGCCGACGCGGTCCTGCTCGACGAGGCCCGCGTGCCCCTGGTGCTCGCCGCCGACGCCGAACCGCACCGCGACGAACACGCCCTGGTGCTCGCTTCCTACGTGCGGGGCCTCGAAGCGGGCCGCGACTATGTCGTCGCGCCCGATCGCCGCACCGTCCACCTCACCGACGACGGGTTGCGCCGCGTCGAGGACGACCACCCCGACCGCGACCTGTTCGGCACCGACTCCGAGTTCCTCGTCTCGCTGAACCTCGCCCTCCACGCCCACGCCGCCCTGGAACGCGACGTCGACTACCTCGTCGCCGACGACCGTGTCTGGCTCGTCAGCGGGTCGCGGGGAAGAGTGGACCGGCTGCAACGCTGGCCCGACGGGCTGCAGCTCGCCGTTGAGGCAAAGGAAGCCCTCGAGACCGCCCCCGGACTCCAGGTCCTCGACCAGCTCGTCATCGCGGAACTGGTCGGTGGCTACGACAAACTCGTCGGCATGAGCGCGACCATGCGGTCCGCTGAGGAGGAACTCGAATCCCTGTACGGGCTGCAGGTTGCGGTGATCCCGTCGCACCTGCCGTGCCGCCGCACCGACCACCCCACCCGGCTCTACGCCACCTCCGAGCATCGTGACGCGGCCCTGGCGGACCTCGTCCGGGAATCCGGGGAGCGGGGACGACCCGTGCTGGTCGCGACCCAGAGCGTGAGGGAATCGGAGCGGATCGCGGACCTGCTGCGCGGCCTCGGCGTCGACTGCGTGCTGCTGAACGCCCGCAACGCCACCGAGGAGGCCGCGATCATCTCGCGGGCCGGGGAGGCGGGCCGGGTCACGGTGTCGACGCAGATGGCCGGGCGCGGCACCGACGTGGTGCCCTCACCCGAGGCCGTCGACGCGGGCGGTTTGCTGGTGGTCGGGGTGGGGCGTTTCCCCAGCGCCCGGCTCGACGATCAGCTCCGTGGTCGCGCCGGACGGCAGGGCGATCCGGGGGAGTCGGTGTTCCTCGCCAGCCTCGAGGACCGCCTCGTCACCGACAACGACCCCGACCATCCCGACCCCGCGGTCGTGGATGGCGACGGTGAGGTCGAGCAGTGCCGCGCGAACCGTCGCGTCCTGGGGGTCGTGGATCATGCGCAGCGGATCAGCGACGGCGAGCAGCGCAACCTGAGGTGGCTGTCGTGGCGCTACGGCGAACTATTGCACCGCCAACGTGCCCACCTCGTCGAGGTGCGCGAAACCTGTCTCGAGGGGCCCGAGGCCCTCGACCGGCTCGCCGACCACGCGCCCGAGGAGGTCGCGGAACTGGGCGAGCGGGTTGGGGAGGACAAACTCGAGGAAGGGGCGCGACTGGCGCTGGTCGCGGCCATCGATGCCGCCTGGAGCGCGCATCTTGGGCACGCAGCCGAGCTGCGCGAGGGCATCCATCTGCGGGTGCTGGCCCGCGAGGATCCGCTGACCGAGTTCGAGAAGGAGATGGGTGCCGCCTATCAGGGACTCGCCGAGAGCATCCTCGACGACGCCGTCGCCACCCTCCTGGAGGCCCCGGTCGTCGACGGGCGGCTGGACCTGGAATCGCTGGGCACCCGCATCCCCAGCGCCACCTGGGCCTACACCGTCACCGACAACGAACTGGGCGACGACTTCACCCGGATGGGACGTGCCCTGCGCCGTCGTCTCGCGGGCGGTCGTTGACAGTAGTTGTGACGGGTGTCGTGTCGCACGGCCCTGTGACGGCTTCAGCGAGAGCCTCCCCACTAGGGTGGGGACGTACAGTCGTCTAACAAGGAGAGACCGTGAAGGGCATCGTCGTTTTCTCCGGATCCGCCCATCATGCGCTGGCTGATGAGATCTGCGACCATCTGGAGGTTCCCCGGAGCCATGTGAAGATCTCCCGGTTCAGCAACGACTGCCTTCAGGCCCAGTTGCTCGCCAACTGCCGGCAGCGCGACGTCTACATCGTGCAGCCTCTCGTGCCTCCCACCCAGGAGCATCTGATGGAGCTGCTGCTGATGGTCAACGCGGCCCGTGGCGCGTCGGCGACGCAGATCACGGCGGTGATCCCGCACTACGCCTACGCCCGTTCCGACAAGAAGGACGCATCCCGCATCTCCCTGGGCGGCCGTCTCGTCGCCGACCTGCTGGTCACCGCCGGCGTCGACCGGGTGCTGACGATGAACCTTCACGCGCCGCAGGTGCACGGATTCTTCTCCGTTCCGGTGGATCATCTCACGGCGCTCGGTGTCATCGCCGACCACTACCGTGGACGCGACCTCAGCAACCACGTCGTCGTGTCCCCGGACCTGGGCAACGCCAAACAGGCGACGCTGCTGGCGCGTCTACTCGGGCTGCCGGTGGCAGCCGGCAACAAACAACGCCTCGCCGACGACAAGGTGGTGATCTCGTCGGTGGTCGGTGACGTCGCGGGCAAGAAGGCCATCGTCCTCGACGATGAGATCGCCACGGGCGGATCGATCGTCGAGATCGTCTCCCGGCTGGCCGATTTCGGCTGCGTCGAGGCCTCCATCGCCTGCACCCACGGCCTGTTCTCAGGCTCGGCGGTGGAGCGTCTCACCTCCGCCACCCACATCTCGGAGGTGGTCTCCACCAACACCGTCCCCGCCCCCGAGAACTTCCCGGGCCTGAAGGTGCTGAGCGTCGCCTCGCTGTTCGCGGAAGCCATCGCCCGCATCCACAGCGGCAACTCGGTCTCGACACTGTTCAACGGGGTCGATCCCGCCTACGCCCAGCCCCAGGAACCCGAGGGCCTGTTCTGAACCACCCGGCCAGGGCTCCTCAGGTCGCATGGAATTTGGTTGAGCCTGACCGCAAGCCCACTGGGTGAGTAGTCCGGGTTGAAAACACCCCACACGTATCCCGGGGCTTGGGGCAGGGTCACGTCCGCGTAGCGGGGAAAGGATTGTGTTGAGTGCACTATGTGCGGATCAGCCTTCTCCGTTTCTTGGGCTTTCTTTCCGGTCTCCACTCAGCTTGCGGAAATATCCACCCCAAGCGAAGATGAAAACCACGACGCCGGCAATCCACCATGCGGAAGCGCCGGTCAGGCGGATCGTGATGGCGAGTACCAACGCGAAAGCGTATCCGCCATATTCCAGGGCCTTGGCAGATTTCTTCATTTTTCTTCTTCTCCGATGAGATCAATGACGTCAGAGAATTCAATTCCTTCTGGAATCTGGTGACTCACGAGGAGTCGAGTTCTGGGGTCGATTTGCAGCATCCGAGCGATCTGCCGGGTGGTTTCATAATCGAGATGAGTGAACGGCTCGTCTAGGATCACAAACTCGCGCGATGTGGCCAGGTGTGCCGCGATCCAGAGTTTTTGGCGCATTCCTCCCGAATAATTTCCGACCTGCTTCCTCTCAAGATCGCCCCCACCTAGCCCCCATTCCAGGGCGAAGGCCACGGCCTTCTCTAGGTAGCTGGGAGTCTCGTTGGAGAGGAGCTGGAGCAGGCGAAGGTTCTCCAGGCCACTGAGCGCTGGGAAGAACTCAGGTTCTTGGGAAGCGTAGGCGACCAGCAGACGCAAATCCTCCTGGTTGATCTCCTCGTCGCGCCACAGGCAGCGGCGAGAATCGGCCTTGAGTACACCCGTTAAGATGTCACAGAGCGTCGTCTTCCCTGCCCCGTTCTTTCCTCTCAGCAGCACCAAAGACCCTTCGAGGAAATCGAGATCAAGATTATCAAACAAGGGGGATTCATCGTAACCGAATGTCAACCCTTCCAGCAATAGAAGCACACTTGTTTCCATCACTCAACCAGCCTTCACGTATGAGATCGTAGATTCGATAACAGCGCCGAGAAGATAAAGTCCCAGAGCGCAGCAGCCAAGGACAATTATCCCCTTGGCGCCGAAGGGAATTATGCCTCCGGAAACGATTCTTCTCTTGATGATCCTGAGGGCGCGCCAACTTTCGAATCCCAGAACACCACATAGTGCCGTCGCGGCGAGTTCCGGTAAGGCATGAGGCAAGACCCCGGTGACGATGGGGGCCCAGCCGCTCTGCATATAAACCCCACTTACCGCTGCTCCAAATATCACTTGATTGTATGCAATCAAAATGAGCGAACCGACCCCGAGGGAAATCAGGCCAAGGAGGATGATCAGACAACCAACCCGAAGATTGTTGCTCAGGACCGTCCACATCGAAAGTCTATTGTGAGCGGCAACGCGCGGGGAATTGCCGCCGAAATGGAGCCCGCATAGAAAACCGATCACGGCAGCAATTGACACCAGAACCAGATTTCCAATCCTATAGAATGCAAGATTCATTTAGTTCACCCCGCCTGATCTGTGAGAGGCAATGAAAACGCCAACCGGGAGTGCGACCAAGACTCCGGCAAGGAATATCCACCAGGTCGCACCTTCGAGAAAGCCGAGCACAGGAAAAAGAACGAGAGTAAAAACTATTGCCGTCTGCACCAAGAAAATAGGCATCATGCGAATGGAGCGGAGGGCTCGATATCCGGACAGGCTGACGAGATCCTCAAAACTCATCCTCGGGGACAGGGCATCCGCCTTCCGAAGAAGCACCTCGATGGCGTCGATTGGCGATGCCATGCAGAGTCTGGGCATAGGGAAAGCCAAGATGGAAGTGAATATTAATCCTCCAATCAAGGTGGCGATACTCATTCCGATATCAAGAGAATTACCGGAGAGCAAAATTGCTAGCAATATATATCCACCCGACAGAAGGAAAACCGGGAAAATTCCCAAGTGCCGCAAGAGTTTTTCAGACGACCTGTAATACTTCATCCTCATGGAGGAATCTGTTTGCCTGAAGACTCGCAAGGTTTTGATCGCCGAGCCGAACTCGAAGACGGCTGGGTAGTGAGCAGCGAATCCCCGATGCACCGCCATGGTCAATATATAAATCTGTATTGCAATGAGCGAAAGAATCGCTGCCGGATTGCTCAATGTGGGGATCACCGAGAGGGTAAAGCCGACTAATAACCAGAACTCCATTGGAACAAGCACATTGAGCTCACTGTGTCCGTAACGCGGCGAGAGGCCTCGCAGCTGAGCCGCGGTCACATGCTCGAAGGAGGTTATTCTTATCGACCTGAGTGCAATATCGACATAGTGGCTTCGAAAGCCGCTAGGGGTCATGATTCCCATGCGGGAAGACCGCACGAGAAGTACCGTAATTACGAGAATGACCAGAATGATCGATCCCGAGAAAAAGAACCCCGTGCTGCTATAGATGTCATTCACCGCGCTGAGCATCGAGCCATATAGAAGACCCATCGCTTCTCCCTCAAAGACCTCTCCCCTACCTTCTGCAACTGCTGTCTTGAGTTCTAAGATGAGGGTAAATATGCTGGAGAAAATTAATGCCGAAACCGCGGTGATGGCGACTCCGGTCAAGGCATACGAAACCATTCCAGATATGCTATTCACCCTCATTCTGAAGAAAGAATGGGCGATGAATACGGTGTATGAAGCCAGCGCGACTACGGCTAGAAGCAGAGCAGTACGCCATCCCCCTGAAAGAATCGCGACTTCGCTCCAGAAAATCATTGTCCCGAGATTCCTAAAAGCTGAGAACCAAAAGATATTGTCAATCAGAAATATCCCAGTTTTTTCTCGCTCCCTCATGAGGGTGTGCAAGTATTCCGATTTATAACGTCTTAGTTGAACATCGATATCGTCAAATAATGGCGATAGAGTCGTGAGTGCAATAACCGTCGAAGCCAAAAAAACCAGGAAACCCTTGTCTATGTACCGCCCGACGATCGCGAGTGAAATGCCACTGACGACGGCCTGTAAAACCCAGCGCATGATGATAAGGGCGGGATACCACCTGCATACGTTGATTTTTACGAAAGACGACCATAGCTGCGATGTGGACAGGTCAGCATTCTTGTTCAGGAGAAAGAAAATCTTGATATTTCTCATCAATGCTCAGCACTTTCTGGTCACGACCTCAGGCCTGTGGCTGACGAGAAATTCTGCCTGCCACAGGCCCGTGAATCTCAGTAAGCCAGGGCTGCACGCGTACCGTACTTCTTCGCGAGGCCCTTCACCATCATGAAGAAGGTGGTCCAACCAACCGATGCAATACCGGCCCACCTCAAAGTAATCAGGGTGGCGATCGCCGATGCGATAAAGAGTGCACTTCCAGCATTCATGACGATGGTGAAGATCTGGTTCGCAGCCTCGTTGCCGACGCCGAGAGCCTCAGCGATGAACAGTTCCATAGCATCCTCCTTTGGACTGATCAGGTTATGGACTCTGTTCCCATGCTGGAAGTGTATGTACGAAAAGCGTGCTTACGCTAGAGTTCTCTCGGGTTTCTTTCGAAAGAGTTGACGTTAGTACCCAGCTTCTCGACAGCAGCACCCATCTTTAGCTAACTATCCATTGACATAGATTCTTGTGGCTCGTCACGCCGCAGCAATTGTTGACAGTCTGTTCACGACCGTCACTCCGCCAGTGGATAGGGTAGGTGCATGCGATGCGCGACCGCAGCGCGATGTGCTGCGTCTGCCTTGCAGGTGAGACCACCAACCAGCATGATCTTCGCAACGACAGTGATCGGGAGACTGATTCACGAGGTACGGGCTAGGTGTACTCGGCTATCAGGGTGGTGACAGCCGGCTGATAGAGGAGTGGTCTCCTCCCGCATCCGCCCACCGGTCTTCGAGGCCATCTGGCTGGGACACCCTCTGGCGAACGGATTGCACATGGCACGTCTCGAGGATGATGCCGACGTCTCCGGCGCCGTCGTTCGCGAGCGCCGCTGATCCCGGCTGAACCCCATGTCTGCCGGGATCATGTCCTGGACCCCATGAATCGACGTCGGGGCACCGATCATCTGACCGGTGCCTCGCGTCGACTCGTGCTGGAACCTGCGCGAGAGTGGAGCTGCTGTGGGCTGGGTGTCTACAGCAGGGACTGGACCCGCACCGTGACCCGAGGCGCGTCCCGGTCCCCGGCGCCGGAGGAGCCGGAGCCCTCCCGATCATCGAAGGCGTCGCCTGTCTCTCCCGCCTGCGACAGGGAACGGATGATGGTCTCCTGGACGTCGCGCACGATGTCCTTGACGGGCCTGGAGCCGTCAATGCCGATCTCGATGACGGCCCTGCGCGAGCCCGCCTCGACGACCACGCCGAATCGGGCCTGCTGAGGATCCCGTTGGCGGATGTAGTTGCTGATCGTCCTCAACGTGCTGCCGATCCCCGGCTCGATTCCTCGTACACCGGGGACAGCAGTGACCAGGTGGGCCAGTTCGGCTGCTGAGAGGCTAGTCGTCATCGTGAAGATCCTGGATGTGGACGTTGACGGTCGGGGACACTCCTAGGTTCTCACGGCAGGCTGCTCGAACGGCGTCACGGACCAGCTGGGCGAGCTGCGGCAGGCTTTCCACGCTGATGTGGGCGGAGATCCGACAGGTGATGGTCTCTGGAACCCCCAACCCGCGGTGATCCACGCTTGAGGGGGCGTGCTCGAAAGAGGACCGCAGGGCATGCGCGCCGGGCACACGGTCCACGGTGCGTCGGATGAGTGCCCGCAGCGAGAACTCAGACATGCTGTAGGGCCCCAGATCGGTCGCGGGCATCTCCACCTGGGCGCCGTGACGGGTCTCGGCGAGGATGGCCTCCATCAGGTGGCGCTTGGGCATGACTGAGGTGCTCGCCTGAGATTCCAGCTGGTCCCACTCCTCGTGCAGGGAGGCGATCAGACGCTGGTATTTCCGTGTTTCCGCGTCGTCTTGCTCATGAGACCGGGCGGATGGCCTGGCCGACGCCGTCGAGCGTCGGACGCTATGTGAGAGCTGATTGAAGGTGCTCATGCCCACTCCTTCATCTGGCGCATGACGAGAGAACGGGCGCGCGCCAGCCTCCCGCGGACGGTGGACTCGGTCAGGTTCAGAGCCTGGGCGATCTCCTCGTAGGACATGTCGTCAACCTCTCGGAGCACCCAGACGATGCGCAACTCGGGTTTCACGGAGGCCAACAGGTCGGCCAGCGCTTTGATCTGGGCGTTGACCTCGCTGGACTCAGCCGGGTCTGTGGTGCTGTGTGACGTCGTCTCCGCCATGGCGCTCGCAGTCTCCAGGCCCTCGGAGTCGTAGGGGTCGGTGGCCCGACGTTGGCGCTTGCGTGTCATGCTGGCGGTCTTGTTGGTGCAGATCCGCATGAGCCAGCCTCGAAAGGCGGCGGGCTCCCTGACCAGGTGAAGACTGCGCCAGGCCTGGATGAGGGTCTCCTGGACGATGTCTTCACTGTCGTGACGGTTGCGCACGATCATGTAGGCGGTGCGGAACAGGCGCCCCTGATAACGCTCGACGAGCTGCTCGAAGGCGTTGATATCACCGTCCTGGGCGCGCAGGACCAGGCGGCGGTCCTTGTCGTGGGATGCGGCGGACGAGGCGCTCGGTTGTGCGGCGTGGTGTGGACGCGGACGAGGCGCCGACACTGCCTCGTCCTGCGTCTCATGTGTCATCGCCGTTCCCCGTGATCGCGGGCGAGTGCTGTCCTGTGACGGTCTGCGAGACGCTGCGTTTGCTCGAGGACCGCTCCAGTCGCACCAGGACGTCGACCTGCCTGGGGCTGGCGCCCAGCGACGTGGTCACGTCGTCCGCGAGCCGGCGCCTGAGCGCGGCTAC
The DNA here is from genome assembly GCF_037055325.1 of Arachnia propionica. Lineage (NCBI taxonomy): Bacteria > Bacillati > Actinomycetota > Actinomycetes > Propionibacteriales > Propionibacteriaceae > Arachnia > Arachnia propionica. The sequence goes on along the minus strand of NZ_CP146373.1, from coordinate 3,210,134 downwards.
GGCCCATTCGGCCTCGCAGTCCTGGGAGACGGTGGCGTCAGCCTGGACCCACAGGCTGGTCGGGGAACCGGTGACCCACACGGCGCATTGCTCCACCCCGGGGACGTCCTCAGCCCGCTCGGACAGGGCCTGAGACAGGACGTCGGGGGCGATGGTGGCCAGCAGGACGCCCTCGGAGTCGCTGAACCTCAGTGGCGAGGTGACCGCCTTGCGGGGGACCTGCATGGCGAGCAGGACCAGCCCGGCGATGACGGCGAGCACGGACACCAGCGCGGTCGTCAGCAGGAGCCAGTGCGCCTGGGGCGCGATGAGGCTGCCCACTCGGTCCTGCGCAGTGGCCAGGTACGGGGCGGCGTCGGGCCAGAATCGACCGGCATCAAGGCCGGAGGCCAGCAGCCAGGATGCCGCTGCCACGATGAGAAGGCCGCAGCCGGCCAGGACTGTCCTGTTGAGGACACCAGAAACTGAACGCATGGTCGAATCTCCTTCAGCTCGTGTGCTTGATTCGCACGCGGCTGCGTGTGATGCCCGCGGGCTGGAGCGTCTGCAGGGCCTCGTCGGTTTTCTTGCGGGCGGCTTCAAGCACCGGGCCGAGGTCGTCCAAGACACTGAGGACGACGACGTCGACCCGGGAGCGACGGGTGGTGACGGCGGCGGAGTGGACTCCGCCGATCTGCTCGACCTGGGTCCTCACCAGGGCGGCCAGGTCGCGGCGCCGCACCGCGGTCTGGCCGGGGATGGCGTCGGGGAGGATCTCGATGCGCTCGGGCAGGCCCGGCCACAGGGCCGCGAGGACCATGGTCAGGCCGCATACGGCGGCGATCCCGGCGGCGGTGAGCATCGCGGCGGAGCCGAGGGCGGTGGATCCGATGGAGTCAAGCGTGGTGACGGCGTGGTCCGGCCAGGTGCCGGTCACGATCCGGTGCCCCGTCAGCCAGGCTCCCAGGCCTCCGACCGCGAGCAGCAGCAGTGCCAGGACGACACTGGGGGCGCTGCGGGACGGGCGACGAATGAGGTTCGGAACGGGTGTTCTCATTTCAGGCTCTTCCCTACGTGGCTGCTCGGATTGAGCCAGGAGATCTTGATGGTGATCTTGCCGACGCTCAACCCGGTGAGGTACTCGACCCGACTGCGCACGTGGGCGCGCAGATCTTCGATGGTGGAGGACAGTGGCGTGGGAAAAACCAGGCCGAGGTCCAGGTGGAGGACGGCGACCTGCCCGTAGAGCTCGCACTGGGCCTCGGGTCGGGAGGCGAAGTTGCGGCGGGCACCGATTCCCAAGATTCCGCCGGCGTTGGAGCCGACATTGCCGGTCTCATAGGCGGCCTTAGCCGCGATCTGAGCGACGACTCGGGCCGGAATGGTGGTGGTGCCGCGCTGCTCCCAGGAGGAATCCTCGTCCTGGGAAGGTCCCGGCTGCGTGAGTGCAGGCTGGGTCGCGGTCGCCATCGTCACTTCTTTCGCCGATCCAGGATGCTGTGGACATCGACCCGGCCCTCCAGGTAGAGGCCTACCGCCCATCCGGCCAGGCCGCATAGGGCCACCAGAACAAAATTGGCGAAAGAGCCGAAGGCGAGAACGGTTCCAAGGAACAGGCCCACCAGGAGGGCCAGGTGCGTTGTCTTCATGAGAACTCCTCAGATCAAGGCGTTGGGACGGGTCACTTGAGGTCGGCGGCCTCGGAGTTGTCGGAGTCGTCGTCAGGCAGGTGGACGTCGGTGACGTTGATGTTGACCTCCACGACTTCCAGGCCGGTGGTCATCTCAAGCTGCTCGATGATGTTGCGGCGGATGGCGTTGGAGACCTCGACGATGGAGACGCCGTACTCGACCACCACGGTGACCTCGATGGCGGCCTGGGTCTCGCCCTTCTGGACGCCGATGCCGCCGGCGACGTTGGTCTGGACGTTGGGGATGCGGTCGGTCAACGCGCTGAAGGCGCGGCGCACGGCGTTGCCCATGTCGTAGACACCGGGCACCTCACGAGCGGCCATGCCGGCGATCTTGGCGACGACGTTCTCGTCGATGGTGGTCACGCCGTGCGAGGTCTGGAGGGGGCCGCGGGGGGTCTTGTCCTCCTCGACCTTCTCGTTGCGCTCGCGCTGCTGGCCGGTCTGGGGCGTGGCGTTGTTGCTCATGGGAGCCTCTTTCGTAGATCCGTGAAATGGATGGTGACGGGATGTGATGGAGCGCGGTTCAGCAACTGGCCCGTCATGGCGCCTCGGTGGCTGCCGTGGTCGACTCGTATGACCGACCTGACTGACTGGTGTTGCTGCCCGTCATGATTGCCGCGCTGAAAGAAAGACGCCACCAACCGGGAAATCCTCACGACCTCAGTTCGTGGCGTGTGTCACACACGAATGAAAGAGGCTCCGTGGAGGCGGTGAGTGCCTCCACGGAACCTACTTCAAGGCGCTGAAGGTTATTTGCGACCGGTGACGCTCAGGTAGATGGAGATCGCGATGACGGCGGCAGCGAGGGACAGGGCCCACCTGATCCAGTCAATCCCGTCGGTGTGGGCGACACCGAAGAAGCTGGCGACCACGCTTCCGACAAGTGCGCCCACGGCGCCCAGCACGACGGTCCACAGTATTGAGATGTTCTGGCTGCCCCGCATGATGAGCCGGGCGAGGGCACCGAGAATGGCGCCGGCGATGATCATTCCGATGAATGACAGCATGGTTTCTTCCTCCGAAAAGGTCCGATGGGGTGGAGATGTTCTCCAACCAGACGTGCAAACGGTCTGGCACTGGCAGCGGTGTCAGTCAGTCCTCAGACTGACAGACTCCTCTGTACAGTAGACGCCACTGAAACGTGGATCGTCACGAAATCTTTTGTGCGCCGTCGGCGGTGAGTTCTGGCGCGGTGACTGTGCGCACCTGGCTGCCCGGCCCAGATCCTCGACCGGGTGTGGGACTACGACGTGGTGACTGTGCGCACCTGGATGCACGGCTCAGCCAGCGGGGTCGGTTGTCAGTGATGCCTGCTGGCGCGGATTCTCTGCACCACTTCCCGCCAGGTCGGCACGATCACCCCGTGGGGACGCATCATGGTGCGCAGCCGATGGCGGGTGCTGAAGATACCGATCAGACCGACGGCGAAGAACGGGAACTGCAATGCCATGGCCTGGTTGAGTTGTTCGGCGGTGTAGTCGCCGGCGGGATTGACCCAGCCCAGGAAGGCACTGATGGCCAGCAGACTCACGGTGGCGCCCGTGAAGGAACCGGTGATGACCAGGCCGTTGGCAGCGCCGAGGCGGTGCGGGGGCAGCAGGGTGCGGGGATAGTCGAATCCGATGCCGGTGCCCGGGCCGCCTGCGGACATCGCGACCACCAGGAAGATCAGCAACCACCACGGAGCCTGTCCCGGCCACAGCAGCGCCGCCGCCCACCCGAGCATGTTGCCCCCGATGACGGTGAGCGCCAGGTTGCTGCGACGCAGCGGGTGACGTGAGGTCAGCCAGCCCAGCAGCGGCGAGAAAACGATGGAACCGTAGACGGTGAGACTGAACAGGAAGGCGGCCTCGGCCTCCGAGCGTCCCTCTGCCTGCTGCAGCCAGGGGATGCCCCAGATCATCGCGAACACGTTGATGCTGAAACCGCTGGTGAAGTGCACCCAGAACCCGAGCCGGGTCGCGGGATGCCGCCAGGCATCGGCGATGCCGCGCGGCAGGTCGGAGAGTTTCTCCTCCCGCGGGGCGGGGCGGGTCCGACCGGGGGGCACGTCGCGAACCCAGAACGCGCTCATGACCCCAGCCACGACGGATGCGAGGGCCGCGCCCAGGAAAGCCCACATCCAGCCCTGGGCGTTGAACAGGGGAAGCAGGAAGGTCGCGGAGGCCACCTGCCCCAGCTGCCCCAGCAACCCGGCGAGCTGCGTCAGGACCGGCACCCGCGACGGCGCGAACCACTCGGGGATGAGCCGCAGCACCGACCCGTACATGCAGGCGTCGCCGATCCCCAGCAGGATGCGGGCGGCGAAGGCCAGGGGAAGGGAATCGGCGAAGGCCATGATCACCTGTGCGGCGACCATCATTCCGGAACCCGTGACCATCACCACCCGCGACCCGTAGCGATCCACCAGCACCCCGGCGGGCAGCTGCGCCAGCGCGTAGGTCGCGAGCTGGACCATCACGAAGGTGGAGATGATGCCGATGCTGGTGCCGAAGTGGTTCGCGGTCTGGATCCCGAGGACCCCGAGGCTGGTGCGCTGCATGATTGCGGCGCAGTACGCGAGGATGCCGACGCCCCACACGATCCAGGCCAGCCGCCCGGTCCTTGCCACCTCGTGCTCCTTTCCCATCAAGCCCGCGGAAAGTGTAGAGGCTCTGGGCGGTGCAGTCGGGTACGACTCGGCGCTCCTTCGTCGCGTTCCGGCTCACCTGGCCGTGGGGAGCGGCTTTTCAGGAGGCGCTGAGGATCTCGGTGACGAAGACCAGGGTCGCCCCGCCCTTGATGCCGGCCTGCGGGACGCCGTGGTCGCCGTAGCCGAGTTCGGCTGGGATGGACAGCAGGACCCGGGAACCGACGCGTTGACCCACGAGACCGTCGTCCCAGCCTCGGATGACCTCACCGACGCCGACGCGGAAGTTCAACGGTTGGCCCCGGTCGTAGGAGTTGTCGAAGACCGATCCGTTCCAGGACTGTCCGAGGTAGTGGGCCGAGATGGTGTCGCCTGCCTTGACCTCCGGACCGGTTCCGGCGTCGAGCAGCTGCACGTGAAGGTCGTCGGGGGCATCGGGTCCGGGGAAGGTGAGGGTCGGTTTGGATCCCTTGGGGCCCTGCACGGAGGGCATGGTGGTCTTGCTCATGCTCCAGAGCCTAGCGACACCCGGAGTCCGGCGGTCACTCGCCGCTGAGCGCCTTCACCCAGTCGGGTGTGGAAGGCTCAGGGGTGGGGATCTGCTCCGGGGTCACGTCGCAGGTGGCCTTGGTGCCGGGCGCGGGGCCGAACTCGCGGCCCGCGAAGATGGTGGTCTTGACCCACTCGTAGTAGTCATTGAACTGGCCGGTGTCGTAGGGGTTGTCCTTGGCGCAGCGGGCCACGTAGTAGCCGACGACCTCGGGGAGGGTCTCCAGGTTGTTCCTGCCGGCGTAGGAGCTGAAGACGCCCTGCTTGGCGGCGAGGTGCTGGAACTCGCTCCAGTACTTGGGGTTGGAGTCGCGGTCGGCGTTGAAGATGTGGGTGAACTCGTGGATGACGATGCGCGACAGGCGCCCGATGTCACCGAGATCGACGGCTTCCTTCCACTTGGTGAAGTCGAAACTCAAATAACCGGGTTTGGTGTACGACCAGTCACCCCAGGCGAATCCGGTGATGTGGGTGGCGTTGATGCCAATGGTTCCAGACACCTTTGCCTTGATGTTGGGCAGGAAGTCGGTGCAGGAGACGGAGTCGAGGGCCTGCCACACGACGCTGATCTGGGTGCGGTTCGCGTCGGTCCATCCGTCACCGGCCAGGGTCACCCCGAAGTTCTGGGACAGCTGGTTGCTGATCTCTGAGATGGGCGCGTTGTCGCCCGGCCAGGGGTGGGTGACGGGGCAAGGGGCGTGGATTCCGACCACTGACGGTCCGACTGTGGGCTTCTCGCCTTCGGCCGTTGCGGATGCTGCTAGAACAATTCCTGCGATGGCCACCGCGGCTGCGGTGAGCCAGATCACAAGCTTGCGCATCGGCATCTCCTGTCTGGGTATGAACGTGGAAAGGTTCTCTCAGGATTCTTAGGAAGTCAAGTCCAAGGGAGAGTCGGGATGAGTGCCAGCCCGTGAATGCGGGCGTTTCGGAGGAGGAACCTGCCCGGCGAGCTGCGTTCTTGACTTTTGTCCAGAATAGCTCTGGTTGTTGTGTCGAAATAGATAAAGCCGTCGCAGAGCGGATCGTCCCGGGAATGAACGTGATGCCGGCGCTGTCCCCACCGGTGGACTAGTCTGCGGGCATGTCACTGTTCGAACTCCACCGCACCGACCAGCCCACGCCCGAGGCCGAGCGCGCCGCCATCGTGGCGGATCCGGTGTTCGGGAAGTTCTATGCCGACCACATGGCCGTTGCCGACTACACCGAGGGCCTCGGGTGGCACGACGCCCGCATCATCCCGACAGGCCAGTGGCAGCTGCACCCCGCCGCCGCGGTCTTCCACTACGGGCAGGAGATCTTCGAGGGGCTGAAGGCCTACCGCCATGCCGACTCCTCGGTGTGGCTGTTTCGTCCCGAGAAGAACGCGCGGCGTTTCATCTCCTCCGCTGAACGCCTCGAGATGGCACCCCTGCCGGAGGACCTGTTCCTCGCCGCCCTCGACGAGCTGGTCGCTCTGGAACAGGCGTGGGTGCCGCAACCCGACGGGGAGCGCAGCTTGTACCTGCGTCCCTTCGAGATCGCCGACGAACCCTATCTCGGGGTGCGTGAGGCCAAGAACTACCGCTACGGCCTGCTCGCTTCGCCCGTTGGCGCCTACTATCCGGCCCCCGTGAAGCTGTGGGTCACCCCCAACTACACGCGGGCCGCGCCCGGCGGCACCGGCACCGCGAAGTGCGGTGGAAACTACGCCGCCAGCCTCGCCGCCGCCAACGAGGCCGCCGCTCACGGCTGCGGACAGGTGCTCTACCTCGACGGCGCCGAACACCGCTGGCTGGAGGAGTGCGGAACCATGAACTTCATGATGGTCACCGCCGACGACCAGCTCGTCACCCCCACGCTCGGATCGATCCTGGACGGCGTCACCCGCGACTCGCTGCTCACCTTGGCCTCCGAACACGGCCTCACCCCCGTCGAGCGGCCCATCTCCATCGACGAGCTGCGCGACGGCATCGCCTCGGGCCGGGTGACCGAAACCTTCGCTTGCGGCACGGCTGCCGTCATCACCCCGATCGTGGGCTTCGACTCTCCCGAACACGGTGCGCAGGTCGTCGGTGACGGGGAGCCTGGCCCGCGCACCCGCGAGCTGCGCGCTCACCTCTTGGACATCCAGTTCGGTCGCGCCGAGGATCGGCACGGCTGGCTGCACCGCGTGGTCTGAGGTTCAGCGGTGTTTCGGGCCGTCATCGGCACCCTCGGATACGTCGTCCGCGACGGTCGGGTGCTGCTGGTGCACCGCCAGCGCGCCGGCGACGACCACCGCGGCAAATGGAACGGCCTTGGCGGCAAGCTGGAACCCGGTGAGGACGCCGTCATCTGTCTGAGGCGAGAACTTCGCGAGGAGGCCGGAATCGATGCGACCTCCCTGCGGCTGCGCGGCAGCATCGCCTGGCCGGGATTCGGTTCGGACGGCAGTGACTGGTTCGGGCTGGTCTTTCTCGTCGACGACTTCGTCGGCGAGCCCCCGGAGCGCAACGACGACGGCCCGCTGCGTTGGGTTCCCCTCGCTGAACTCGGTGACCTGCCGATGTGGGAGGGCGACCGCCACTTCCTGCCTCTGGTTTTTGACGACGGACCTCAGTTTCATGCGGTCATTCCCTACCGCGACGGTCAGGTGGTCCCCGAGGGGATCGCGGTCACCCGCGTCTGAGGGTCGACCTGCACAGGTCGGGGACAGCTCCCTCCTCCAAGGCCCGGACCGGCGTCTCAGTTTGCTCTCAGATACTCCTCAGATAATGAATCGAGAAGTGAGCGATGTCGTACTTTTGGACGGCGTGGCGGCTTGCAGGGGGCGAGGTGACGTGGTCCGACTGCTCTCTCTGATCCCGTCGCGACGATCCAACAGGATTTCCTAAAAGTCCTAGTCAGAACGCATTTAACGCTTTCCGGAGAGGTCCTGGGCGGGGTTGGCGGCGGTGAACGAAACGGGCGTGTGGGGCGGCGGAGACCCACTCCGGACCCGTTTCTTTCCTGACGGAAGGCTGAGAATCTTTAGGAAAACCCGGTCTGCGGTGTTACGCTCGCAGCGGCGACGCCATGTTCGGCACTGTGATGAGAGCCAGCACCCCGCAGGAAGGAAGTGAACACGTGATTCCGGTCAGATCCAGGCCCACCGAGGGGCCGAGTCGACGTGCGATTCTGCGTTCCGCCTCGATGCTGGGGGTGGCTGGCGGGTTCGTGACCGGTGCCGCCACCGCGGCTCGGGCAACAGATTTCGCCGATGACTTCCAGCAGGCTGTTCGCTACGCGCCGGGCCGCAATCTCAGATCCGGCGAGGCGACCAGGATCAGCGGAATCGTCATCCACTGGTGGGGGGAGCCTCGTGGCCAGTCCCACCAGGGCGTGGTGAACTACCTGGCTGGTGAGAACGCCCGCTGGTCCTCCGCTCATTACGTGGTGAGCGGGGAGCGTGTCACCCAGCTCGTCGGGCTGGAGGACACCGCATTCCATGCGGGTGTCTACGACATCAACGCCCAGAGCATCGGCATCGAGTGCCGCCCCGAGATGGATGACGCCACCGTGAACAGGGTGTGCGACCTGGTGCAGAAGCTCAACGGCAGTCTCGGACCCCTGTGGTTGGAACCGCATCAGGCGTTCTCCTCCACGGGGTGCCCGGGTACCTACATGAGCAAGATCCCGGAGTTGAAGGTTCTGGCTGCGGGATCCTCGGAAATTCCATCGCCGCCCGACGTGATCAATGAGAACAACGGACTCTTGGACGCGGACGGCTACTGGGGTTCCGCCACCACCAGCAAGCTCCAAGAGGTGCTTGGCACACCCGTCGATGGTGTGGTGTCGCGGCAGTACACCGGGTGGAAGACTGCCAATCCGGCCCTGGTCAGCGGATGGGAGTGGGTCTCTGAAGCCGCCGCTACGGGATCGACCGTCATTCGAGCGATCCAGCAGGTGGTGGGCTCCGAGGTCGATGGCCTGATCGGTCCGGACACGATCCGCGCCATTCAACGGCACTTCGGTGTCACAGAGGATGGATGTTTCCCGGAGGGGGCGCCCGGCATCGTCGAGATGCAGAAGGCCCTCAATGCCGGAAAGTTGTGAGAGGCATGTGCATGAGTGACTGAGTGCAGCGCCTCGGAACAGACGAGGTCGGTACTGGGGACCCTGGTTTCCGACTTCGCTTGGGTCGCCTGATCGACTGCCGCGGCGCGTGGGATCCACAGGGGAACGGACCTGCGACCGACCGCGACCGCAGAGTTCCATCGGCTCCGTCGCCTCAGGGGGTGCCGGGGAGACAACGGGGAAAGCCTCCGGGGTCACCGGGAGCCGGGTGGTGACACCGGAACTGGAGAATTGGAACTAGCGACGACCAGCACGATCAGGCGACCCAGGTCTTTTGTGTGCCACATCGGGGTGGCCCGTGGGGGACGTGTCCTCGACGGGTGACATCCTGTGATGAGGGCCGCAGAGCCCGTAGTCCCTGAGACTGCTGATGCGCCGCCTGCGTGATGGCGGGTGGCCAGGTCTCATGTCTCGCTCCCCAGTCGATCTGCGTGCGCTATGAGGGCGACGGTGTGTGTCGCGTCTCGTGTGATCTGCCGTTGACGTCCGCTCGGGTCGGGAGACCGGGCGCTTCGGGGAGTGGGCTGGAACTGCGAGCGGATCGGTGTCCGGTCAGGTCGGAGCGGGGCGTTCGAAGCGTTCGTGAAGCTGGTGCCGACGGGGCACTGGAGGGGTTCGGATTGACCACGGTTTATTTTCATTTGCAAAGTCTTATGGGCGGGCGTGTCCGCCTTTCGGTCGGCATGGTGACGACTCATCCGGATCGTGGTCGGGGCCGTTCATGTGCCGGCCTGAATCCTTGATCTGACCGAGCCTGGGGGTAAAATCCCTAGTCAGAGCGCATTTTGATCGCCTGTGCGAGCCCGGTGGGCAGCTGTCTCGGCGGTATCGATGCCTCCGTCGTTCTTCTTCAACCTTTCGTGCGGAACAAACTGTCTGATGGGAAAGCTGGGAGGAAGCTGAGATTTCATCAGGGAAGTGACCCTCTCGGTGTTAGGCTCGCAGAGCGTCGTGAGGTTTTCGATGCATGCAAGGTTTTGATCTTCTGGCGGAGGGGCCCATTCGTCACGGATCGCTATTACTGAATGAACAAGGTCAACGAACAAGGAATGGATCTATGACGATTATGCAACCGCGGATGTCTCGTAGGAGCATCCTTTCAACCCTCGCAGTCGGTGTCCCCGCAATGGGAGTTCTGGGAGCCATCAACCTTGTTGGTGCAAACTCTGCTGCGGCCGCTTATTCCGGATCGGATTTCCTTCAGACGGCTGCCAGCAAGAATGGCTGCCCCTACATTTGGGGTGATGCCGGACCCTCGAGTTTTGACTGCTCCGGACTGGTTCTGTGGTCGCTCACCCAGCTCGGAATCTCCTTCCCGCGTACCTCCGGCGAGCAGTACAACTCCTGCGACCCGATCGACCTCGGTCAGGGCCTGGCGACTCCGGGCGCCATCCTGTGGTTCCCCGGCCACATCGGCATCTCCTGCGGTGATGGGGCAACCTCCTTCGAGGCGCAGAGCGAAGAGGTCGGGGTCGGCTACTTCACTGGCACGGGATGGACCGCAGCCGGTTTGGTTCCAGGTCTTGACTACAGCGGAGCGCCGGGCACCGGCGGTGGCGGCGGTGGCGGCGGCACGACCCCTGACGGGGCGCTGAATGTTGACGGCTACTGGGGCAGCGCCACCACCAGCAAGCTCCAAGAGGTGCTCGGGGTCTCCGTCGACGGTACGGTCGCCAGCCAGGCCCAGTCCTGGAAGGCCAAGAACCCCGGTCTGGCCAGCGGCTGGCAGTGGGTTCCCGACGGCTCCGCCACGGGCTCTGAGGTGATCCGCGCGGTCCAGCAGAAATTGGGCGCCCAGGCCGATGGTCTGATTGGCCCGAACACGATCAAGGCTATTCAGAAGCATTTCGGAACCACCCAGGATGGGTGCTTCTCGGATCAGTCCTCCTGCGTCATGGCGCTGCAGAAGGCGCTCAACAACGGAACCTTCTGATCTCCTTGGTGCGGACCCCTTTCGTGCCGGGGTCCGCACCAGATTATCCACCATATTTTCGACATTCTGATTTCGCCGTCGGGTGAGCTTTTCATAATGACATGATGTGCCCCGATCCCGGTCGGTGAAGCTGGAAATCTTGACGGTGGAATTTCCTGGCTACCATCCAATCTCGAGGGATTTTCCAGCGTGATTCGATGTCGCCGACATCGCTGAATCCGCCGTCATTTTCTCAACCATTTCTGATTCATTTAAATCGAGCTCAGCTTGGAGCCGTTGGCGGCGGGCCGAGCTGGAAGGAACTGTTCATGCATTCAATCGATTCATATTCCACTGGTCGCGGATTGAGTCGTCGTGCGGTTCTGCGGTCCGCATCTGTCCTGGGTCTAGCGGGTTTCGGGCTCGCGGGTGCGGGGGCCTTGCCGGCCCATGCCGCTGAGTTCGCCGACAACTTCCAGCAGGCGGTCAACTACGATGCGGGCCGTACCTTCGCATCCGGGGCAGCTGCTTCAATGACGGGCATCGTCATCCACTGGTGGGGAGAACCCGCTGGTCAGACACATCAAGGTATCGTCGACTACCTGGCAGGTGACAACGCAGCCGAGGTGTCGGCCCATTACGTGGTCAGCGACGAGGGAGTCACTCAGATCGTCGATCTGGGAGACACCGCCTACCACGCCGGCGTCTACTCCATCAACGCACAGAGCATTGGCATCGAGTGCTGTCCCGATATGAGCGAGCAAACCCTGCAGCGGCTGCACACCTTGATCCAGAACCTCAGGCAACGTTTCGGTCCGCTCTGGCTTGAGCCCCACAAGGCGTTCATCTCGACGGGCTGCCCGGGAAGCTACGTGAACAAGATCCCGGAGCTGAAGGTCCTGGCGGCCGGGTCCGCCGATCAGATTCCACCGACCCCCGGCGATCCGATGCCCGTCACCCCGGATCCCGGTGCGAACGCTCCAGATGCTCCGGCCACTCCCCCCAGCTCGCTCCAGGTGGATGGATGGTGGGGCGCCTCGACCACGAAGCTCCTCCAGTCGGTCCTGGGAACCCCGATCGACGGTATGGTCTCGGGTCAGAGCAAGACCTGGCAGGCCAAGAACCCTGGCCTGGTCAGTGGCTGGCAGTGGGTCCCCGAAGGATCTGCCACGGGCTCTGAGGTGATCCGCGCGGTCCAGCAGAAAGTGGGTATCCAGCCCGACGGTCTGATCGGTCCGAACACGATCAAGGCCATTCAGAAGCATTTCGGAACCACCCAGGATGGGTGCTTCTCGGAGCAGTCGTCCTGCATCATGGCGCTGCAGAAAGCTCTCAACAACGGCACCTTCTGAGCGATGTCGCGGGGCGTGGGACCCGAAGCGGGACCCATGCCCCGCTTGTCCATGCGGGTCGCTGTCGCATCCTCGACGCGCATCGGGTCGTGACTCTTTCCCGCCGAAGAAGGCCGGTGGCGGTATCCTCTGGAACCTCCGATGTTCTCAGGTGTTGCTCAGGCTTCCCCGTGGATCAGTGTTCCGCGGTGTTAAGCTCGCGGCAGCGTCGTGAGGCTCGGCGTGGAAACAGGGCTCGATTCTCTGGGGAAAAGACCTGATCCGCCAGGGGTCGGCCGTAATCTTTGAGGTTGAGGAGTTCGCCATGACGATTGCGTGCCCACGATTATCCCGCAGGAACCTGCTTGCTGCCACCATTCTCGGGGGCCCGGTTGCTGGCTGTCTGGGGGCGGCCAGCCTGTTTGGTGTACCACCGGCCCTGGCCGCTGTGTCAGGACGGGATTTCCTTCAGGTGGTCACGAGCAAGGCTGGGTGTTCCTATGCCTCGGGTGGTTCCGGGCCGGAGACCTTTGACTGCCCCGGTTTGATCCACTGGGCGCTGTCGCAGCTCGGGATTTCGTTCCCGGCAACATCGGGTGAACAGATCAAGGCCTGCACAGTGATTGATCTCAACGAGGCCAAGAAAACCCCCGGTGCGCTCCTGTGGTTCCCCGGAGCAATCGCCGTCTCCTGCGGTGACGGGTTGACCACCTTCGAGGCTCGCGACGAGAACAGCCTCGTCGGTTATTTCACTACCGAACCGTCGGGTTCCAAGAGCTGGGCCAACGGTGGATTGATCCCGGCGCTTAGCTACGCTGCACCGCCTTCCACTGTCCTGACCGTTGATGGCTACTGGGGGCCCAGCACAACCCGGCGCCTCCAGGAGGTGCTCAAAACCACCGTGGACGGCCAGGTCTCCAGTCAGGCGGTGTCCTGGAAAGCCAAGAACCCGGGATTGACCGGGGGGTGGGAGTGGGTCCCCGATGAAAAGGCTGTGGGATCATCGGTGATCACTGCGCTCCAGCAGCGGCTGGGAATCGACGCGGACGGACTGATGGGCGCCGGCACCATTCTCGCCCTCGAGAAACACTGCGGCGTAGCCCAGGAGGGGCACTTCGGGGAGGCCTCGGCCTGCATCAAAGAATTGCAGAAGAAACTCAACAGCGGCGTTTTCTGAGTCGGCTCGCCTCGTGTGCGGGGAGCCGGCGTGCGGGAGTCAGTGGGCTCCTGGGGACCTCGATCACCATTATGAAACCGGATGCGATCGCACCGGCGACTCCAGCGCTGCTGGGCTGGGCTCAGGGAACGTTCCGGGAAAACTCAGGGGCGCGCGGCTCTGGTGTCGTCGTGGTCGCGCGACAACACTGGAGTTCGAGGTTTTATGGGAAATGGAGGAAGAAATGAGTGAAGAGCAACGCGGCCAGGAGGCCCGCGAGGTCGAAAACCCCCGGCCCGGGGATGCCGAGGCTCCCGAGGGGGAGATGATTCCCGAGCAGACCCCGCGAAGCAGAACGGACAACGAGAGGCTCGATGACGCCGCGCGCAGGTTTGTGGCAGACGCCGCCTACGCCGTCGCCGGGTTCGCCGGGCTTGTGGGAGAGAAGGCGAGGACCTTCTACGACGAGCAGCGCGCCGAGTACGCCAAGACCCACCCGGATGTCGAGTCGCCCGGTGCCAAGGAGTTCCTCGAACAGCTCGGCAGCCACCTGAACCGATTCGTCGACGAGATCAGCCGCGGTTTCCGCGACCTCAGCGACAAGGGCCGCGAGTTCATGAACACCAGGGCCGAGAGTTCCGAAGCCGAAAAGACCGGGGCCCCCGTCCCCGGGAGCCCCGAATCCGAGAACCCCGCCGCGGAACACGCGACCACCGAGCCCAATGGCGAGGAGTACGGCGAGGAATACAGGCAGCCCGGGAACGAGTAGCCATTCCTTCCGGAGCCGGGGTGGTGTTGATTCGGGTCGTTCGATCCTGGCCCCTCCGGCTCACCCAACTCGTGTGAGGGAAATCCGACTCGATCGTTCGGATGACCCGTAGGAGCTAGGATTCCCCTCATGCCTCGTCACACCATCAGCACCATGATCGGGAAGCTCGTCAAACAGGTGGCACGACTTCGGGGCAGTGGTTCGGCGCTTCCCGGGCTGGTGGTCGAGAGGCTGGATCGCGGATACCTCAGGCGCACCCTGGAACCTCTCCCCGGTGGTGTCGTGCTGGTGTCGGGCACCAACGGCAAAACCACCACCACGAAGGTGGTCACTGAACTGCTGCAGGCCGTCGGGTACAAGGTGTTCACCAACCGCACAGGATCGAACTTCTCCCGTGGCGTGATCTCCGAGTTGCTTCCGCTGGTCACCTGGCGCGGCAAGCTCGATGCCGACATCGCAGTCCTGGAACTCGACGAGGCCTGGGCCGTGCATTTCGTCCGCCAGGTCAAGCCGCGCATGAGCCTGTTCCTCAACGTGATGCGCGACCAGCTCGACCGGTTCGGTGAGATCGACACCGCCGCCGAGATGCTCGCCAAGAACGCCGAGGCCGCCACCGAGGCGGTGATCCTCAACCGCGACGACCCACGTGTCTACCGCATCCGGGAACGCACCAAGGCGGAGGCCGTCTACTTCGGCACCACCGACGAACTGTTGGCACTGATGCCCACCGACGACACCCTCAAGGGCGGCCAGGCCCGGGCCAACCACGAGGCCCACGCCGACGTGCTGCTGAAGGCTATCGACGGGCGACGCGCAACGTACGAGATCGACGGGGCCGAGCACGTCGTCGAGATGAGCCTGGGCGGCGTCTACAACCTCATCAACGCCGCCGCCGCCCTGACGCTGGTGCGGCGGATCGTCGGCGACGCGGTGCCCACGCAGAAACTCCTCGAGGCCCTCGGCAACGTGCGGCCCGCGTTCGGGCGCGGTGAGACCATCACCTACAAGGGCGTCCCGATAGAACTGGTGCTGGTGAAAAACCCCAGCGGCTTCCGGTTGTCGCTGTTGTCCTTCGCCGACGGCAAGGCGGACAACATGATCGCCATCAACGACAACTACGCCGATGGTCGCGACATCAGCTGGCTGTGGGACGTCGACTTCACCCCCCTCGACTCCGTCGCTCTGGTCACCGGCACCCGCGCCGACGGGATGGCGCTGCGCCTGGCCTACGACGACGTGCCTGTCGGGGAGATCGAGGCTGACCTGCAGCGCGCCCTCGACCGTTTCGCCGTCCTCAACCCGGGCAAACCGAAACGCATCTACACCACCTACACCGCCATGACCGCCCTGCGGAAGCTGATGTCCGGGCTGGCCCTCGGTCAGGACCAGGAGGCAGTGGCATGATCTGCATCGTCCAGCTCTACCCGCGCGACATGAACCTCTACGGCGACTGGGGCAACGCGCGCGTGCTCCAGAAACGCCTCGAATGGCGCGGAATCGACGCCGAGATCGTCGACCACAACCCCGGCGACGGCACCGACCTCGGATCCGGGGACATCTTCCTCGGTGGCGGCGGCCAGGACGCCGGGCAGGACAAGATCCAAGAAGACCTCCAACGCCACATCGACGAGCTGGGTCGTCTCGTCGAGGACGGTGTGCCGATGCTGCTGATCTGCGGCATGTACCAGCTGCTGGGCCGCACCTTCGTCACCGGCGAGGGAAAGATCATCACGGGGGCGGGTATCCTGCCGCTCGACACCCGCGCCGGAACCGACCGGCTGATCGGCAACGTCACCCTGGAGTCCCCGGAGTTCGGGGAAGTCGTCGGATACGAGAACCATTCCGGTCGCACCTACATCGACGACGGCCACGAGCCCCTCGGAAAGGTGCTGCGGGGCGCGGGTAACAACGGCGAGGACCAGCAGGAGGGGCTGCGGTACCGCAACGTGATCGGCACCTACCTGCACGGTCCGATCCTGCCCGCCAACCCGAGGGTCGCGGACTTCTTGATCTCCAAGGCCCTCGAACGCCGCGGCATGCCGGGTGACCTGGCGTCGCTGCCCATCGACGAGGTCGCCGCGAAGGCCCACCACACCGCCAGGAACCGTCCGCGCTGACTCTGTGCGCGGGGCAAGGCTACCCGACGGCCTTCAACCTCAGGGGAATCGCCACCGACAGGATGATCACACCGAACATCAGGATCGGCATGGCATTTTTGGTGCCCCAAGCCGGCAGCAGACAGGTGGAAATCATGGTGACGGGGGCGAATAAACTCTTGCTGACGACCATCCCGAAACCGAGCATCGTCACCGCCACGATCAGCAGATAAACCGGAAGGTAAGGGTTGAAGGCCGTTGTCCCGGTCTGAGCGATGATGCTTTGGCCGGCCAGAGAAATCTGAAGCAGCAATCCAGCGATGATCCCGGTAACCACCGATTTCACGTGTCTGAGCCCGTCGGGTCCATCATCGGTGGATGACGGATCTTGCAACCATGATAGACGGGACAGCAACATCAACCCCGGTGTCACGAACACCGCTCCCCCCATCCAGGGCAGTGGGGAGTTCAACGGCACGGTCAGGGACTGTGACAAGACGACCAGGAGGATGCCGGTGCCGGTCGAGAGCAACGCAGCGGCATGCCCACGGGAGACGAAACCTGCCAGTACCGAGACGAGGATGCTGGCGATGATGCTGACACCGATCTGTACCTCGGGGACGGGGCTGATCGGCGCTTTGCGCGGGTCGAAGGATGCAGTGAGAAACACCAGACCGATCCCGAGGAATCCACCGAGGAGTAGACCTATCATGCAGCGGCAGAGGATGTCGATCGTGACGCGCTCCTCCGCGGCGTGGCGGACCTCACCCTTGGTCTCGGGCATACCCACCTCCCGTTGCTGGCCGTTTCCGCGATTGATTGTGGTCTCAAGGAATAAGGTTATCGCTGAGCAGGTTCAGTCGAATGTGTCGAAGTGACCGTGACAAATGGTGGGCAGGCGGGATTTTTGCTCCGTTCCTGTGGCTGAGAAATTTTTTCAGCCCTGTGGTGCGGGCTTCAGTCGCACGAGGGTCCGAGAAGAACCGGTGGAGAGCGCCGACGGTGACCCCTTCGTCCTTTACCGTGGAATACAAGGAGTTGCACCAGCAAGCCTGACATGTTAAATGCGGTCCAAGGGATCGTGTGGTGTTTCTCCGGACGGTTGGCGCTCGGAATGATTCAATCCGGGTGGTTCCCGTTCCGGCCACAAATGAATGCCCAGAAAATCAGACGCCTGTTTCGTTTTCGGGTGTCCGGGTGATGCTTCATTGCCGATCGTGTGCACATATGTCTGCCGGCAGTGAAACGCACCCGAAAACCGTGAGGAGAAGAATCGAAATGACCATTGAACGAACCGGTATGTCACGTCGGCGCCTCTTGACCACCGCCGCGGTGGGGGTGCCAGCCATGGGTGTGCTCGGGGCGGTGAACCTGCTTGGAGCTCCCGCCGCGAAGGCCTCCACGTTGACCGTCGACGGTGTGTGGGGAGAAAGCACGTCGGCGGGCCTCAAAACGTTTCTCACCCGACGCTGGGGGATTGGCATATTCGGTCGCGGACTCAAGACGAGCAAAATCGACAGTCAACCCGAATCGTGGGCGGCTGCGAACCCCGGGCTGGGGTCGGGATGGGAGTGGGTGCCCGATGACCTCGCGCGCGGTTCCATGACGATCCAGCTCCTGCAGACATGGCTGAAAATCAGCAGTGACGGACTGATCGGTCCTGCCACCATCCGGGCCCTGCAGGCCCACTACGGCAAAGTCACGGATGGTGTCCTGGATTACGGGTCCCCGACCATTGCCGCGCTCCAGGAAGAAATCAACCGCCACATCTAGTCGGTGCGACGACACCGGGCCGGGGAAATGACGGTTGGCCCCTGCTTTTCCCTCGGCCCGGTGCCTGTCCATTCCGCATGAAGACAGGTGAAAGAAAGCTCATGAAACACCCTGAAATCTCTCGCCGACATCTACTGATCACTGCCGCGGTGGGTGTGCCCGCGATGGGCGTTTTCGGAGCGGTGAACTTTTTCGGCTCCCCCGCCGCGAATGCCCGCACCATCGTCGCCGACGGCTGGTGGGGCACCTCCACGACCAAGGCCCTGCAGGATTTCCTCGGACTCGCCCCCACCGGCAGGGTAGAGAGCCAACCCGTTTCCTGGGCCGGGTCGAATCCCGGCCTGGCCAGCGGCTGGGAATGGGTTCCCGATGACGCCGCGCAGGGCGCACAGGTGATCAGGTCCCTGCAGTGGTACGTGGGTGTCGCCCAGGACGGTCTGATCGGCCCAGCCACCATCCGGGCACTCCAGGCCAAGTTCGAGCAGACGCAGGACGGGATTCTGGACGGTCCTTCTCCGACCATCCAGGCACTGCAGAGCCACATCAGCGGCAGAGGCGTTCTGACCTGATTCCTGGCGGCGGTGAAACAGCGGTTGCGCAACAACTCGACGTGACGAATGCGTCTTCTCGGTCTCGACACGGCATTGAGTGTTGCGCAACCGTGTATTTTGCGCGAATATCCCTCCAGCGGATTCGGGCCCGAGCCCCCGGCGGGACTGATCATCCGATAGCCTCAACGAGTGCCCCTGCCATCGTTGCCGGCCCTGAACCGCAGCCTGCCTGTCACGTCGCACTCCAGCCGGGTGCGGTACGTGGTGGAGCTGTTTCGTGCGCACGCCGACGACCCGCGGCTACCGGTGCTGCTCAACGCTTTGGTGGGGAAATCCAGCTATCACGCCCTGCTGGCGGTTGAGGTCGCCCGGGTGCTGGGCGACACGGCTCGTTTGAAGAAACTTGCGAAACACTCCTCGCGACGCGTCCGGATCCGGGCAGCGGCCCTGCTTCCTCTCGGAGCCACGGACCCGACGGCCTTCGCCGCCGACTACATCACCCGACCGATCGCGGAGCGACGGCGTCTTCGTCGCCGGATCATCAACGAGGGTCGCCGTGACTTGGCCGCGGCGCTGCTGGCGGCGCCCCTGTCCGACCGGGAGCGCGCCGGGATGCTGATCGCCTGCGACCCCGACACCATCGCGGACCACATGCCCGAGCTGGGTGATCTGGTACCCAACCTGGCCGCCCTGGCCCATCGACATCCCGATGTCGTGCTCGCCGAAGTGCGACGACGTCTCGACGGCGCCCCTGCCGATCGTCGCGCCACCATCTGGCGGTGGATCGCGCCCGCTGTTCGTCACCTGGTCCGGGCCAGGCCGCGGGAACTTGCGCTCCTGGTGTCCGCGGCGGAGTCCTCGCGGGGGCTCCCACCGCTGTTCCGCGACGTCGCGGGGCCATTGCTGGTCGCTGCCCCCGACGACATGTCCCGGCTCCTAGCTCTCACTCCTGCACACCATTTTTCGGGCAGGTACGGGATCGGCGGGCGAATTCGTCGGCGTTTCCGGGAGCTGACCCGGGAACAGCGCAGCCGTATCCTGTGCGCCACGCGTGACGATGAACACGAGGTTGCCTGCCTCCTGCGGGGCCTGCCGCCTGGTGAACGGGCCCAAGCTTTCGCCGATGCCTACGAGGGAGTTGAGCTGCGCGACCGGGACTGGAGCGAGGAGATGCTCGACGCCCTGCCCCGGGAACTACGGGAAACGCAGGCGGCCCGGATGGCGGGGTTGCCCGTCAATCAGGGGCGGGAGGAGCAGCTGCGGTTGGCAGCCCATCTCGCCCCCGATCAGGCCCTCACCGTCGCAGAGCCCTGCCTGAACTCCAGTGATGCCGAGGAACGCGGGGCGGCCTGGCACGCGATTCTCGCGTCTGCGCTGCGCAGTCGCGATCCGCGAGCGATCGTGGTGGCCTTCGCCCGCATCGAAATCCTCGCCACGGAACAGGACCCGGTGCGCAACGCCGCGATGGCCGCCCTGGCGATTGCCAGCGGACAGCTCCTGGACCTGATTCCGGCCGAACGCCTGGGAAGTCTGACAGATGTGCTGACCGCCGCCCGCGACACCTCGTCCGAGACCTTTGCGCACCTGCAGGGCGCGCTCTGGCGGCTGATGATCCACCGTGCCCAGCTGGGCGCACCAATCCAGGAACAGGTGGACATGCTGACCCGGCTGCCCAATTCCTGCTCCGGCGCCGCGCTCGCGGCTGCTGGGCGGGCGTTAACGGGAAACCTGTTCCTGCCCATCCCGATCGTCGCCGCGAAAACCGTGGTGACGGGGTTCGCCCAGACCTTCAGGACCGAGGCCGACCGCGGCGAGTACGACCAGGCGAACTGTCTGGTCGCGATCCTCAGCCGTGGATGCCAGGACCTGCCGGAGATCACCAGCATCATGCGCCGGGCCATCAGGTCCCACGATCCCCACACCGTGGACCGTGCGATCTTGAACTGGCTGGCAGCACCGCGGACCCGCAGCGAAAGGCTCGCGGGGCTGCTGAAACTCGACCCCTCGTTCGCGACCCTCGAACGCGTCCAGGAGCACATTTGCCGCTACCGTCCCGATCTGGCCGGGATCCTGTACCGAAAGATCCCGATCTCCGGGCGGCTGCACGACGACACCCCCTACGTCGGGATCGCGCCCGGGCCCTTCGACGGCTGGTTGCCTGAGCAGAGCCGTTCCTATGCCCAGGCCCTGGCCCGGTTCGTCGACGACACCACCCAGGATCGGTGGCGGAGACTGGCCGCGGTGGATGTCCTGGGGCGGCTTCCCTGGGTCACCTCCGAGGCGCTCGAACCGGACAGCCCGGAAATCGGGATCCGGGAGGCGCAGCTGGCGGCGGCGTTCCGGTCGCCCGCGGTGGAGTGGTCGCTGACGGACTTCCTGACGGTGCTGGACACCGACCTTGCCCCGACCGCGATGCTTGCCGCGACCCATGTCATCGACGAGCTGTCACCCGCTGCGACCACCGAGGCTCTCATGGTCATCGCCACCGAACAATGGCGGAAGGTGAGTGTCCGCAAGCAGGCCGTGCGACAGGTGGCGCGCCTGCACCGTCCCGAGACCGCCGAGATGCTGGTGGACCTGGCCATGGACGTCACCGTTCATCGTGACGTGCGATTCGCGGCGACCACGGGTCTGATCGACCTCCTCGACGACGAATGGGCGTGGGAGGCGTTGTCAGATGCGGCAGCCGGCGGTCGCGAGGCTGCTCTCGTGCTTGCCGGCATCACCCCGGCCCGGATGTCGGTCAGACACCGGGCCCGGTTCGGGGAGATCCTGGCGAAAGCCGCGCCGGAACCAGCACTGGTGAGGGCGCTGCCCAGGTGGAGTTTCTGGACGCCGAAAGTGGCCGGGCGAATCCTCGAGCTGCTCTCCTCGAAGGAGCTTCACGTCCGGCAGGCGGCGGTGTGGGCGCTGGGGAGTGCAGGCTCCGGGTTGCGATGGGGCATGCTGCTGGTGGTGGTGGCCGGGATCGCGGCAGCGGCGGCTGACGAACCGCTCGACTCCACGGAGGAGCTGCCGAGCCAACGTCTGCTGGAGGACGTGATCGTCGCTCTTCTGCCGGAGGGTCTTCGGGCTCGGTTGGAGCAGCGCGACCGGCTGAAGGAACTGGCCGCGGCGCTGTCGGAGTTTCCGCATACGGCCCGGCAACGCTGGCAGGTGCTGCTGGCCGCCGTCAACTGGGACGATCCGCTGGCCGACCTGAACGATCTCGCCGAGGATGTCGCCGATCCGATGCGTTCCCGCGAAATTTTCGAACTCACCGGGGAGACACTCGAGGAGTTGCACGAGGCGCGGCTGCACGTCGATTTCACCGCTGCCACCGACGAGCTGCTGGCCCGTGGCGACGCGGTCACCGGAGCGATCGCCCTGGCGCTGCTGGAACACGCGGGCGACGAGGTGGGCTGGGACGATACCTGGCGGGCCCGGCTGCGAACCGCCCGTTCCCACCCGGTACCGGCTGTGGCCGCCTGGGCCCGGGAAGTCCGTGTCGAGTCCTGGTAGCCACGTCGTCCCGGCCCGCGCAGACCGCCCCGACCCCCGTCGGCCCCGACCCCGTCGGCCCCGACCCCGTCGGCCCCGACCCCGTCGTCGTTATGTCATTTGGAAAGATTTTGTACCGTATACGCCTCAAAATCTTTCACGATCCCGACAGAACCTTTCCAAATGACATAACGACGGGGAGGGGTGTCGCCACCGGGTCAGCGCACCCACTGCCAGAACGGTCGAGAACTTCGCCACCCCCGTCGTGGTCACCCAGCAGCGCGACGGCCACCGTGATGGGGTGATGCCGCTGCCGAAGGTATTGAGCGCCCGTATCACTGAGACGACCAGCACCTGCCTTTTGCGGGACCCGGTGGGGCCGGGACTGTCCCACTAATGGTGTAAGTGGTGTTTTCATTTTCGGTGATTCTCTGTCGTGGGTATGCGGTCGGTGAAGGGGGACTCACAGCCACCAGTGTCGCAGTCGGGTCAGAACATTGCCGCGCATCGCGACATCAAGGAGAGGCTTTGTTCGCAGGGACCCGTGATACGACGGATGGAAACCAGTCAAATCGCCTGTATACACGGGGAGTCGAGGAGGTCCAGCAACCAAGCATGGGCGAGGAGGTTTTCTTCGTGTGCTTGCTCGAACGATTGGCCTTCAATGTGCCCACCGGTGGTGACTCGGTAGACAACGTGGTCGGCATCGGTGGAGATGGCCGCAGCCCGGTAGAGTTCACAGAACTGCTTGACGGCTGCTGAATCGACCCGGGCATCTTGCTCAGCCGTCCGGATCCAGGCTCGTGGAAGTGGACAGCTATGAGGATCAAGACTCCGAACAGTTGCCGCCGGCGAGAGCTGTTCAAGATAGTTTTTCACCCGTGGGTCAGCACGAGGATTTCCGAATTCCGCCCAGTCGGTTGTAGTGAGATTGGAGCCGGGGTCCAGAAGGGCTGTGACAGGGTCGATGAATGGATGCACGAGCTGCAGCCCACGTACCCAGGTCGGCTGGCGGAGACAGGCGGCGGCAGCGGTGAAACCTCCAGCACTTGCGGCAACCAATGCGATGCGATCCGCGATGATCGCGGGATGGTTATGAAACAGAGCTAGGCAGGCTAGAAGATCCGCGATTGACTGGTGCCGACGCGTACCTGTCGCTTGTTGATGCCACGTGGGTCCGTTCTCGCCGCCGCCGCGAACATGGCAGTAGGCGACTGCAATTCCGCGGGCCAGGAGATCGTCAGTGAAGGGATCGAATGGTCCTTCGAGGCTGATGCCGTAGGCGCCATAGACATGTACGACGAGAGGAAGCGGTCCCGGATTTGGGGGTAAGAAAATCGTGATTGGGATCGGTGTACCGTCATCGCTGCTAGCTGTGAGACAGCGGTCAACGGCTCGACCGGTCGAGACAGCAGGGACCTTGCCGTTTTCTGAAGGAAACACAACCTGAGGTTCATGAACCGGTGATGAAACGAGGAACGCCTGACGTTTGGTGGCCGGATCGATTGAAGGGAGCATAATACCTGCGGGCGGTGCGGTCCACAGGGCGGCTGGTCCTTGAGCTGGTAGCCAGAAGGCTTGGCGACCACGGTATCTCCCGACGACCGCAATCTCGTCCCCCGCACGCTGAAGATGTTCGGTGATGAAATCTGCGGGAGCTGTGGCAGTCAACGGGTCATCCCCGTCAGCTCTGACCTGTCCTTGCGCCCGATCGAGGACGATAATGTCTCCGTGCCATAACATGAGGTCCCCATCGGGAATGTCCTGGGTCGACAGGTGGCAAGTCGGAATTATTGCATCACCGCCGGTGATAATTCGGTGATATTGATTGTATCGGCTCCCTTGGACGCAAGGATTGCTATATCGTCATCGACGCTGCGAAGGCTGAGTCGGCGTGTTCGGTCGATTTCTTCAAACAGGACTTCTGGATGTTCGCAGTCACGATCCCACCAAAGGGCCTTGTAAGGTCGACGTGCAGCGTCTCGTCGAATCCAAAGCAGCCCTGTTCCAAACGCATATACGCAAGGTGATATGGGTGACTCCAGATGAACGAGTCTGACTCCAGATTTGGTTACCGTGTAGATTCGCAGTGTGTAGTTTTCGTCGCCATTGAAATCACCGATTATCGCGCATGCTGACTCGTCGGCGGTCAGGAGCAACTTGTCTCGCTGGCGCAGAGTTAGGATCTCGAAGCTCTCAGAGCCATCAGGGCCTCGAAGTCGAATCGTGCGAGCATGATCATCACCAGTTTCTGAGGTGGGTTGGGCTTGGAGTCGGAAGGACTTGAATGCCTTCAGGCGCTGCGCGAGAGCAATAATCTGTTGTCCTGCAGCATCGGATATCTCCGGCATATCAGATCTCTTGCTGGCGTAGTTGCGTGCTAGGCCCTTCGCGAAGTGGTGTCAGCACTGGCGCGAGGAGTATGATGAAAAGCGCAGCCCACGACGCAATTAAACCCACTAGCATTGCCGGCACGGGCCACGCTACTACCGCGGTTCCACCGCCGAGGGTTGCTTGGGAGGCGAGAACGAAGACAAGACCTCCAAAAGCGACAGGAACGGCAGCTATGATGGATGACGCTAACGACATCGCGAAGCTCTCGGATGCGATCATGGCGACAACTTGTCGTCCTCGCATGCCTGCTGCTTGAAGGAGGGCAATTTCATGTTCCCGACCGCTCGCGGACAAGGCGACCACAGCGGCGCTGGTCGCCAGCATCATTAGGGCAATGACGATGACCATCATCCAGGTGTCGGCCCGGTTCGCCTGGCCGTCTGGCTGAAGTATTTCAGCGAACGCAATGACAGAGTTAACGGAACACAACAGCAATCCAATACTTCCCAGGCCGGCAGCCAATGGAGCAATTGTTGTCGCACTCACTTGAACCCGGGATGCTGCGGAACGTGTGCCCAGAGCCGAAACGACGAGCCCCGTGCGCGAAAAGAGGCCGGTGAGTACCCGAAAAATGAAACCTGCAATCTGTGGACATAGGAGATAGACGGCGATGAGGGAGCTACCTCCTGCGTTAATAGCCAAATTAAACATCGGGGCGGGAGTGGTCACCCCGAGCGAATCAGCAAATCCGGCGGAAATAACCAGACTAAAAGCGACGAGGAAGAAGAACACGCCACACACGACCCGGGGTACAGTGGCTGACTTTCGGCCGAGGCCATCGAGGGACCGCAGAGCGGCACCCGGGGGGGTGCGGGATGCTTGCCGAGCTGGGGAAAGTCCGCCCCCCAAGGCAGTGAGCACGCTGACGACGATGACAACGATGGGCGCCCAAGCGGTGGGTGTGTACGTTGGCAACTGGACTGCTGAAGAAACCATCGTGTTGAATGCTGGAAGGGCCCAAAAACTCAACAGCGTCGAGAGGAGCGCTCCAAGAATTGCACCGCACAGGCTGACGACCGTCAAGAGAAGAAGGGTTGAACCGAGAACCACGGCTGGGGATGTGCCGAGCAGCAACCACAAAGCGTGAGTTCGGCGAATGGCGTGGACGCTGGCTTTTCCCACCACAGTCAGGGCAACCCAAGAGACAAGGGCCACCACGGTATAGATCGTGACCGAGAGGATCTGGAACTCCTCCACCGGGACTCCCGCAGCACTCGCCGCAGTCCGAAACAGGGGATCACCTGTCCAGGCGAACTGGTGAACGCACAAACCGATCATGGTAGCCATCACCGTGATCACGACAACAGCGGGCACCCATTGTTGCCACTGATCAGCGAACATTCTGGTCACGTAGCGCTGCATGGCATCACGCTTTCAAATTGCTCATGATTCGAAGTAGCTCTTGGCTGGTGCTGCGACCAAGATGTTTCACCGTATGACCGTCGTGCATGATCACGATCCTGTCGGCCAAGGCGGCCGCATCAAGGTCATGGGTGACCATGACGATCATCTGCCCTTCGTCAGCCATTCTTCGAAGAGTTCCGAGCACGATCTGTGTGCTCTGCGAGTCTAGGGCGCCTGTTGGTTCGTCCGCGAACACGATGCCAGGACGGCGTGCGAGCGCACGACAAAGGGCGGTTCGTTGCTGCTCACCGCCAGAAAGTGAGTGGGCCGAGGCACGGCGACGGTGAGCCAGCCCGAACGACTCAATGAGGGCACTGATCATATCGCGGGGAACTGGCTTGTGGTCGAGCTGGAAGGGGAGTGCGATGTTCTCCTCAACGGTTAGAAAGGGCACCAAATTGTATTGCTGGAATACGAATCCGATCTCGGAGCGAAGCATATGTGCGCGTTTGCTTGGGGACTGCCGATAAATGTCACGACCGTTGATCATCACCATACCCGAGGTTGGTTCATCCAAGCCGCTTAGACACATCAGCAGTGACGACTTTCCAGAACCCGAATGCCCCACGACTGAGGTCAGGCCGCCTCCCTGTAACTCCAGATCGCATCCGCGCAGGATATTGATCTCTGTCCGTCCGGTTGTGACGACGCGCTGGAGACCGTGAGCGCTGAGCGTGACCTTCAAGAGAGCTTCCTTCTGCTTTTCCTAAATGTGGTTATGATCAAAGCAGGTGGCCGTGGCTCCGGAACAGCTTTGGAAGGTTCTCAAGACCACGGCACTGCACTGCTGTTGGTAACTTAGCCCATGCTGGAGGTGTGTATATTGGACGACGCGGGTCTTCGACCTCATTGCCTTCAGGGTCAATTAATGTCGAGACGTAGGCAGCGTCCTTTGACGGTGGAACGAAGGCCCCATACCTGAAGTAGACGGGGCCCGACTTCCAGCGTCTATCCGATAGGATATATGGACCTTCTTCTCCGGAAAGAAGATCATCGAGTCCATTAAGAGCAGCAGTGAATTGTTCGTCAGAACTAGGATACACGGTGATAAATTTTCCAGCACTGGCGCGGTCCGCGTACTTTCCGCTCTGAGCAACTAAATCTTCAAGCGATGTGAGATGTTTGAATGGTAATTGTAGCTGGAAGCAATGCTTGGCGGCAACTGCTAATATGGATTCGGCGTTGTGCGGTGTTGCGGAGACATGAATCTTCCAGCCCTGCCTAGGAGGTGACCACTTGCTGGGAAACCAATTCGTCCATGGATGTATCTCTTTAGATTCCCATCCGGGGATGGCCAAGGAGGACACATCAAGATTTCGTGCGTGCTTGGGAGTGGTCGGAGGTGCATAGAAAGGATTGTCAGGCTGACAATACTGAAGATACCGAACGTCGAGAGGCATTGACTCTCCTTTCCTGATATGCAAACTCGTGGTGAAGTGTTTCTGTTGTCACACACAGGGCGTGAGCAACTCCTCAAAGAACAACGCTATTGTTGTAGCCGTCGTCGCGGCGAGGATCTTGAGATCGTCGCTCACCAAGTGCTGGTGGTTTTCACGCTACAGCGTAGGACTCGCCGCCACACCTCTCCCAGGTCACGATATTGTTGTGACCGCAGTCACTGGTCTGATCATTTACGAGGAGAGGCATCCTCACTCGGTCTATGCTGTTTTGACTCGGAACTGCTGATCGAAGTCGGGGTAGGTGGACTCGTCACAGGTGGTGTTGCTGTCGCGCTGGACGAAGTTTCCGTCGGTGGAGCACGTGGCCCCAGCATGGGTGTTGGCGATGAGACCACCGCTGGCGAAGACGGCAGCGACACGGTGGGCCGTATCCTGCTGAACCGCCCTAGGTTTCAGAGGGCCGGCAAAGTTAGGTGGGAGGTTGGGTGAGTAGTTTGGGGCGTCTGGCCAAGGCTCTGGTGGTTGAGGTGATGGATGTGTCACGGTCGTGGAAGATGCGATGGGGCTGATGGCCAGGTTCCTTCAGGCGGCCATGTCCTGGAGGACACGGACCACAGGCTGGCGCGACAGGACAGCGGTAGGGGGTAGATGACATTAGCGCGGGTTCCCCGGGACCTGGGTTGCAGACACCACTTACCGTCCCCGCGGGGCCCGCGCCCTAACACAACGACGCACCGCCTCGGCAAACCAACCCACCTGCCTTCGCTCACCAACTTTGCTGGCTCCTGCCCGCATGCCTGTCTGCAGACACCCCAGTAATATTGACACGAACACATGGATTCAAGCCGTTAGTCTTGACTTGAAGGTGCTCTCTTGTTGAACGAAGCGTTCCTTTGGCAAGAAGGATTCTCCTGGAGTAGGAGTATTTTTTGCGCTCATGCCACGGCCACCAAGAACCCCGAGGATGAAAGACCAAAGCCTACGTTTGCCTAATCTTCAAACTTGTTTCAGGATCAAAATCCCAGTGCTTTGCGGAGCTTGAGTGCAAGGGCAGTACGATCGCGCTCACCAATCTTTCTCAATAGAGCTGAAACGTAGTTCTTTACGGTTCCCTCGGCGAGAGTTAATGAGGCTGCAATCTCTGAGTTCGTCAAACCTTGTGCCACAAGTTCTGCAACGACGCGTTCTCCGCGAGTAAGAATTGCAAGCGGACCCTCTCCTCCGCTCTTCGTTTGTATTGCTGCACGTGCAACGCGGGGATCAATCACCATGCCGCCTTCGATAACGGAGTACAATGCGCTCACGAGATGTTCGATCGAGGTGTCCTTCAGAAGGAATCCGGAGGCGCCGACAGAGAAAACCGCTTGGACAAGGGCGTCGTCATCGAAAGTGGTAAGAACAAGAACAGGGAGCCCTGGGTGATCGCGAGTACAGTGGGCTGTAAATTCGATTCCGTCCATGCCGGGCATTCGTGCGTCGACGAGGACAACATCAAGTTCTGTTGTGGCCAAGATATCAAGCGCAGCGCGTCCGTCCTCAGCTTGAGCAGTCACATCGATCCCGTCGACGGTGGATAGCAACATGGCTAGGCCTCGACGGATCAGTTGTTGATCCTCCACCAGTAATACGCGTGTCGGTTCTGCATCATTCATGAGACCGCCTCCCGATGTCCGGCCGCGATTCTGTTGAGCGGTACGGAAATTTCAAGCTCGAATTGATTTTTGATTCGATGTGCTCGCATCGTTCCACCATGGTCCGATGCTCGATCAGCCAGTCCGCGTAGCCCGAACCCAAACGTCGGTTCGCCATCAGCTGAGTTAAGGGATGTGACGCACCTAAAATCATTGATGATCACAAGAATCATTCTGTTTTCATTGCTGCGAATTCCTATTTGTACAGACTGCGCTTTACCGTGACGTAAAGCATTTGTCAATCCTTCTTGGACGGCCCGGTACATCAGCAAAGCTATCGCGTCATTGTTCACGAGCTCATGATCCGATCTCTCGTCACCGATGACCTCAACCGTCAGCCCAGTTCCTCGGAACGATTCTGCGATCATTTCAAGGGCTGCAAGTCCCCGAGCAGTGGCGTCTCGAACCGGACTCAGCGCTCGCACCCAAGTTCGCATTTCTGCCAACGCTTCGCTTGACGTGTGCTTCGCCATGTGGATTTCTTGCCATGCCTGGTCGAGATCGGTGCTCCGCAGCCGCTCTGCCAGCTCGAGGCTCATCGCCACGAGCGTGAGTCGATGCCCCAAGCCATCATGAAGTTCTCGTGCGCTTCGGGCACGTTCGTCGGAGAGCAGTAGTTCCTTCTCGACCTCGGAAGTGTGTTGCAGCCGTTCGATTATCGCTTGGTCAGCGTTTCGACGTTGCTCGAATCCGCGCAATGCCAAACCGAGAATGAATCCGAAACACAGCAGCGCGACTACTGGAACAACATTAACCAACCCCTGGGCCATGCTCATCACAGCCGACATCGAAGTCCCTTGACCAGCTGATGTCAGGAGGGTGAACCCTACGACTGATATCCAGATCATTGCGTGTATTCCGGCCTTCGGGGAGACGTCTGTCACGGCGAACGCGACGACAAGCAGGAGGACTGGAATCGTGAAGGTTACCGACCCGAAAACAGCCACCGGGGTAGCCAAGAAGATCGTCAGTATTGTCAGCGTAATCCCATGACCGATCCGAACCAGGTAGGGACGTACTATCCACAAAGCGCCGATGACAGGGGTGAGGATCAACCATGTTATAGCGACTCCCAACCCCGTGCCAGACCTGGTGAAGTCGATGATGCGCAGTATCGCCGCCAAGACCAAACAACACAGCGCCACCGCCTGCAGCGCCACCAAGGTGCGTTCGACATTCACGTGAGGCCGACTCATGCGCACCAAGTGTAACTTCCTGTTGCCAGGTGGTTAGGGGCTTAAGGGTTGGTTCAAGCAGTCCTGAAGAGCATGCGGTTCATTTTTCACTGTTCGATGTTGGGGGTGTGCTGGCCTGCGGTATGGGGGATGCCGTTGACGTAGAACCAGCGACCGTCCACCTGGAGGAAGGAGCTGACTTCCCGCATGGTGCCGGTCCGGTCGCCCTCCTCCCAGGTGGCCGAGAAAGCGACCATTCCTTCGTCGTCCCAGGCCTTGCCCGCCCCGCTGTGTTCGATGGTTAGGCCGGTCCAACGGAGCTCGGGTTCGGGGTCGACCATGTCGGGGCGGGTGTTGGGATGCCAGGTTTCCAGGAGGTAGTCCCTGAGCCCCAGCGCGTAGGCGCTGTAGCGTGACCGCATGAGAGCGACCGCGGTGGCCGCGGGTCGGCTGCCGTCGTGGAGGGGGCCGCAGCACGTCTCGTAGGGGCGACCGGTGTCGCAGGGGCAGATGACGAGAGGATCACTCACGAACCCAGTATGTCGCGTGAAGTCCAATAACGCTCAATCGATGTCGTCAAATAGTCAACGGTGAGACCGGGGTGTCCTGCTGACGTGGTTGACTCTGACGTCGCGTCATAGTTTTGACTAGGTGGTGTCGAACCGGGATGCCGGGTCTGTACGTCGACACTTGGAAGGTGCAATGGTGGCTGAGCAGCTGATCATTCCCACCGCCACTGATCCAGCCGAGAGACCACAAGCTCGGGGACCGAGGCTCCGCGTTGAGGCGGGGCCAGCCGGTCACGCAGTGCACTCCGACGCAGGTGTGGAGGCGACATCCGGACATCCCGTGATTCCGGAACCTCATCCAATGCGACTGGAAGGGAACAACTTCAGTGGAAATACTCAACATCCACGGTCTGTGCAAGCGATACCCGTCCTTTGAGCTGAAGGACGTCTCATTCACGATGCAGTCCGGCACCATCATGGGATTCGTTGGCAGGAATGGTGCGGGAAAATCGACGACGCTGAAGTCGATGCTGAACTTCGTCCATCCCGACGCGGGAGGTGTCGAGTTCTTCGGGCTCGATTTCCGCAGCCACGAACTGGAGATCAAGGAGCGCATCTCCTTTACCTTCGGGGAGGTGAACTTCTATCCGAAGAAACGGATCCGGGACGTCACCGACGTGTTCCGCCGGTTCTTCCGGTCCTGGGATGAGACCTCCTACCGTTGCCTGCTGGAGCGTTTCGAACTCGTCGAGACCAAGAAACTTGACGAACTCTCCCAGGGCATGCGCGTCAAATACGCGGTGGCGCTGTCGCTGTCGCACGGAGCCGAGCTAATTCTCCTGGACGAACCCACCAGCGGCCTCGATCCCGTTTCCCGCGACGACCTGCTTGATGTGTTCCGTGATGTCGTCGCCGAGGAGGGCGCCAGCATCCTGTTCTCCACCCAGATCATGACCGATCTGGAGAAATGTGCCGACACCATCACCTACATCCACAAGGGCAGGATCCTCGCCAGCACGAGTCTGGGGGAGTTCACCAGCTCCTATCGCGCCGTCAGCGGCGAATCCGCTCGAACCGGCGACGGTGTTCGTGGGCTCCTGATCGGCTGCCGGGAACGCGACGGTCGATTGGAGGCGCTGATCCACGCCAAGAATGCCCCCGCCGCCGAGGCCAACGGCCTCCAGGTGGGTGCAGCCGACCTTGAATCCATCATGATCCACCTCGAGCGGAAGTGACCATCCCATGAAGAACCTGCTGCTGAAGGAACTCAAGCTCGCGAACCTGGTGCTTCCCGTCGTGATGGGGTCGCTCTGCCTCCTCATGCTCATCCCAACGTATCCTCTCTACGTCGGGCTCATGTACATGTGCCTCGCGGTGTTCTTCACCATCATGCACTTCCGCGAGGCCAACGATGTCTACTTCTCCATGCTGCTGCCGATCCGGAAACGCGACACGGTGCGCGCCCGGGTTCTGCTCTGCTGCCTTTTCGAGATCGCCCAACTGGTGGTCGCCATTCCCGTCGCGGTGCTGCGCAACGTGTTCTACGAATCAAACCCCGCCGGAATCGAAGCCAATCCGGCTCTTTTCGGCTCCGCGCTGATCATGTTCACGCTCTTCAACTTCCTGCTGTTGACCATGCACTACAAGACGGCCCACAACATCGGGGTGCCCTTCATCGTGGCGGGTGTGGCGGTGCTGCTCTACATCGGCGTCGCCGAGGCCTTGATTCACACGGTTCCCTTCCTCCGCACCCACCTGGATGTCGTGAAGGAGCACGTCGGGACGCATCTGATCGTCCTCGCGCTGTGCGTCGTGGTCTTCGTCGCGGGCAACATCCTCACCTACCGGATCGCCGCAGATCGCTTCGAGAAGGTTGACCTGTGAGCAGGTGATCCCAGCGCCTCTCAGGTGTTGTTGGCCGCGGATTGGGTGTTCTTGCGGGCGTCCTTGGCTCGCATCAAATCCAGGGCGATCATGCTCCCCAGGATGGCGAGCCGCAGGTCCGGGGAGGTGCTATCCGGGTAGTGCAGCGCGTAACGGTCGTGGTCGCGGCCGAAAAATGCCTCGATGACACCTGTTCGTTCCCGGCTGACCTGCGCGACGGTCTCTTCGCTGTTTGCGTTGACCACGGTGAACTCGCGGTCGATGACATCTCCTTTCACCGTGAGCTCCTCCCCGGAGGTGAGAGTGATGGAGAACTTGCGGGAGAAGAACCCCATCTTCCTGGCGATGGTCGCCAGCACGGAACCGTCACCGCGCATGACCTTGTAGGTGTCCCGCCAGAGGTCCCGAACGTCGCTGACGTGCGTCAGGAGGCTGCCGTCGGTATCCAGTACGTCGAATTCACGGGCTCCCAGGAAAATGCGACGGACGCTGCTCTCCGTGCCACTCACCACGCCGACACCCTGTCCTTGGGCATCAAGGATGTCGAACCTGGGCGAGGAATCGCTGCGGAACTGCTGCAGAATTAAGAGGTCGTGATTCAGGATGCTCATATCTCAAGGGTAAGGGGCCAGGGAAGCAGATAGGCTGGCGTTCAGCCGACCGATTGGGGAAGGACGCGTCACGGTCCAGCTCACGTGCTGTCGTAGCTGGCCGCGGAGCTGGCGTCCTTAGCCCGCATCAGGTCCAGGGCGATCATGCCGCCGAGAATTGCCAGTCGCCAGTCCGGAGAGGTACCGGCCGGATAGCGCAGGGCATACCGGTCGTGGCCGAGAAACGCCTTGACGAAGCCTGCCCGCTCCCGGCTGGCCTGTGCGACGATCTCTTCGTCGTCCGCGTCGACCACATTGAATTCGCGGCTGAAAAAATTTCCCTCCACCATGAACTCCTCCCCGGTGCTGAGCGCGATGGAGAACCTGTGGGAGAAGAACGCCATCTTCCTGGCGACGGTGGCCAGCATGGAACCGTCACCCCGCATGATCTCGTAGGTGTCCCGCCAGAAGTCACGAACATCACTGATGTGCGCCAACCGCCTGCCGTCGGCATCCAGCACGTCGAACTCGCGGGGCCCCAGGAAGAACCGGCGAGCGCCGCTCTCCGTGCCGCCCACCATGCCGACGACCTGCTCCTGGTCGTCGAGGATGTTGAACTCGGGGGAGAGGCCGTTGCGGAACTGCTGCAGGATCAGCAGATCCTGATGTAGGAGGCCTGTTTGGCTGCTCATGCCCAAAGGGTAGGGGGCCAGGGGAGCAGGATAGGCTGGCGGCGGGGGACAGTGCGGTTGCCGTTTGACCCAGGGAGGGATCGTGAATCCGCTGAGTGCCGACGACTTCGTCACATGGGCCGACCGGCTCGCCAAGCTGTCATGGCCGCTCACCCTTGATGCCTTCCGGTCGGCGGCTGTCGGGTTCGGTTGGTCCCCGACCGACAGACCCTGGGAGTTTGTGGTCGACTTCTCGAGCGGGACGAGACGGATGGTGCTGTACGGGGGCAGGTCGGGTGGAATCCACAACATGTCCTTTCCCCTGGCCGAACCCGCAGAGGACGCCACGCCGTTGGACGAGCTGCTCGTCTCCTACGAGACCACCGGAACACAAGCGTGGGGTAAACCTTTCTACACCGACCCCTGCGAGGATCCCACCATCGCGTGGCGGCTGCCCAACAACGCCGTCGCCGAGATCGTCGGTGGTTCCGACCTGATCCTTTCGACCTTCTTCACTCCCCAGGGATCATTCATTTACGGGTGAGCCGGCTGGGAGGGGTGCGATCAGCGTGCCACCAAGGTCAGGATCGTGACCTCCGGGGGGCAGGCGAAGCGGTACGGGGCGAATGGTGAGGTGCCGATTCCAGCCGATATGTGCAACCAGGCATGGTGGCCCTCGACCCGGTGTTCCGACAGGCCCTTGGCGCGGTCTGTTGGGAGATCACAGTTGGTGGTCAATGCTCCGTGACCGGGCACGCACACCTGGCCGCCGTGGGTGTGCCCCGCGAGGATCAGGTCCACCCCGTCGGTGGTCATGGCGTCCAGGATGCGACGGTACGGGGCGTGGGTGACACCCAGGCTGAGGTCCACACCGTCGCTGGCAGGCCCGACGACGGCAGGGTAGTGATCCAGGTCGTGGTGGGCGTCATCGGTGCCGCGCAGCTCAATGCGATATCCAGCGGCCTCGATGATGGTGCGGCGGTCGTTCAGATCGTGCCAGGCGCCGCTGCGGATCAGCTCCGCCCGCAGCTGGTCGGTTGCCAGCCGTTCCGGGGATTTCGACGGCTCTGAACGTCCCCGGGCGACGTAGCGCAGTGGATTCTTGAACTCCGGTTTGTGGTAGTCATTCGAGCCGAAGACGAATCCGCCAGGCACCTCCAGCAGCCGGCCCAGCGCCGATATGAGCGGCGGGATTGCGGTGTCGCTGGCGATGTTGTCGCCGGTGCTGATCACCAGATCGGGTTCTAGGTCCGCCAACGCTCGCAGGAAGCTCAGTTTCAGCTGCTGGCCGGGCAACAAGTGGATGTCGCTGAGATGCAGTATCCGCATCTCAGGTCCACCTGCAGGCAGGACCGGAACCGTCACGCGACGCACCCGGAAACGGGTGGCCTCCACCAGCCCCCAGGCGAAGCAGCCTGCTGCCACCGCAGCGAGACCCTTCGCCACCTTGAAGGCCTTGATCACCGCTCTCCCTCCGGGGTGGCCGGGGCGCTTGGTTGCCCTGGCTGCCCGGGGGCGACCGTCGGGGTGTTCGTCGGTATGGGGCCCTTGGAGTAGACCAGCTGGACGGTCGAGTACTTCGCCGCTCTGGTGCTGGGGTGCACCTTGCCCAGGTAGGTCCCGGCGGGTTGAGGGCTGAACTGTTCCATCCTGCCGACGCTGAAGCCTTCGGCCTCGAGCGTCTGCCGCGCCTGCTCCTCGGTCATGCCTGCGACGCTCGGAACAGGGACTTTCTCGCCCTCCAGGATCCGTTTGTTCGGTTCCTGGAAGTTACTTGCGGGGATGTCCTTGAGTGCCTCGGACATTGCGGACTTCCAGATGCCACCCGCATCATGGCCGCCCGAACCCTCCAGGACCTTGCCCGTCGACATCCTCAGCCCGACGATCGGTTTTGATGTCTTGCCCTTGAAACGAGAGCTGGTGACGTCTGCTGCGATGTAGGCCACGCCCGCCATGTCGGGGGTGTAGCCGGCGAACCACACGCTCTGGGTGTCATTGGTTGTTCCGGTCTTGCCGGCCTGGGGCCTGCCATCCGGCAAGCGTGCCGGGGCGCCCGTGCCCTGGGTAATGACCGTCGACAAAATGCTGCTGACGCCGTCGGCCACATCCGAGCTGATCACCTGTTTGCAATCGGCTGAGGGGATCTCCACTTCGGTGCCGTCCTGGGTCTGCACGCTCTGCAGGATGATCGGGTTGCAGTGCACGCCCCGGTTCGCGAACGTGGCGTAGGCCTCCGCCATCGACAGCGGCGTCACCTCCGCGACACCGAGCACCCACGACGGATACTCCGCCATCTTGCGCATGTCGTCACCGTCGGCGAGCTTCACGCCGAGCTTCTGGGCCGTGTCGATGGAGGCGCAGATGCCAACCTTGGCCTCCAACTGGACGAAGTAGGTGTTCACGGATTTCTGGGTGGCCTCCAGCATGTTGATGTTGCCGTGATCCCCATCGTAGTTCTTCGGGTCGTAGTCTCCCGTGTACGTGAATGGGCCCTCGCAGTTCTTGAACTTGTACCCGCGGAACTGCATTCGCGACTTCGACTCGAAGGACGTGCTGGTGGGAACGCCCTGTTCCAGGGCGGTGGCGATCACGAAGGGCTTGAACGTCGAACCGGCTTGGAAACCCCCGACGCCACCGAAATCACTGGACGCGTTGGCCTGCAGCCAGGTCTCGCCCTCACCGTCGCCCAGCTTCGTGCGGCTCTGGGCCATGGCGGTGATCAGCCCGGTGCCCGGCTGGATCAGCACCGACCCGCCCCAGACCGGATCGGTGGGGCCCACTGTTTTGGCGACGGCCTCCTCAGCGGCCTGCTGAGCCTTCGGGTCGATGAGGGTCTTTATGGTCAGGCCGCCGCGCTTGAGGCGGTTCTCCCGCTCCTTCGCGGTGGAACCCAGCGAGGGCATCTGGTCGGAGATCAGGACACGCCGGACGTAGTCGCAAAGCACCGGGAACTGGGAGACGGGGCAACCGTTCGGGGTGTTCTGCACGTTGGAGGCGTCGAAACCCTCCTGCATGGCGGTCTCCGCCTCCTCCTGCGTGATCATCCCGACTTCGGAGGAAGCCATCCGCTTCAGCACTTGGTTGCGGCGCTCGATGGCTTTCGCGGGGTTCTGGACCGGATCGAAGGCGACGGGGTTCTGGACGATGCCCGCCAGCATCGCTGCCTGGGCGAGGGTCAGGTCCTTGGCGGTCGTGTTCCAGTAGTGGTGGGCCGCCGCTTCGACCCCGTAGGCGCCGTCACCGTAGTAGGCGATGTTCAGGTACCGTTCCAGGATCTCGTTCTTGCTGAGACGCTCCTCAACTGCCATGGCGTAGCGCATCTCACGGATCTTGCGTTCGATGCTGACGGCCTGTGCGGCCGCTGCCGCATCCTCGTCACCACGGATCAGAGCCGTCTCGATCTGCACCTGCTTCACGTACTGCTGGGTGAGGGTGGATGCACCCTGGGTGGAGCCGCTGAGGGTCCGGAGGACGGCGCGTCCCAGACCTTGGATGTCGATGGCACCGTGCTCGTAGAACCGGTGATCCTCGATGGCGACCTGGGCCTTCTGCATTAGCGGGGAGATCTGATCGAGAGCGACGTAGGTGCGGTTCTCCGCGAAGAAGTTGGCCAGTTCCGACCCGTCGGCCATCAGGATCCTGGACTTCTGCGACTGCGGCGGGGTCTCGAACTCCGTCGGAAGGTACTGCATGCTGTCGGATGCGGCCTTGGCGAGGCCACTCGTGAGAGCGACGAACGGCACGGCCAGACCCGAGAGCAGCAGTCCGCACAATACGCTGATGGCCAGGAACATCGCTACGGATTTGCCCTTGCTTCTGGGCGCGCGCGTCTTCATGGCCCAAAGTGTACGTGAGGTTCGTGGCAGGTCACCGCTCACGCTTCCTGGGGGATCTCGTCGTCGTAGGCGGACAGGTCCGGCCTGCGGAACAGGTTGACGGCTGCTGTCCCCAAACCACCCCACAGGGTGAGGATGGCGATGGTCATCATGATGACGGCTGCTGCACTCATGCGGACACCTCTTCGGAAACTTCGTGTTCGTTGTTCTGTTCGTCAAAGTCGGTGCGGATGCTGCGTCGCCAGGGGAGCAGTGTCAAAACCACCGCGATGATGAGCAGCGTCGCGAACATGCCCCATCCGAAGATCACCAGCAGGCGCTGCGGGTAATTCTCATAGGGTGTGCCGAGTTTGCTGATGAAGTCGTTGATCAGCATGTATCCCAGTACCAGCGGCGCGACCACGCCGACCAGCGCCATCCAGACCCGCCCCACCTTGAAGCTGGAGAAACGGTTGAGGTGGTCGCGCAGCACCGGGAGTTTGCGAACGAACCACACCGTCGCGATGATGCACACCAGGGCCCCGCCGAGGATGCCGTACTTGTTGGCGAACTCGTCGGTGATGTCAAGGAAGTACAGTCCGGTGGTGGTGGACAGCAGGAGGATGGACAGGATCATCATTGGGATGCCGATGACGAGGGTGGCCTGCACCTTGGTGATGCCCAGCTTGTCGCGCACCGCGGAGACGACCACCTCGACGATGCTCAGCAGCGACGTCAGCCCCGCCACCGTCAAGGATGCGAAGAACAACACACCCATCAGCGACCCGAAGGGGGCCTGGGAGATGATCGTCGGGAATGCCACGAAGGCCAGCGTGATGCCCTGCCCGGCAACGTCGGAGACCCCTTGGCCCGTCTGCCCGGCCATGAAACCCAGAGCGGCGAAGACGCCGATTCCAGCCAGCAGTTCGAAACCGGAGTTGGCGAAACCGACGACCAGCCCGGAGCCGGTCAGGTCGGTGCGGCGCTTCAGGTAGGAGGAGTAGGTCAGCATGACACCGAACCCGACAGACAGCGAGTAGAAGATCTGCCCGAAGGCCGCCGCCCACACCGTGGGGTCGCTGAGCGCGCTCCACTCGGGGGTGAACAGGGCATCCAGTCCTGTGCTCGCGCCGGGCAGGAACAGCGACTGCACCACCAGGATCAGGAACATCACCACCAGCAGCGGCATGAAGATCTTGTTCACCATCGCCAGGCCCTTGTTGACGCCCAGCGCGATGGTCACCAGGGTGACCGCCCACACCACCAGGATCGGGATGAACAGCGAGGGTACGAAGTCGGAGCCGACGTCCGGTGCTTCTGCGACGTGCAGGAACTGCTCGTACAGGAAGGCCTTCGGATCGGACCCCCAGACCTGGTTGATGCTGAAGAGGGTGTACATTCCGGCCCAGCCGACGATGGCCGCGTAGTAGATGCCGATCACGAAGCAGACCATCACCTGCCACCAGCCGAGGCTTTCTGTCCAGCGTCCCATCCGCCGCAGCGACAGCGGGGCCGAACCGCGGTAGCGGTGCCCGAGGGAGTAGTCGAAGAACAGCAGTGGGATGCCCACCGCCAGCAGCGCGATCAGGTAGGGAAGGATGAATGCCCCGCCGCCGTTTTTGAATGCGACGTACGGGAAGCGCCAGATGTTGCCCAATCCGACGGCCGACCCGATGGCCGCCAGGATGAAATAGTTGCGGGAGTTGAAGCTCTCCTGCTTGGGCGCACGCTTTTCCATTGAATTCAGCTCCGAGGGTTTTGCGAGGTTCCACGGCCGGGCGGTGCCCCAGGACGCGCGGAACCTTCACGACGAACGCTTCAACCTAGTACGCCCGAGAAGAGAACCGAAACAATGTCCACGACATGGGCGATTCGTCAGACCTCCACGTCCGGGGCGCCCTCGAAGTCGGTCATGGCCACCTGCCCCTCCTCGGTGATGCCCTCGCGTGCGAGCACCACCTTGAAGGTGTCCAGGACGATACGGCAGTCGAGGGCGAAGGAGCGGGTCTCGACGTAGCGCACGTCCCAGGCCAGACGTTCCGCCCACGGCATCGCGTTGCGGCCCTTGACCTGCGCCAGGCCCGTCACCCCGGGCCGCACCTCGTGGCGGCGGGCCTGACGAGCCGTGTACAGCGGCAGATATTCGGGCAGCAGGGGCCTGGGACCCACGATCGACATGTCTCCCTTGAGGACGTTGAGCAGCTCGGGGAGCTCGTCGAGGCTGGTGGAGCGCAACCACGAACCGAACGGGGTAATGCGGTCCTCGTCGCTGACGAGATCCTCGGTGATGTCGCGCATGGTGCGGAACTTGTACATCGTGAACATGCGACCGCTCCGGCCTGGCCTCTGCTGCGTGAACAGCACCGGGGAACCCAGATTGATGCGCACCAGCAGCGCTACCACCAGCTGGATCGGGAGGCTCAGGATCAGCGCCAGGCCCGCGATCAGGATGTCGATGGCCCGTTTGACGAAGTCGTAGGGGCGGCGTTTCATCGGGACCGTCCGATGACTGCGCGCAACCGGGCGGCGACGCGTTCCATGGCGGCGTCGTCGAGGGCGGATCCGCTCGGCAGGGAGACGCCGTTGGTGAACAGGCGCTCGGAGTTGCCGTTGACGTAGGCGTCGAGGTGCTGGAACACCGGTTGCAGGTGCATCGGTTTCCACAGCGGCCGCGACTCGATGTTGTCGTCGGCCAGGGCCGTGATCACGTCGTCACGGGAGAAGCCCGCGACCTGCGGGTCGATGACGATCGAGGTCAACCAGAAGTTGTCGTGGTCGCCTTGGCCGATGGGGTGTTCCGAACCGTCGGGTTGTCCGAAGAACGTGACCCCCGGGACCCCGTCGAACAGGGCGCGGTAGAACAGGCGGTGCTGGCGGCGACGCTCCAGCATCTGGGGCAGTCGCTCCAGCTGGGAGCGTCCCAGCGCGGCCAGCAGGTTCGACATGCGGTAGTTGTAGCCGACGTCGGTGTGTTCGTAGTGCAGCACCGGCTGGCGGGCCTGGGTGGCGAGGTAGCGGATGTGGGAGGCGTGCTCCGCATCGTCGGTGAGCACCGCGCCACCACCGGAGGTGGTCATCACCTTGTTGCCGTTGAAGGACACGGCTGCCAGGTCCCCGTAGGCCGCGGCGGGCCGGCCCTTGTGCACCGCACCCAGCGACTCGGCGGCGTCGCTAAGGATGCGCACCCCGAATTCGTCGGCCACCGACCTGAGGCCCTCCTGGTCGACGACGTGGCCCAGCAGGTCGACGGGCACGATCGCGACGACGTTGCGTCCCTTGTCCCGCTGCTCGGCGACGGCCCTGCGGGTCAGTTCCACGTCGATGTCACCCTCGGGGGTGGAGTCCACCAGCACGGGGGTGGCACCCGTGTAGAGGATCGCGTTGGTGGTGGCGGCGAACGTCATCGACGCGGTGACCACCACGTCCCCCGGTGCGAAACCCAGGGTGAGGCCCGCCAGGTGCAAAGCCGCGGTGCCGGAAGACAAGGCGACGGCGTGCTTGCGGTCGCAGTAGGCGGCCAGTTCCGCCTCGAACGCGTCCACCTCCGGACCCAGCGGCGCGATCCAGCCCCCCGCGAAGGCGCGGGACAGCGCCTCCTGCTCCAGGGAGGTCATGTCGGGTGGGGAGAGGAAGATGCGTTCGGTCACGGGCCGAGGATACCTTTCCCCGGCCCGCGGCGGCATTCGTGCGCGGAAGCTCTCAGCGGGTCACCGAGTCGAGACCCTCGGCGAGCAGGCCCGCGAGGATCCGCGGGGTGTAGTGCTCCTGCAGGTGACGGTACCCGTTCCTCGCCCACTGCCTGCGCCGCTCGATCGGGGCGGAGGCCATCTCCACCATCGCCTCAGCCAAGGCTTCCCGGTCGTCGCCCGCCACGACGATCCCGGAATCCGCCTCGCGCACCGGGTTGTTCGGAGCGCTGGTGGCAAACACCACCGGACGGAAGGCGTACATGTAGCTGAACATCTTGTTCAGGCTGATCCCGTAGCGGTAGAGGGGACTGTCGAGGAGGCTGCCCGTCAGGCAGTCGGCCTCCCGGGAACGCTCCAGCACCTTCGTCGGGGCAATCCAGTCGTCGAAGATGATGTTCGCCGCCGACGGGAGGGCCGCGGCCTGTTTCTGCAACTCCGGTTTGAGGGTGCCGTCGCCGACGAGCCGCAACCTCAGTTCCAGGTCGGGGCGGGCGGTGCTGGCCTTGTCGAAGGCCTCGATCACGCCGTCCAGGACATCGCCGGTGCTGTGGTTGCCGAGGTACATGAAGGTGAAGGTGTCGCGTTCCGGCAGGGTCGGTTCGGGATCCTCCGGGGCGCCGTCGAAACCGTTGGAGACCCACAGGAAGGGTTTGTCGGGCATGCCGTTCTCCCGCAGGTACTCGTCGACGTGGGGCAGCGGGGACAGCACCAGCGAGGCCTTGCGGCACAGCGTCAGCGACAACCGCGACATCACCTTCGCCAGCGGGCTGTTCTCCGACAGCTTGCCGAGATGGATCAAGGTCTCGGGCCAGACGTCGCGGATCTCGTAGATGAACGGCACCCGGTATCGGCGGGCCAGTCGCATGCCCGCCCAGGCTGCGAACGGATGCACGGTGCTGCCGATCACCACGTCGGGGCGGCGCAACCCGCGGGTCATGCCGGGCATCAGGGTCATCAGGGCGAAGATCACCATCCCGACGAAACGCAGGGCCGTCGAGGTGCCGTAGGCCATGGTGCGCACCCACAACGCCGGCACGCCGAGCTCCTCGGTGATCTTCCTGAGGCGGAACCCCTTCATCGCCTGCTTCCCCTGCGGGTAGGTGGTGCTGGCGACGATCAGGCAGGCCGACCACCCGTGCTCCGGCAGGTAACGGGCCAGGTCCAGGTGCCGCGCGGATCCGCCGTCCTTGGAAGGAATATCGGCGTAGTGGTTGACGATCCAGACGTGACGATGCGAGTCCCGGGGGCTCGGTGCTGCGCTCATGGGGATCCTTCCTGTGGTGGCCGACGATGCTACCCCGTCGCGCCTCTCAGCGTCGCCTGCCGGCCCGGTGGTCGGCGATGGCGGTCTCGTAGACGCCCTCCATCACGTCCAGGCAGTGATCCCACGAGTAGTTGGCGACCACGTGGCGCCTGCCAGCCTCGCCCATGGCCCGCGCCAAGCCGGGGTCCTGCAACAGCCGGGTCAGGGCCGCGGCGGCCGCGTCCGGGTCGTCGCGGGCAACGATGATCCCCGTCGTTTCGTTCTCGACCACCTCGGCGGGCCCGGCGGCATCGGAGACGAGCGTCGGACAGGAACAGGCCGCGGCCTCCACGATCGCCACCCCGAAACTTTCCGAGTCCAGGCGACTCAGGGCGACGTAGACGTCCAGCCGACGCAGCAGGTCGGGGACCTCCGAGTTCGGGATCGCCCCCAGGAAATCGACGCGATCCTGGACCCCGAGCCGGGTAGCCAGGGCCTCCAGGGACTCCCGGTCCGGACCGCTGCCCGCGATCACGAGTCGTATCCGCGAGTCCAGCTTCGCGAACGCCTCGATGAGGGTGTCGATGCCGTACTTGGAGTCGAGTTTCTTGATGGTTCCGATCAGTCCCGTCGGTCGCTCGTCGGGTTCCGGTGGGGAGAAGACCGTCACGTCCACGCCGAAGGGTGTGATCGCGACGTCGCGGTTTTCGATGAGGGGAAGGATCTCCCTGGCCATGCAGCGGCTCGTCGACGCGATCCGGGTGGGGCGGCGCAGGTTTGAACGGATCAACGCCCGGTGCAGCCACGAGACGTGGGGAAAGTCGTAGACGTCCGAACCCCACACGTTCATGACCGTGGGAACCTTCAAGCGGGCGAGGTTGAGGGTGGTGCCGTAGCCGCTGGCGTAGTGGGCGTTGACCACGTCCGGTCTGATCTCTGCGACGAGCCGCCGCAGCTGACCGGAGTTGCGGAAATACCCGAGCCCGCCGCCGTGACGCATCCGGTGGACCGTCACCTCGTCCGAGATCCGGTGCTCGGCGGCGTCGTCCTGGGTGGCCAGGTGGACCTCGTGGCCGCGGGAGGCCAACCCGTTGATCCACTTCACGGTGTGTATCGACGCGGCGTTACCCAGCAGCAGGATTCTCACGACCTCTTCCTTTCCTCGACGGGGATCTCGGCCCCGGCTCCGTCGTCCTCGGTGATGACGCGCACCAACACGAAGGCCCCGAACCACCACACCAGGGCGACGGGGAAGTTCTTGACCAGGTGGGTGT
The DNA here is from genome assembly GCF_037055325.1 of Arachnia propionica. Classification (NCBI taxonomy): domain Bacteria; kingdom Bacillati; phylum Actinomycetota; class Actinomycetes; order Propionibacteriales; family Propionibacteriaceae; genus Arachnia; species Arachnia propionica. The sequence goes on along the minus strand of NZ_CP146373.1, from coordinate 3,166,400 downwards.
CGGTGGCGAACGAGACCAGCGACAGCAGCAGCGCCATCGCCAGCGGGGCCACCAGCGGCGGAAGTCCCCGACGCAGCCCGCCCCGCACTACCGGCCACAAGGCGGCCAGCAGCAGCACCAGACCCACACCCCCCAGTTCGACGAACGCCCACAGATAGGTCGAATGCGGGTTCGGCAGCACCGGGCCGAACGGGGTCCACAGATCCCAGTCGGGTTCGAGATGCACCAGAGCGGACTCGTAGGCCATCCACGGCCACATCGTCGCCTCGCCCGTGCCGAATAGCAGCGTCACGAGGTTCTGGGACACGGCCGCCAGTCCCGTCTCGGTGTTCCTGGCCCGGTACTCATCGGTGAGGCTCAGCAGCCGCGAGAACTCGGGGTGCAGCACCGCCAATCCCACGACCGCCACCACCGCGACCCCACCCAGGGCCAGTCGGAAAGCGACGGCGTGCCGTCGCGGACGCCACCTGAGCAGGAGCACCAGGAGCAGCACCCCCGCCGAGGCCACCCCCGCCCGGGAGGCAGTCAGGAACAAACCCAGCAGGCTGGCACACGCCGCGGTCACGTTCACCGCACGCGCCCGGCCCGCAGCCGCCAACCCCAGGAAACCCGCCGCACCCAGCAGCAACGCGACATGGACGCTCGCCGCCCCCGCCAGGGGGGTGTTGAGACGCTGTCCCCAGGTGCCGCTGATCGCCATCCGGGCCAGCGCCACGGCCACCACCGCCAGGACCGCCCAGCCGACGCTGGCCAGCAGGGCGGGTAGGAGCTGTCGTTCGACGGCGTGGGCGACGGCCCAGCCCGTCAGACAGGCGATCAGCGCGCTCAGCATCGGCACCAGCACGTAGGCGTGGGGGACAACGACCGAACCTCGCGACCCGAGACGTTCGTAGGCGACCTGGACGTGGGTGAGACCCGAGACGATTCCCCAGGCGATCAGCGCTGCGAAGGTCGCGACCAGCCACCGTCCGGGACGGGAGGTGCGCGCCCAGGCCCCTGCCTTCAACGCCAGCGGCACCCCGACGGCGACGGCCACGCCACCGACGATCAGGAAAAGTGTCCACGGGCCGAACTGGCCGTTCGGCATCCGCCGCGAATCGACCATGCCGAAGAGCAAGATCAGGGGGACGATGCCACACGAAACGATGACCCCGAGCATGCGCCAGCCGCTGGTCGGGGCGTCGCGCTCGGGCACCATCACCTCTCGAAACCGGGTCGGAACAATGCCGCAACGCTACCACGCGGCACGCTTTTCCGGTCGGGGCACAGGGTCCGGACGGACGGTTGGTCCCGCCGGCCACGATAGGATCGCGCTTGAAGTTCCCGGTGTGAGGAGTGAAGGTTGAGCAAGAGTAATCGCGTCGGTCTGGTGCGGACCGGCCTGGCGGTCTGGGATGCCCTGACCTGGGCGGTTGCCGCCCTGGGTCTCGTGCTGACCCGCTACAACTTCGTCCTCACCGGCGAACAGACCCAGATCGTCTTCATCTACGCGGCCTCCGCGATGGTGCTGCAGATCGCGATCGGGTTCGCCACCAAGCTCTACCGGGGAAGGCACGGCATCGCGTCGTTCGAGGAAACCGCGCTCCTCGCGGTCGTGGCGCTGGGCATCGGCGCTGGACTCGCGGTGCTGTTCGCCCTCTACGCCCCCTCCACCTACCCCAGGGTCGTGACCTTCACGGTGCCCTTCGTCGCGGTGATCCTCATGGCAGCCGGTCGGTTCATCGCCCGCTCCATGATGCGACCGTCGCGGCACGACTCGTCCGGGGAGCCGGTGATCGTCTACGGCGCCGGCAATGCGGGTCAGCAGCTCGGACGGCTCCTCGAGTACGACCCCGACGCCCCCTATCGCATCGTCGGTTTCATCGACGACGACCCGAGTCGCAAGAACCTTCACATCTCCGGTGCGAAGGTGCTCGGCACGCGCGAGAATCTCGTGGACGCCGCCTCCCGGAACGGGGCCCGCACCGTGATCGTCGCCATCCCGACGGCGGATCGGCAGTTCATGCGCGAGATCTCCGCGATCGCCGACGAGGCCGACCTGAACGTCCTCGTCATGCCGCCGACCCGCGAGATCGTCAGCGGACAGGTGCAGCTGTCCAACCTTCATGCCCTCGATGTCACCGACCTGCTGGGTCGCGCCCAGATCCAGACCAACCTGGGTGAGATCGCCGACTACCTGTCCGGGAAGGTCGTGCTCATCACCGGCGCGGGCGGGTCGATCGGCTCTGAGATAGCGCGGCAGGTCTACCGTTTCGGACCCAAGGAACTCGTGATGCTGGATCGCGACGAGTCCGGTCTGCACGGAACGCAGCTGTCGATCTTTAACCAGGGTCTCTTGGACACCCCGAACATGGTGCTGTGCGACATCCGCGACTACGACGCCCTCGACAAGGTGTTCGCCGATCACCGCCCCGACGTGCTCTTCCACGCCGCGGCACTCAAGCACCTCCCGATGCTGGAGCAGTACCCCCTCGAAGGCTGGAAGACCAACACCCTCGGCACCCTCAACGTGCTGCGCGCAGCCGAGAAGTACGGGGTGCAGCGGCTCGTCAACGTCTCCACCGACAAAGCCGCCGACGCCACCAGCGTGCTGGGCAAAACCAAACGCCTGGCCGAGGAACTGACCGCGTTCTACGCCCACAAGACGGGACGCACCTGGCTTTCGGTGCGGTTCGGCAACGTGCTGGGTTCGCGTGGCTCGATGCTGCACACCTTCACCGCTCAGATCGAGGCGGGAGGGCCGCTGACCGTCACCCACCCCGACATCACCCGCTACTTCATGACCATTCCGGAGGCCTGCGAGCTGACCATCCAGGCCGGCGCCATCGGGCGGCCCGCCGACGTGCTGGTGCTCGACATGGGCGAACCCGTGCGCATCCTCGACGTCGCCAAGGGTCTCATCCGCCGCTCCGGGAAGGACATCAAGATCATCTTCACGGGTCTGCGTCCCAACGAGAAGATGCACGAGGTGCTATTCAGCGGCGACGAGGAACGCACCGCCACCAGCCACGAGCTGATCAACCGGGTCAGCGTCCCGCCGCTCGACCCGGCGCTGTTGGACACCGTCGATGGCTCCGACCCGGAGTCGCTGGCGACGCTCACCCATCAGCGCAACGCGGAAGCAGCACGGGAGAAGTCGCGGCAGGAGGCCAGCGCGGGGCTCGACGGCATCGAACTGGAACGCCCCGAGAGCTGACCGGCAACCCCGCGGGGGTCAGAACACCACGCGGATCAGCTCGAAGGCCTCGGCCCGACGGTTCATGATCCGCAGACCCCGCCCCTCGACAAGGGCTCGTGGAACTGTGTGGTGACCTACGACCTGCTCAGCCCGAGCGGGGCAGACGCGGAAGTGGAGCGACTGTGCCGCGTGGTGGAGGCACCTGAAAGCTGGACCGGGCTGCGAGGAGCCGCGCTCCGGGCGGTGGAACAAGTCTCAAGAAGACGGCCCGCCGGTCAGTCGGCGGTCTGCTCCTCGGCGGGCTCGGCGGGCGTGTCGGCCTCGGGTTCGGCCTCCCGGTCGTAGGAGTGCGCCACCCACAGCGCCAGCCCCAAGAACACCAGCAGCATCGTCGCCATGGCCAGGGACAGCGCCCAGATGCCTTGGAGGATGGTGTCGTGGAATAGGAACATCGACACGAACGGGGTGGCGGTGAACGGGATTGCGAACCAGAGCTGGATTCCCTGTCTGCGTGCTACCACGAACAACATGGAGATTGGTGAGGTGATGAAGTTCACGTACAGCCACGGAACCAGGGCGGAGCCGATCAAACCGGCCTCCGCCCAGCGCTCGCCGAATATGAAAGGAAACAGCGGCGGGGAGGCGAAGAAAATGATGAGGAAAGGGATCGCGCCGATGAGTGCGGAACGCAGAATGCTCTTACGCACCAGCGACGACATGTGACCGCGGGGGGTTGTCGCCAACGACCTGAAGAACACCTGCGACAGGCTCGTGTTGATCAGGCTGGCGGGGGTTTGCAGCAGTTTCCAGGCCTGCCCGAACTGGCCCGTCGCTGCCGTTGAGAACATCGCGGCCATCATGAGCGGAGTGCCCTCCGTGCGAACCGCGTCGAGGGCTGCCACCGGGGCGTTTGCCAGCGGCATCTTCCTGTGTTCGGAGGCGACGGCTTTCAGCGAGGCGATCGGCTGTTCCTTCACCTCGGAGTGGTTCTTGAGCCACATGGTGAAGCTAGCCGCCAGCTGTCCCAGCAGCGTGGAGACGATCAGTCCCGTGGTCCCGAAGTGGAGGAACCCCATGCCGAGCTGGGTGCTGACGGTGGTGGCCTGCTGGTTGATCCGGTTGGTGCCCATCAGCCGGTACTTCTTGCGGCGGTTGCACCAGTAGTTGAAGATCGACACCTGGGCGTAGGCCCAGGCCACCAGCCCGGCGAAAGGCAGCCAGAACCTCACCTCGGGGGCATTGACGGCCTCGCTGATGGGGGCCGCGAACAACAGCAGGACGGCACCGGCAATGGCGCAGACCCAGGTGCTGACCCGCTGCGACAACTTCACCAGCGCCCGCGCCTCGGGCTCCTCGGGGGGCAGTACGACGGCCAGTTCGTAGCGTCCCGTGCACACCGTCACCAGTCCCGTCACGAAGGACATGAAAATCGTGGACACACCCACCTCGTGAGGTGAGTAGAGACGCGAGATGATGGGGGAGGCCGCGATCGGAATGGCCTGCGCGATGGTGGTGCCGCTCATGAGCACCAGCACGTGTTTCAGGAACTCGTGCTTCGACAACTTGTCGCGGAGCTTCTCAATCATCACGTCAAGATTCTTCCAGCTTCCCGAGGCGGCGTCCGCCGACGGCGAAGGCGGCCACCATGATCATCAGATGCACCGAGGTCAGCGGCTGCACCAACCACGTCGAGTGCGACATGGACACCACCGGCAGAGTCAACGCCAGCACCCCCGCCCCGAACATCACCGCGGATCCTACAGAGTCGCCACCGATCCGCAGCCTCCGCGCGGAACGCACCGCCCACACCACCCCGACGATCAGGACAGCCAACAGCACCACCAGGGTTGGGGCCCCGTAGTTGACGAGCACCTCGATCATTCCCCAGTGGGCATTCGAGAATCCTGTCGACCGGTGGGGATTCGCCTCGTCGAGGGCCATCCGTTCGAATCCCCCGGGTCCTGCGCCGAGGAAGCCGGTGCGTTCCGAGATCCACCAGCCGCTCTGCACCAGATGTGCGCGGATATAGGACGATTTGTCCTCCCAGCGGAGGCCGTCGAGGGCAACCTCCACGAAACGGTACAGGTTCCACCCGGGGGGCAACCGCAGGGCCATGGTGCCCGCTATGGCGACGAGCCCACCCAGCAACGTGATCCGTCCCCACCGCGACCTCGTACACCACCAGATAGCGCCCAGAGCGAATGCCATGAACGCCATCTGACCGTGGGACCGCACCAGCAGTCCGGCCAGCAGCACACCCTGAACAGGCAGCGCCCACCGCCACCGAGAACGTCCCAGCACACTCCACGCGATCGGCAGCACCAGGAGCGCGACGACGCAGTGGTAGGCGTAGAGGTTTGGGTTGTCGAAGAAGGACGTGATCTCGTTCCAGTTCTCAACGCCCTCGAAGGAACGGGTACCGACGCTGAGCGGCAGATGCTTGGCGGTCACGACCTCCCAGAGCGCGACCATAGCCGCCAGCGTGGCCGAAACCTCCCACCCTGCGATCAGTGCCCCGACGAAACGGAGGGAGTCCGAGAGAATCAGGGAGGCGGCCAGCCCGAGCAGTAGGAAGAACATCGTCGCCACCTCGACCGACGACGCCCCTGGGAACCGAATAGCCCCCACGACCCCGCAGGTGATGAGCACGACGCATACCGCACCCACCGCGACGCCGACGCCCCTGGGAAGCGGCCCGCGGTGGAAAAGGAACTGCACCACCGCGATCCCCGCCAGCAGCACCACCACCAGACGGGCCGGCATCAGCAGCCCGCTGGGAAGGTACAGGGCGATGGTCGCGAGGATCGGGAGCAGAAAGGCCGCCACCACAGCGAGCGGCCTGACCCATGTCCTGGCTTGGCTCGGCACGCGGCAAGTATAAGAGGTCCGGTGGACGTAACTCCCTCGACTGCGCGACGCTGCGATAGCCTGACGTCGTGTCGGACCACACCTCGAAGAACGTGAAACCACCGAGTCTGGCCATCGGTCCGGCGAACTACGCCGGGCAGGCGACGGCGTGGGCGGCGGCTGTCAGGAAGCATCTCGAGGTGGCGGCGTGGTCGTTTGCCGAGGCTCCGGTCGGGTCGGGTAGTTTCCGATTCGATGTCGACAAACCCATTCATCGCGCCCTGTTCCGGAACCCGGTGGCCCGGGGAATGCGAAGCAGGAAACTGTTCGCCGGCCTCACCCACGTCGCACTCGATGGTTTCGAGCCCTACTTCCACCTGAAACGCAGACGCAAGTTCGCCGGCGATCTTGCCTGGTTGAACGCCGCGGGATACAAAACCGCCCTCATTGCCCACGGAAGCGACGTCCGCGATCCCCACCGACACATCGAGATCAACGGGAAATGGTCCATGTATCTCGCGGGGGATGCGGAATGGCGTGCCGACTTGGCCCGCGCCGCCCGACTGCACCGCGCCGTCGCTGAAAGCTCCGGGAGGCCGGTGTTCTACTCCACCCCCGACCTGAGGCTCGACCTGGAGGGCGGCACGTGGCTGCCAGTGTGCCTGGACGTCAACACCTGGGGAACCGATGCCCCGCTCCTGGAACGCGCACAACCCCGGGTACTGCACATTCCGAGCAGACGAAACCCGCCGATCAAGGGCACCCAGTTCGTGGACCCGGTGCTTCGGAAGCTCGACGATGCGGGAAAGATCGAATACGTCTGCCCCGAGTCGGTGCCCCACAGCGAGATGCGCTCCCTCGTGCACGACGTCGACATCGTGGTGGATCAACTGCTGGCAGGCTCTTATGGGGTGGCGGCCATCGAAGCCATGAGTGCCGGACGGGTTACCGTCGGACGTCTCGCCCCTCCGGTGCTGGACCTGATGCCCGAGGCGCCGCCCATCGTGCAGGCCACCCCCGATGAACTCGAAGAAACCATCGTCGCCATCGTCGAGGATCGTGACCACTACCGCCGGCTGGGCCGTGAGGGGATCAACTTCGCGCACATCTGGCACAGCGGCAAGGCCTCGGCCACAGCCCTCCGCGGCTACCTCGAACGCTGACCGAGAGCGCTCCGAGAACCAACACATCTCACGTCATCTGTGGTTCTTGAAACACGATGGGTAGAATCGCCTGCGGCAGTGAGCCTGCTAGGTGTCCGGGAAGGGTTTGTTCGTGAAGATCGCTGTTGTTGCTCTTGGGAAGATCGGGCTGCCCCTGGCAGTCCAGTTCGCAGACATGGGCCATGAAGTCGTCGGCGTCGACGTTCAGCAGAACGTTGTGGACAAGGTCAACGCCGGAACCGAGCCCTTCCCGGGCGAGGCCCATCTGCAGGAGAAGTTGTCGAGGCTGGTGCCGGCGGGGAGGTTGCGTGCGACGTGTGACTATTCGGAGGCGATTCCGGGTGTTGATGCGATCGTGATTGTTGTGCCGTTGTTCGTCAACGACGCGACCTGGCAGCCCGACTTCGGCTGGATGGAGGCCGCCACCCGGTCCTTCGCGGAGCACCTCACTCCGGGCACGTTGGTGTCGTATGAGACGACGTTGCCGGTGGGTACTACCCGGGGTAGGTGGAAGCCGTTGATTGAGGAGGTCTCCGGTTTGGTGGAGGGCCGGGACTTTCATGTGGTGTTTTCTCCGGAGCGGGTGTTGACGGGGCGGGTGTTTGAGGATTTGCGGAAGTATCCGAAGTTGGTGGGTGGGCTCTCTCCCGAGGGCACCGCGAAGGGTGTTGACTTCTATGAGCGGGTGTTGAGTTTTGATGAGCGTCCTGATTTGCGGCGGGGTAATGGGGTGTGGGATATGGGGTCGGCTGAGGCTGCGGAGATGGCGAAGTTGGCTGAGACGACGTATCGGGATGTCAATATTGGGTTGGCGAATCAGTTTGGGAAGTTTGCTGCTGCTCATGGGATTGATGTGTATAAGGTGATTGAGGCGTCGAATTCGCAGCCGTATAGTCATATTCATCGGCCTGGTATTGCGGTGGGTGGGCATTGTATTCCGGTGTATCCGCGGTTGTATCTGTATACGGATCCGGATGCGTCGGTTGTGCGTGCTGCTCGTGAGGCGAATATGACGATGCCTGGGTATGTGGTTGGTGTGGTTGAGGGTGTGGTGGGTGATCTGTCGGGTCGTCGTGTGGTGGTGTTGGGTGCGTCGTATCGGGGCAGGGTGAAGGAGACTGCGTTTTCGGGTGTGTTCCCGACTGTGGAGATCCTTGCGTCGAGGGGTGCTGTGGTGGTGGTGCATGATCCGATGTATAGCGATGAGGAGCTTGAGGGGTTCGGGTTTACTCCCTACCGGTTGGGTGAGTCGGTGGATGCCGCGATTCTTCAGGCCGATCATCCTGAGTATCTCGATCTCACTGCTGCGGACCTGCCTGGGGTTTCGGTGATCATTGACGGACGCGGCGTCCTGAAACGCGAGAATTTCGCCGGAATCGCGTTCTTCCGAATCGGCGATGGAGAGTGAATTAATCCATGGAAAACGAAGCACAGAGCCGAATTCTGAACATTCCCGAAATTCTGGCGCGCGTCTGGAAAAGGAAGGTCGTTTTTCTGCTGTCCTTCCTGCTCGTCCTCGCCGTCGGATGCGGCTGGGTGTTCACAAAACCCGAGGAGCAGACCGCCAAGCAGTTGCTGGTGTTCAAGTTCCCCGAGACGACCGCCGAATCCCAGGCCACCCAGCAGGCCGCAATGTTGCCCGCGCTGGTGACCACCTACACGGCTCTGCTGAAGCACCCGTCGGTCGGCGGTCCGATCCTGGAGAAGCACCCCGACGTTCCGAATCTCCAGGCACTCACCGAGCGCGTGACTTTCGAGACCCCGAGCCTCATCAGCGTCTCGCTGTCCGTCACGGACCCGGACCCGGCCAAGGCCGAGGCCTTGCTGCGTGACGTCTCCGCCAGCCTCGCCGAGAACGCTCCCAAGGCATTCGGCCAGTCGCCGGAATACCTGCGCGTCGGACTTGATCCCCTGCCTCAGGTGACGGTTGGCCCGGCGCGTTCAGGACGCGGTGTGCAGCTGGTCGTCGTTGTCCTGGTGAGCGTGATCGTCGGGGTGGGAACAGCAATCCTCCTGCCTCGCCGTTCCTGATGTCAGGAACCGGCTTTGACAGACCTTCCCCTCGCCGAGAAACCCCGTCTGACAGCGAGTTTCGCTTCGGTTGACCGAACTGCTGAGTGGCTGACTGCCATCATGGTGGCGTTGCTGGTTCTCCGAATTCCGGGCAGCCTGTTCGTCACAGTGGCTATAGCCGTCCTGCAGCTTCTTGTCTTGCCGTTGCACATCCCCCACAGGCGGGCGCGGCTGTGGCTGTGGACGTTGGTTCTTGGCACGGTGACGAGTTCCGTCGCCCTCGTGACCGTGGCGAGGGAGCCGGAACTGGTCGCTTTCCCTGTCATCACCGCGGCGTTCCTTCTTGTTTCCCTGACGCTGACCGGGACCACTCTCGGGCGGCGCCTGGCGCGGGTCATGATCACCACCTGCTACTGGTGTTTCGGAATCACTCTGCTCATCGGCATTGGCGAGATCATCACCGGTTTCCGGGTGAGCAACATTTTCTACTCCGACTCGACCACCCAGACGGCCAACAGTCGATTCGAGGTGTCGGCCTTCTATCCGAACTACAACGACTTCTCCGTGGTGCTGGCGATGTTCGTCACCCTCCTGGCGGTGCGCATCCTGTTCGACCACACGTCGCGTTTCAGGACCATTCTGCGAGGTTTCCTGGTGGTTCTGACCACAGGACTGGTGTTCCTCCAGGGGTCTCGCGGCGCCCTGCTGGCGCTGCTGATGGGCATCGCGGCTGCAGTCTGGATCAACCTGCGGATGCGAGTCTCGTCGCGATCCATGTCACTGGTGACGCTGATCGCGCTGATCGCTGCGATCGCAGGTGGGGTGCTCGCCTGGAACTCCCCATGGGTCCAGGACAACTCCACCAAGGAACGTGGGGGAGTCATCAACCGGATCCTCTCCATCACCCCTGATTCCCACCTGGAGTTTTGGATCGGCTGGGGGACACAACCCAACTACCAGCTGGCGGCGCGCCTCAACTATCCGGGTGAGCTGATGGATCCCCACAACGTGCTCATGGAAGCCCTCATCTGGTTCGGCATGCCGGTGGCGTTGCTGTTCGTGGCGTTCTGGGCCCAAGTCGTCTGGCGCGGGGCGTGGAAACTCGACGTGGAGAGTTTTGACTGGCAGCATTTGGCGAGTGTTGTCGTGGTCGCGCTGATGCCCATACTCGGGATTGTTCCGTCATCGACCTTCCGCTACTACCTGATATTTCTTTTCTCCGCCGCTGCTGCAGTGGCGATTTCTGCTCGGAGGTCTGCATGACCCGGCGCATGATATTCCATCATCCGCTGCCCTTGTTTCCGGATGCAGCATCGGCTTCCGGGATCAGGCCGGTCCAGATGAAGCGTTCCTTCGAGGAACTCGGATATGAGGTGTGGGAGGTCACTGGGTACACACGGGAGCGCGCTGAACGAGCAGCTGATGTGCGATACGCCATGCGGTGCGGGACGCGGTTCGATTTCTGTTATTCCGAGTCGTCGACGATGCCCATGACGATGACCAATCCCACCCATCTTCCGTCGCGTCCCTTCCTGGATCTCGGCTTCTTCCGGTCGCTGCGTAAGAATGGGATTCCCGTCGGGCAGTTCCTGAGGGACATCTACTGGGTGTTTCCCGAATACAGGGAGTCGTTGTCTTTCCTGAAGGTTCAGGCCGCCCTGGCCGCCTATGAATGGGACTTGCGAACGCTTCGGCGTCACGTGGACAGGGTTTTCCTTCCGAGCCTGAAGGTGGGCGAGTACATCAATCTGGGAAACGTCCCGGTCTCGGCGCTCGAACCAGGGCATGGGCATGCCGAACCACTGCCTGGTCCGGACACGGGGCTGTCGCTGTTCTACGTCGGTGGGATCGGTTTCGATTACAAACTTCACGAGCTATTCGCGGCCGTCAAGCAAGCATGGGAGAAGAACCTGGACGTGCTCCTGATCGTGTGCCTGCGACCCGAGGATTGGGACGCGGTCAAACACGAGTACGAACAATGGGCGTGCCCGGCCATCGAGGTGGTTCACGGCCACGGAAACGTTCTGCAGGAGTATTTCGAACGAACTAACATCGCCACCATCGTCGTTGATCTGGATGAATACTGGAAACTTGGGGTACCCGTGAAACTGTACGACTACATCGGGGCCGGCAAACCCGTGATGGTGACGAAGGGATCGTTGGCCGGCGACATGGTCGAGCGGATGGAAGTGGGGTGGACCGTGGACAATTCATCCGAGGCGGTAATCAAACTGCTCGAGAGACTGGCCAACGATCCACAGGAGATTCAGCGGGTTCGTGACCGGGTCCTGGCGCAGCGCGGCGCCTACACCTGGCGTGAAAGAGCCCGGCAGGCCGCGGAAGAGCTCACGGGAGCCCCCGTGCCGGAGCGCGAAACGGGCAAAGGAAACCCCCTTCCCGAAGCGGGAATGGCCACTGCCACGGATTCCTGAGGCGGGTCGGCTAGCTTCGAGGAAGGGGTGCTCTCCTTCGGGGAAATCTTCTATTTTCTTATTTCCACACTTCGAGGAATTTGGCGCCAGAAGCGCCCAGTTGCTGAGGTGTCCTGTGGGTGGATGTGGCGAGCATCAAGACGCCGTCATACTTCCGGGCGATGCAGATCGTCAGGTCTCCCTTCTCCTTGGTTTCCTCGTTGTCAATGTGAATGGAGCCACAGGTGAAATCTCCGACTGCAACCTGTCCCGTGATGTCCTTGCTGAGTAGTTCGAATCGTCTCTGGGGTTTCAAGAATTTGGCCACGATCCGCGAACCGTCTGGGGCCTCGTAAATGTTGTTGTCGTTGTCCTGGGTTTCGAGGAATACGAAACCGTCAAATTCCTCAGGCATCTTCGCTGGCGCGGTCGGGGTGGGGCTGGGCGTGGGGGTGGGGGTCTTCGACGAGTGAGTGGGCGAGGGGCTGGGGGACGAGTGCGTGGGCGAGGGGCTGGTGGCCGTGGGACTGGGAGTGGCGGGGTCAGCAGGTGTGGAACCTTTGGTGACAAACCACCAGATCCCCAGGCCCAGCGCGACCACGAGAACACCAACGACCACAAGCAGAACCGTCCGCGTCGCCCCTCCGCTGCCGGGCGGCTGTGGGGGCTGTACGTACCCGGCCTGTCCGTAGGGCTGCTGATATCCAGGCTGCCCATACGCCTGGGCCTGCTGGGTATATCCCTGCTGTGCCTGCTGGGTATATGCGTGCTGGGGGTGGCTCTGTTGTGAGTAGCCTCCCTGCTGTGGGGGGTAGCTTTGCTGGGGCTGCTGCGAGTATCCCCCCTGCTGGGGCTGCTGCGAGTATCCCCCCTGCTGGGGCTGCTGTTGAGGATTGCCTCCTTGGGGTTGAGCCCCCCAGGGCTGCTGTCCACCGGGTTGGTTTATGTTCGAGGAAGGGTAATTGCTCATGTACTGCTCCTTGCCAACCATGGTAGGAGAACGAGCGGGTCAGATGGGCGGGTGGGGTCGAAAAATGCCGGTCCTATGCCGCTGCAACCGTACGCAGCATCCCCGGCCTCCGTGCGGGTCACGGAGACCACATCCAGCCTCGGCGCACCGGATCTGGCGATCTGACGCCCCGTCTTCCTGACTGGCGCCCAACCCTCGGGTTTTCGTTGACGCAGTCTCTTACTTCCAGGCCTCAAGGAATTTCTGTCCTTCTGTCCCCAATTCTTGGGCGGAGGCGCTCTCGGTGGAACCGAGCTCAAGAACTCCACCGTACTTTTTGGTTATGCACATCATGAAGTACTTCTTTTCTTTCGTATCCTTGTCCTCGTAGAAGCTTCGGCCACAGGTGAGCTGCCCGACCTCGGTCAGGTCTTCCATTTTTTCGCGCTCCGCGTCGAAAAGGATTTCGAGCGCCAAGAATTGAGCCAGAATCCGGTCGCCCGAAGAATTTTCATAAACGTTGCTTTTGTCAATGTTTTTAACGAAATTGTAGTCGCCGAACTGTTTGGGCAACTCCGGTGCAGTGGCGGGCGACGAGGTTGGCGTCGAGCTGGATCTTCTGGGCGTAGGGCTGGGGGAGGCGGTCGTCTTGGTGGGTTGCGTGGCTGTTGGGCTGGGGGAGGTGGTGGTTGGTGTGGGTGTGCTGGGGTCGGCTGGTTTGGTGTTGTTGGCGATGACCCACCAGGCCCCGAAACCCAGGGCGATCACCAGGATGCCGATGATCACGATGAGCAGGATGCGGTTTGTTCCTCCGCGGCCTCCGCCGGGCGGTTGTGGTTGCTGTCCGTAGCCGGGGGCGTAGGGCTGTTGGTAGCCGGGGGCGTAGGGCTGTTGGTAGCCGGGTTGGGCGTAAGGCTGCTGATGGCCCGGTTGTCCATATCCCTGAGGTTGTTGGGGGGAGGACTGTGGCGGTTGCCCGGGTCCCTGGGGCTGTTGGGGGTACGGCTGGGACGGCTGCTGTGGATATCCCTGCTGGGGCTGTGGGCCCTGGTTCGGTTTGGCCTCCCAGGGCGACTGCCTGCCGGGTTGATTCATATTGTTCGCTAAGGGGTGATCATTCATATGTGGCCTCCTAGTGGACATAGTATGGGAGCCAGGAGCTCACGCGGAGGAGTGGTCCATCGACTCGGCCCTCAACGCGAGGCTGGGCCTTGCCGGGCGGACGATGTAGTTTTGGGTGATGCCGACCATCTCACACCGCTGGAATCACAACATCCACTACCACGGCGTGATCCTCAAGGAGGTGCCGGAAGGCGCTCGAACGGCCCTCGACGTGGGCTGTGGCAATGGACTGCTGACCCGGGAGCTGCAACGTGTCGTGCCCGAGGTCGTGGGCATCGACGCCGATGAGCAGGTTCTGGGCCAGGCGCGCCGGGACTGCGGAGACGTCGATTGGGTGTTCGGAGACGTCCTGACCCACGACTTCGGCCGCCGTTTCGACGTGGTGGCTTCGGTGGCCGTGCTGCACCACATCCCCGACCTCCGGGCGGCCCTGACGCGGTTGGCCGCGCTGACCGCCCCGGGCGGGGTCCTGGCGGTCATCGGTCTGGCGCGGGCGACGAGACTCAGGGACCGGCTGATCCACGTCCCGGGTCTGTTCCAGCACTGGTGGTTTTCGTTGCGGTACGGCTTCTGGGAGCACACGGCCCCGACGGTGTGGCCACCGCCCCACGACTACACCACAATCCGGCGGGTGGCCGCCGAGCTTCTGCCCGGGATGGTGTGGCGGCGCCTCCCGTTGTGGCGCTACTCCCTGATCTGGCACCGCCCTGTCACGATGTGAGGTCAATGCCGCAACCGGTGAACTCTGCCTCTCCCCGTTCCGTCAGACGGACCGCCCGGGTGTTTCCGACCCGGGTGATCCAGCCGCGCTCCAGGAACAGCCTGCACAGTCGCGTCCCGAGGGGCCCGGCCAGGTGGAGGCGGCGTTCGGTCGCATCCATGCAGGAGCTCGCCGCCAGGGAACCCAGTCCGGTTTCCCACGAGTCGAGGAGATTGCGGCCGGCCTCCGTGGGCCGCCATGCGGCATCGATCAGGTCCTGTCCGCGCAGCTGGTCGGCGAGCCCGACCCCGAGCCGCCCCGCGAGGTGCCGGTAGCAGGTGCGGCCCTTCCGGAACCGGGCCTCGTCGGCGGACGCCCGCAGGCTCCGGGGCGTGGGCAGGAGGGTGCCGGACACGACCCCGAGGCCCTCGATGACCCGCGCCACGTGTTCACCGGCGAGGGTGACGTAGCGGTGACGGCCCTGGTGTCTCTCGGCGGCGATGCCCCGGGCGACGAGAACGTCGATGTGCTCGCTGGCGGTGGAGCGGGCCAGGCCCGTGTACCGGGCGAGTTCGCCGACGGTCCAGGCCCGGTCCGTCATCAGCGCGGTGCACATCGCGGCGCGTGACGGATCCCCCAACGTGGCGGCGACCAGGGAGATCTCCGGCATTCTCTCGGGGAACGAACGATCGGGCACCCCTCCATTCTCGCCGCCCCGGGTTCGGTGCGCACCGAACCATCCGGGCGTGACCATGGTCGCCGAACTTTGATGACCGGGGCTGAATGAGGAGGCCTGGATGGTGCGCGAAGGCAGGCGAGCGGCGACGGCCGCGGTGCTGCTCGGTTTCTTCGTCGTCATGCTCGACGTCACCGTCGTCAACGTGGCCCTCGGCGGCATCGGCGCCGACCTGCGGATCGGGATCGGGACGCTGCAATGGGTCGTCGACGCCTACACGCTCGTGCTCGCGGCCCTGCTGCTCGCCGCCGGGGCCGCCTGCGACCGCATCGGTGCCCGGAAGGTCTATCTGATCGGCCTGCTGGGGTTCGGAGTCCTGTCGTTTGCCTGCGCGATGGCGCCGACCGGCGGGACGCTGGTGGCGGCCCGGGCCGTGCAGGGAGTGGGGGCGGCGGCCGTCGTGCCCGGGTCGCTGACGCTACTGGGCGCCGTCCACCCCGACCCTGCCGCGCGGGCACGGGCGATCGGCCTGTGGGGTGGAGCCGGGGGAGTGGCCGCCGCAGTTGGGCCGATCCTCGGCGGGATGTTGGTGACCGCGGTCGGGTGGCGGTCGGTGTTCTGGATCAATCTTCCGGTGATCGCCGTGGCCGTCCTGCTCACCATCAGAGCGGTCGACGGGACGCGCGGGATCGCGCCCCGGGGTCTGGACCTGTTCGGTCCGGGACTCTCGGCGCTCGGGCTCGCCGCGGGAACCTGGGCCGTGATCTCGGCGGGCGAACGCGGCTGGGGAGTCTTGCAGCTCGCGGCGGCGGTCGCAGCCGCCGGGCTGTTGACCGGTTTCGTTGCCGTGGAACGTCGCATTCCCGAACCGATGTTGCCTTCCGGCTTGTTTGCCGGGCGGGGATTCACGGTGGCCGTGACGGTCGGATTCTGCCTGAATGTGAGTTTCTTCGGCCAGCTCTTCGTGCTGTCCCTGTTCTTCCAGCGAACCCTGGGCCATGATGCCTGGGAAGCGGGTCTCGCGCTCGCCCCACAGGCCTGCAGCGCGGTTGTCGCCGCCCCGCTTGGGGGCAGGGCGGCCGCCCGGTTCGGGGTCTTTCCCGCGATGTTGATGGGGCTTGTCCTCGGGGCTGCGGGGTTCGTAGGAACCGCGTTCATCGGTTCCGGCACGGCGCCCCTGGTCGTCTCTGGAGTCACCTTCGCCGCGGGATTCGGAATGGCCTTCGCGATGCCCGCCGCGACTGCCGCAGCAGTCTCGGCCGTCCCGGACGAGCTCGCGGGAACGGCAGGAGGGGTTGTGAACGCGGCACGGCAGACCGGCAGCGTCGCCGGCGTCGCCATCCTGGGTGGTGTGGTCGCGGCCGATGCCTCCCCGTCCGGTTTCCGCGTCGCGATGCTGATGGCAGCCGGGATCTTCATCGCGGCCGCGGCCCTGGTTTCCGCGGCCGCGCGTGACCCGGCCTGACACAGTCGAGTGGGGTTCTGGCGATCATTGGTGTGGCACGGGCGACGAGACTCGGGGACCGGTTGATCCACGTCCCGGGTCTGTTCCAGCACTGGTGGTTCTCGGTGCGGTACGGCTTCTGGGAGCACACGGCCCCGACGGTGTGGCCACCGTCCCACGGCTACACCACGGTCCGGCGAGTGGCCGCCGAGCTCCTGCCCAGGATGGTGTGGCGGCGCCTCCCGTTGTGGCGCTACTCCCTGATCTGGCACCACTCCGGCACGCTGAAGTGACAAGGGAAAACGAATCTCTCTCACGCATGTGCTTGCCCCAGGGAGGGGAGCCGCCTAAGCTAACGTGAAACTCAAGAGTATTGCATATGCGAGGCTCGCCTGGTTCGCTGTTGAACGCCGCTGTGGTGCGGAGACTTTTGAAGGATGCGCAGACTTGACCACGGACTGCCCTTCGGGTAGTGAAACCTCTAGTCAGACCAATGGGCGAGGGCGGCTGCGAATAAGTCTCGTGGTAAGTCTTCTAAAACTGGAAAGATCTTACTCAATGATAAAACGAATCACCATTTCACTTGCTCTCGTGATTTTCCTTGGATTTGTTCCTCAGGCGTTTGCTGATGACGGTTCGAATGATGGCGAAGTTCAGTCATCATCTATTCCTCATGAGCAGGAGAAACTGACAGAAGAAATCCGGACGGTGTTCGAGATCTATCTCGTGCAAGATCAGAGTGGACTGTGGAGGGTGAACGATACAAAGAGCGCCGCGGCAGCTGGTATTGAGAGCAGGGATTTGGAAATGGCTGCGCGTAATTTGAACTCTGTTGGCATGTCAGGCCCTCCAGCGGGTGATGGGAACAGTGCTGAAAAAGTTGGCGACGAAGGGTGGGTCAGATGTGTTCTCTCATGGTCAGTCGGGTCAGGCGTCATCAAATTGCTTGATGGCACGGCAGTCGGGTGGCTGAAAGCTGGAAAATATGCGAAATTCGCTTCGTGGCTCCTCCGGGTCGCTCCTCGACTCGCCCTCCGGGGAGGTGCGGCGGGTATCGTCGCTGGACTCGCTGCAGGCGTCGTGGCGTGCAGTATCTCGAACGGATGAATGAATGATGGATCGACGGCAAGGGTCATCCATCCCGGTCCCGGTGCTGATGGTTGCTTACAAAGCGGCCGTTTGCTTGGCCGGAGTGATCTTGGCGGTACTCGTGGGATGGTTCCCCCTCTGGCGAGGTGCACTGGTTTTTCTCGCCTTGGTGGTGGTCGCGATCGGGCTGGTACCCCACCAGCAGCGCGCCCGCCCCGAGGATCTCCTCTCGGCCCGGTTCGTCGCGACCGTCTCCGCCTTGAATGGGCTGGCCATCGTGGTGCCCCTGCTGGGGCATCCGCTGTTCTGGCATGTGGTCGGGGTGGTGTGTGTCGGCGGCGTCACCCACGTCCTGTGCCGACGATGGATCTATGAACCGAACAGGAAATTCCACGACGAGCAGTGACGCTGACGGGACACAGCGGAAAGATCCAGATCTTCGTGTTCCAGAGATTGGGGTATGGCCTGACCCGTTGGAGGAGTTGCCTGCAGGGCATAACTATGTGGGGTGGCACAACTGGATGTGGATCAGGGATCCAGGTCCCACGACGTGGGGGCCGGTCACCAAGACCGTGACCGAAGCAGGGTATGCGATCACGGCCACTGCGGCGGTGACGAAGGTGACGTGGGAGATGGGCAATGGGGATACCAAGGTGTGTGACAAGGGAATGGAACACCTCGCCTGGCAGAAAGACGACAAGCCGTCGCCGACGTGTGGGTATGTCTATCATCAGCGTGGGGATTACACGATCACTGCGACCGCGCATTGGGTGATTGTGTGGAGTGGTTTGGGGCAGCAGGGAACTATTGAGATGGATCTCTCGTCCCAGGTGCACACGAGTGTGATCGAAGCATTCGCGGTCAATATTCCTAACGGGAGGCGCCACAGCGCGCCCTCACCATCGCCGTCACCGAACCCGACCGGTACCCCGACCGCGCTGGCACCCTGCCCCACCAACCACAACAAACACGGCTGCTGACGTGCTTCACATCCGTTCGTGGAGTTTCTACGACTCGGAGGTGAGCCCATCCAGTGAGACGGGGGTCTCGGTGTCGTCCTCCTGGATCTTTCCAGCGGCCTTGGCCTCGAGCTTCCTCGCGCGGCGGGCGGCCACGTGTTTGAGGTGCTCCCTATGGTGTTCGATCACGAGCTCCCGGCAGCTTCCACGGTTTTCCAGGGCCTTCAGGATCTCGTCGAAGCGAAGAAGCATCAGGTCCTCCGAGACCGCGACCTGGTTCCGGTCCTGCAAGCGTTTCGCGACCTCGCCGAAGGCCAGGTGAAAGACGGGGATGGTTTCCAGCAGCAGGAAAATCGTCCCGACGGCTCCGGTCATCAGCTTGCGGGTTTTTGTGACGTTCCATTTCCAGCGGGCACGTTTCCTGAAAGGCAGTTTCCGTGCCACCTGTTTCGCGGTGTCCTCGTCGGTGAGCAGGTCGTCCAGGCCGTCAATCGGTTCGCTGCCGAGGAGGGCCACCAGTAATCGGAACGGAATCACCGGGCGGGGGGAGAAGGGCCAATCGAGCTTCTCCAGCCGGATGGGCAGGCCGGCGAGCAGGGCATCGACCCGCGACTCGATCGCCGCCCCCTTCGGCAGGCGGCGCACCGCTGCGAAAATGATGTCCTCAATATCCGTCGCGGTTTCGGCTGCGTCGAAGGCGGATTCGGGAATCGAGACCACGACCTGCTGCAGGTCCATGGCCTGGGCGTCCTCGCTCAACCTCCGAAAATGCTCGAACAGGGGAGCCAGGGGATTGCTCCTGTCGATCAGCAACAGCTGGAGGAAGTAGGCCGCGATGTTCTCGGCCAATTCGTCGTCGGTGTCGGGCTGTTTCTTGAGCAGACGAGCGGTCCGCCAGTACATCCAGACCAGTCCCAGACCGTAGTACATCGCACCGTCACGCAGGCAGGTCCGGAACAGGCCGACGATCCCCTCGACCAGGTGCGCCAGTTCCTTGTCATCCAGGGTGCTGGCCTGCGCGGCGCGGTGCTGGAACTGGTCGAGTCGGGAGCGGAAGCTTCGTTCCTCTCGTCGCCAACGGGCCGGATCGTGTCGCAGAACCTTGAACAGCATCCGCGGGGCGCGAAGGAAAACCCCCGGTTTGAGACGCAAGGACGGGCTCTCGTCCGTCTTCTCCGCGGGTGCCTCCTTCACGATCATCGGGTCCGCGTTGGGATCGGTCCTGGCGTTCAGTGAGGTCATGATCGTGGCCGGGTTCAACGTGATGTCGATGCCGGCAGAGCCAACGAGATCGGTGATGACCTCGAGGACGGTCGTGACGAGGAACTCGTCGAGTGGGTAGGCGGCCCAGTCGTCCTCCGTGCCGGGTAAAAACCTTCGCGGGTCCAGCGTCCCCCCGGGATTCGTCGTGGCGTTGATGATCGCTCCTCCTCGCTGCCCGTTACCAGAACCATTGTGTCAAACGCGCGGCTGCCGATGGAGGGATTCAACGAAGCAATATCTGACCACAGTCAGATATTGACCGGAGTCAGGTTTTGTTCTAGCGTGGATTCATGAGTGATCGAGTGAGCCGACGGCGTGCCAGGACCCGGGAGAGGATCTTCACCGAGGCCATGCGCCTGTTCGCCGAGCGGGGGTTCGATGCCGTCACCGTCGCCGACATCACCGAGGCCGCAGACATCGGCAAGGGCACCTTCTTCACGCACTTCCCCAGCAAACGCGACGTCTTCCGGTACCTGGGGGAGCAGGTGGTCCGGGCCGTCCTCGATGCGGATGTGGGCGACGGCACCGCCGAGGAACGCCTCCGACGGATGCTCGACGCCGCCGCCGACTGGCTGGAGGCCCACCCTGAACCGGCCCGGCAGATGGTCAAGGCGCGGTCCTTCAACCTTTCCCTCGACCTCGGGTCGGAGAACCAGAAGCGATTTCATGCGGTCGTCGCGGATGCTCTCACCGCGGGTCGCAACAGCGGTGAACTGCGCGACGACGTGCCCTTGGTCGATTCCGTTCTGGCGTTGCAGTGCAGCTACTACATGTGCGTGCTGATGTGGGCCACGCACCCCGACGGGGACTCCCTGCGCGACCGTTTCGCAACCTCCCTCGACATTCTCCTGAACGGACTGAAGTGACCCGTTCCACGACGAACCGCCGCGCCCTGCTGACCGCCGCGGGCGCGGGCATGGCGGTCTCCGCCATGATGCAGACCCTCCTGGGCAACGCGACCCCCCGGATCGTCGACGAACTGGCCGCGCCGGAGCTGTACGGCTGGGTTGCCGGCAGCTACCTCGTGTGCTCCACCCTCCTGCTGCCGCTGTTCTCCCAGTACACCGACCGCCTGGGAACCCGCCGCGTCCTGGTGGCGGGGCATGCCTGCTTCCTGACCGGCACCCTGCTGATGTCCTGGGCGCCCACCATGTCGCTGCTGCTGGCGGCGCGGGTCGTCCAGGGCATCGGCGCTGCCGCCATCATGCCCGCGGTGCTCGCCGCCCTGGGGCTGAGCCTCGACGCATCCTCCCGCGCCCGCGCGCTCTCCCGGTTGGCGATCATCCAGCTGGTCGCGAACCTGATCGGCCCGCCGCTGGGCGGCTGGTTCACCGACGGACCCGGGTGGCGTCTCGGGGTGCTGACCGGGGTGCCGCTGTCGCTGATCGCGCTGCTCGCGGCCCGGAGCTTCCCCACCGCCACCCCACCCGAGGGCTGGTGGCGCATCACGGTGCGCGGATCGTCGCAGCGCGGCGCCGGCCCCGGGGTGCTGGTGTGGCTCGCGGCCCTGTCAGGGGTGATCTCGATCGGCGCGATCACCTACGCGCCGCTGGCCCTGCAGACCCTCCACGGCGTCGACGCCACCACCACCGGCTGGTTCCTCGTCCCCATGCTCCTCGGAATCGGGGCGGGCACCTTCGCCTCCGGGAAGCTCGCCCCGAGCACGTGGGCGCGTCCCCTCGGCTGGGTCCTGGGGTGTGTCGGGGCGGTCCTGGCGGCCTTCCCCCAGCTCGTCGTCTTCCTGCTGGGCATCACCCTTCTGGGGGTGGGTGCCGGCCTGGTGCTGCCCCTGCTGCTCCTCGACGCGCAGGCAACCGCATCCGAGGAGCGCATGGCGCGGGCCAGCGGAATGGTGCAGTTCGGCCGCAACGCCGGTGCGGCCGCCGGGATCCCCGCCCTGAGCCTGTGGATCATCTCCGGACTCGCTGCGGGCCCCGCCCTGACCGGTCTGTTCGCCACACTGGCCGTTCTCGCCGCCCTCGGGCTGGTGGTGTGGCTTACGCAGGGCGGCGTGAAGGAGAAGACATCATGATCATCGGACTTGACCGGGTGCGCGCCACCGACATCCCCCTGGTGGGTGGCAAAGGAGCCAACCTCGGGGAACTGATCGCGGCGGGCCTTCCCGTCCCCGGCGGGTTCTGCGTCACTGCCGAGGCCTACCGGACCGCGATGACTCCGCTTCGGGAGGAGATCGCCGGACTGCTGGAGGCCGGGAACCACGACCGGCTGCGGGAACTCGTCGTCGCCGCCCCGCTGCCCGACGGACTGGCCGATCGGATCCGCGACGCCGCGGGAGAGGTCAACGGGCCGGTCGCGGTGCGGTCCTCGGCCACCACCGAGGATCTCCCGGACGCATCCTTCGCGGGTCAGCAGGAAACCTACCTGGGGGTGGTCGGCGGGGATGCCGTCGTCGAAGCGGTGCGCCGCTGCTGGGCGTCGCTGTGGAGCGACCGGGCCATCACCTACCGCGACGAGCAGGGATTCGCCCACGACGACGTCGCCCTGGCGGTCGTGGTGCAACGCATGATCCCCGCCGACGCCGCAGGTGTCGCGTTCACCCTCGACCCGGTCACCGGGCGCAGACGAGTGGTGATCGAATCCGCCTGGGGGCTCGGTGAGGTCGTCGTCTCGGGTGCGGTCACCCCCGACTCCTTCGCCGTCGAACGTGGTCGCATTGTCGAACGAAGCACTGGCGACAAACGCATCCGCATCGACATGACCGCCACCGGCGAAACCGCCACCACCGAGATCTCCGGTGAACAACGCCGTCGGGCATCCCTCGCGGGCCGCGACGTGGTTGCGGTGGCGCGGCTCGCCGAGCAGGTCGAGCATCACTACGGCAGGCCGATGGACGTCGAATGGGCCCTGACCGACGGGAAGCCGTGGCTGCTCCAGGCCCGGCCCATCACCACCACTGCCCCGGTGGGGCCGGATCGGCGGGTCGGGCGGATAAGTCGCTTCATCCGCAACGACATCATCGAGCACTTTCCGTCGCCGTATCCTCTCGACCTGATGGTGACCCGGATCCTGGTGTGCTGCCTCGACGCCACCACCGGGTTCGCCGGGCTCCGGATGCGGCCCATCGACGGGCTCGTCGAGATGGATGCCGACGGCGCCGTCACCATCGGCCATCCCCGGATCTCGTGGTGGCGGCTGCCCGCAGGGATCGTCCGGATCGCCCGGACCCCGTGGCGCGACCCCCGCGGCTGGGACGCCGATACCGGCGCCAGGGTGCGGCGGTTCACGGCCCGGCTGCGCGACCTACCCGTCGCGACGCTGTCCGGCGCGGACATCGCCGACGCCCTGACGGAGGCGTCCGGTCAGGTCGAGGCCATGGTGACCTCCCGTTTCGTCGAATACCTCGGCTTCCACGTCCTGCGCGGGGCCCGGCTCCGCGTCCTGCTGCGCCTGGCAAGGGTGAAAACCCGGCCGGAGGACCTCCTCGGCGACCTCGACTACGCCACCGTCGTCATCGACCGGGAACTCGGCCGGCTCGTCGCATCCATCCCCGAGCCGGTGCGGCGGCTCCTGGCGCAGAATCCCATCGACGTCGAGGCCGTCACACAGCAGGACCCCGAATGGTGGAGGAGGGTCGAGCGTTTCCTCGCAGAGCACGGGGCCCGCACCACCCGCATGTACCAGCCGTTCTCCAGCCGCTCATGGCGCGAGGACCTTCCCGCCTTCCTCGGGACGGTCGCGATGATGGCGCACACGCAGCGGCGCGAACCGGTCGCCGCGCGACCCCACACCGACCTGATGGCCGAGGCTGCCGGCAGGCTGCCCCGGTTCCTGCGCCGCCGGTTCCGGCGTCTCGTCGACGACTACCGCGCCGGGCATGTCACGCGGGAAGCCGGGGTGGTGGACTTCGAGGAGCTGGGGGAGCAGATGCGCCGTCTGGCCCTCGAGGCGGGACGCAGGATGGTGGTGGCCGGGCTGCTGGCCGAACCGGGGGAGGTCGCGCTGCTCGGTTTCGACGAGCTGCTGGGCTGGTTGCGCGACGAACCGGTGGATGTCGCGGGAATCGTCGAGAGACGCCGCCGCGCCCGGCCCCGGGCCCTGGCGGCGTGGCAGCCGGAACGCGACCCCGTGAAACCGGGGAGCGGCATGACCGGGGTGGCGGCTAGCCCTGGGGTCGCGTCTGGGCCGGTGCGGGTCATCTCCGGTCCAGCTGAGTTCGCACGCCTGCGGCCCGGCGACGTCCTGGTCTGTCAGGCCACGGACCCCGCCTGGACCCCACTGTTCGCCTCCGCCTCGGCGGTGGTCGCGGAAACCGGGGGACTGCTGTCGCACGCCGCCATCGTCGCCCGCGAATACGGCATCCCCGCGGTGCTCGGGGTCCTTGAGGCCACCACCCGCCTCCACGACGGCCAGGTCGTCACGGTCGACGGTGGCGCGGGCCGGGTGCGAATCGAGGAATCGGCCCGGCCCGTCGCCGGATGAGATTGCATCGTCATGCCGGCACGAACTTGCTTATGAGATTCCCTTCTTCGTCGAGCTTTATGAAGAGTCTACCGCCCAAATCGAATTCTCGGACTACTACCTTGCCGTCGGTCCTGGCATTGGTCGTCTCGTAAATGACCTCGACCCAGTCTTCCTTCAGCTGCTGAAAAAACGCTGCCCGGGTTTCCATGTAGCCGCGGAAGAGTAGCTTTCGGTCAGTTTCGGCTCGTCGAGCCAAGTCTGGGTTGGCCTCCAAAACTCCTTGTCTCCACTCCCAGAGATTCTTATACTCCTTGGGAATGCGAGGAGAGGTATCGTGGTTGAGCTCGCGGGCGACAAGTCTATCCTTGATCTTGGGAGCCAGTTCCTCATTTGAGGGAACGGTCATGGTTGGGTGTTCTGTGTCTGCTATTGCCGTCTGGAGGCGGGGGTCTTGGTTTTTGCCGGTTAGCAGATCTGCTGCATAGGGCCAACTTCCTTGTTCCGCTTTCTCGCCGTTGGCGATCGTGCGGCTTCCAAAGCTGGGCTTGTTCCCTCCTTTGTTTTCGCCGACCACCAATCTGAAAAATCGCCTCGGCTTTCTTTCGGAACCCAGGAGCTCTTCGATATCCAGGCGATCCAGTTTTCCGCTGCCGATGATATCTAGGTGCCTAGGGGATAGGTAGAAATCCTGCTTCCCAAGGAGGGGGAGGCGCTCTATCACTTTACCTTCTGCGGAAGGAAGTGGCTCGGTGGGCCATATCTCTGGGTAGCGATCCTTGAGGTAGTTTGGACTGTTGTCCATGGAAATATTGTCGCCAGCCTGATCTCCGATCCATTCAGCAATCTGCGTTATGGCGGATGCGTTCTCGTAGTCGAGGTCCGCCAGCAGTTGTTTCTCGTTGATTTTCTGGGCATCCTCCAATTTCTTGAGGGCGTCCTCTACCTTGGTTGCGGCGGTTGAAAACTGCTGCTTCGCGTCCGCGAGATTGGTGTTTGATTTAAGATCGGAAAGGGTTTCCTGCAGTGCATCCTTGATGCGTTGCAGGTTGATCTTTCCTTCCTTGTCTTTTATGTTGCTCAGATCGATAGACAAGGTTTTCTCATTGCTGATTTCGATTTCTAGTCGTTTTCTTTCTTCGGTGAAGCTCACCCCACGAGTTCCTTGGAGGTCTTCGCACCAAGTTTCATAGATACTTTCGGCTTTTCTTCTCAGTATCCCTCTGTACAGAGCGGCGTTGCTGTGCGATCGCCATTCAAATAATGGATATTCCCACTCGTACTGGTGTGCCGGGGATTTGTATCCCAAGCGTCTGTGATCTACTGGCCTAGGGCCGCTGTGGTAGGGATCATCCTCGCTCTTGGCATACCCTCTGGCATGATTCTCCGGATTGTTGGAGTAATATTGAAGTTTGTGGTCAGCCCCCTTGTCGCGATATGTGCCTTCTGGGTCGCTGGCGTAGTGCAGTCTGTCATCTCCGCGATCGGCTTCGCGCGGGTTGCCATTCTCGTCATAGAGCGGTTTCCCATTCTCGTCGAAGGTGGGCTTACCATCCGGTTGGTGTACCTTGGACTTCGCGGAACCGCGCTCTGGCGAAACTTCTTCCGGACTCTGGTTGTTTTCTTGGCTGTGGGGGTCTTCGATGTGCTCATCAGTGCGACGAGGATCGTTGTCTGTTTCGCGTGCAAACTCGGTACCCGCTCTCTCGTTCGTTTGAGAGTGGCTGGTGCTTACATCGTGTGATTCGACTAGCTGCGCATCGTCATCCGGGCCGTGTGTCGATTCGGCTTTCTTGGATTGTTTTGCAACTTCTCCGGTTTCCTCGGAGAGGTGATTCCCTGATGTTTTCCCACCACGTTCATGGTCGTTCGGGATGTTCTCTTCCAGAGCATGCCTTGGGGAGAAAGCGTCTCTGGAACCAGGCGTGTGGGATGACGAGAGCGGCTGCGAGGGATCACCGTTTTCAGGGCCATGACCGACATATCCGCCCTCAGGGGTATCACCATGCGATGCTGGGTTGTCGCCATGGTGTCCCGTGGGGAATCCTGTGCCGCCATCGCGGGGTGTGCTACCGCCACCGTGTCGCATGTGGGGCAGGTCGTCGCCCACACCTGCGCGGGCCTGGTGGGCCTCCGGAGTGGTGGGGGTGCCGTTCCCCGTCTCGTTCGGGGTCAATGGTGGTTCCGCGTCCAGCAGACTCCGGTCCCTCATCTCGAACGGCGCGGGCCCGTGGGACTGGGCAGGGGCGCCGACCAGGGCCGGTTCACGGAGCAGGGCGGGTTCGCGGGTTTCACCGAGGTTCGGTGCCGGTGCCTCCGACTGCCGCATCTCGTACGGGGAGGGAGTCAGCGGCCCGGTTTTGGCCGCCAGCACGGTTTCCTCCGCCGGGAGCAGGGGTTTCCCTTTCGGGATGAGATGGGGAATCTCGGCCCCCCGGAGGGTGTTGGAGCCGAGGTCGACGAGTTTCGTTCCACCCTTGACGAGCCACCCCCCGCCCGGAATCGCGAAATCCGCGCACTTCGTGGCGAACCCAACGCCCTTCGCGGCAATGCCACCCGTTTTCGCGCCCAATGCGGCGGTTTTTGCCACGGCACCACCGGTTCCCGGGCCGGGAATGAAGAATGTGCCGACGTTCAACGCGCTCTCGGTGAACGCTGCGACCCCATCCTCCTTCCACTTGTGCCAACCGTCCTTGCCGTTCTTGTGAGCGGCGTAGTCGTAACCGACCATGCCGGTCAGTCCCGATTTGGCGACGTCATGGCGCCGATCGATCCAGGAGTTCACCTTTTCGTTGCCGAAGAGCTTGGCCGCATGGCTGACCGGGGAGCACAGAACCGCTGTGGAGAAGAGGAAATCACCCGTTCCTACCCACGAGTTCTTCAGCGTGTTCGCGCTCCATCCGTTCGGGCCGAAGCCGGCCAGGCCGGTGGCGCCGTCCCACGTGTTCTTCAGGAATCCCCCGGCGCCGTGCAGCACCGACTCGCCACAGTTGCGGTTCTTGCTCACCGGGGCGCCCCAGGGCATCATCTCTCCGGACTGCATGAGCGCATCAGCGGAGACGCCTTCCACCGTGGCGACACACACCCCGTCCAACAGGCCGTTGATTGCGTTGGCGCACGTCGCGGATGCCGTGGTCAGGCGTTCCACGATCTTGGCGTAGCGACCCAGCAGCTCGGTGTTGCGATCCACCGCGGGCTGGTGCTCCTTCCAGGGCTTGCCGTCGTACCCGGCCAGTGCTTCCTGCCGGAAAGCGGTTGCCTCCTTCTCCAACGCGGCCAGTTCTGCCTTGACCGGGCCCACCTCGTCAGCGAAGGTGTCGAGGGCCTTGGATGCGCTCTCAAATTTCTCCTTGATCGTCTCCGAGGCCGCGGCTGCTGGTTTCATGAGTGCGTGGACCTGCTCACCCTCCGGGGCCTGGTACACCCCGGGCATGCCGTTCCAGTACCCAACGACATTGTCCATGTGGGAGTCGATGGACTGTCCCATCGACTTTAGTTTTCCTGAACCGGCCTTGATGCTCTCGACATCGATGTTGTCACTCCTGCACGGGAAGGCCTCCGGCATCACCAGACCGTCACCCGACTGTGGCTGCTCTGCCATCACATACCCTCACCCTTGTAGCCGTGTTGCTGGAAATAAGAGAAATCGCCGCTCGCGGCCGAGGTGGCCATCTGGCGCTGGAACTCTCCTGCCATCTCCTGTTGTCCGTTGTTGTATGCGGCGACAGCATTGGAGACGCCGCTGATTCCGGCGGCAATTCTGTTGGTAACCGCCTGCAGATTTGCTTTCTGATTCTGCATCAATGCCTGCAACGCTTTCGGAACCTCGGCGACCAGTGCGCCCGCCCCGCTGATTCCGGTGAATATTGCCTGGAATTCACCATCTGTCAGCACGTTCGCGAGCGCTTCCTGCTCACTTGCTACATTGTTCAGAATTCCTGCCACGCCGGCAGGATCAATTTTCCAACTCGTCATGGTGTCAGGCCCTTTCGCTTGTCGGGCGGACGAAGTCTGTGATGATCACGATGGAGGCCGGTTCCCGTGCGTCACCCGGGTATGGCGGAGCGAGCTGTAGACAGCGCCCTGGCCGCGACATCGTCGTTCTCTGCCAAGGACTGGCGAATTGCGCCGATCACTTCACGCACCTGACGGCCCGCGGCGTTCCACTGATGCTCAAGATGTGCGTACTCGTCCGAGACGCCGTCCGCCTGGTAGTCGCTCATCGCCTGTTTCACGTCGGCATCCCTGCGGTCGAGAGCCGCCTCCAATTCAGAGGCGACAACCTCAAAATTTCCCTGTGCGGCCTGGGAAGCAGCAACGCTGTAGTCATTACGATCCATTTGGTTGGTGGACACTAAATCCTCCTGAGGGCTTCAAAAATACACATCAGACATGGAGCAGGGTGAGCTGTGCGAATCGGTCATTGCGGGCCGATGCGAGCTAAGAAGGCCTGGCTGGTGAAATCAGCCGCTCCCTCGGCTGACTCGTGTACCGAGGCGCCATCTTCGGCCGCAGTCTGGAAGGCCCTGTTCTGCCCGGCAATGGACCCCACAATTCCCGCCAGAGCGCTGTTCAAGGAACCGGAGATGTCGTCAATACTGCTCTTGAACCTGTCGAATGCCGACCGGGCCGGACCGTTCATCTGACCCGACAACGGCTCGGCGGCCTCGAACAAACGTCGTACCAGAACCCCGAGATCCTCCGACTCGGTGTGCGACCGCTGCCCCAGTACGACCAGCGTGTCGCTTTCCATTGCAAACTTCATGAGTGTTCAACCCTTCAATTGTTCTCGGCCGCGTTCCTGGGCCGCTGAGGCAAGCGCTGCGACTCTAGTTGGATACAGTGTTGTATGCAAGTGTGTGGATTGACTTTGGTTAATCCCCCATCCGGGGGCTGTGGCGTGCGGCTGCCCCATGGTTCGCCCGCTACGCACGCCTTGGGGGGTGGTTCGGCGGTCTCTTCCCGGCTGCTGTCGTGTCCTGATGCAGAGTGGTGTGGCTCCGCGACCCGTCCCCAAGGGTCTGGTGGGCTGAGGTGAGAGCCGTGAGTGGCGGTGTCAATGTTTTCCTCCAAGGAGTTTCTCGGAGGGGCTGCCTCGAGGATCGGGAATGGGTGAGAAATATCCTCAACGATACCGATCGTTAATTCTTGCAAGTAAAGATGAAAGGGAACGCGAAACAGGGCTAACATGACGTCGCTTTGAGGGCTAATTTCTCGTTTCTCGAAGCCGTTGATCGAAGCGTGAAGGGGGAATCCGTGAGGAGAACAACGACATCGCGAAGGGGGTGGCGATCAGTTGCTCTGCTCATGTCGGCATTGATGGGCGTAGCGGGAGCATGGATCAGCCCGCCGCCCTCTCATGGCCTGGTGGCAGATTCCGGTGGGATGAAAGCGCCCGGTGTTGTGAGACAGGAAGACACCAGAACCACGCCGGTTGTGAATGAAACCATCACCAACAAAGGTGTCCTGACCGGAGCCCCGGCCGATGGTGTCAAATGGACCATCACCGTTCCGGGTGGAGTCATGACGGGCAGGGACACACTCACGATCAAGGACAAGTACAGGCTGACCGGTTCCACCTTCGCCGTGAAGGAGAACGGCGTCACCCTCTATCGGGTCCGCAACACCGAGCAGTGCCGGCGGGACACGACTGCCCCTGACTGCAGCCAGACCCTCTATCCCGAAGCGGGTGGGGCCAGTGGCAAGGCTACCGTGAAGATCGATGACGATGCGGACACCGTCGACGTGACCTACGCCAACGGAGCCAATTTCACCGATGAGTACGTCTACGTCCTGGAGATCGATCTCAAGGTCAAGGAAAAGATTCTGACAGGATCGTTCTTCAACAACGACGCCCATGTCAACGGCAGATATACGAACGGGAGTATCGTTAATAGATCCTCCAAGAGAGATATTTCGAAGGTGAATCGAATTACGGTTCGCAAGTTTTTCACGGACCAACAAATCACGTCGGGCGCCGGGCGGCAGTCCCGGCCCGAGGCGCAGGACCCTCCGAAGATGAACGTGAGTGATGACCGGGTTCCGAATGACGCGGTTTTCACCGTTCGGTATCGCTACACCTACGAGGGTGAGGAACGCAGCGGAATTATCACGCTCACGGGCCAGGGGCGGATCGCGGGACTGCACAACGTTCCCGACGGGACTGTTGTCACGCTCACTGAGGACCAACCCGATGTGCCCGGGGCCAGTTTTGGTGATCCGACGTTCACTGGGCCTGATCTCACCAGCGGCGTTCCGGATGCCAGGAGTGCTCAGCTCAAGGTTGGTGATTCTTTCGGCCTCTTCGTCACGATGACGAATCCGATCGCCACGAAACTCGCCACCGTTGACGTGAGCCCGGGAGTGTGCTCTGCGGACGTCACGCAGCCATCCGATCCCACCGTGACGATCGGTGTGAGCAAGGGCATCGCCTATTCCCAGCCGCAGTTCACCAGGGCTGGGGATCAGGTGACGGTCAAGGTGACTGCTACGCCGACGGTTAGGAAGAAGGTTGATGAGAAGAACCTGCCTGAGGGGTGGGTTGCGAATGGTGATGGTTCTTTCACGTTCACCAAGGTTGTTGCTCAGCCGACGTGTACTCGGGATGTGGTGCCGGTGGTTCCGGTTGTAAAGGCGGGGGTGTGTCCGGTTGATTCGACTACCCCTAGTCAGCCGAGTGTTTCGGGTGTTGAGGATACCGAGCAGGTTGATTATGGGGAGCCTGTTATCACTAGTGTTGGTGATCGGGTGAGTGTGACTGTTACTGCGACGGCGAAGTCTGGGTATCGGATTGATACTGCGAATTTGCCTGAGGGTTGGGCTGTTGTTGGTGGGGTTGTGACCTATACGACGACGGTGACGCAGCCGAAGTGTGTGGTTCCGGTTGCTCCGAAGATTGATGTGGGTACGTGTCCTGCGGATTCGTTGACTCCGACACCTCCGACCGCGTCGTTTGATCCGGTTGAGGGTGTGGAGTTCTCCGAGCCGAAGATTGAGGTCAAGGACGGGAAGGTGACTGTTACGGCGACTGCTACTGCGAAGGCTGGGTTCCAGTTTGGTGGTGTGTTGCCTGAGGGTTGGACCCGGGTGAGTGAAACTAGTGCGACGTTCACTACTACTAAGGATCAGCCGGTGTGTAGCGCCCCAACACCAACACCGACCCCGACCCCAACGCCGAGTCCGACGCCGACCCCGACGGTCACTCCGACCCCGACGGTCACCCCGAGCCCGACGCCGACGGTCACCCCGAGCCCGACGCCGACGGTCACCCCGACCCCGACCCCGGTCAGGCCGCTTACGCCGCCGGTGAAACCGGGTCTGCCCAAGACCGGCGCCTGAGACCCGAACGGTGTGATGAATACTGGGCCCCGATTCCACGGAATCGGGGCCCAGTCTTCATGTGCAGCGACACCGCGCGTAATGCAGAACCAGCCCTGGTGTCACCCGGACGCTCGGAGCTATGAACTATCCGGGGATCCACAATTCTGGCCTGCAATTCCCGAAATGAAGCTGACGAAAGATAGCGCTACTTTCTCCGGACTGGTCATTGGGCATCCGTGCCTTTGCTGGTTGTCACGATTTTTGAAAATCAAGTCGCATGTGAGGTGGCTGAGGCCATACAATGCCGTGACGAAGGAGGGGGAATGAAAACATTCAGGGCCCGTGGAGGGCGGAGACCATTGACGGTTTTCCTGGCATTCCTGATCGGTTTGGCTGGGATCGTGATCACGAGCCCCGCGGCAAAGGCCGCCGAGGTCGCGGCCATTGATCCAACGAGTATCAAAATCACGAAAACGGATGCCGAAGAGGCCGCGGTATACATGTGGAGCAGCGTTCGGATGGATGCGAACTGGAGCATCCCGGACGGCACCGGGCACGCTGATGACACGTTCAAGATCGCGCTGCCGAAGGAACTCGGGGGAGTCGAGGGCACCTTCGAACTCAAGGGTCGCGACGGCGACCAGCTCACCTACGGGAGCTGTGAGATCACCAAGACCGAGGTGCTCTGCACTTTCAACCAGAACGTCGAGAACAAGAACAACGTCGGCGGCTCGCTCTGGGTGAAAACCCAGGTCGTCGCTCTGACGGATGCCTCCACGCTCAGCTTCGAGGTGAGCACTGGAAAAAAGGTGGATGTGCCGCTTCCCGGCGGACAACAGGGCATTGGCTACAAACCCTACGTCCCGACCGAGATCGACAAATCCGGCTGGTTCCCCGGCGCCGACCAAAGCACCATCCACTGGCGCATCGTGATTCCCGGTGACAAAATCTCCGATCGCTCCAGCGTGACCATCCTCGACGACTACCAGCAGGCGGGATCGAACCTTACCGTGTCCGCGGGATACCCGAAGATCCTCTGGATCCCCAGCACCCCGAAATGCTGGAATGAACTGGAAAGCGCAGCATGCCGAAACGACCTGAGTGACTCCACCACGCCGTCGACCACCGTCACGGTTGACGACGACAAAGACCAGGTGAAGGTCGTTCTCGACAACAAGGGCCAGAACTTCCAGGCCGGCCGGATCTACGTGTTTGAGCTGGAGCTCACAACCGATGGCGAGATCCCCGTCGGTTCCCAGTACGTCAACCGGGGATCCGTGGACGGTGAAATGCGCACCGCCCGCGCCGAGAAGACTTCCTCGGGTGGCGGCACCGGGTCCGGCGATGCGGTCGGACACATCGGGGTAAAGAAGGTGGTTACCGGCGGGCAGGTCGATCCTGCGACCACCTACCCAGTGACCTGGTCCTACCAGTACAAGGGAGTCACGCGCCGCGGAGAGCTTTCTGTGAAGGGCGATGGGACGCTGACGACCTTGAACAACGTTCCTCATGGGACTGTTGTGACGTTCACGGAGAAGGTTCCGGCTGTGGCTGGGGTGGAGTTCGGCGACCCGGTGTTCTCTGGGAATGGTGTGACTGATGGAGCTCCGGATGCGAACAGTGCCCAGGTGACGGTTGAGGGTTTGAAAACTCTCGAGGTGATCTTGACGAATCCGGTGAGTCAGCCGGGTGTGGTCGTGGGTTCTGTGAAGGTGACGCCGGGTGTGTGTGCTCCGGGTGCTTCGGAGCCGTCGGATCCTACGGTTGAGGTTGGTCCTACGGAGGGCATCACTTACTCCCAGCCGCAGTTCACCAGGGCTGGGGATCAGGTGACGGTCAAGGTGACTGCTACGCCGGTGGTTGGGAAGAAGGTTGATGAGAAGAACCTGCCTGAGGGGTGGGTTGCGAATGGTGATGGTTCTTTCACGTTCACCAAGGTTGTTGTTCAGCCGACGTGTACTCGGGATGTGGTGCCGGTGGTTCCGGTTGTGAAGGCGGGGGTGTGTCCGGTTGATTCGACTACTCCTAGTCAGCCGAGTGTTTCGGGTGTTGAGGATACCGAGCAGGTTGATTATGGGGAGCCTGTTATCACTAGTGTTGGTGATCGGGTGAGTGTGACTGTGACTGCGACGGCGAAGTCTGGGTATCGGATTGATACTGCGAATCTTCCTGAGGGCTGGAGTGTGGTCAATGGTGTGGTGACCTATACGACGACGGTGACGCAGCCGAAGTGTGTGATTCCGGTTGTTCCGAGGGTTGATGTGGGTACCTGTCCTGCGGATTCGTTGACTCCTTCTGCTCCGTCTGCGGTGTTTGATCCGGTTGAGGGTGTGGAGTTTTCTGTGCCGAAGGTGGAGGTCGCTGCTGGGAAGGTGACTGTTACGGCGTCGGCTACTGCGAAGGCTGGGTTCCAGTTTGGTGGTGTGTTGCCGGATGGTTGGACCCGGGTGAGTGAAACTAGTGCGACGTTCACTACTACTAAGGATCAGCCGGTGTGTGAGGCTACGAAGGTGGTTCCGGTTGCGCCTGTGGTGTCGGCGAGTGTGTGCACGGTTGGTTCTACTACGCCTAGTGAGCCTGAGGTGACGTTGCCGACTACGGAGGGCATCACGTATGCGCTTGCTAGTCACGAGATTGTGGGTGGGAAGTTCAAGTACACGGTGACTGCGACTCCTGTGAATGAGAAGTTCGTGATTGATACTGACAAGCTTGGTGAGGGTTGGGGTGCTCCTGTTGATGGGGTGTCCACCTACACCGGTGAGGTTGGTGTTCCTACGTGTGTGACTTTGGTTGCCCCGAAGATCGATGTGGGTACCTGCCCGGCTGGGGCCTCCACTCCGTCTGCTCCGACTGTGGTGTTTGATCCGGTTGAGGGTGTGGAGTTCTCCGAGCCGAAGATTGAGGTCAAGGACGGGAAGGTGACCGTCACGGCGACTGCTATTGCGAAGGCTGGGTTCCAGTTTGGTGGTGTGTTGCCGGAGGGCTGGACCCGGGTTGATGAGACTGCTGCGACGTTCACTACTACCAAGGATCAGCCGGTGTGTGAGGCCCCGACCCCAACACCGACTCCGACACCGAGTCCAACGCCGACTCCGACACCGAGTCCAACGCCGACTCCGACTCCGAGTCCGACGGTCACTCCGACCCCGACGGTTGTGGTTACCCCGGCCCCGGTCAGGCCACTTCCGCCGCCGGTGAAACCGGGTCTGCCGAAGACCGGCGCCTGAGCCCCGAATGGTGTGATGAATACTGGGCCCCGATTCCACAGAATCGGGGCCCAGTCCTTGTCCGCAGCACCGTAGACTCGCCCCATGGATGACACCCCAGCGCTCAGGAGGCTCCGGGAACTCGGGGTCGCGCACACCGTGGTCCGGCACGGACCCGTCAGGTCGGTCGCGGAGGCGGCGGCGGTGCGTGGTATCGAGGTGTGCGACCTGGTCAAGACCATCGTCGTGCGGCGCGGCGACGGCGACTACATCTTCGTCCTGGTGCCGGGGGACCGCGAGTTCTCCTGGCCGAAGCTGCGGGCCCTGCTCGGGGTCTCCCGCCTGTCGATGCCCGACGCCGACGAGGCGAAACGGGTCACCGGATATGAACGGGGCACCATCACACCCTTCGGTTCCACCCATCCCTGGCCGGTGTTCGCCGATTCCTCCATCGTCGGCCGGTCCATCTCCATGGGAGGCGGGGCCCACGGGGTGGGGGTGAAACTCCAGGCCGACGACGCGATCGCGGCCCTCGACGCCACGGTCGCCGACCTGACCGCTCCGTCTTCCCACGCCGGCTGAGCCGGCCAGATCCATCGAGGCTTAATTCATGGCCCTCCCCAAGTGTGCGCTGACCAGGAGTTTTCCGACCGGCACACCGTCTGTGAATAAGCCTCATCGTTATGTTACGTGGAAAACTTTTGGTCATATCGTGAAAGGTTTTGTGCCGTACACGGCACAAAACCTTTCCGAATGACATAACGATTCCGTGGGGTGATTCTTCAGCCAGCGGCGGGAGTGCTGGGTTGGGAAGTGTTGTCCCGCTTGAGGATGATGGCGCCTGCGATGAAGAGGATCGCGACAACGGGCCAGCCTCCCCATCCGGTGAATGCGGCGGCGACGGGGTCGTAGGGGTGGTTGACGTCGTTGAGAGGCGCGAAGATGAGCAGTGCTGGCGCTATGGTGTTGATGGCGGCGTGGGCGGATGCTGCTGCCCAGACGGAGCCGCCCCAGTTCATGAGGAGCTGGATGGGGATGATCAGGCCTGCGCAGGTGATGATGAACATGAGGACGCCGAGCTGGGGGTTGTCGGGGTAGTTGTGCCCGAGCAGGATGGCGGGGGCGTGCCACAGACCCCAGATGATGGCGGTCAGGGCGAGGGAGGCGGTGACGCCGAGGCGGTCGCGCAGGCGTGGGTAGAGCCAGGCATGCCAGCCGATCTCCTCACCCAGGGCTCCCACCATGCCGGCCAGGAACAGCATGGGGATGACTCCTGCCATTCGCGGCCAGAAGGCGTCCCACACCTGGGAAGTGGTGAGTCCGGTCTGCCCTGATGCTTCCAGGACCTTTTGGAATTCGGAGAGGTTCATCAGGTCGAAGTGGTAGGTGCCCAGCAGGGCCGAGGAACCGAGGGAGGCGAGGATCAGGATGAAGGCGATGGGGATGGAGAGCAGTGACCAGAGGAGGGCTTTCTTCCAGACTCCCTTCAGGCTGATCTTGAGGGTGGAGAACAGGGGCTTCTTCTCGATGAAGCGGACCACCGCTGCTGCTGCCACCGCCGGGGTCCACATGAAGGTGGTGGAGAAGATTGTGCCGATGAGTGTTGTGGGTCCGGCGTTGAGCAGGAGCCCCGGGATGTACATCATCCATCCCAGGCCGAAGGCCAGGGCTGTGTAGATGATGATCGGTTTCCACGACCGGTCGACGGTGTTCTCGGCCGGCGTGGAGACCGACCGGGCGGGTTGGGACATGGGGATTTTTGACATAGGGTTTCTCTTTCCTGTGAGAAGATTTCTGCTCGCGTCGTGGAAGGTTTTGTGCCGTGTGCGGTACAAAACCTTTCCGAATGACATGACGACAGGAGACCGGGGATGGTCAGGGCAGGGGCCCGGGATGTTCAGGACTCGACGGGGAGTGTGATGTGCGCGGACGTCGGACCGCCGATCGGGCTTTGGATCGCCAGGAGGCCGTCGAAGGCCGCCAGGCGTCGTTCGATTCCGCGCAGACCGGTGCCGGTCTGGGGATTGGCCCCGCCCCGGCCGTCGTCGGTGACGCTGATCCGCAGCTCGTCGTTCTCGATCCGCAGGTCGATGTCGACCCGGTTGGCGCCGGAGTGTTTCACCACGTTGCCCAGCAGTTCGGAGACCGCGAAGTAGGCAGCCGACTCCAGTGCCGGACCCACTCGCTCGGGAATCTCGATGTTCACCTCCGCAGATATCGCACAGTCCGCCGCCAGGGCCTTCACGGCGTCGCCCAGCCCGCGGTCGGCCAGCACCGGAGGATGGATTCCGCGCACCAGGTCACGCAGCTCGCCGAGTGCCGTGGCGGAGGCGTTCTTGGCCTCGGTCAGCAGCGCCTCGGCGGCCTCCGGGTTGCTGCGCATCATTGCTTGGGCGGTGTTGATGGTCATGCCCATCGCGACCAGACGGGCCTGGGTGCCGTCGTGGAGGTCGCGTTCGATGCGGCGCAGCTCGGCCGCGGAGGAGTCGCGGGTCTCCCGCCGGGTCTGTGACAGGGCAGCCATCCGGGTGCGCTTGGTCGGGCCCAGCGCCCACCGGACGAAACGGCTGTGCAGCTTCACCCACCAGGGTGCGAGAAGCAGCCCGGCGAGCAGCACCAGCAGGCCGGGAATGGGCATGAAGGGCGCGGTGGTCTCGTTCACGGGGACGAACAGGTAGAAACTGCCGTCGGACCAGTTCTTGGCGAACGGTTCCCAGATGATGGGCATCGCCAACCCCAACAGCCCGCCGATGACAGTGGCCATGCTGAAAAGCGCAAGCATGGGGGAAACGCACAGGTCCATGAACAGCCAGGCGACGTCGCGCCATGTTCCGGGGTCCTTCACAAGCCGCACGGCCTCGTCGAACCGGCCCCTGAAACCCGGCTCGGCCGGTAGTAGCGGCAGATACGGAGACTCGACCCGGATCCCCGACCACTGATGGGCCATGCGGCGTTTCCACTCGGCCAGCGATCGCAGTGCCTTCACTGCGACGGGCACCAGCAGGATCCCGATGCCGAGCGGGATCAGGGCGGCGGCCATCCAGATCGCGATGAACAGTGCAATCGATACCGGCCACAGGGCCAGCAGCAGAAGACACCGGCCGAGGGCTCGCACGCTCAACCCGATGCCCGATCCGCGGGAGGTCGGTGCGCTGAGGTGGGTGTTCATGTCATCTCCTTGACTCTCTGATACCCACAATCCTGCTGGCGCATGGCTCAGAAAACAGTGGTGAAAATACCACCTTTCAGAGCGGTCCGAGCCGCCCCCGCATCTCCAACGCTGGTTGAACCGGGCTGCGACGGAGGAGCTGCTCGTGTCGAAACCAAGTGGTGGTCAATCTGTACGCCCGGCTGCCCACGGCATGCTCCGGCGTGACCGGCCTCGGGGGAACACCCGGCCCTGCGTAACCTCATGCGGGATGGCAGACTCCTTTCCGGAGGTGATTGAGCGATGCGTGTGTTGATTGCCGAGGACCAGTTCCTGTTGCGCGATGGTCTCAGCCGGATGCTGCAGGCACTGGGCAATGAGGTCGTCGCGGTCGTGCAGACCGCTTCCGAGCTGCGCAGGGCGTTGCTGACCGAGGATGTGGACGTCGCCATCGTGGACGTCCGGCTGCCCCCGACGTTCACCGACGAAGGACTGCGAATCGCGATCGAGGCCCGCAGGAAACGCCCCGGGCTGCCGGTGCTGGTGCTCTCGCAGTACGTCGAAACCCTCTACGCCCGCGAACTCATGGAGGACAGGCGCGGCGGGGTGGGCTATCTCCTCAAGGACCGCGTACTCAACGGCGATCAGTTCCTCGACGCCGTGCAGCAGGTGGCGACCGGGGGTACCTGTCTCGACCCGGAGGTCGTCGCCCGGATCCTCGGACGCCGCACGGGACGTCCCCCGCTCGATCGGCTCACCCCGAGAGAGATCGAGACCCTGACCCACATGGCGCAGGGCAAGACGAACGCCGCGATCGCCAAGGCGATGTTTGTGACCGAGAAAGCCATCGCCAAGAACGTGAACAGCATTTTTGACAAGCTCCGGTTGACGCCCTCCGGCGACGATAACCGTCGCGTCATTGCCGTGCTGCAGTACCTGGAAGCAACTGACCCCGACACGTCCCCGCAGCCTCAGGCAACTGGCTGAGCGGGAGAACCCCGAATGCGCGGGAGACCGTGGTTCGAGCATCTTGTATGTTGTACCGGGGAATTCGGCAGGTAACGTAGCCTGCCGAAGATTTCCCTGCAAACGATGGGAGATGGTGTGGAGCCCAGATACCAACAGCCCGGACCGCCGATGAGCGGATTCGATCCGGCCTGGCGTCCTCAACCCGCAACGCTGCGGGCCATTCCCCCGCAGCAGCCCCAGCACGGCGCGTCCCCGTGGGGTCACCCCGGGAGGCCTTTCCCTCAAGGTGGGCCCGATGCCCCAAGGAGCAGGACCACTGATCAGCTGGCGGCCACCGGCCTCTCGTCAACCGTCGCGCGGACCGCAGGGCCTGTTCGTCCTGATGGGCCTGCTGGTGCCGGTCCTGCTGATCATCGGGGTGGCGGCGGTCGTGAACCGTTCACCACGTGACGTG
This sequence comes from Arachnia propionica, assembly GCF_037055325.1. Lineage (NCBI taxonomy): Bacteria > Bacillati > Actinomycetota > Actinomycetes > Propionibacteriales > Propionibacteriaceae > Arachnia > Arachnia propionica. The sequence goes on along the minus strand of NZ_CP146373.1, from coordinate 3,127,070 downwards.
ACCGGTCCCGAGGTCACATGGCCGCCTGAAGTCCAGGTCACCCGGACAATTGAAGCTCGCGCCACCCAGACATCTGAAACTGGTCCCCCGACACCGGAGCCGACCATATCTTTTCCCCAGGTGGAGGTGCCGCCGCTTCCCAGCTGGCTTCCGCCACACGACTGGGAGGAACTGCCGACCACCGGCGACAAGGTCTCCGACAAACTGGTGGCCCACCCGAATCAACAAGACGAACTATCCCGTCGGGAACCGTCCTGCTCCACCGAAGGGGTTCAGGAATCGCGAACAGCACACCGCCTACTACAAGTCCGTGATCAACTGTCTTCAGGACGTGTGGTGTCCCTACCTGACCGCTCTCGACATCCAACAGAAGCCCGTCAGCCTGGTTGCCTACGACTTGGACGTCAATACCCCCTGTGGCTCCGAAAGACAGAGTAAGACGGCCTTCTACTGTCCCGCCAATGCCACCATCTACCTATCGCGGAACGTTTACGAGTTCGAAGCGGAAGACGGGTTTTACGCAGGCGACACCGTAGTTCACGAACACTTCCACCACATTCAGAATCAGCTCGGAATCACCAGATACGCCCGTACTTACCTTGACGCGGACGAGATGGAGGTCAGCCGTCGTATCGAACTCCAGGACATCTGCTCGACCTCGCGGCTCCAGCTGACCCTCAACATGGGCGTCGACGCCGACATCTACGCGACCTTCCTGAAGTACTCGTTGGGAGACGAGCAGCACGGCACCAAGGAGACGATCGACTATTGGATGAACCGGGGCTTCTACATGACGACGCTGCAGGGCTGCAATACGTGGGGAGTCCCTTCGAAGGATGTGGCCTGACCGGGGTTTGGCCACATCATTGCCGCCCCATGCGCCGAAAGGAAAGTAACGAAAGGCACTAGTGCATGCCGATGGGCTGGCCGATCGGTGCTTTCGCCGTGACGAGTGTCAATCTTGTGCACTGTCTGTTGTGTTGCTCCTCAGGAAGGGGGTGAGGGCATAGACTTCCGTGGCGTAAGGAGGGGAAATGTTGAAAACACCTAAAGTTCGCGGATTAGGAAGGCCGTTGGCTTTCTTCTTCGCGTCCCTGCTCGGGCTGTCCGGGGTTGTTGTCACGAGTTCCGAGGCTGGGGCGGCTGAAATCCCGGCGATCGATACTTCCAGCATCGAGATCACGAAACTGACCGATGAGGAGCCGGCGCTCTACAAGTGGAGTGTTGCCCGGGTCGCTGCGCAATGGCGCATCCCGGACGGTGCGGCGAAGGCCGGTGACACCTTCAAGCTCGTGCTGCCCAAGGAACTTGGGGCGTTCGAGGGTGTCTTCGACCTCAAGGATGAGGATGATGAATCGGTCACCTACGGGGGCTGCGAAGCCGCTCTCAGTGAGGTCGTCTGCACTCTCAACAAGAATGTTGAAAACAAACACGACGTTAACGGATCGTTCTGGGTGAAGACTCAGGTGAAGGAGACGACGAAGGCCAGCTCGCTTGAATTTGAAACTAGTAACGGGGTGAAGGTTCAGGTTCCGCTTCCTGAAGGACAGCAGGAGATCGGATACAGCCCCATCCTTCCGACCGAGACCAGCAAATCCGGGTGGTTCCCCGGGACTGATCGGACAGCCGTGTATTGGCGCGTCGTGATCCCCGGTTCCAAGATCTCCGGGAAATCCGAAGCGACCATCGTCGACGAGTACGGACAGGAAGGCGCCACTCTGACCATGTCGGAGGGGTACCCCAAGGTCTTCTGGGTCCCCGCGACGCCGGAGTGCTGGGGAGAGCTTAGCAGCGCGGCGTGCCGCCATGACCTGGATGCCTCCAGTGTGCCGTCGGCTGCGGTTGCCGTTGATGATGACAAGGATCAGGTGAAGGTCACCCTCGACAACAAGGGTCAGAACTTCCAAGCCGACCGGATCTACGTGCTCGATCTGGAACTGAAGACCGGCGGGGAGATCCCCGTCGGGGGCAAGTACATGAACCGGGCCACCGTGGACGGCGAGCTGCTCGTTGCCAACGCCGAGAAGAATCAGTCGGGCGCAGGCGTCGGGACCGGCGCGATCGTCGGACACCTCGAGCTGAAGAAAGTGGTCACCGGCGAAAAGGTCGATCCGGCGACCACCTACCCGGTGTCCTGGTCCTACCAGTACAAGGGTGACACCCGCAGTGGCGAATTGTCGCTGAAAGGTGACGGGACCATGGAACCCCTCAACAACGTCCCCGATGGGGTCGTTGTGACGCTCACGGAGAAGGTGCCCTCTGTGGCAGGGTTCAAATTCGGTGATCCTGCTTTCTCCGGAGACGGCGTGGCCGATAACGCCCCGGACGCGAACAGTGCCCAGGTGACGGTTGAGGGCTTGAAAACCCGCGAGGTGACCCTCACCAACTCGGCGGATGCCGTCGCGAGCGATAACCCGGCCCTGAGTCCGACTCCGACTCCGGCCCCAGAAACAGTCGCTGTGACCCTGGGGGCGGTCGAGGTGAAGCCCGGGACGTGCCCCGTGAGTGGTACCGAGCCGACAGAACCGACGGTCAAGATCACTCCCACCGCGGGGATCGTCTACTCCGAGCCGAGGGTCACCAAGAACGGAAACAGCGCGACGATCCAGGTCACCGCAACTGCTGAGGCGGGCAGAACCATTGATGGACAGAACCTGCCGGAAGGATGGGCTGCTGCGGAGAATGGTTCCTTCGTGTTCACTCGGACGGTTGCGATACCCGCGTGCGGGAAGGTCGTGAAACCCGGTCTGCCGAGAACCGGCATCTGAGGTACGCGTCAATCTCGCGAAATGGACAGGGCCCTTGACACGATCGTGTCGGGGTCCTGTCCTCCTTTTGGTCGGGGGGACTGTTGTGTCGCGATCCCGGAGAAGCCTGCTGACTAGGGGGTTTGTCGTCGAGGCGGCTGTGGCGACCGTAGAATCCAAACCGAGGCGGCATCGTCGCGGGGATGTCGGCTGTCGGTGAAGGGCGTAGCCATAGTAGCTTCATGCTTCCGACGAAAGACACGGCGCGCAGGCGCGGGACTAGCAGATTGGGCTGGTTCTCCGCAAGGGCTAGCCTAGTTACTGTTCGGGCATTGACTTTAGGTCAGGCGAAACTCTCTCGACAGGAAGGAAACCCATGAAGTCGCCCTACTGGGACGTCATCATCACGGGTAGAAGTGATGCGACTGTCAATGGGGTGCAGGTCGAGATGGTGGTGCCCAGCAACGTCTATTCGTCGGTCTTCCAGCACCTCGCTGCCGAGGCGCGCCAAGCCGGGCGTCCTGTTCTTGCCCGCGGTGTGGACGAGACCCGGGGCGGTCGGGTGTCGTGGTTCACGGTGGATGCCGATGGGCAGGCAGCCGCGGCGCAGCCGCCTGCGGCGATGGCCAACAACACCAGGCGCTCGGCCCCCAGCAGGGCGGCCCTGCCGAAGCCGCGACGTGCCCCCGCCCCGCAAACGGAAACCGAGAACGAGGCCTCCGAACCCTCGGTGGAGCCGTCGCCCGCCCGGGCTCTAGCCAAGCCGGAGTCACAGCCCTCCAGCCCCAGAATCTCGGTCTCTCCTGCGCGGGCGCGAATGCCCGAACCGCAGGAGAGCAGCATCTCCCCGGTGCCGCCGGATGCTCCCCCGCCCCCCGAACCTCCCCGGCAGGCGACCGCTTCCGGCCGCTCGGGACCTCCCCGACAGCTGGAGGGACCCAGGCCGCCGGTGCCGCCCAAGGCGTCGCCGCGCGCGATTCCGCCGACTCCACCGAGGCAGGCCCCGCAGCCCCAGGGGGCCCCGAGACCGAAACCTCAGGACAGGCCGCAGAAACCGAGTGGTCCCCCGCCGAATCAGGAAACCCCGAGGCCGAAACCACAGGAGATCTCCCCGTCCGGGGCTTCCCCGGACGTGCCGTTCCGGTCGATCTTCATGAACGTGCCGACATCGCAGGCCCTCGCCGTGCCGGATGCGGCGCCGTCGTCACTGCTCGTGCGTCCCCCTAAGGCCGTGCCGCAGGGAGGAATCCGCGGCGCGATGTACCGGCTGACGTCGGGGCGTGTGAACTTCGGTCCCAGCCAGACCCAGATCCGTCTTGCGGAACGGGACTCCCGCATCTCCCGGTCGCTGGAACGCCCCTACAGCACGGTGTTCCTCTCCTTCAAGGGGGGCATCGGCAAGACTTCGACGGCGGTCGGGGTGGGCCTGGCTCTCGCCCAGGCGCGGGGCGTGCCTCCCATCGCCATCGACGCCGACCCGGATTCGGGTGACCTGGCCGAACGACTGCTCGGTGAGGACGAGATGCTGCGGCTGCGGCCGCGCAGCATCACCGACCTGGTGGGCGACATTCCGCGGGTCAAGACGTGGACGGACCTGTCCGGTTACATCACGCAGGTCGACAGGCTGCACGTCGTCGCGGGCGAGCAGGACCCGGCGGTCTCGGACAGTCTCACCGCCGACGGTTACCGGCGCGTTCACGAGCTCGTGCAGAACTTCTTCTCCGTGATTCTCACTGACTGCGGCACCGGAGTGACCCACAACGCCATGAGTGGGATCCTCGCCAAGGCCGACAGTGTGGTGATCGCCACCGGCTACGCCTTCTCCGGTGTCAAACGGGCCGTCAGTACTGTCGACTGGCTCGCGAGCCACGGCTACGAGAAGCTGGCCCAGGAGGCGATCATCGTCCTCACCGACAAAGACAACGTGTCCATCCGGGTGCAGAAGGACATGGTGCGCACCCACCTGGCAAGCCACAGCCGGCAGGTGTTTGTGGTGCCGAACGACCAGACCGTCGCCGACGGCGACCGCATCAGCTTGGAGCGGGTCCACCCCCGCACCAGGGAGGCGTGGTCCGAGATCGCAGCGGCCCTGATCGACGGCTACCAGTAACCGCCGTGTGAGAAAACTCTCAACGAAGACCTTCTTGGGTGCCGTTCGGATCCGGGGAGGAGATCGAGCTGGACGAGTAGGGCTACTCTGCTGTCATCCAAACGGTTTGATTCCCGAGGGAGAACCATGCGTCGTGTCGCCCTGCCCTTACGCTGCAAACCCAGAGCCGGCGGATGACCATGGGAGATGGTAAAGAACTTGATGCGGCAGCTCTCCGCAAGATGTACAAGGGGTACCCGGAGACACTGAAGGCGCTGCGTGCGGCGCTGGACCGGGGGTGGCGGGTGTGCAAATTAGGCCATGGCGTCAAAATATTCTGCCCTCGCTCCACGCGGGATGGGTGTACGCGCTCGGTGGCCGGGACCCCGCGCAGCGATGGCAATGAGGCGAAACGTCTCCGTCGCTTTTTGGAGAGCTGTGTCCATGAGGTGGATTCCGGAACTGATTGATTGAGAGGTAGGGTTGACTGTTGTCAACCGCTGGGTGTGGAATTGACAGCCAAGGACAGGAGAAGCTGATGCAGCGTGACTATGTTGTGAAGTTTCTGGTTGAGGACGTACGTCAGGACGTTGAGGAAGCATTGCTGTCCGACGGGCGTTTCGCCGTCTCGCGACGGTGCGGTAAGACCGTGATCGAGGGCGAGGACTCCGCGGCCAATGCCGTCGAAGCGGCCAAGGCTATGGCCGAACACATGCGACTCAGCGGTGTGAGCGTACGCTCGGTCATGCCGGAGCTGGTCACTATGGCAGACATCCATCGCAGGGCGGGTGTGTCCAAGCAGGCCGTGTCGAAATGGGTGAACAACCGGGGGGACAACGAGTTTCCGGAGCCCCACTGCTTCACCGACAGCTCGCCGTTGTGGCAGTGGCAGCTCGTCAACGAATGGCTGCGGGCCAAGGGGCATCAACACGATGACTGGGACGTCCCGACGGAGGGGGAGGTGGCATGGATCAACGAATGGCTTGCCACATCCCTTGACCCGAGGCGCCCCGCGGATCATCGCCCGACCATCGTCCGGCAGGGAGAACCACTCATGGCCACCACGCGGCCGTACAGGTATGACAGTGTCCCGGTCTGAGAAGCAGGTGAAGTTCGTCCTGCATCTGTGCTCGTTCGCTCAGGAGGCAAACGGGCTGCTCACGATCGTGGGTGCTGGAACCAACACACACGTGCCCGGAGCGCCCCTGTATCTCGCGGGCTTCATCCATGGCACGCCTACCCAGTTCTGCGCTTCAGACCTGGTCGTCGAGGTGAGCGGTCCGAACTACCGAAACGAACTGTTGCGCGTTCTGCCACCGCCCATGGAGGCTTTCGAGGATGCGGGCGAGGACGAGGAGGTGCGCATCACCCTGGCATTTGACATGCGCCAATGGGACGTGACGGACCTTCAGGCGGGAGAATACGAGGTCCGCGTGAGCATTGGGGAAGAAGCGGAGGCGATGTGCCTGCTCTTCAAACACCCGCAGGGAATGGAAACGTAGTCCGTGGCCGGGCGGCTCGGGGATCGTGGTCCGGCGGAACAGCCACGCTGATTCCCTGATCATCCGTCTTCGCCCGTGAATGCAGCCGCCTGGTCGGGTTGGTTCACGATCTGCACAGTCCGCACCGGCTGTCCGGAGTGCAGCAGCATGGCGCGACCAATTGGTAGCGCGCGTGGCCGCTGATTGCCCAACAGCATGCCCTCGGAACGGTCGCCGGAGAACATAAACCCGGCGGCTCCGGAGTCGCGCATGGTGTTGATCAGGGGGTCGTACATGGCGCGTCCCGCGCCGGTCATCCGCCGGGTCAGCACGACCGACAGCCCGACCTCGTTGCCCATCGGGACGAATGGCAACAACGCCTTGAAGGGGCCGGCTCCCGACCCCAGGGCGTCGTAGTCGTCGATGATGACAACGATGTGTGGAACCGGAGGAGCCACCTCGGCGGAGGCGTCGACGCTGCGCGGCACCCTGGCCTCCAGCTCCGGCACGATGGCGGCCACCAGTTTTTGCGCCAGGACGGCGCTGGTGGCGGTTCCGCCCAGGTATCCCTCAGGGACGACACCGGTGAGGGAACGCCGGGGATCGAAGACCGCGAAAACCAGCTCCTCGGAGCTGTGGGTGCGAACCAGCTCCGCGATCACCCGCCGCAGCATCGTGGTGCGCCCGGTCCCAGAGTCACCGAAGATGATGAGGTGTCTGTCGGGCCCGTTCATGTCCAGCACCGTGGTCGAGAGGTCGGTTTCGTCCAGCCCCAGAGCCACCAGCGCCTTGCCTTCGGGAAGTTCGACTCCGTCAGGGGAGAGGTTTGCCGGGAGCAGTCTGACCGGTACGGCCCGCTCGGTCGTGCCGGCTGCGACCGCTTCCGAGAGATGCCGCAACCCATCGGAGACGTCCTCGGCGGAATCAATCCCATCGATCCTGGGAAGCGCGACATGCGTGAACAGGCCATCCGTGACCAGGGCCCGACCGGGACGGTCCGTGGGCAGGGTCTCGGCCAGGCGTCTGCCGTGCACGGACTCCGTCGGATCGGTCAGCCTGAACTCGATTCTGGTGCCGAAGAAACTCTGCTGTGCCAGGCGGATCTCGTTCCAACGGGTGGTGGTGGCGATGACGTGGATTCCGTGCGCGGCGCCGCGACGCAACAGGTCGAACACGATGTCGTTCAGCTCCTCGAATTCCTCCGAGAGCTGTCCATAGCCGTCGATGAGTAGCACGACCTCTGCGAGATTGAGAGAGGGATCGTCGGTGATGTTGCGCAATGTCGCCAGGGAATCGATCCTGAGTTGCTGGAAGATCAACTCACGCTGGTTCAACAGCCCCCGCAACTCCTCGAGGGTGCGGCGCACCACCTCGCGGTCGGCACGGACGGCCACCGCGCCCACGTTGGCCAGGTCACGCAGGTTCAGCAGGGACGATCCGAGCAGATCCAGCACGTAGACGCTGACCAGCGACGGTGAATGAGTCAGGGCCAGTGACGCCGTGATGGTGCGCAGCAGAGTCGTCTTTCCGCTGCCCGGTCCTCCGGTGATCTGGGTGTGGCCGCCGGAGGCGAGAAGATCCAGCTCCCATGTGTCCTGCCACTGCCGGGCCGGGTCGTCGATGATTCCGATGGGGAAACGCAACGGCGCGCTGGAATGGATCCGCAACCCGGAATCGGTGGGACGGGGTTCGCCGGCGACGGTGTCCAACGTGGTCGCTGCTGGCAGCGGAGGCAGCCAGATCGGCTGGGTGGCACGCTTCTGTTGCCGGAGCTGGTCCATGACGGTGCTGAGAACCGTCGGGCCTGTCGTCTTTGTGCTCACGCGTGTTGCCGCAGGCATGCTGTCGCCCGCCTCGGCGCGGGTGACGAGATAGCTGGGAACCGGGAACACGATGGGTGGGGCTTCCACCTTTTGTTCGAGGTCCGGGTCCTCCGGCAACGGACCGGAGACGAAACCGGAACGGAACCGGGTGTAGGTGGTGGTGTCGACCTTCAGGTAGCCGTACCCGGGAATCGGGGGCAGGTGGAAGGCGTCGGTGGTCTCCAGGATGGTGCGGGACTCGCTCTCTGACAGGGTTCGCAGGCCGATCCGGTAGGACAGGTAGGTATCGAGGCCGCGCAGCTTGCCGCTCTCGATCCGCTGGCTGGACAACATCAGGTGCACCCCGATGGAACGTCCGATGCGCCCGATGGACAGGAACAACTCGATGAAGTCGGGGCGGGCGGTTAGCAGCTCACCGAACTCGTCGATGATGACCAGCAGGTGCGGGAACGGGGCCAGGCCCAGCTCGGGTCGTTCGGCGCGCAGCGCCCGGTAGGTGGTGATGTCGGCGATGTTTCCGGCGTCACGCAACACCTGCTGACGTCGCTGCACCTCACCGGACAGGCTGGCGTAGACGCGCTCGATGAGGCTGGCGTCGTCGGACAGGTTCGTGATGATGCCTGAGACCTGGGGTGCGCCGTCGAAGGGAGCGAAGGTGGCGCCGCCCTTGTAGTCGACGAGCACCATCGCCAGGTCCTCTGGGTCGTGGCTGAGCAGCAAACCTAGCACCAGGGTGCGCAGCATCTCGCTCTTGCCGGATCCGGTTGCGCCGACGCACAGGCCATGCGGTCCCATGCCGTACTGGGCGGCCTCCTTGAGGTCGAGGGTCACGGGTTCACCGGAGTCATCGGTCCCGATGGCGACCCGCAGGAACCCTGTGTCTCCTCGTGGAGCCCAGGCGCGTGAGAAGTCAACGTTGTTGTAGTCGGGGACCCCTAGCAGCTCGGCGAAAGTCATGGCGCTGCGAGCGGCGTCGTGTTCGTGGGAGTCGGGCGACAATCGCAGCGGACTGAGCAGATGGGCCAGCGCGGTTGTCGAGTCCTGGGTCAGGTCGTCGAGCGTCCCGGTGACGACCTTGGGGGCTGCGTCGGCTTTCGGGTAGCTCTCGACAACGAAGCTTCCCGGTTTCTTCCCCTCGCTGATCCGCGTGGTGATCGCGTCAGGTTCGGCCCTGCGGTCGTCCAGGAGGTAGATGACCGTTGTGTTGACCTGGCTCAGCTTGATTTGCGTATCCGTTGGTGTGAAGGTCGTGGCCGCTTGGCCGTATTGATCCACGAGGACCAGGATGCGCCCGTGCTGTATCTCCTTGCCGGTGAGCATGGCGCGGCGGGCCTCCGCCGCACTGGGGGAGCGGGAGTCGAGCTCGGGACCCAGCACGCTGCGCAGCCGTGCGACACTCGGCACGATCACCCTGCCAGGGCCGAACGGGCCTTGGACGTTCTGCGCGGCGAGCTGTGGCAACCAGGAGAACCAGTCCCATTCCTCACGTCTTTCGTCATCGACGACGAGCGCCAGCTGAAGATCCTCGGGGGAGTGAAAGGTTGCTGCCTGCATGGTGAGCAGTCGTGCAACCCGCGAGACGAAATCCCGGTTTCCGACGACGCTGACCGCGCCGATGGAATCGAGATCGACCAGCATGGGCATGCTCGGGGTGGTGCTGAAACGCGACTTGACCAGTTCCACCTCATTGTCCATGAAGGGGTCGCTGCGGGTGACTGAACCCTGGGGGGAGCGCACCTTGACTTCCCGGGAGTGGACCGTGCCGATTCCGAGCCTGAGCTTCAGGAAGTCTCCGTCGCCGCGACGCCGTTCCCACAATCGGTCGGGTGACCTGACGATACTGAGCAGTTCTCCGGGAACTGGATGGATGCGATGGGCGTTGATGAGCCGCTTGTTTTCGTCGGCTCGCAATTTGTCGCGTTCCTTCTCCAGATACTCGATGTAGATGTCGCGACTCTCGCGACGTTCCTTGCCCGCCCTGCCTCGTTGGCTGAACATCATGACGGCCGAGGCGATGACGGTGACGATCATCATGAGCGCACCGATGACCGCGAAATTGGAACGCCGGAACAACATCATGACGGTCATCGCGGCGCCGGCGCCTAGTAGGGGCAGGATGCGCAGGGCCGCGGAACCTGCCCCGTCGCTCCCGTCCGGGAGGGTGGGTGGGGATTCCAGCGACACCTCCGGCAGCGTCTGCAGGGCAGGAGTGGTTCTGGCGGGTCGGTGGACGATCCGGATGCTCATCGGATCACCTACCGGACGATGCCATCGTTGCAGCGGCCAGTTCCCCAAGGACCACCTGCGTGTTCTCGGCCGCCAGTCTCAGGTGCAGGGCGGCTCCGCCTGCGACGTGCCGGTCGTGGGGAACGACGAAGGTGGGAATACCGGAGTCGCGGAGTCGTTTCGCGTGGGGGGCGGGATCGTTCCCGGGCCGGCGCGGCACCAGCACCGCCAGGATGGCGTCAGGTTTCACCCCTGTGTTCCGCAGCTCGGCGACGGTTCTCGTGGCGGCGGTGGTTCCTGTGGCACTCGCCGAGGCGACGATCACGATCGCGTGAGCCTCGGATGCGAGCTGTGCGGGCGGGTGCTGGCCGGCGTCGATGACCGTCACGGCGAAGAACCGGGCGAGACCCCGAGCCGTTGCAGCTGCGTTTTTGTGGGGTCGGATGACGGCGAGGCGGCCACTTTCGGTCATGACCGACATTTGGTCGGCGAAACTGCCGGCCGGTAGATCCGAGGACGCCTTGGGAATCGGACCGGTGTCCAGGCGTGACTCCAGATCGTCGCTGCTTCCCGTGGCCACCACAGCCACCGGGGCGTTGCGTACCGCAGCCAGGGTGCGGGCCAACCCGACTGTGACGCTGGTGGTTCCCGTCCCACCGCTGGCGCCGACCACGACGATGCGCCGTCCGGTGGTGACCGGACGCTGGGCCCCGGCAGAGGCGCGCACCACCCTGGATGCGACGTCATCGCTGCGGAAGATACGGGCGAACCAGGAGAAGAACCGACGCCACCCGGGAATGGCGTGACGTTTTGAAAGACGGGTGTAGTCGGGATGGCTGCGAATTCCCGGGACCGGCGGCGCTTCGTGGTCCTGAGGGGTGGGCTGGGGATACGGAACCGGAATCTGTGTTTGTCGTTCGGGGTCGAAGGTCAGCCGACCCGGACGCGGCATTCCCATCACAGGCAACCGATTCGGTCTGGTCGCGGGCTCCTCCAGTTGCAGGCGCCGTGGTTTCTGCCCACTCCACTGCTGCTGAGGGGGGGCCTCCCGGGCCGGACGGCGACCGGGCGGGGTGAGACCTGGAAGTCCTGCTGGTTCGCTCACTGGAAACTCCCCAAAAGTTGGGTGTACAGGTCGAACATGCCGACCAGAACTGGGACGGTGAGGATCACCGCCGCGGTTTCGACCCAGGTCGCGATCCTTCGCAGCTGGGCGGCAGCGAGATCCGAGGTGCGCACGAACAACATGACGGCGAGAAACAACGCCAACGCCGCTGCCGCAATGGGAGCCCAGGGCGTTGTCCGCTGAGACCATGCGACGGCGCTGGTCGCGATGAGTGCGGCCACGTAGATCGCTGTCCGCTCCGTGGTCAGGGGGAAGTGGCGTCCTCGCAGCGTCCACGCCACGACCAGCGACGCGGTCATCGCGAGGGCCCACACGTTGCCGATGGCGGTTCCGGCCACCGGGAGAATCCCCAGCGTCCACAACCCCGCGAGCAGCACCACGGCCACTGACAGCACCTGGTGGGCACGGTTCAAGCGGCTTACGACCTCGCTCAACGCCATGCTGGCGCCGTGTCCGACGGCGTCGTCGGCCTTGAACACCCCCGCGATGCTGAGCGCGAGCCGCGGGGCAAGGCCGAGCAGCAGGAGAGCGAGCGTCGCTGTGATAGCGCCCGCCCTGACCGGATCGACGACCAGAAAATGGATCAACCACCATGCTCCGGTACTGACCGCGAGCACGGCCAAGCCGATCGCGTAGGCGAAGCGCTGCCGGGTATGGACCAACAGGGAGATGAGCTGGGCGACCAGCAGGATCAGCAGGACCGTCAACGGCGAGGTTCCTGTCATGAGCTGGAGCCATGCCCACCAGATCCCGACCACACCGCCTGCGATGAAGTACGCCCAGGCCAGGTCCTTGCGCAGGATCCTGCACAGCATGCTCACCACGTAGAGGCCAGTCGCCCCGATACCGACGTCCAGGGCGTCGGGTCCCCGCAGTAGCAGGAGAAAGACGAGCGCCACGACCGTCATCAAGGCTGAGCAGACGCTCAACACCCAACCGCGGGAGGCATTGGCCCACAGACCCGAAGCCTCGTGCTCGGCGGTCGCGTCGACGAGATCCGAGACGACAGGTACCGGGGGCGTCTCCGTTTCCTGCGACAATCGGAGCACGGCGCCATCGACGAGCCCGACCTCGCCCATCGGGCGGTGCAGATCAATGGGTTCACCCAGCGCGGTGGTGAGCGTATAGGTGCCCTGAGGACCGTGGGGTTCGCCGAGCAAGCCGAGGAACTGGGGAAGCAGGGTCGTGGCGGGCTGGTCGGAGGGAACGACGAGGTCGGCGTTGTGGGTGCTGCCCAGAACGCTGATCCGGAGGAACGGGTCGGCGGTCATGATGTCTTCGCGGGGGTGGGTGCGGGCGTGGTGCTCACTGGTCCATAGCGCTGTTGCTGTTGTTGCTGTTTCAGTGCCTCGGCCCGGAGAATGGACGAGACGAAGGAGACGCCCACGCACACTGCACAGATGACGACGGCCATGATCATGCTGATGGCGAAGGTGCTCAACCGGTCGTGCCAGATACGGCGGGTACGTTTCATCCCGAACAGGAAACCGGCGAGAAGGCGCTTGCGACGCACCGCGACGGCGTCGATGAGCTGGTCGTCATATGCGTATGGCAATCGCGTCTTCTTTCTCGTGACGGGGCGTGTGCGGTCTGCCCGAGGGATTGGGCTCACCTCGTGCAGGGGTTAGCCTAGTCACTGCATGGACCATCCCAGGGTCTGGTGAAACCCTGCTTCCAACAGGAAGGAGACCCATGAAGTCGCCCTACTGGAACGTGGTGATCAGGGGGTCGCGTGAGGCAACCGTCAACGGGGTTCCTGTAGAGATGGTGGTGCCAACCAACGTCTACTCGTCGGTGTTCCAGCACTTGGCTGGTATCGCCCGGCAGATGGGCAAGCCGGTGCTGGCCCGTGGTATCGACGAGACCCAGGGCAGTCAGGTGGCGTGGTTCACAGTGGATTCCGACGGCCAGGCCGTGGCCACCCCGCCGGCTGCCCCTGAGGATGTGGCTCAACCGGTACCTCCCCCACCCGTGATCGACGTGCCTTCTGCCGTTCCGGCTTCCTCCATGCCCCCGGCGCCAGCCGATCCCGGCATCGGCTGGGACCCGCCGGAGCTACCCGGGACACGGGAGGAACCGGTACCGCGTCATGCAACCTCTCCTCGAGGCGATGGGGGTGAAAACACGATCAGGAGCGTTGCCTCCAGGAAAACGATGCACCCCACCGCACCGACGGGAACGAAACAGAACGTCCAGGCCACCGACTTCCTGGAACCGACCACCATGGTGCGGCAGCAGATGCCTGCGTCGATGGGAGGCCAGGGCACCCCGGCGCCCGTGAATGCACCGCCTCCCCTGCAGGTCGCGCCGGGTGCGCCCATCCCGCCCCTGTCATCGGGCAGGCCAGAAATGCAGACCGATCCGGCAGCGTCCGGTTCGCCCGTGTTGTTCGTGCAGCCACCGAAAGCGGTTCCGCGGAACGGATTCCGCGGAGCGATGTACCGGCTGACCGCGGGTCGCGTGAACCTGGGACCTAGCCAGGAGCAGCTGCGTCTGTCGGAGCGGGAGGCGAGAATTTCCCGGACCTTAACGCGCCCCTACAGCACAGCTTTCCTCTCGTTCAAGGGCGGCATCGGCAAGACGTCGACGACCGCCGGAGTGGGACTGATGCTCGCGCAGATGCGCGGGGCACCACCCATCGCCATCGACGCGAACCCGGACTCCGGCGATCTCGCCGAGCGCCTGCTCGGCGAGGAGGAGTTGCTGCGTATCCACCCGCACAGCATCACTGATCTAGTTCGCGACATTACCCAGGTTCGAACGTGGACAGATTTATCCAGCTACATCATGCAGATCGACCGGCTGCACGTCCTGGCGGGTGAGCAAGATCCGGCGATCTCAGACAGCCTCACGGCCGAGGGGTACGTGAGGGTTCACGATCTGGTGCGGCACTTCTTCTCCGTGATTCTCACTGACTGTGGCACCGGCGTGACCCACAACGCCATGAAGGGCATCCTCGCGAAAGCTGACAACGTGGTGATCGCGGCCGGCTATGCAGTGTCCGGTGCGAAACGGGCCTCCAGCAGCCTCGAATGGTTGGCGCAGCACGGCTATGCGAGGTTGGCGCAGGAAGCGATCGTCGTTCTCACCGACAAGGACGGGGTTTCGACGCGGGTGCAGAAGGACACGGTGCGGGAGCACCTGGCCTCTCACAGCAGGCAGGTATTCGTGGTTCCAAACGATCCCGCTGTTGCCGACGGTGATCGCATCAATCTGGCACGGGTCCATCCCCGTACAAGGGAGGCGTGGGCCGAGGTGGCGGCTGCCGTCATCGACGGATATCGCTAGTGGATGTACTGCGCTGGAAAAGACCAGGACAACGTTGTGGTGGACCGGTCTTGTTTTCATACGTCGAGGACGTGACCCACTGTGGGGTTAGGGTGGTCATGTTCGTGCTGGTGGGGGGCGGCGCGTAGCAAAGTGTTGGTTCATTTGTTTTCGAGAGGATGGTGTTTTCGTGCAGTTCAGCATGACTGATGACGCGTTGCCGACGTTGAACAAGCAGACGAACGAATCGCAGGCCAATATCGGGGCGCTGGTTCTTCAGCTTTCCGATGCTATTGCCCCCCTAGAGGGAAAGTTTCAGGGTGATGCTGCGGTGAAATTCCAAGAATTCCACGCGAATTCCGTGCAGTACGCGAATGATCTGGACAACGCCATGGCCTCCATCAGCGAGGGGCAGGCAGGTGTTCAGCGGTCGTTCGATGCCGGAACCGACGAGATGGTGACCAATGCGCAGACGACTGCCGGTTCCGCCGATTACGCCACGGCGAACTTCCGCGGCGGAGCAGCCTGACCGCGGTCGCTTCAGAATTATTTGAGAACAGGAGTTTTATATGCCTACTGGTATGGTCGCATATGACACAGGAGTGTCCGCAGAGGTTCAGGGAAACATCAACAATATCTGCAACGAGCTGATGTCGGTTTTGACAGGGCACGACAGTGACGTTGCTTCGTTCCAGAACGACTTCACCGCCACTGGAGTGTCGGACAGCTACGCCGCCATCGAATCCAGGTTTGGGTCGGCTGGCACCGCCGTCGCGGACATGATTGCCCTGGTGAGAAAGGTGCTGAACCTAAATGACGACACCGCCACCACCACCGTGAGCAATGCCCAGAGGTGTGTCGACAACATTTGCTGAGCACATGCTGAAACGGGCTTCCCGGAAAGGGAAGCTGCTCCCGCAGAGCGTCTTATGAGGATGGTGCTGAAGAAGCCCGCCGGGTCCCCGACCGTGAGTGTCGGGGACCCGGTTCATTGTCGCTCGGTTACAGGAGGTGTACGCCCTCCCCTTGGCTGGAACGTGGTCAAGAATGATGGCGCGAATGCCTCATTGCGCTGAGTCAAAAGATCGTTCGTGGTCCATGCTCTGCCAGCAGGGTGGTGTGGTCGTCTGAAAACTCTCCTGAGGCGTGAAAACAGAAAGAAAGATGGGGTCAGCGAGCAAGTCAGCTTGCCGACCCCACCTTCTCGTGGAGGAGGGAATCAGAAGATCTTCTTGAAAGCGTTCTTGATGCCTGATCCAGCCTTCTTGGCTCCACCCCAGACTGCTTCCGCTCCGTCGCCGATCCGATCGCCGACATTCTTGCCGTCTCCAGTCGGAATCATCATGGCGGCACCGACGGCGACACCAACCGCGGTGCCGACCCCAGGGCAGAAGAGCGAGCCAGCGGCTGCACCTGCAGCAACAGACGTGCCTATCTGCGCAGTTCCTCTGACCGCTGAACTCTCAACGGCTTTGAGGTTGCGTTGCGATGAAGAAAGTTCGGGATGTTCTGCCTTGAGCCGGTTTTGCGCAGCACTGTACTCGCCTGTATACGTCAAGGCAGCCCCCACAACGAAGAGGCCCCGTCCTGCGGCACGGCCAGCCCCAGAGACCCCGTACTTTACTTTGCTTGCCGTTTCTTTCCCCAAGCCGAACCAATTGCCCTTGGGGCCGCCGCTGGGTGCGGACCATGCCCCGTACTTCCCCTTTGCGGGGCCGAGCAAACTCGACTTGAGGTTCGCTTTGAAAGTTTCTTTGAACCCTCGTGTTCCTCGCCAGACTCCCTTGAAATCTCCTTTTTCAAAAAGTTTGAAATAGTAATCTTTGGAAATTTGGGATGGAATCCAAGGGGTCTTGAAATCTATTTTGAAGAACCTGACAACTCCTCTGATGCGGTAGCGAGTGATCTGAACCTTGAACGCTTCGGCGACCGTGCCTGATGCTGACAATGCGCTGTCTCTGAGGAGATTTAGCCAGCCGTCTGCTGTGGGATTTCCTTGAGTTCCGTCTGCTTTTATACTCCCCAAAGCCTGGACGCAGGTGTCAACCGCGCTGGTGTACCTGCTGGCCAAATTGTCCACTTCATTTTGCAGCTCAACGATCTTCTTGCTTTGCTTGATTTGCTCGGTACTCCCAGGTTCATAGCACACGCTTGACGCTTCAAAGGAGGAGATTTTTGACAGCAGGTTGGTGCGCTCGGTCTCCAAGGGGCGAACAGTATTGGTAAAATTTGTGATGGCCGTGGCAATGGTATTTGCTCCGGTCGCTGTATCCTGGGCGGCGGTGGCGGGTACATCCAATGAAGAATAGAGCAGATCTGCGTGAGGACTGTGATAGCAGCTGCTTAGGCCCTGCCAAGAGCTCTTTGCGTTGTCGATGGCGTTCTTGAAGTCGGTTCCGTGGCTCTTGAGATTTCCGGCCTTGCTGTCCAAAGTGCTGGTGTCGGCCCAGTTTTCCAGTTTTGAGGTGTCGATGGTCATGCTTGCTTCCCGTCTTGTATGGTGACTTCATCGACTTCGTTGGCGGCTGTCTCAGAATTGTTCGTCATCTCTTCATCCCCTCGCTGTATGGCAGAGACCGCGCCTCTGCCTCCGGCAACTGCATTAGTAGTCTGCTGCTCGGCTGTCGTCATGGGAGTCGTCAACGAAAAATTGTAAGCCTGATTGAGGGCTGAAGCGATTGGGGCAGCCAAGCCAGTTGAGCAGGCTGAGCCGAGGCTGTCGATATCTCCTGATACTGAGGTGTGCGCGGAACTGGCGTCGCTGACATAACCTTCCACTTGGTTGAAAATTGCTTCGCATGATCCAGGGTCAACACTATATTTCACTGGTTTCTCCAAAATTGATTGTCATTGCCGTCATTGCCAGATATGCCCACAGCGGCTGATTGTTTGGGGAACTGATCTTCACTCCATCTCGTTGCGAACCTCGATCGCACAATGCAGAACCTCGAGATGGTGTCGTGATCCATGTAATACCTTTTTCGCCGGCGGCATCTGTGAAACTGAACTGCTGCCAACGTTCGACGGAAAATTCTGCAGCATCGCCTTCAAGATGTCCTGGGAAGGGGTGGTCAATCAGGCGTCCCATCATTTCTTTGAGGCTAATCTCGGGAAGAGTGAACGACATCTGCCAACTCGGTTGGGTGCCTGACCACATCAGTAGAATGCGGGCCAAATCATCGGTAGCGCAGTACCCAAGAATTCCTTTCCCGTTGTTCGGTTCGTTCGTAGATGGGCCGATGAAGATGAGGATGGCTTCCTCGACTCCCCATCCCTCCACGCTGCGAGCTTTTTCTACTGGTCCAGCATTCTCCAAGATCCAATGGTTCCCATGATTGAGCATATTCAAAACCGTCTCGCCCAGCTCTGTGGGGCTACCTCGATCATCGATAAAACCAGCATCTCGTAGCTCCTCGCGGGGAAGCGGGTTCCTTACCCGTCTCCCGAAGAAACCGGCCGAGGATAGAGACCTTAGTTCGGTCAGTGCGCCGGGAGACAAATTGCAGGTGTTGCTCAGCAGGACGGGAGGGAGGTGACCCTGCACCGTCACGTCTTCGCGAGGGACGCCGTCTCGCGCGGTGGCCCACTGGTCGAGCACGGCCTCCGGGACCTGGGCTGTCGTCTGGGGTAGCATTCCATGCTCCAAGGGGCGCAGTGAATCGAGGATCTGTTCGAAGGAGCCGTTGGATTGCCAGGCGACCACGGGAAGGGTGAGCGTCAGTTCGGCGATGGCATTGCCCGCCACCATAAAATCTTGGATCAAAACCAGCCCCAGAAGTTCATCCATAGGTGGTTTCATGGGAGCCAGCGTCCAGATGCGTCGCCTCTCCCGGGGACCCGGGGTCGCGTTGCCGTCGGGAATGGCTGCCACGTTCACGACGTAGGCGCCGGGCAGCTCTTGGGGTATGGTGCGGAGAGCCAACTGGGAAACGGATGCGAGGGTGGTGGGGACGGGACTGTCGATCCGGGATTCACGGAGCACAATCGTCGGTCGGAAACCCAGATAGTCGGGAGGGGCGCTCGCCACCACCATCCCTTCTGCTGGGACGACTTCCCATGTCTCCGG
This sequence comes from Arachnia propionica, assembly GCF_037055325.1. Classification (NCBI taxonomy): domain Bacteria; kingdom Bacillati; phylum Actinomycetota; class Actinomycetes; order Propionibacteriales; family Propionibacteriaceae; genus Arachnia; species Arachnia propionica. The sequence goes on along the minus strand of NZ_CP146373.1, from coordinate 3,108,245 downwards.
CACCTCGAACGAGAAAGCCGCGCCGTTGAGTTCCATGTCGAACCTTCCTGCTCGGATGCTCGTCAGCTTAACCCGACACCCGGGTCACCCCATCCGACGAAGATGGGTCGTCAATCGGTCAAGCTCGGCCTGTGGTTCCACGAATTAACGGAGCAGCGGGGCGAGCGTCGTTAGGCTGAAAGCGTCCGATACCACGAAAGGACTGAGACAATGGAGTTCATTCCTGAGGCAGGAGCCTGCCTGGCCACCCGCAACGTCATCGAAGAAAAGGGCCTGGTGCGCTGGATGGTCCGGGGGCCGTCGAAGGTGCCCGCCGACAACGGCTGGCAGATCATGAGTCACATCGACACCTCCGAATACCTCAACGACCCGTCGAACTGGCAGATCGTCGACTTCAACGACCTGTGCACCATCGAACCCGCCCTCATCGGCATCTGGGACCTACCCGTCGGCTCCGACCTGCAGATCGTGCGTGACGAGTTGGGCATCCGGATCGTCGACACCCCCACGGGCTGCGAAATCCCGGTCGAGAACCTCTACGTTCCCCCGTCCCAGCGTGCGAAGTGACGAGACGCTGTGTGCCCGACCACCGGTCGGACGCACAGCGCCTCTTTTCTGCGTCAGCTCCTAGCTCCTGGTGTAGTGAGCCACGTAGTCGATCTGGATGTCGGATACCTGCGGGGTGAGATCCCCCGGAACGCCGCCGTCGACGGTCTCGGTGTGGCTCTGCTTGCCGTTGGGATCCATCGCTCCGGTCTGCACCCCGAACCACATCTGCGTGTCGGTGACGTTCGGCTGATCGATCCGACCCCACTCCTTGCCGTCAAGGGTGAAGATGATGTGATCCTGCTCCACGATCGCGCCGTAGGTGTGCCAGCCGGTCATGTCCTCGTGGTCGACGAATTTGTGGTCCTGCTTGTCGTCGGAATCCCAGTGGTAGGTGCCCATGATCTCGGGTCCGTTGACTCGCCCCTCGGCGAAGTCGATCTCCGGGGGCCAGGTCTTGTTCTTCGGCCACAACAGGAAGACATAGCCGATGCCCTTGGACTTCGGGAACTTCGCGCGAACCTCCCAGCGGCCACGCGAGGCCGAGAAAGCCTTCGCGGTGCTGGTGCCCCCGGCGTACCATTTGCCGTCCTTGTACTCGGTGCGCACGATCAGCTCCCCGTTGCGCACGAACGTGTTGTTGTCGGACATCACCCCCATGGCGCCGTGCCCCACCTCGGGTTCGCCCCAGCCGTAAGGCTCCCAGCCCAGCTCCTCGAGGGATGCATCGAAGCCCTCGAAATAGTCGATGTTCCACCCGTTGATCTCGGCATCGGAGCGGCTCTGGCCGGACCATCCCTCGGAGACCTGCTGCGGCGTTGCAGACCCGGCTGCCGAGGACTGGTGGGACGCGACCGGGGTGTTCAGGGGCGAACGATCGCCTGAACCCCGCGACACGGAGGACATCGTTGCAGTCGGTGTTTCACTCGCCGACGACGTGGGAGCTCCGGTTGATGATGACTCGGTGGTTGCTGACTCGCTCGCCGTGGGCGTGCTGTCGCTGCTCGTGATTTCCGATGCCGGCGTAGCTGTTGCCTGTGCGCCGACGAGCCCGCTCGGGGTGGGTGATGCTGCCTTCGGAGTGACCCTGCTTGAACGGAGAGAAGCCGGGTTCGCGGTCACATCCTGGGTGGAGCCGTGGGGTTGTAAGAACAACCCTCCTGTGATCGTCGCGGCCGCGAGGCCCAGAGCCATCAGGGGTCGAGTTATTCGGTTTGGTATCAAGGTCCCTCTCCTTAACGGTACGGGAAAACCCTAACGGGTGATCGTGCTTCACCCAACCCCTAGTGACTCCACAAGCGTGTGCGACCCCACCGGGCGGGAGCGACACGCTACGATTCAAGTAACGAGCGGGTCGGGGGGTCGGTAGGGCACCCGCAGGTTCTTGAGAGCCCGGTGAGAAGCTGATGAGACCGCACATTTCCGTTTGTATCCCGGTCTACCAGGGCGCACCAACCCTGGCGGCGACCCTGCGGTCGGTGCTGGCGAGCGAGAATGCTGACTTTGAGGTGGTGATCCGGGACAACGGCTCGACCGACGGCACCAGTGGCGTGGTCGCAGGGTTCGACGACCCGCGCATCCGATACATCCGCTCCGAAGGAACCCTTCCGCTGCCGGCCAACTGGCGCGCAACCGTCGGGCAGGCCCGTGGGGAGCTGATCAAGGTGGTGTGTGCCGACGATCTCATCAGCCCGGACTGTCTCGCTTCCCAGGCCGCGCTCCTGGAGGATCCGACGGTCGCCCTCGTCGCGTGCCGCCGCGACTTCATCGACGGTAATGGCGACGTTCTCAACCGCAACGCGGGCCTGCCGGGTTTGTTGGGCCGCCACGGTGTCTCCGAGGTCGCCAGGACGGCGGTTCGATTCGGGATCAACCCGGTCGGAGAACCTGCCTGCGTGATGTTCCGCCGCAGGGACTACGACGCCATCGGCGGGTTCGACGGCGCGATCGTGTTCGCCATGGACATCGACGCCTGGCTGCGGATCCTCACCCGCGGCGACATGATCGGCCAGCCCGAGGCGCACGCTTCATTCCGCATGTGGACGGAGTCGTTCTCCAACAGCCATAACCGGCAGCAACTCGGCGAACACATCCGGTTCTTCAAACAGGTCGCGAACAACCCCCGCTACGAGATCCCGACTGTCCTGCGTCACCTCAGCCCCGCGACGGCTCGCGTCTCCTGGCGTGCCTGGGCGGTGCGGCAGTGGTTGTGGGGCAGGAGGGGAGCTCGGGGTCAGGCCGTTTGGAGGCGTCGCAAACCTAGGAAGAACGGCACCAAACAGCAGCAAGAGAACGCGAACCGACCGATCCTCCAGACCGGCTCCTGCGGGGCCAGGATCGATGCGACACAGCCCACCACTGCGACGACGATCAGCGCCACCACCGGCCAGGCAACCCGGACCGGGGCGTGACGTCGCGTCACCGCGAACCGCAGCACCACCGCCTGTGAGAACAACGCCAGGAAAGTCGCGGCTGCCGTGCCATCGAGCCCGAACGGCACGATGAGCGCGAAGGTCGCAGCGATCTTGACCACCACGGCCACCACCGAGGCCCACGCCAAGGGCACCGACCAGCGGATCGTGATGAGCATCTGGCTGCTCGCCGCCGCCGCCGCGACCGGGAAAGCGGCCAACCCGATCAACGCGACCACCGAGACCAGGTCCTCCTGCGCGTAGGTGTCAGGAGCGAAGATCTGCAACAGCGTAGGGGCCGAGACGGTGACGCCGAGCACCGCCCACGCCACCAGCGAGAACACTCCGTCCCGGGAGGTTGCGATCACCCGCCACCGCTGGGCGTCGTCGACGACGTTCTTCAGGCGCGGCAACCAGGCGCGGTTGGTGAATGTCAGCATGAGCGTGACGACATTGCCGATGGTGAACGCCACCTGGTAGCGCGCCACCTGCACCTCGCCCAGCATGCGTTGGATGATGAACCGGTCCCCGGCGGTGAGCAGGAAAGTCGACAAACCGGCGAGGGCCAGCGGAATCCCAAGACGCAGTCCGCGACGCAACGTCTCCTTGTCGAACAGCCCCGCCAGCCGCGGCCTGGTCCACACCAGCCCCAGCGTGAGCGCGACTACCTGCCCGATGATCCCGCCCAGCGCGTACACTTCCGCGGTGCGCTCCCAGGTGAACAGCAGCACCAGACCGAGCAGCAGACCACCCACCGTCGAGATCAACGACACAGTGGCGAACCGTGCGAACCGGTCCTCGGCCTGCAGCAGCGACAACGACAGCATCACCCCCACGCCAGGGGCGGTCCAGCCCAGCGTGATGAGCACCAGCGTGTAGCTGGAGAACCCCAGCGCGGGCGCCCACAGCGGCGACAGTAACGCGATGCCTCCGACGATGAGCACGTCGATGGCCAACCCGGCGGCCAGTAGTCCTCGGGCGCGGGCTGGGTCGGCGTCCTCCACCCGCTGCATCTCCAACGCCTGGTCCAACCCGAGCACGGTGAGGACGATCAACAGCTGGTAGAGCGCGATGGCCGCCGACAACGACCCGAATGCCGCCACCGGCAGGACGTGGGTGAGCACGGGGGACACCACCGTCGCCACGACCATCTGCATGGACCAGATCACGACGTAGAGCATTCCCCGACCGAACAGGTCGGAGGTGCCTCCCCTGCCCGCGACCTTGGTCGTTTCCTCCGGGGGCTCCGGGGGCGTGGTCGTTCCTTCCGGGGTCATGGCAGCGGCCACAGGTCCTGCTCGATCCGGTCCAGCAGGGCGGTGGAGTCCTCACGGAATTTGCGGGCGAACAGGGCGGGTGCGACCTCCCGGGTGCGGGCAGCGCGCAACGCCGGAAGGTCGGTTTCGTCCAGCCACCGCGGGTTGGGGCTGGGACGTCTGCCCCAATCGATGTACCAGGCGTTCCCATCGTGATGGTAGGAATCCCTTTCGGCGCCGAACTCGGGAGAAGCCAACAGGGTGGGGATCATGGTTTCGTCGGGAACCCACACGGTCCTGAAATAGTCGACGATGTCCGGTCTGGAATCGATGATTCCCAGCAGTAGCTCAGCGTGGTGGCGGGCAAGCACCTTGAGCTGCGACCCACCTGCGGGACGGAGTCTCCGGGGCCAACGTCGCGGAAGCGGAGACCAGACCCGTCGTCGATTCTCGGGCCGATTGCGGAAAACGAAACGGTCGTAACCACGCATCACCCCCCAATCGGCGATCGGTAGCGGCTGCACATCGACCCATGACCGGTCCCGGAAGGAGCGGGACAAGCGTTTTGCGAGCGTTTGCGCGTCCACCAGCGGATAGTCCGCCCCCGTCATCAACACGACGTGCTGGATCTCCGGTTCACTGCATGCCGCCCGGTAACCGGTGAGCTCGGCCTCCACCAGTCCGAAACTGGCCCAGCCAGAGGAAACACGTGGCAGCAGACGCACCCGCTGGGGGAGTCCATCCGTCATCTCGTGGTGCATCTCGGGAGAGGTGCCGGCATCGACGTGGAGGAAGATGGGAAGCCCATCCAACGCTTTCACGAGCCGGTGAAGGTGTCCGGGTTTGTCATGGGCGAGGATGACGACTGCGACGCTCATGAGCCGTTGCCCTCCGGAAGTTCGTACACCGTGACCCCATCCCCCTGGTATGCGACGGTGACCCCCGGGGTTGCCTGGAGCGCCTGTTCGAGTCGGGTCTGGTCGGAGGCGAGTTGCTGGCCGTAGCGTTCGTCGAAGGCCTTCATTCGTTCGCTCGCCAGCACGTAGCGTACCTTTGCCCGCGCTTTCATCCAGTGCTGCATGAGCATCTCCAGGTCTGCCTGGGGGTCGTAATCGGCGCCGGTTTTCGCAGGATAGATTTCGGTGGTCTCGTCGCGCAGCAGCAATTCCCGGGAAATGTAGAACGTGTCCTTGCCCGAGATGAGCACCGGTTCGGCCAGTGTGGTGCCGAGAGCGAACACCTTGGTTTCGTCGGTGACGTGTTCCTCCACCCAGGCCACGGCCTTCACGTTTTCGGGGTTGATCACGCGTGTGTAGTCCATCCCGGTGGTTCCGATGACGAACACCGCTGTCAGGGCGACCACACCGGCGTTGCGGACCGGATGCCACGGAACCGTCCAGAACCGCCGGCCCGTTCGAGGCAGGTTGATTGACCCGATGATCGCGAGCCACGGAAGACAGAACAACGAAACCCTGAAGATGCCCTCCGAGCCGTAGGAGTTCGCGGCAAACAGAGCAACCGGACTCGCTGCGGCCAGCGCGAGCCCCAAGGTCATGCGGTTGTGGAAGCGGATGAGGGCGACGAGCGCGGCGATGCCGATGCACACGAGCGCGATGGACGGCACCCAGAACGTGATCCGGTTGACGAGGTCCGCGGTGAGGGCGCTGGAACTCGGCCTGGAGGGGGTTTTGAAGTTCGCGATGACGTTGAACATCTCGTCGAGGGACACGTACGACTTCAACACGCCGCGGTTGAGCAGCGCCCAGATCACGGCGGGGGCGACGAGCACTACCGGCGACCACCACAACTTCATCAACCGAACCACCACCAAGGCGATGCAGATCAGCGTCGCCAGGAAGGGACTGAGCTGATGGGTGGGGGCGACTGCGATCGAAAGCGCCAGGGCCGCCCAGACCCGCGGCCATTTCAGACCCGTGCTGTTGCGCAGCAACGCGGTGGTGGCGGTCGTGACGAGGGCCAGACCCGCGACCTGGGGGGCGTAGAAGCTGGTGGTCAGGCTGGAACCGAGCGCGAAGACCAGCCCCGCCCACCAGGCGCGTTCGTCGTCGACGAAGTAGCGCGCCAGCTGCGCGACCGCCAGGCAGTTCACGCCCGCGCCGACGGCCCCGAACACGGCGGCGTACATCATCAGGTCCGGCCAGCCCGCGGCCTGCTGCACCAGTGCGCTGGACGCGAACAGACCCGAGTAGGCCTGGTAGATCCCGGCTTCGCGGTCCAGACCCCCATGGGTGATGAGCAGGTTCACCAACCCGATGTGACGGGCCGCCACCTGCACCGTCGGGGTGCCGTACATCAGGGCCTGGCTCATGGGGACGACGGTGGCCAGCAGCACGATGCTCCAGCTGCGCCCACCGACGCTGGAGAAAGCCCAGCACACGGCGAACACGATGGCACCCAGTCCGAGGAACCACAGTGGGCCGGCGGCCAGCGCAGCACCGTAGAGGGCCGGCGGCTGGGGCTGTATGCCCGCGGCGAGCACGGCGACGAGGAAGCCTGCCGTGGCCAGACCGATCGGTCCGATCATCGCTCGGCCCGTCCGGTGCATCCACGTCGCCTCCAGGCTCGGGGGGCGTTTGCACGCCACCCACACGGCCACCGCCGTCGAGGCGAGCAGGATCAGCGTGGCCATCACACGCGGATGCCAGAAGCTGGTGAGCGCCATCGGCAACGAACACAGGATCAGTACCGCGAGGCTGCCGACGAACCACGACAGGATGAGATCGAGACCGTGCAGCCGGTACACCACCGCAATAGCCAGGCCGGGAACGGTGTGCAGCAGGATCGCCACCAGCAGACCTTGGAATCCGCCGTTGCCGCCAGTGATCGTCAACAACACACCCACCATTCCGAGGAAGGCCACGAGCAGGGCTACCCAGAACCGGTTCAGCTTCTCCTCGTCCTCCTTGGCGGCCGAGGTGATGGCGACGGGTTCCATCTCCGGGTCGGGAACGATGGAAATGCGCGCGGGGGTGGTGGCTTTTTCTTCACCCTTCAAGGAGTCGATACTCATCTAGGATTCCCCTCGTTGCCATGCGCGGTGTCGCGCTGTATGGGCGGTCGATAACGTCCGTCCTCAGGTAGGGTCATGTCATGCTGGAACGAACTATGCGCAGCAGCGACAACCCCGAGTGGGCCGGCGCGGTGTGGATCGGCGAACTTGATCTTAGCGACCTGGCATCGGCAACGAAGGATTCGTGGCTTGAGTTGGCCGGTGGATCGGATTATCACAGGGCCCGTTTCCTGGTGCGCGAGGGGCAGACGGTGCGTGGTTTTGTCACGGTCGACATCGCGGAGGGACAGGTTTGGGTCGACGAGCTTCGGCGTGCCGTCGAGGAACTCCCGGCTGCCGTCCCGGAACCGGAACCGTTCCGGCCACCGATCAGCGTAGTGATCTGCACCCGCGACCGGGGAGGGCTGCTTCGCGAGGCGGTCGGTTCCGTCCTGGCTAGCGACTACCCGGACTTCGAGGTCGTGGTGGTCGATAACGCCGGGTCCACGTCCGAGACCCGTGACGTGGCCCTGCGCCATCCCGATCCCCGGGTGCGCTACGTCCACGAGCCGCTTGCAGGGCTCTCCTATGGCCGCAATCGGGGGATGCAGGTGGCCGCCCACGAATACGTCGCTTTCATCGATGATGACGTGGTGGTGGACCGCCACTGGTTGACGGGAATCGCTCGCGGTTTCGGTCGCGATCCCCGTGTCGGGTTGGTGTGTGGGCTGGTGCCCAGCGGTGAGATCCGCACTCGCACTCAGGCGTGGTTTGACCAGCGTGTGACCTGGGCTGATGCGCGGAAACCCTGTGTGTACTCGCTGTCCTCGCCGCCTGCGGAGCTGCCGCTGTTCCCCTTCCAGGTGGGCGCCTACGGCACAGGGGCCAATACCGCGTTGACCAGGACGGCCTTCGAGCGCCTTGGTGGATTCGACGTCACCCTGGGGGTTGGCCAGCCCACCAAAGGTGGAGAGGACATCGACATGTACCTGCGCATGCTCGCAGCCGGGTACTTCATCAGCGTGGAACCCTCGGCCATCACGTGGCACCGTCATCGCTCCGACCTTCCCGCGCTCAAAGCCCAGGCCCGCGGATACGGCACCGGAATGGGGGCGTGGTTCACGAAGATCCTGTGCACGCCATCGCTGCTGCGACTGGCGGTGGGCAAGGTCCCGGGCGCGATCTCCAGGATGCGGACGATAGCGCGGGGCGGCTCGTCGAATCCGGAGGACACCGACGCAGAATTTGGACTTCCGCAGGGATACACCGCTGAGCTTGGGGCGTTGGAGATGCGCAGTGCTCTCACCGGTCCCTTCCGCTACGCCCAGGCGTGTCTGGGAAAGGTACGCAACCGCTGGCGTTCAGGGACGGGGATGTCCGGGGGACATCGACCCCCAGCATCGTGATCCGTCCCGTGAGCTGAGGGTGCGTGGCCAGCAGCTCGTCGTGGAGATCCGGCAGCAGGAGCAACACCTCTTCGGGGTTGGCGGCGATGAGTTCTGCCGGGCTGATCACGGGCACGCGACTTCCGGGCATGCACCGTCCCTGCTTGGCCGGTGACGCGTCGCCGACCGCGAGGATCGCGCCGGCAGCCTCGCCCACCATCGCCAGTTCCGCGACAGCCTTCGACGCGGCACCGTAGGCGAACAGACGCGTGCCCGCGGCGCGGTGGCCCTCCAGATAGGAGCGCAGCTGGTTCGTCGAGGCCGAGACCGCATCCGCCAGGCAGGCGAGCCCCTCCGGGGTTGCCAGCCCCCGCCTGGCCTCGTCGTCGTAGGCGGCCAACAGACCGGCGTCGGGTTCTCCGCCTCGGCTGGCGAGCACCACCGCGACCCCGCCGTAGAGGTCGTAGCGCAGCGCGCTGATGGGGGTGAGACCGACCGTGCCGAGCGCGGTTCTCAGCGACGTGAGGGTGAAATAGCCGTGATGGCCGTGACGCAGCGCGGTCCAGGTGCGCTGCGCGACGATGTCGCCGAGCGGCTGGATGAGGAAAACGGCCAGGCCGTCGCCGGCCAGCGCCTCGGCGTGGCGGGCGAGAACGGCGGGCAGGTCGCGTTCGTGCATCAACCCGAAGCTGTCGACCACAAGATCTGCGGGCCCGTCGGTTGGGGTCAGGTCGAGCAGCGGCAGCCAGCTGCCGCCGTGCGGGGAACCGAACTCAACGACCGTGGCCCGACCGGCGAGGTGACCGAGCCGTCCCAGGTCCGCGACCGCCTGGCGGGCCTGATCGACGACCGCCTGCGGTTCTGGCACCGGAACTTCCGGTTCGGTGGTGTCGTCGGCGTCGAGCTGTGCCAACCCGCAGCCGCGGCACAGCCGCATGGCCAACGCGTGGGTGGGGTCGGGGAGCGGGTCGGTGGGCAGCGGCCAGTGACGCGGCGACGGTTGGGCGCCGAGGTCGAGCACGATCACGCCGTCGCGGGAGCCGCACAGGATGCACTCAGCCATGTCGGATCTCCTTCTTCGGCATGATGGGGGCATGGAGGTACGCGAAACCGGTATCAGCGGGGTGGTGACGTTTACTCCCCGCCCGCATCGCGACGACCGGGGTGTGTTCACCAGGACCTTCGATGCGGCCATTGGTGCGCGTCACGGGGTGGTGTTCGGCGAGCACGCCCAGGACTCCCAGTCGCGGTCGGCCCTCGGTGTGCTGCGAGGCCTTCACGGTAGGCTGGGCGACGGCGAGTCCAAGCTCATGCGGGTCTCCGCCGGTGCGGTGTTCGGCGTCGTGGTGGATGCGCGCATCGGGTCTTCGACCTTCGGCTCCCACGTCTCGCTGATGCTCGACGACCACGACTTCGTCGTGTTGTGGGTCCCGACCGGGTGTCTCGTCGGCTTTCAGGTGCTGCGAGGCCCCGCGGATGTGCAGTACCGGATCGACCGTCCTCACGACCCTGCTGAGGACGTCGCGGTGCGGTACGACGATCCGGACCTGGGCATCGCGTGGCACCCCGGCGACCCGATCGTGAGCGACCGCGACCTCGCGGCGATTTCCTGGGCGGACCTGGTGGCCCGGCTCCGCAGCTGCTGAGCGTCGAGGCCTCATGTCGTGGCCCGGAGCCCGGCGTCGATCCGGGAGGATTCCTGCAGTTCACGGATCCGGGCGAGTCGCACGAACCGGTGGGTGAACAGGTCCTCGGTCATGCCGTGGTCGCGGTAGGCGGCGACCAGTTCCCGTGCCCCGTCGGCGATGCCGCGGCGCACGTTCGCGCCTGGCAGCAGACGACGCAGCCGGGAGAAGTCCACCCGGTAGGAACGCGGGTCGTTGCCGGCTTCGCCGGTGATCCGCACCGCCGCTCCGGTCTCGGCGGCGACCACGTCCGCGATCTCCGCGACGGTGACGTTGTTGGCCTCGGTGCCGACGTTGATCTTCTCACCCCGCACCGCATCGGCGGGGGCCACCAGAGCGGCTGCGAACACCTCGGCGATGTCGGCGGCGTGTACGAGCGGTCGCCACGGGGTGCCGTCGGAGAGCACCAGTACCTGGCCGGTCAGCAGGGCGTACCCGACGAGGTTGTTGAGCACGATGTCGGCGCGCAGTCGCGGGGAAAAACCGAAGGCGGTGGCGTTGCGCAACGAAACGGTGCAGAAGTCCGCGTCGGTGAGCTCGTCGAGGTCCTTCTCGACCCGCACCTTGCTGATTGCATACGGGGTGACCGGCGCCAGGTCGGCGTCCTCCGCGACGAGCCCGTCGCCTGCCGCGCCGTAGACGCTGCACGTCGAGGAGTACAGGAAACGCCCCACACCCGCCTGTTTCGCGAGTCGCGCGAGCCGCACCGAGGCCGCGTGGTTGATGTCGTAGGTGATCTCGGGGGCGAGATGTCCGAGGGGGTCGTTCGACAACGCCGCGAGGTGAATGACCGCGTCGAATCCCTCCAGGTCGGCGACGCCCACGTCCCGCAGGTCGAGGCGCAGGCCGGGCGGGTCGGCGGGGGCAGGGCCGAGCACGCAGTCGGCGAACCAGCCGACGTCGAGGCCGGTGACATCGTGGCCCGCTGCGCGTAGCACCGGGGCCATGACGGTGCCGAGGTAGCCCTGGTGGCCGGTGAGCAGGACCTTCATGTGGGAACTCCGATCTTCACGGTGGTGGTGGGCACGACGAAAGCCTCGGCGTACCGGTGGTTGCAGTGGATGCCGCGCAGCCTCATGAGCGCGGTGAACGCCTCCGCGTCGAACCAGGGATGTCCCTCGGCCTGGCTGGGGTAGTGGCGGGTGATGACGTCGGCTTTGAGGTGTGCCACCTCGTCGGGAACGGGCACGAATGTGGCCGGGGTGGGCAGGTCGGGTTCGTACTTTGCGATCTCGTATCCCCACACCGGTTGGCGGCGGAAAGCCTGGGCCAGCAGCTCGGCGACGAGCCGGTGGTCCTGGTGTGCGTCACCGTGCTGGGGACCGATCACCAGGTCCGGTTCTCCCGTTTCACGCAGCGCCACGACGGCCTGTTTCACCTCGCCCCAGTGGGCCGGGAGCCGGTTGTCGGGAAAATCGGCGACCCGCACGTCGAGGTCCGCCCCGGCGCACAGCTCCGCCAGGGCAGCTCGTTCCTCGTCCTCGCGGACGGTTCCCGCGCCGGTGAGGACCAGGGCCGTCACACGCATCCTGGGGGTGGCCTCGCACAGCATACGGACGGTGGCGCCTGCTCCGATCGCGATGTCGTCGCAGTGCGCCCCCGCCAGCATCAGGTGGTGTACCGGTTCGAGGATCATGGCACCGTCACCATGCCGCGACGACCCCACGGCACGTTTCCGGAATCGTACATCGCGTCCAAGAACGCGCGTTCCTTGAAGGTGTCGGCGGGCAGCCAGAACCCGTCGTGCCGGTAGGCGATCAGCCGCCGGGCGGGCAGGAGCTCCGCGAATGCGGCGTTCAGGTCGCGACCGCCGCCGAGGTGGTCGAAGAACGACTGGCGCATGATGAGGTAGCCGCCGTTTGCGCGAATCGGAAGCTCCTCCAGGAGGTGGAATCCGGAGACGGTGTCATCCTCACGGGTGTTGATCACGTGGAAAGTGGCGTGTGGGCGCACCGACAGCATCATCGCCACGGCGTCAGGGGTGGCCTTCATGCGCTCTACCATGTCGTCGAGGGAGACGTCGGTGAGCACGTCGGAGTAGTTCGCGAAGAACATCTCCTCGTCGGCGATGAAGGGTCGAGCCAGTCTCAGGCGGTCGCCGATCAGGGTGTCCGGGCCGGTGTCGAGGTAGTCGACGTGCCAATGCCGGGCCCGCGGATGGTTCGCGACCACGCTCGCCACCGCTTCCTGGATCTGGTCGGCGGCGTGACCGAGGCACAGCACGAAATCGGTGTGGCCGTAGGCGGCGTAGTGACTCATCACATGCACCACCAGGGGAAGATCGCCGACGAGCTGGAGCGGTTTGGGTAGCCCTTCGCCGCTCCATCCGAGCATGCGCATGCCGTGACCGCCACAGAAGAGTACGACTTTCATTGTTGTCCCAGGGTTTCGACTTCAAGTTCGGGCAGTGGCCACACGAGCCGGGTGCCGGGCCTCAGGGTGGCCGTCAGCTGGGCGGTGATCTCGTCGCGGAGGTTCCACGGCAGCACGAGCACGTCGTCGGGACAGTCCTCGATGAGGTGCTCCGGAGACACCACCGGAATGCGGGTACCGGGGGTGTATCGACCGTGTTTGAAGGTGTTGCGGTCCGCGGCGTAGGCCAGCAGATCGGGGAGGATGCCGCAGTAGTTGAGGAGGGTGTTGCCCTTCCCAGGTGCACCGTACGCGACCACCCGCCGACCTGCCCGCCGAGCCTCGATCAGGAACGAGACCAGGTCGTCGCGGATCCCGGCGACCCGCTCAGCGAGACCGAGGTAGCCGTCCGGGCTGTCGAGTCCGGCGGTTCTCTCCACCGCCTCGACCTCCGCCACCCGTGGATGTTCGGAGACATCCGCTTCCTTGGGCACCGCCCACAGCCGGATTGAACCGCCGTGCGTGGGCAACAGCTCCACGTCGACGAGCCTCAGTCCGCCTGCCGCGAGCCCATGTCGGGCGGCGAGTACCGTCCAGTACTGGAAGTGCTCATGATAGATGGTGTCGAACTGTGCGGCGGTGATCAGCGACAGCGCGTGGTGAACTTCGATGGACACCCGCCCGGTGTCGGCGACCAGTTCCCGCAGCCCTGCGGCGAAACCGGTGATGTCGGGGATGTGTGCGAAAACGTTGTTGGCGACGACGAGATCAGCCGGGCCGTGTTCGTCGCGCACCCTGGCCGCCAGCGCTTCGTCGAGGAAGGCCCTCAGCATGGGAATGCCCTTGGCGCGGGCCGCTTCGCTGCAGTTGACGCTCGGTTCGATGCCCAGGCAGCGGATGCCGCGGTTCACGACGTGCTGGAGCAGGTATCCGTCGTTGGCCGCCACTTCGACGACGAAACCGTCCGGGTCGAGGCCTAGGGCATCCACGGCCTGGTCGACGAACCTTCGGGCGTGCTCGACCCACGAAGTGGAGTAGGAGGAGTGGTAGGCGTAGTCGCCGCCGAAGGTGTCCTCCGGTGTGATGAGGGCCGGAATCTGCAGCAGCAGGCAGTCGGGGCACAGCCGGAGGTGAAGCGGGTAGGTCGCCTCGGGAAGGTCGAGCTGTTCCTCGGACAGGAAAGATTCGCATGGCGGGCTGGCACCGAGGTCGAGCACGGAGATGAGTTTGCTGTTGCCGCACAGGCGGCAGGTGATACTCACCGAGGGTTTCCTTCCTGCTTGCGTCGACGCCGTCGAATGGCGAAGTGCCCGACGACGTAGCCGATACCGGTCATCACGAACGCGGATGCGATCGCGAATGCTCCCCCCAGACCGCGCCCGCGTGTGCGGGGGGCCGAGAACAGTTCCCGCAGGAAACCACGCGGCAGGACGCGCGTGGCGTAGGACATCTCCGTGGACAGCGACGCCTTGCGTGTGGTGCGTTCACTCACGGCGGCTTTCGAGATGCCTTCGGCGTAGGAGCGACGCCACAGGTAGCTCCACGTGAGGCGGTCGGAGCTGACGTGGTGCCGCACCCGGCTTTGTGGTTCAAAGAGGATCGTGGCGTTGGGATGGTGGCGGGTCGCGCGGATGCACAGCTCGGTCTCCTCGCAGCCGTACGGCACGCGACCCACGCGACCGAGGTCCTCGCCGAACAGCCCGGCGGTGTCGAACACGCTGGTCCGAAACGCCATGTTGCATCCCATGACGTTGCGCACCGGGGCGAGAGTGGTGGGTTGTCCCTCGTAGGTGCAACCGACCACCCAGTCCAATTCACCCCGGCCACTGCGGGCCTCGGGCAGCGAGACGGGCCGGGTGGCTCCGTCGGGCCAGCGGGGTGTGGCGGCGCCACCAGTGATAAGCACCTCCTGATCCGTGAAGGGGACCAGGAGGTGTTCGAGCCAACCGGATTCGGGGGTGGCATCGTCGTCGAGAAAAACGATCACATCTGTGTCGACGAGTCCGATTGCCGTGTTCCGGCCCCCGGACAGACCCCGTCTACGAGTGTTCGCCACGACATCCACCAAGGGACCCGAAAGCTCACCCGCCTTGGTGAGGAGGTCGTCGTTGTGGTCGACGACCACGAGCACGCGTCCGGTACGTCCGGAGGCTTCGAGTTGACGGGCGGCCTCCAGCACGCCGTCGCGGAGGTCCGTCCAACGGTCCAGTGTGTAGGCGCAGACGACAACGGTGACGCTTTCTAGGGCGTGACCGTTGTCGTCCGCAGAAGATCCGGAAGGGTCGTCAGACATGTACGTGTTCCCACTCACGTGAGCGCAGGCGGCAGGTGGGCAGGTGGTGGCGCGCCGGGGCGGCGACCAGTCGGGTGCGTTTGGCGCGACCGTTGCGGGCCGTCTCGGTGGTGATGGTGCGCAGCACCCGTTGTCCGTCGGCGAAGGTACGCAGGTTGCTCTCACCGTGGATGCGGCTCAGCTCAAAGCTGGGCACCTCGGTGACCGCCAGGCCCGCCTGTGCGGCGCGAACCGTGATGAGCGTCTCGATCTCGAAGCCGTCGCCCCAGATGCGGCTCCCGTCTGCGGGTTGGGGCAGATCCGGGTCGGGCAGGTTCAGGGCCGGGACGATGCTCTTCCAGAATGCGTTGTAGCCGTAGCACAGGTCGGTGAATTTTGTGCCCAGGCTGAGGTTGCTCAAGACGTTCAGGCCCCAGTTGCCGGCTGAACGTAGACGGGTCAGGTCCACGGAGCCCCCGCCCGGCATGTACCGCGATCCCTTCGCGAAATCCGCGCCATCGATGAGTGCGTCGACGAACGCGGGGATCTCGCACGGATCGGCTGAGCCGTCGGCGTCGAGGGTAACGAGAATGTCGCCGGTGGCGGCGTGCATGCCGCAGATCAGGGCATTGCCCTTGCCGGTGCGGGTCTGGTGGACGATCTGAAGATTGGACAAGTGATTGCGTGCGACGTCTATGGTGCCGTCCTGCGACCCCGCGTCCACGAGAACCACCTCGTAGACGTCGGGCATGTCGGGGAGCAGTACCTCCAAGTTCTTGGCCTCATCCTTGGTCGGGATGATGACAGACACGCGTGGGATGTGTGGCCGGGTGTGCATGTGATACCCCCTTGCGTCGAGATCAAGAAGTGCGCAGTTCTGTAGAGCGGATGACGAGTGTCTGCACGTCCGGGTGGTGGCAGTACAACACAGCGCCATGAGCAAGAACTGCGCATTACTGATGATCATATGATGATTTTTTGTGCCGGGGGCTGATTGGGGGAATTTTCGGTGTGTCTGAAGGTATCCGAACGATTGAAGCAGGTAATGCCGTCGATGACGTGGCCGTCGTTCCCAAGCGCGCCGGAAGTTGAACGGCAAATAACCTCAAGCTCATGGGCTCATCCCGAGTCGGGGTTGGCGTAATGTAATGACTGAAAGTCTGACAAGAAATCTATTTTTTCCGCAGTTTTTCGGAAAAGTGATTGAGTCGGCGCGGATATGACGAAGGAACGGCCCGAGTTGAAATCATTGTGGGATGGGTGCCCGAGGGTCGGGAGCCCGTCGCCTCAGTCGGTCGGTGGTTCGTAGGACAGGCCCGGCAGTTCGAGGCGCCTGCTCCCGCCCCCTGGTTCCGGGACGCGCAGCACTCGCCAGGCTTCTCCTTCCAGGACATCGAGGCCTGCGGGGGTCCAGCTGGCGTAGCTTTCCACTTCGGGGGTGCGGGGTCGCACGGAGATGAAGGCGCGTTCCAGGGTGCCGTCGAGGTGGGAGATTCGGATCAGTCCCGAGGCGTCGGTGGTGGCGATGAGGTCGTCGGTGGGGTGCCAGGCGATCGCGGTCACGGCGCGGGTGTGGTCGGTGAGGGTGGTGATCTTTTCGCCAGCGTGGGGGTTCCAGATGATGCAGGTGCGGTCGTTGCTGGCGGTGGCGAGGTGGGTGCCGTCGGGGCTCCAGGCGACCCCTGTGACGGCGGCGGTGTGGTCGGTGAGGGTGAGGATTCTCTCTCCGGTTTCGTGGTTCCAGATGATGCAGGTGCTGTCGGTGCTGGTGGTGGCGATCCGGGTGCCGTCGGGGTGCCAGGCGACCCCTGTGACGGCGGCGGTGTGGTCGGTGAGGGTCGTGAGTTTCTGGGCGGTGTTGGGGTTCCAGATGATGCAGGTGCCATCGTGGCTGGTAGTGGCGATGAGGTTCTTTGAAGGGCGCCAAGTGACTCCGGTTGCCCGGCTGGTGTGGCTGGTGAGGGTGGTGGTTTTCTCGCCGGTGTGGAGGTTCCAGATGATGCAGGTGCCATCGTGGCTGGTAGTGGCGATGAGGTCTTCGGTGGGGTGCCAAGCGGCCCTGGTTACTGCGCCAGTGTGGTCGGTGAGGGTGGTGGTTTTCTCCCCTGTGTGGGGGTTCCAGATGATGCAGGTGTGGTCGTAGCTGGTGGTGGCGATACGGGTGCCATCTGGGTGCCAGGCGACTCCGGTTACCCAGTCGGTGTGGTCGGTGAGGGTGGTGAGTTTCTTTCCGGTGTGGGGGTTCCAGATGATGCAAGTGTGGTCGTAGCTGGTGGTGGCTATGAGGTTATCGGTGGGGTGCCAGGCGACTCCGGTCACCAGGCTGGTGTGGCCGGTGAGGGTGGTGAGTTTCTCCCCTGTGTGGGGGTTCCAGATGATGCAGGTGTGGTCGTAGCTGGTGGTGCCGACGAGACTGCCGTCGGGGTTCCAGGCGACTTCGGTCACCCGGCTGGTGTGGTCGGTGAGGGTGGTGAGTTTCTCCCCTGTGTGGGGGTTCCAGATGATGCAGGTGTGGTCGTAGCTGGTGGTGGCGAGGTGGGTGCCGTCGGGGCTCCAGGCGACCCTAGTTACCCAGTCGGTGTGGTCGGTGAGGGTGGTGAGTTTCTCCCCTGTGTGGGGGTTCCAGATGATGCAGGTGTGGTCGTAGCTGGTGGTGCCGACGAGACTGCCGTCGGGGTTCCAGGCGACTCCGGTCACCCGGCTGGTGTGGTCGGTGAGGGTGGTGAGTTTCTCCCCTGTGTGGGGGTTCCAGATGATGCAGGTGTGGTCGTAGCTGGTGGTGGCGAGGTGGGTGCCGTCGGGGCTCCAGGCGACCCTAGTTACCCAGTCGGTGTGGTCGGTGAGGGTGGTGGTTTTCTCCCCTGTGTGGGGGTTCCAGATGATGCAGGTGTGGTCGTAGCTGGTGGTGGCGATACGGGTGCCGTCCGGGTGCCAGGCGACTCCGGTTACCCAGTCGGTGTGGTCGGTGAGGGTGGTGAGTTTCTTTCCGGTGTGGGGGTTCCAGATGATGCAGGTGTGGTCGTAGCTGGTGGTGGCTATGAGGTCGCCGTTGGGGTGCCAGGCGACCCCGGTCACCCGGCTAGTGTGGCCGGGATAGAGACCCGTTTCTATCCCGGTGGGAATGCCCTGAATAGGGGTGTGCCACGCCGCTCCCGGATGGAGGGCGTCGTGCCAGTCGGTGTGTCGGGTTGTGCAGTTGCGGAAGGTGCTCTGATTGAGGACGGCATTGGTGAAGTGGGCGCCTGTCAGATTGGCGTGGGAGAAGGCGGTTCTGCGCAGCGAGGTGTTGGTGAAATTTGCCTCGGCCAGGTTGAGGGGATTATCGGGGGTGCCGAGGAAATCCCAATCGTCCAGGTGAGCGCCCGACAGGTCGATTCGTGCCAGATTCGGGGCGGGGTAATCCCGTTTTCTCGCGGTGAAGGTGTAGCGCAGCAGGAGCTCGCTCGCCTGCTCCAGGTAGGGGGTTTTCCAGGAGACCAGGGTGTCCATCAATTCTGGGTCCTGGGCCCCGGCCAGCAGCTGGCCCAGAAAGTCGAGGGTCTCTGCGCTCGGGACGCGCATGGCCCAGCGGGAGCGGTCGTCGCGCTGTATGGCGTCCAAGAGGTAGCAGGCCAGGAAGTATTCCTGCAGTGAGGTGTGGGCGAAACGGAAAGTGCTGCCGCGTTCGTCGTCCTGTCGGGTAAGGAAGGTGGCGGTGCGCAGGTCCTCGTACAGTTTGTCCTTGTCCGATTTCGTCAGTGCTGAGGGGTTGATGTCGCTCAGGTCTTCGTCGCCGCGGACCCAGCGCCGGAAAATGGTCTCCACATCCTCGGCGGGCGCAGTGGTTTTCTTTTCTCGCCACAGCCAGGCGGCCAGCTCTGCCATGAATGCGTTCTTGCGCTCCGGGTCGATGAAGTGTTTTCCCTTGTCGCGTGCCAGCCAGCTCTTCACCATCGCTTTGTAGAGCGTCACTCCGAACACCGGCTTGCCGTTGGCGCGGTCGCGTTCGATCTCCGGAATGTGCTCGGCAACGAGCTGGAGGGTGTAGGGCCGGGCGACCAGTTCGGGCAGATTGTGGACGCTGGCCACCAGGTCCATGATGTGCGCGATATCGCTGCCGGGAAGCGCGATTTCCAGGTAGCGGCGGATCTGGTCATCGCCCAAGGGCAGCAGGATCATGGTCCGATAGGAATCAGCATTCAGGTTTTCCCTGTCCCTGCCCGGGAAGACGGATCGCTGATCATCCAAAGTTTTGAAGTATTGGGTGCGGCAGGACAGCACCAGCCTGATTTGCCGGTTCGCATCCTCATCGTCGAGCAGCTGCAGCACGTTCAGCAGCCGGCTGAGGAACGACAGTCCTTGGGTGTTGTCGAGTTTCACCAGCATCTCGTCCAGGCCGTCGAAGATCACGACGCAGGGCCCCGCGGCGAGCCAGGACGTGAAGGCCTGCCACGTGTGGTGCGGGGAGTACTTGGGCAGCCATTCCTCGCGCATGCAGGTGACCACCAGATCCTCCAGCCTGTCGGCCAGGCGCGCGTCGGCCACGTTTTTCAGGTTGAAGTAGAGGGGCATGGGCAGGGTGGGGCTTGCCTTCCGGCGCTCCGTGAGTTCTCGAATGAAGTGCTGGCAGCTCACGGTCTTGCCCATGCCATACTCGCCAAGCAGCGCGAATAATCGGGGTTCGGTGGGGTTTGCTGCCCAATCCAGCATGGCATCCACCACCGGTGTGCCCTGGGCGGGTATGCCCGGAGCCGCCTTGGGGTCCAGGTCCACAGCGGAGGCGCGGGAATCCCGGATGAGGCGTTCCTCCTCAAGCACTTTGTCGTGTTCGCCCATTTTCAGGACGTCCGGGCAGCGCGGTGTAGTACTCGTTGGGTTTTCCAGTTCGCGCAGTCTTCTTCTTTGCTTGGCGGTTTCGTTCTGAAGATGTCCCCGCTCCAGGATGGCGCGCGCGACGATGGCCGCGTTCTTCGATGCCTTTTTCTGGTCGTCTTCTTTTGAGGGGTTGTTCTTGTGGGCCGCCCAGTCGCAGATGGCCTTAATGACGATCACATCCACCTTTTTTTCTTTGCAGGCCGTCAGAATGCCTGACCCCTCCATTTCCCCGCCGATGACCGTGCTGTGCAAGGAAGCGAGATTGTCCCGGTATTCCTTGTTGTCCACCAGCTTTGCCCCGCTGACAATGGTGCCCATGTGGATGGTAGGCAAGTCGCGCACTTCCGCGCGCCGGAGGTTAAGATCCTCCACGCGGTCGGCCAGCTCCTGAGAGGTTGGGAGGGTTTCGCCCCGAGGGGTGAAGGTGCCGTCGGGTTCCACTCGAGCCGACTCGTAATCGAGTACTCCTGTCGAGACCAAGACATCACCAATGTGATGTTTCTCTTCCTTCACCCCGAAGGCGATGCCGACAGCGATCAGCGCTTCTGGTCTCCAGTGCTCGATGGCTTTCGCGGCGCTGAGTTGTGCCCCCAGGGGCCCTTGGTGTCTGCTGTGCCCGTGGATTACCCGGAAACCTCCCACCTCGTCGAGCTCGTAATATGTCACGCCTTCCTTGGGTAGTTCGCGGCGGGAGTGGCCAAATGTGTCCCACACCTTGTGAGCTTCATGCTCATTGAAGGTGAGCAGCACGGCAACAGGTCGTGCGTCTGAATCGATGTCGGAAACGATGTTTTCCGTGAGTGGAGTAGCCTCCGGGTGTGGCGCACGGACCGCGGGGAGATAGTCGTCTAGTCCCTCGAAACAAAGGAATTGGGCTTCGAGGTTGATGTCCCAGGAATCGGGTAATTTCAAACTGAACTGGAGGTGCTTCTCCTCGGAAAGCCTCTCGATCTGTGTGCGGAGTTCCTGAAGCTTTCTTATCCTCCAAGCGGCGTCGTCGTATCGAAGCATCTTCGCGACTCGCAGCATGGAGACCCGACCTTCGCTGTCGAGAAGACTGGCGGTATCTTCCGCAAGATTCTTCAGATGTTCAGGCAAGGGTAATTTTTTGAGACATCTGCGGACGTCAAAGTCCTGCAAAACAGGCATGATCACCTTCTTGGGGAGCAACGATGCCCTCAACCTAGCAGGTTGCTCTGCGAGGAAGACGTGAAGTTAATTATTGAATCAGTATGGGTTGTGCGACCGATAAGACCGCTTGGGACTCTCGCCGAGCGAACCGTGGTGAAGTCGGAGAGCGGAGGGTCTGGGGCGTGCTGCTGGGGTTGCGTCTCAGCTGCGACCGTCGGGGGTGATCGTCGCTCCCCTCGGAGCGGGGTCGCACCTGCCTACGCGTCGTATGCCTGCGCTGCGATCTCGTGGACGAGGTACTGGTGCCTGGGCAAAAGACGTCCTGGGAATCGCTGCTCGAGAAGGTCCAGTGCCTGCTCGGGTGAGGTGTATCCGGCTGTCCGATAGAGAATTGCTGCGTCGTCGATATCGCGTCCCGGTCTGGCGGAATGGAGTTTCATGGCAAGGAGGTACTCGGGTGAAGCGACCTGTACAAGGAGATGATCGGATTCATAAACCGTTCGTGGGTCGGGGTCCGGGCCAGGCATGAAACCTTTTGCGGCGTCATTGAGCCAGTCGGGATCGAGGCCATGACGGGCTGCCACATCTGCTACGGCGGAATAGACGCACGGCTTCGGTTCAAAGAGGGCATCGACGTCGCGTGTGGTTCTGGTCTGGTCGTAGCCCAGCGACATGGCAGCACCACCGACGACGAACATGCGGGCCCGCTCATCGGAGCGAGCCAGTGTGTGCGACAGATCCTCAAGGAGCTCCAAGAGTTCGTCGCGACTGAGCGGAGCGGCGCTGGTCATGCCCGGTCCAGGTCGTTGGCGGCGATGAAGACGCCGTGCTCGCGGAAGATGGGTGGGGTCTCGGCGCGGATCATGGCTTCGATGGCCGGACGTGCGGCGACATACCAGCCCGAACTCACCCTTTCGGGACGCATGGTCCACGCGGGTTGGGGCCAACCATCGCGATCTGCCAAGTGGCGGGCGAGGGCCGCGAAGGCTGCGTCGACGTGTACGGAACCGGTTGGCGGGGGCTCCTCGGCGAAGACCTGGGCCGCGAGCTCGGTGCCTCCGCGTCGGCGTGCGGAGTCGTAGGTGTCGACGGTGTGAAGGATGCCGAATCGCCACGCCTCGATGAGGGGTTCGCCGACGGCGATGAGATCGGCTGCTGCGCGGGCGCCATCGACAGCCGTACCGGTCAGACCTATGTGACCGTGGAGCTGCCGCCAATCGGTATCGGGCCGGGTCATGGCGGTGGTGAAGAAATCCTCGAAACTGCCCCAGTCGTGGGTGTGCGTCATATCTCCTCCCTGCCTTCTTGTGCCGCTGCATCTCAGGGTAGTCCGGCTTATCGCGTCGGCTTCGCCAATCGCGGGTCTGCCTGCCTATGCGTCGTGTGCTCGCGCTGTAGCGCTGGCGGACGGGTGGTGGAGGAAGACAGGCGGATCGTCATGGAAACTCTTCTCCGCAGTGCGAGTTCCGTGCTTCCCCGACGTTACGGATCCGTTGTTCCAGGGAGCGTACGCTGGGCGGGGCGCTGGTGTAGGTCATGACTTCAGTTCCTTTCTCACCAGCCGGAGTTCCCGCGTGGTCAGCAGTCCTTCCTCGTGGGCCTCCCGGGCGGCGTTCAGCAGGCGGGGTGTTTCGATGGATCCGCGGCAGGTGAGGATCGCGTCTGCCACCGGCTGTGAATCCAGGCCTTGATAGCGGGTCGTGTGGGCGTCGCCCCTGACCAGAGTCAGCTCCATGAAAGCGGGCAGCCTGGGGCGGGTACGTCTGCGGACCGCCACCGTGATCCGGCGGGGGTTCACGTCGGCGAGGCCAAGCAGCGCAAGCACCGATTCCCCGTACAGATAGGCACCCTCACCCGCGCGCAGGAGGGCTTCGGCGAACTGGTCGATCTCGCTGCGCGGCACTGCCGAGACGCGGTACAACCCGTAGGCGACGTTCTCCATCCCACCGCGTGCCGCGAGTTTCGGAAGCTCGACCGCGGGCACTCCTGCTTCGACTGCCGCCTGGGTGGTGACGTAGCCGTGGTTGTCCAAGGCGATCTCGTGCACGAGATCTCGATACTTCACCATCGCTGTCATGTCACAAGTCTACCGTTTTCGGTAGTGTTGTGACATATCAAAGAAGGTCTTCGGGGTGTGTGGGAGGGA
This sequence comes from Arachnia propionica, assembly GCF_037055325.1. Lineage (NCBI taxonomy): Bacteria > Bacillati > Actinomycetota > Actinomycetes > Propionibacteriales > Propionibacteriaceae > Arachnia > Arachnia propionica. Next base: position 3,085,197 of record NZ_CP146373.1, on the reverse strand, counting down.
TCCCCGGGTGCGGTGGTAATGCCAGCGGATATTGGGGGTGGCGAACTGGGATGGGGGTTGTGGAGGGGGGCGAGATGCGGGAACGGTAGCGTAAGAAGTGTGTGAATCCTAGTGTAGAAAGTGCGTGAATGGTAGCGTAGGCAGCATGGACTATCTGCCCAGGACGGTGGATCTGGAGTTGGATGAGCTGTTGCCGCTCGCTCCCGCCATTGCGATCGACGGCCCTAAGGGGGTGGGGAAGACGGACACTGCCCGGCGGCGCGCCACCACCACGTGGCTGCTGGATGACGAGGATCAGCGGCGGATTGCTGCAGCGGATTTTGGACTGACGGCGGTGCCGGCGGGAACGCTGCTCCTCGACGAGTGGCAGAAACTGCCCCAGGTGTGGGATTCGGTGCGACGATGTGTCGACTCCGGCGCCCCGCCTGGAAGCTACCTCCTCACCGGATCCGCCACACCGACGGATGCCGCCGGGACCCACAGCGGGGCGGGGCGGATCCTGTCGCTGCGGATGCGTCCTATGGCGTTGCCGGAACGCGGACGTGCCACACCGACGGTGTCGCTGGCGCGGCTCCTCGAGGGCGGTCGCGATCCGGTGGGCGGGGACAGCGGATACGGGCTCACCGATTACGCCGACGCGATCGTCGCCAGTGGATTCCCCGGGATCATGAACGCGCCGCCGCGCCTGCGCCGGGGACTGCTGGACGCCTACCTGCAACGCATCATCGACCGCGACCTGCCCGACCACGGCTTCGCGGTGCGACGTCCGGAGACGCTGCGTCGCTGGCTCGGGGCCTACGCTGCGGCGTCCTCGACCACCACCTCCTACTCGCGGATGCTGGATGCCACCACCGGCGGCGACGGGGCGCAGCCGGCTCACACCACGACCATTGTGTACAGGGACCTCCTCACCCGCCTGTGGATACTGGATCCGGTGCCCGGCTGGCTTCCCGCGAATAACCCGATCCGGCGTTTCCAGCAGGCCCCCAAGCACCAACTCGCCGACCCCGCCTTGGCGGCCCGGCTGCTGGGGTTGTCGTCGTCCTCCCTGCTCAGCGCGTCGGGGGCACACATGATGGGGCCGCTGTTCGAGTCGCTCGCGACGCTGACGGTGCGGGTCGCGGCGCAGGCCGCTGAGGCGCGGGTGTACCACATGCGCACCCAGGGCGGACGACACGAGGTGGACCTCGTCGTCGAAGGAGTGGACGGGCAGATCGTGGGCATTGAGGTGAAACTCGCGGCTGCGGTGGGCGACTCGGACGTGAAGCATCTCCTCTGGCTGCGCGACCAGATCCCCGACCGGGTGGCCGATCTGGTGGTCGTCACGACGGGCAAGGCCGCCTACCGGCGTCCCGACGGGGTGGCGGTGGTGCCGCTGGCCCTCCTCGGTCCGTAGGGCGGCTAGCTTCCGTCGTCTGGGTTCGGGAGGCGCAGCACCCGCCAGGCTTCTCCTTCCAGGACATCGAGGCCTTGAGGGGCCCAGCTGGCGTAGCTCTCCGCCCCGGGAACGCGGGGTCGCACGGAGATGAAGGCGCGTTCCAGGGTGCCGTCGAGGTGGGAGATTCGGATCAGTCCCGAGGCGTCGGCGGTGGCGATGAGGTCGCCGGTGGGGTGCCATGCGACCCCGGTCACGGCGCGAGTGTGGCCGGTGAGGGTGGTGATCTTTTCGCCGGTGTCGGGGTTCCAGATGATGCAGGTGCGGTCGTCGCTGGCGGTGGCGATGAGGTCGCCGGTGGGGTGCCATGCGACCCCGGTGACGGCGGCGGTGTGGCCGGTGAGGGTGAGGATTCTTTCCCCGGTGTCGGGGTTCCAGATGATGCAGGTGCGGTCGTCGCTGGCGGTGGCGATGCGGGTGCCGTCGGGGCTCCAGGCAACCCCGGTGACGGCGGCGGTGTGGCCGGTGAGGGTGAGGATTCTTTCCCCGGTGGCGGGCTGCCAGATGATGCAGGTGCCGTCGCCATTGGTGGTGGCGAGGAGGTCGCCTGAGGGGTGCCAGGCGACAGCACTCCTGGTGTCGTCAAGCAAGCGTGTGGCGCCGGTATCGGTGAGAGTGACGACGTCCTGGCCTGTGTCGGGATTCCAGACGGTGCATCCCCCGCCATCGCTGGCGACAGCGATGAGGTCACCCACGGGATGCCAGGCAACCCCGCGTGGAAAACCGATGCTGCTCGTGAGGGTGATGAGCAACTGTCCGGTCATGGCATCCCGAATGGTGCAGGCCTTGTCGTTGTGGGTGGTGGCGATGCGGGTGCCGTCGGGGCTCCACGCTGGGCCGCCCACCAGGTTGGTGTGAGCGCTGTGGGTGGCCACGGGGCGACCCCTGACCGGGTCCCAGACGGTGCATGTCCTGGCCAAGCCTTCGATGGCGGCCAGACGGGTGCCGTCCGGGCTCCAGGCGATCCCGTCCACCCAATCGGTGCGGCTGGCGAGCGTGGTGACTGTTTCTCCGGTGTCGGGATCCCAGATGATGCAGGCCCCGTTGCTGTCAACGGTGGCGACGCGGGTGCCGTCAGGGCTCCAGGCCACCCCGTTCACGAATGTCGTCCTGGCCGCGGACCGGGGCACGAGGATGGCGATCGCTTCTGCTGTGTCTGGATTCCAGACCGGGCAGGTTCCTCTGTCGCTGGCAGTCGCGATCCGGGTGCCGTCGGGACTCCATGCCACCCCGAGCGCCCAGTCGGTGTGATCGACAAACGAGACGATGGGTTGGCCGGTTTCGGGGTCCCAGACGATGCAGGCGTCGTCCCAGCCGGCGGTGACCAGACGACTTCCGTCAGGACTCCACGCGACCCCGTACACCGCGTGCTCGACCCCGAAGCGGTCATGTCCGGTGAGGGTGAGGATCTTCTCTGCGGTGCTGGCGTCCCAGATGATGCAGGTCCCATCGCTGCTTGCGGTCGCGATGCGGGAGCCATCCGGATGCCAGGCGACCCCGTTCACGTGGTAAGTGTGGCCGGTGAGAGTCGTGACCGGACGGCCCGTCCTCGAATCCCAGACGATGCCGGTCCCGTCACAGCTGACGGTGACCAGACGGGTGCCGTCGGGGTGCCAGGCAACACCCATCACGACGTCGGTGTGGTCGGCGAGGGTGAGGAGTCTTTCTGCGCTGTGGGGGTTCCAGATGATGCAGGTTCCATCGTGGCTGACGGTCGCCACACGCCTGTCGTCCGGACTCCAGGCGACCCTGTTCACGGCGTCGGTGTGACCGATGAGCGTGGCGACGGGGTCGCCGGTGTGAGGATTCCAGACGACACATGTGTGGTCATCGCCGACGGTGGCCAGGAGACTGCCGTCAGAACTCCACGCCACTCCGTTCAGGGGGCCGGTGTGTCCGGTGTGCAGGTCTCCGAGTGCGACGTCACCCTTGTGGCCCGGGTCGGTGACGTACTCACCAGATTCACGGTCATTCGTGCGGCGTGGAACATTGTGTGTCTCGCGTGGGGGAGTGCCCATCGTCTCACCTCCTGCAGGCGATGATAGTTCTGAGGTTGCCTCCGTCTTGTCGTTGTGACGCCGCTTGTGTGGTGATTGATGCCGGCTGCGGGTGAATCGGGACTTCCTGGAACAGCTTTCACCCGGACGAGTCAGGAGGTGCTGGGACAATGCCCACCAAACAGGGAAACCCCAAGATTTGGTGGTCAGTGCGGTCATGGCGTGCTGTAGGTACTGCTGGGTTGTCTTTTCTGGTTCGCGGGCCGGGTGGTGTCACCATGTGATGGGGACTTCGTCGAGGTTGTTGGTTTGGAAGGTTTCGGTGAGGGCGTCGACGACTTGTTGTGCGGGCCAGGTGTCGGGCACTTTGATGAGGGTGCCGTTGCCGAGGCGTGCGGTGGTCAAACCTTCCGCGTGGGTGGCGATGGTTCCGACCCAGTCGTTGATCCACACCCGATACCCGAACGAGATCTTCCAGCCGCCTCGGCGGGTCATCATGAGGATGGTCATTTCCTGGCCGGTGACGAATGCGGGGTCGAAAGCTATGACGGCGGCGTGAATCGATGCATCCCACAATTCACCCGCCGAAGCATGCTCCGAGTGATAGAAATCCTGTGAAAACTTGGGCGAAGCGATTCGTTCGATGAGCCGCTCCGTGCCAGCTCGCACATTGAAATCGGTGTTCAAAGAGTCAGTGCCGTTGAGTAAGGTGATGCTGTATCCGGCGCCGCGGCTGATTTTGCCTTCCTCGGTCTTTACCGGCTCTTCGCAGATGAGTGGGTAGCTGGCTGAGCGCGTCGGTGCCGGGATGAGGGTCGAGGCCTTCCGATGATGGAAGTTCTCACACTGACCATCTGTTGGAAGACCTCGACGTGCTCCATGCTACCTTCGTGACCCCTGACCTGACTGTGTTCTGCCGTCTCGACGAGCTCGGCCTCGTGGCCGTCGGCCAGCGGCTGGCCCCGGATCGGGCGGTGATCGAGTGCCGGGTCGCTGAACCAGATCCGTGGTGCCGGGGCTGCGGCAGCAGGGCGCTCTCCCGCGGGACGGACACGCGACAGCTCGCGCATGAGCCGTTCGGGTACCGCCCGACCATGCTGCTGGTCCGCGTCCGCCGATACAAGTGTTTTGGGTGCGGGCGCTCCTGGCGCGAGGACCTCACTGCTGCGGCGGCGGAGCGGGCGAAGCTGTCTCGTCGCGGGATGCGGTGGGCGCTGGAAGGGATCGTGATCGACCACCTCACTGTGTCCCGGGTCGCCGCAGGGCTGGGGGTGTCCTGGCACACGGCCAATGATGCGGTCCTCGCCGAGGGACGCCGCGTGCTCATCGATGACCCCGGCCGGTTCGACGGGGTTCGGGTGCTCGGCGTCGACGAGCACGTCTGGCGCCACACGAGGTCCGGGGACAAGTACGTCACCGTCATCATCGACCTCACCCCGGTGCGTGAGAAGACGGGCCCCTCGCGGCTGCTGGACATGGTCGAGGGGCGCTCCAAGAGCGTATTCAAGACCTGGCTCGCCGCCCGAGTCCAGGGTTGGCGGGACGGGGTCGAGGTCGTCACGATGGACGGGTTCACCGGGTTCAAGACCGCCGCCAGCGAGGAGCTGCCCGACGCGGTGACGGTGATAGATCCATTCCACGTCGTCCGTCTTGCCGGCGACGCGCTGGACCAGTGCCGTCGCCGGATCCAGCGCGACGTATTCGGGCGGCGGGGCCGGAAGGACGATCCGCTATACAAGGCCCGCCGCACCCTCCACACCGGCGCCGGCCTGCTCACCGAGAAGCAGCAGACACGCCTGAAAGCACTGTTCGCCGACGAGCAGCATGTCGAGGTCGAGGCGAGCTGGGGCATCTACCAGCGGATGGTCACCGCCTACCGGGAACCCGACCGCAAACTCGGAAAGTTCCTCATGCAGTCCGTCATCGACTCGCTGACCACTAGTGTCCCAAACCGGCTCGTCGAGCTGCGCCGCCTCGGCCGCACCCTGAAGCAGCGCGCCGCCGACATCCTCGCGTTCTTCGACCGCCCCGGCACCAGCAACGGCCCCACGGAGGCAATCAACGGCCGCCTCGAGCACCTCCGCGGATCGGCCTTGGGGTTCCGGAACCTGACGAACTACATCGCCCGGTCGCTGCTTGAGACCAGCGGCTTCAGGAACCACCTACACCCTCATTTGCGATGAGCCTCTTTACCGCATTGTTCTTCACCACTGTGACCAAGTCTTCCTCGGTGCCGTCCCATTCGCCCTCCAGTGGTTCCCAGGGGCCCGTCTCAAGTCGGGTGGAGAATTCTTTCATGAAACGCATGGACATGCGGGCGATGTCTTCCGGTGTTTCGCTGAGGCGTGTCCAACACGCATACACGGAAATGTCATCGAGATCGTGGGTCATGTTCGTGGTTACCTTTCAGGAGTGTAGATCACATCAACGCCATAGATTTTCTCCTTCGCCAAGATGCTGGTGATGGTGTTGGCTTCTTTTCTGGTGGGGATGTGTTGTTTGAGTGTGGTGGTTACTCGTAGTAGCGGGCTCCTTGTGGAGTGTAGAAGGTGAACAATACCAAGGATCGTGTGCGGACGATCTTCAGTATGCAGCTGGCCGGATGGGTCCATGTCATCAAAGACTTTTGGCCATGCTCTGTCTTGGCTGGGTTCCCCCAAGTCTCTGTGCCGACTTTTGCATAGCTAGCAAACAGATCATTCAACTCTATTTCAGAATCTCGGTTTTCCGTTTTAGTTCTAGCTAATGGAAAATGAATCTTTCGAACTTCCTCTTCGCTTGTCTTTCCAACAAAAACGCGTTCGGAATAATTCGGGAGAGTGATGGCCAGCACCTGTTTACCGTCAAAGATGGTCCAACCGAACTCGCCTGTCGCGATTGTTGCGAATTCCTCGGTGGTCATGGGCCAGGGGAGGCCTGTGAGGCGGTTGGCCCATGTGGTGAATTCTTCGGTGGTCAGTGCGGGCATGGTGTGCCTTGTTTCCCCTCTAGGGGGTGTGGGGCGGTGTCACCATGTGATGGGGACTTCGTCGAGGTTGTTGGCTTGGAAAGTGGTGGTGAGGGCGTCGACGACTTGTTGTGCGGGCCAGGTGTCGGGCACTTTGATGAGGGTGCCGTTGCCGAGGCGTTCGGTGGTCAAACCTTCCGCGTGGGTGGCGATGGTTCCGACCCAGTCGTTGATCCACACCCGATACCCGAACGGGATCTTCCATCTGCCTCGGCGGGTCATGCGAAGAACGGCTCGTTCCTGGCCGGTGACGAATGCGGGATCGAAGGCGGTGACGGCGGCGTGAACCGATGCGTCCCACAATTCACCCGCCGACGCATGCTCCGAGTGGTAATACTTCTGTGTGAAGCAAGGTGAGGCGACTTGTTCGAAGAGTTGGTCCTCGCCGGCGGAAACATTGAAGTGGGTGTTCAAAGGGCCGCGGTCATTGTTCAATGTTGTGCTGTATCCGGCGCCGCGGCTGATTTTGCCTTCCTCGGTCTTTACCGCATTGTTCTTCACCACTGTGACCAAGTCTTCCTCGGTGCCGTCCCATTCGCCCTCCAGTGGTTCCCAGGGGCCCGTCTTGATTCGGGTGGAGAATTCTTTCATGAAATGCATGGACATGCGGGCGATGTCTTCCGGGGTTTCGTTGAGGCGTGTCCAACACCCGCGTGTGGAAATGTCATCGAGATCGTGGGTCATGTTCGTGGTCACCTTTCAGGAGTGTAGATCACATCAACGTCGTAGATACCTTCGTCTTCCAGGATCCTGCTGATGGCGTCGGCTCCTTCTCTGGAGGAGATGTGCCATTCCAGTTTAGCACCGGGGGGAAGTACCCTGCGTTGCCTCTTCGCCTCATCAATCAGCTGTTGTTGCATGCCTTTGGTGTGGGTGGGGTCGTAGTAGACGCGTTGGTATCCGCGTTTCGCGTCGAGGTAGACCTCTTGTGGGGGTTGTCCCCGCCACGTGCGCCCGTCGATACGCACAGGTTCGCCATTTGAGTCGTAGCGTGTGTATTCGGGCATTTCGCCTTTGTTGTTGCGTTTCCAGCCGGTGATTTGTTCCTGGTATTTCAACCAGTTTTCTATTTTCGGGTTCTCCTTGCCGTTGGTGTTGCCTCGGTTCACGTGTTCCACGCCTGGTGTTCCGGTGGCTCGGTTGTGGGTTTCGGGCGGGGTGTGTGGATGGGGGTCTCCGGGAGCCAGGCCATCACCAGAGGAGTAGGTCTTCCCTACCGCTGGATCGTAGTCGGGGAACGCGACAGGTTTCCCTGCACGCCCGTAGCCGTCGCCTTTGTTCCAGGCACTCCAATCCTTGGTGGCTGGGTCGTAGCGCATCTCCCAGCCGCGTCCTCGTCCATCACGGGTGGTCTCTACGAGTGGTTCCCCGGTACGCGGGTCAACATGTTCCCCCTTCACTGGGTCGAATGCGTTGTCGTAGGCGTGTTTCACATCCGCGTCGGTGTAGTCGACTCCGAATCTTTCTTTGGCCTGGCCCGGGCGTAGTGTGTTTGGAATCTCTTTGCCATCCCAGGTTTCCACGGTGGGTGGATCAGGCAACTTCGACGCATCAGGGCTGGTGTTCTGTCCTGTAGGAGACGACCCGTCACCAGCCTGGGATGGGTGTTCCGGGCTGGTGGGATGGTCGGGATCAGTGGAGTGGCTGGGTTTGGTGGGTGGGTTGTGGTTGTTGGTTGGTGTGGAATCGCCGTCATGTACGTGGGGGTTCCCGCGACTGGAGGGGCCGGTGTGTTCCTGGTCGTGGTGGGTGTGTGGGGTGTCCCCGTTATTGTTCCTGGTTGTTGGGGTTGATAGATCCTTTGGGTGGGGGTGTTCGGGGTTCTTCCCGCTGGTAGGGGATTCCGTATCGCCGTTGCTGGTGGGGTTGTTTTCTGGGTTGTGGTGGGGTCGTGGTTTCTCGATCAGCGGGTCAGGACGTGGACCGCTGCTGGTGTTCACGTGGGGCTGCTGGCTAGCGCCACTATGACCTGCACCACCACTGCCTGCACTGGAACCACTGCTTGTGCCGGCATGACTTGCACCGCTGCCTGCACCAGACCCGTGGCCGGTGCTGGCGTGACCGGAACCACTGCCCACAGTAGAGCCGCTGCCGGTGCCCGTGCCGCTGCCGGTGCTGGCGTGACTGGAACCGCTGCCGGTGCTGGTGGCGCCCGTACCGTTTCCTGTGCTGTTGGTGCTGCCATGGCCTGCGCCACTACTGCCTGTGGTGCCCGTACCGGAGCCTGTACTGGCATGACCGGAACCGGTGCCTGCACCGGTGCCGCTACCTGTACCGGCGTGGCCGGAACCGGTGCCGGTGCTGGTGGTGCCCGTGCCGTTACCCGACCCGCTGCCTGTGCCGGTGCTGGTGTTTGTGCTGCTGGCACCCGTACTGTTTCCGGTGCTGGTGCCGGCGTGACTGGCACCGGTGCCCGCACCGGTGCTGGTGCCGGTGGTGGGGTTGTTGGCATCCAGGTTGTTCAAACCGTGGAGGGGGTTGAGTCTCGGCCCGCGCGGGTTGACCGGGGCCTGGAAATCGGGTCCCGGCCCTGAAGACTTCGACACACCACCCACACCCCCGCCGCCGTTGCTGCTGCTGCTGGTGGTGTGTGGGGGAGCGCCGCCGTGACCACTGGGGGTGTGTCCGCTGGGAGTGAGCGGCCCCGGTTTCACTGGCCCCGGTGCTGCTGTGTCGGTGAGGTCAATAGAGGTTTTGGAACGAAGTTTCTGGATTTGTTCCAATCCCAGATCAACAACCTTGACTCCGCCTCGGATCAGCCACCCACCACCGGGAAGTGCGTAGTCCGCGGCACGCGTGGCCAGGTTCAACGTTGTCAGTGCCGCAGCACCCAATTTGGTACCACCGATAACACCCTTGACCGGCCCGGCGCCAGGAATACGAGCAGAAGCAATATTGAGCACAGACTCAGTCACGGCGGCCACGGCACCGTCTTTCTTCCACTTATGGAATCCGTCTCTACCCTCAAGGTGAGCATCCAAATCAAAACCCACCATCCCCGAGACAGCCTTCGCTACGACCTTGTAACGATCCGCCACCCACTGGGCCCCATCTCTACCCCCAAGAAGCGTCACCCCAGCCGCGACCACAGGATTCTTCGCCACCCACACCGACAACGCGAAATCCCCAACCCCCACCCACGCGTTACTAGCGTTCTCCCACGACCACGACCCATCCGCACCGATCCCAGCCATGGCCTTGAAACCGTCCCAGGTGTTCTTCGCGAAGCTCTGCACCCCGTGACCCACCGATTCCGCACAGTGTACGGTTCTTCTCCACCGGCGCGCCCCAGGGCATCATCTCCCCGGACTGCATGAGCGCATCCGCCGAGATCCCCTCCACCGCGGGCAGCTCTACCCCATCCAGCAACCCATTAATCGTATTCGCGCACGCCGCAGCCGCTGTGGTGAGAGTCTCCACCACCTTCGCGTAACGCCCCAACAACGCGTTGTTACGATCCACCACCTCCTGATGATCCCGCCACGTATCCCCATACTCCGACAACGTGGCGCTACGAAACGAAGCAGCCTCCTCCTCCAACGCCTCAAGCTCACCCTTGACCGGTTCTATCGCACCAGCGAAATCATCCAACGCACTAGAAGCCTTCTCAAACTTCGTCTTAATCGTCTCCGACGCCGTCGCCGCCGGAGCCATCAACCCATACGCCTGCTCCGCTTCCGGAGCCACATACACAGCCGGTAAACCATTCCACAACCCAACAATCGCATCCATCCGAGAATCAATCGTTTGTCCCATGGACTTCAGTTTCCCGGACGCGGACCTCACATTCTCCGCATTAATATCCTTACTCTTACACGGAAACGCCTCCGGCATCACCAACCCGTCACCCGACTGCGGCTGCTCACCCATCACACACCACTTTCTTGTTTAGCCGGAAATGATCCACTGTTCGATCCTTTCGAGCCCGTCGACCGGTTTCATGGAATTCATGTAATGGCTCAGCAGCCTCGCGCACCCACCTCGCCAACACTCCACATCCTCTGATTCCGTGGATGAGGACAGTTCCAGTGCCACCGGGGCGTCACTCCTCGTTGTGAACTTCACCGCGAAGCACCCCTTCCGGAAGAACAATTCCTCACGCACGAAAAATTGAGGTCCCCATACCCTTACCCACCACGTCGCCACCCCACAACCACCTTTGAAGCATCAAATACAAGCTGCGTCCCGCCGATTCAGCTCAAACGTCCCCGAAAAGCGACAACGCCCCGCTTCTCCATGTCCTCGCAACAAGTCAAGTCATCCAAAAGGATGACATCCTGCGATAACCGCGATCAATTCGATGTCATCGGTGTTCTCCTCCATGGCGGGCGAGATGTGCACCGGAGATCCTGGATACGAGCCGGTTCGGTTCCGAGACGTCGGTGGAGCCGGACATCAACCGAGGCGCCAGGAGTCGACTTCGAGTTGGCCGTGGCTGTTGCCACCGGTTGCGACCACGGTGCCGTCGACGCGAAGCCCCACGGTGTGGGTCGTGCCGGCTGCCACGGCACGACGAACTGGCACGGCGACCTCCTTCGCGACCGGTTCCCGGGAATCCTTCCGGCGTCAGAAAAGAATAAAGAACCCGGCAGGGCCCCTGCGGCTCTTCGGTGGTTGAGAAGAGGTGGGTGGGCTTCGCAGGAGCGGCCCTGCCGGGTTCGGTCTCACACGGGGAGGAGGCCCATCGATCTGACCTCCTCCGCCTCAGCTTTCAGTTCGTCGACAGAGACATTGACGCGACTTCTCGCGAAAGCGTTGAGCGGCAGACCCTGGACGATCTCCCACTCTCCACTGTGACAGCGTACCGGGAACGACGAGACCAGGCCCGCCGGGACCCCGTAAGAGCCGTCGCTGACCACCGCCATCGACGTCCAGTCGCTCTTGGGGGTGCCGAGCAGCCAGTCGCGGACGTGATCGATGGTGGCGTTGGCAGCCGATGCCGCGCTCGAACGTCCCCGGGCCGCGATCACCGCGGCCCCGCGCTTGGCGACGGTGGGGAGGAAGTCGAAGGCGATCCAGGCGTCGTCGGCGATCCACTGGTCCGCCGGTTTCCCGCAGATGCGGGCGTTGAAGGCGTCCGCGTACTGCGTGGCCGAATGGTTGCCCCAGATCGTCACGTTCGTCACATCAGCCACCGGCCTGCGGGCCTTCGCCGCCAGCTGTGCGCGGGCCCGGTTGTGGTCGAGCCGCGTCAGGGCGGTGAACCTCGAAGCGGGAATCCCGTCGGCGTGCCGGGAGGCGATCAGCGCGTTCGTGTTCGCCGGGTTTCCCGTGACCACCACCCGCACATCCGAGGCCGCCGAGGCCGCCAGGGCCCGGCCCTGCGCGGCGAAGATGGCGGCGTTGGCTTCCAGCAGGTCGGCGCGTTCCATGCCCGCGCTGCGCGGCGACGCTCCCACCAGCATCGCGACGTTCGCCCCGTCGAAGGCCACCGCGGGATCGTCGGTGACCTCGATGCCCTTCAGCTGCGGGAAGGCGCAGTCGAGCAGTTCCATCGCCACCCCGTCGAGGGCCTTCACAGCCGCCGGTACTTCCAGCAGTCGCAATTCGACGGGCTCGTCGCCCAGCAGATCGCCCGAGGCCAGCCGGTAGACCAGCGCGTAGCCGATCTGCCCGGCTGCTCCCGTTATCGCGATTCGTCTGGTCATGGCGGCTCAGCGGACGTTCAGGTCGCCGACGAGCACGCAGCGACGTTTCCGGGTGAAGCTGCGAGCCGACGTGAGACCCTCGCCGGTGGGTCCGGCGATGGTGAACGTCGGGTAGCCCTCGCCGCCGATCCCGATGCCGTTGTACGACGGGCCGTTCTTCACGAAGATCGTGGTCTGGATCAGCTTGCCCATCTTCGTCAGCTTGCTGACGTTGAGGCTGTGCATCACCGCGGTGTGGCGGTTGCCGTGCTCCAGTTCGACGGCCAGGTCGATGGCGGCGTCCACGTCCGGCACCCGCACCAGCCCGAGCACCGGCATCATCAGCTCGTGCACCACGAACGGGTGGGTGGCGCTGGCCTCGCACACGATCAGCCGCACCCCGGGCGGCGGGGTGACGCCAATGGCCTCCAAGATCTTCGCTGCCGGTTTGCCCACCCACTCGGTGCGCGGCTTGTCGCCATTGACCAGCAGCTTCTCCAGCTCCGCGACCTCGGAGGCCGTCACCTCGTAGGCGCCGTGCTTGATCATGCAGAACTTCAGCATGTCGGCGATCGAATCGACCGCGATGATCTCCTTCTCCGCGGTGCAGGGCAGGTTGTTGTCGAAGCTGGCGCCGTCGACGATGCACTTCGCGGCGTGCTCAATGTCGGCGGTCTCGTCGACGACGGCAGGCGGGTTGCCCGCGCCCGCGCCGATCGCCTTCTTGCCGGAGCTCAGCACCGCCTTGACGATGCCCGGACCCCCGGTAGCCACCAGCATCCGGACCTTCGGATGGGCCATCATCGCGTTGGTGTTCTCCAACGACGGCGCGGTGACCGTCACCACGAGATTGTCGGGGGCGCCGGCGGCGCGCAGCGCCCGGTTGATGCGACGCACCTGCCAGCACGACAGCTTGGCGACCCGCGGATGCGGGCTGAACACGACGGCGTTGCCGGCGGCCAGCATCCCGATGGAGTTGCAGGTGATGGTTTCGGTGGGGTTGGTGGTGGGGGTGATAGCCCCGATCACGCCGTAAGGCGAGTACTCGATGGTGGTCAGGCCGTCGTCGCCGGACCACGCCTCCGTGACGAGATCCTCCACCCCGGGGGTCTCGGCAGCCGCCACCTTGTTCTTCAGGTACTTGTGGCCGACATCACCCATCCCGGACTGCGCCACGGCCTGCTCCGACATGTAGTCGAGAGCCTCGGGGGCCAGCATCGCTTCACGGATGGCCGCGACGTAGCGGCGCCGGTCGGCCATCGAATGGGTCAGGTATTCGCGCTGCGCCAGGTGGGCGGCCTCCACCGCAGAATCCATGTCGGCGAACACCCCATCACCCGGGGCTTCCTGCTGCGTCGCGGGCGCCTCGGCCTGGTTGCCGTTGCCGGGGAGCATGGCCGCGAGGACCTCGCGGATGGTCGCTTCCAGCTGTGCCGGATCTATCTTCATTACTGCTCTCCTATCGTGTTCCAGTCCTGCAGCGCGCAGGTCGCGATGTCCACGTCCTGTTCAGCGGTGCCACCCGAAATTCCGATGGCTCCTGCCAGTTCCCCGTCGACATGGACGGGCACCCCTCCGCCGAACAGGACCACACGGCCGGAGTTGGTGTCGGCCAGACCGGGGAAGGGACCGTCCTCGGTGGCCAGGGGGCCGAGCGTCGCTGTCGGTGCCTGGAAGGCCACGGCGCTCCACGCCTTGTTGATCGCGACCTCTGTGGCCGCGAGCAGCGCACCCTCGATGCGGTGCAGCAGCATCAGGTTCCCGCCCGCGTCCGCGGCTGCGATCACGACGGGCACACCCAGCTCGGCGCTGCGTGCCTCCGCCCGTTCGGCGATCCGTTTGGCCGCGGCGAGATCGAATCGACGGGCCGGCATTCGACTGGGGGAGGGTGTCGAGGCGGACTGCTCGCCCGTGGGCTCGCCGTCCGGTGATGAGGGGGATCCGAGGACCTTGGCGACGGCGTCTCGGACGATGCGTTCGATCTCCTCGTCGCGCCAGGTCTCGGCCAGCCTGGCCAGGGAGTAGACGGCGTCGGAGAGACGGTTGAGGTATGTGATCAGCTCGGGGCGCACCGGTTCGGTCTCGGCCAGGGTCAGCACCCGCCGTTCCGCGCGACGCACCACGGTGCGGGCCTGGTGGAAAGCCCCCGACCGGTCGTCGCGGCCCGGCACCACGAACTCCCGCTGCGGCCCCGTGACGGCCAGGCAGTCGTCGATGAGATGCTCCAGGTCGGTGATGTCGCCGGTGTTGATCTTGTTCGCGAGGATCGCCGCGCCCTCGGGGTCGCTGGCCAGTTCGGCGGCCAGCACGAACAGCCGCTGCTGCACGTCGTGGACGCGACGCCGCCACTGGCCGGCGGGCAGCATCGCCTTCGCCGCCCCGAGCGCTGCGTTGGCCTCGTCGACGGTGCCGTAGGCCTCCACACGCAGGCTCTGCTTGGGCACCCGGGAGCCCCCGAACAGCCCGGTGTCACCCTTGTCGCCGGTGCGCGTGTACACGTGTGGCATGACGGTCAGTCCTCCACCTCGACCACGTCGACGATGCCGACGATGGTCGCGTCCAGGGGCGCTTGTTGCCGGCTCGCAGCGAACCGGGCAGAGCTGCCCTTCGTGATGATGACCGTCTCACCGGTTCCGGCGCCGACGGTGTCCACCGCGACCTCCTGGTTACCGACGGCGGTGCCGTCGGAGTGGACGCGCTGAATCAGCAGCAGTTTGAAACCGACGAGGCGTTCGTCCTTGCTGGTGGAGACCACCGTGCCGACCACCTTGGCCAGGTACATCTCAACTCCTCCTCGTGATCGTGATGTCCGCCGACGCCGCTGCCTCGCGGGCCAGGTCGGTGATGATCGCCTTGCGGTGCACGCTCAGCCGCGACCCCGGAGCCAGGGAACGGATCGCGGATTCGGTGACCACGCGCGCGGTGCAGTGCACCGCCTCGCCCGCGCCCGCGACCTCCCCGACGACCCGGTCGAGGGTTTCCGCGGTCGCCAGGTGCACCCCGAAGGATGTCAGGGCGGCGAGGTTCTCACGCAGCATCGCCGCGTAGCCCGACGGCATCTGCGGGAACCAGCCGCGTTTGTCCGCCGAGTCGGGACAAGCGGCGTTGGTGGCCACAACCACCGGTTTGTTGGTCATGATGAACTCGGCCACCACGTTGCTGGCCAGGCAGTCGCCGATGCCGTGGGCGACCTTCGCGGCCAGGTTCGCGGTGAGGGTGGGGACGATGAGCAGGTCGTGGGCCTGCACCAGCGACGTCTCGACCGGGGTCATGCCCAGGGCCGCGATGCGTTCCTGGTCCAGGATGCGGGAGGCCGACTCGGTCTGTCGCCAGTCGAGGTTGACGTGTGCCGAGGTCCGTTTCAGCGACTCCAGGGCCGCGTCGAAACCGAGCAGGGCACCGGAGAACAGCACCAGCGCGTTGGGTTTGCCCGTGGCCGGGGTTTCCTGCCGGGGTTGTTCAGCGAGCACGTCGCGCACGATCCTGGTGATCAGCTCCCGCAGCTGTTCCTCGTTCATCTGGCACTCCTCATGGCCGCCCCCAGCGGGGTGGGGAAAAGGGGTTCCTCGGGCCGGTCGACCGTGACTCCGAGGATCTTCTCGAACACTGTAGGAGCCTCGGGCAAGGAGGCGGAACCACCTACCAGATACACCGTGCCCGGGTCGGTGCCGCCGAGCGCCCGCTCAGCGATGGTGGCCATCTTCTCCAGGGTGGGACGCACCACCGGGAAGACGGTGTGGACGTTGGCGGGGTCGCACTTGAACGCCTCGGCCTCGTCGTAGTCCATCCCGAGTGCCCCCGACAGCACCAGCGTCATGTGGTGGCCGCCGGTGGCTTCGTCGGTGGAGAAGTCGACCACCCCGTCACGCAGCCGCGACACCCCGGTGGTGCCGTGGCCGATGTCGATGATGGTGCCGTCGGTCACGCCGAGGGCCCGGGCCGCGGCAACGGGCTCGTCGACCACCTCGCACGGGGTGAGTTCGCAGGCGTCGAGCACGTTGGTGAACACCTTCACGGTGCCTTCGCTGATCCCGGGTGGGATGGTGACGGCGGCCTCGGTGAAGGTGTGGCCCAGCCTGTCCTGGATCTCCGCGAGGATCTCCCGGACGTTGGTGACGGCCCCCAGCCAGTCGACGACGATGCCGTCGCGCACCACGTTCGCGTGTCGCCAACCTCCCGTGACGGGCCGGTTGCTGCTGTCGACCACGGCCAACACGATGTTGGCCGTTCCCAGGTCGACGGCGAGCCGCAGCCCGCTGCGCTTGGCGTTCTTGTGTGCGACCTTCCCGGTTCGCACGAGCTCCGCGAATCGGTTGATTCTGGTCTGGGGGTTCGTCGTCATCGTTATCGGTCCAGACAGATTGTTACGTAGTCGCCGGTCTTGGCTCCGACGGCGTTGCCCTCATCGGTGTCGAGGTGCAGCTCTGCCAAGTAGGAGTCCTTGACGCGGATCAGGAAATTGTCCAGACGCGCCCCACGCTCTCCCCCGAACTGGACGCTCACGCGGTCCTGGTCCTTCAGGTTGAGGGCGGCTGCGTCGTGGGGGCCCATGTGGATGTGACGGCCCGCGACGATCACCGCGTGGTCGCATTCGATGCTGCCGAGAGGACCTTCGATGCGCACGGGAGCGGCGGCCTCAAGATGCCCCGACTGGGCCATCGGCGCCTTGATGCCGAGGGCGAAACAGTCGGTGCGGCTCAACTCCACCTGGGTGGCGGGACGGTTGGGACCCATCACACGCACCCGGGTCATGGTGCCGCGGGGACCGTGCAGGGTCACGGTCTCCTCGGCTGCGAACTCGCCGCGCTGACGCACGTGCTTCTTGACCTTCGGTGCGGTGTAACCGAACAGGGTTGTGAAGTCGGCGTCGCACAGGTGAACGTGCCGGTTGGAGATGCCGACGATCACCTTGCGCGGGTCCAGGGCGGCGATCCGCTCCAGGACCCGGCTGGTGATCTCGGCAACGAGCGCGTCGGTCATGACTGCGGCAGGATCTTCTCGACGTCACCGTGGGGACGCGGGATGACGTGCTGAGAGATCAGCTCGCCGACCCGAGCGGCTGCCGACGACCCGGCGTCGACGGCGGCCTTCACGGCACCGACGTCGCCGCGCACCATCACGGTGACCAGGCCGGCGCCGATCTTCTCGCTGCCGATCAGGGTCACGTTCGCGGACTTGACCATGGCGTCGGCGGCCTCGACGGCCCCCACGTAGCCCTTGGTCTCGATCATTCCGAGAGCATTGCTCATGACTGCTTCCTCCTGGTGGTGGATGTCCGGGGAGCCTTGGTGGTCTCCGCGGGGTTCTTGGGTGTCGCACCCGGTTTCGGATCCGATTCGGGTGCGGACTTCTGGTCCGAGCCGGATGCGGGCCGCGCCTGTTCGGGGCGCGGTGTCGGCTCGGGTTTCGCGTTGGCCTTCGGCGCGGGGGCGGGGCCGGATTTCTCCGCCGCCCTGGCCTTCGGTGCGGGCGTGGTTGCCCCGGGCGCCTTGGCCTTGACCTTGGTCGTGGCGGCGGGTTTCGTCGTCGCCTTCGCCTGGGGGGTGGGCGTGGCCAGCCCCACGGTCGCGGCTGAGAAGACGAGGGGTTCCAGCTCCGGGTGGGGCCGGGGAATGACGATCTTGCTGACCACGCGGGTCAGTTTCGATGCCGCCACCTCGGCGGCGTCCATGGCCGCCTGGACAGCTGCCACCTGACCCTCGACCTTGATGGAGACGTAGCCGCCACCCTTGGCCAGTTCGTAGCCGATCAGGGTGACGTCGGCGGTTTTGCAGGCGACGTCGGCGGCTTCAACGCCAGCGACGAGGCCCACCACTTCAATGCTCCCCAGTGCTTGCATCACTGGCTCCTTTCGGGTTCACGGAGGGGAAGTCTTTTCACCAGGCGGGCGGCGTTCGATCCGATGATTCGGTCCGCCTGTTCGCTGCGCCCCAGGAAGTGTGCCAGGTAGGGGCGCTGCTCGGGGAGTTTCTCGGTGGTGATGACCACGTAGTCGAGGGCGATTCCCAAGCCGATGCCCAGCCGCGACGAGGTGGCGGCGCGGTGCGCCAGGACCAGGGGGTTGAGCTCCGAGAGGCGATCCACGCGACTCGGCACACCCTCCTCCTCGATGCCGAGGAGCACCTGGGTGAGCTGCTCGTCGCCGACGCCCTCATGGACGGCGAGGTTGATGGTGGGACGTTCGTCGGTCACGACTCACCCCCCAGCACCAGGCCGGTGGCGACGGCGTTGCGGGGTCCCTCGACGCCGCGGATGTTCGCGCGCCCGGCCACCACCCGGTAGTCGGCCAGGGCCCGGGTGACCAGCTGCGGAATCTCGAAGTCCAGGGCGGAACCGCCGACGAGCACCACGAAGTCGATGCCGCGTACCTCCGAGGTGGGGGAGACGCGCTGCAGGGCGCGGATCGCGTTGTTGACGAAGACCTGTTCCTTGGCGCGGATGCGGACCTGGCGGATGGTTTCGACGGGAAGGTCCACGTCGAGGGGCACCATGCCGTCGGGTTTGAGCACCACGGTGCGGGCGTAGACGTGCCCGGGCAGCGGGTCCTCGAAGAACTGCACGGTGCCGTCCTCGTGACGGATGTTGAACACCGACTCCACCTTCGCCAGTGGGTGGCGTTTGATGTCCTCGGCCAGGTCGAAGGAGTCGAGGCCGAGTTCGGACTGGATCATCAGGGTCACCATGTTCCCGGCGCCTGCCAGGTGAATGGAGGTGCCGGTGCCGTCCGGGCGCATGACGGAGGCGTCGGTGGAACCAGCGCCCATGTCGAGGATCGCGATGGGGGCGGCTGTGCCGGGGGTGGTGAGCGCGCCACGGATGGCCATGTCGGCCTCCACGCCGCCGACCTCGACGGGCACACCGATTTCGGCGGCCAGTTCGGAGGCGATCCGTTCCATCTGGAGGCGGTCGGTCCTGACCATCACGGCGATGCCGACGGCGGCCTCCATGGAGAATTCGTTGGCGATGCCGCCCGCCACCTGCTGCGGCACCCGGGTGTCGACGGCGAGCAGATCGGTGATGCGGATGTCGCGGGTGTGTTGGTTGGTCAGCTGCGCCATGGTCACGCGCACCTTCTCCATCATGCCGCCGACATTGGTGCCGGGTTCGCCCGTGATGTCGGAGAGGTCGCGGATCCGGGAGGCGACGTCCATGATCTCGGCGGCACCCAGGTCGACGTCGACGTCGAGGGTGTTGGCGCCGTGGAAGGTGAGGCGGCCCGCGGGGATGCGGCGTTCCTGCACATCGCCTTCCGGGGTTTTGATGACCACGGCGGAACGGTTGCCCACCAGGGACCGGGCCAGCGGCACCACGGAGCGGGTGGCCTCGGCCTCCAGACCGAAGAGGGTCGCGATGCCGAACGGGTTGGACAGGGTCTCGACGATGCGCCCGACGTCGGCCACCTCGATGGCGGCCAGCATCCCGAGCGGCACCTTCTCGATCAGGCGCACTTCGTCGACGATGGGAATCTTGCGGGTCAGGCGGTTGTGGACCAGCACGCCGTCGTCGGCTTGCAGGATCGCGCCGGTGACCTCCAGGCGCTCGGCGACGGAGTTCAGCCGGGCCGCGACCTGGTCGTAGGGGATCGTGCGGGGTGCCACGACGATGTAGGGCTGCCCGGCGGGGGCGTCGGGCAGCTCGTCGAGGGCGATGGTGGTCCCCACCCCGATGCCGAGGCCGCCCGGGGTGGAGGGGTTGTGTCCGATCATCGTGGATTCGGTGATGATCGTCTCGGTGATGGTCTCCATCGCGACGTCGCCGATCACGGGGGCGGCCTCGTTGATGCGGATGGAGTCGAGGTCCTCGATGCGGCGTCCCGCCTTGTTCAGGGCGTCGGTGAGGGAGCGGAACAGCCCACGGATGTTGGTGCTGGTTCCCTTGATGCCGGTGGTGGGGACGATGGCGCTGGACAGGAATCTCACCTGTCCGTCGGCACCAGTCTCAGCGAGCGCCACCTCGGTGGTCGCGTTGCCGATGTCGATGCCAGCGACCAGTTTCGCCATCGTCCTCGCCTCCTTGTCTCGTGTTTCTCAGTCTTCGCGCAGACGTCCGCGGGCCTCGTAGACGTCGGCGGCTTCACGGACGAATCCCGCGCTCACCTTCGCGCCGTACTGACCCTCCAGCTCGTCGGCGATCTCGTACAGCTCCGCTTTGGTGGAGCGGTACGGGCGCAGCGCGTTGTAGATCTCCAGCAGCCGGGCGTCGGGCACCGCCACCAGTTCGGCGGCGCGACGCAGGTTGCGGGCCAGGGTCTGGCGTCCGTCGGCGTCGGCCACCTGGGCCTGGAGTTCCAGGGTCTCCGAGGAGATGCGGAAGTCGAGAGGGCTCAGCTTCCCCGACTTGACGTCCTCGAAGGTGAGGTCGTCGAGGGCCTTGCCGGTGTTGGTTTTCACCAGCTCCGGGTGTTTCTCGGCCAGCGGGTATTCGTCGCGACCGATCCGTCGGGTCCCCGCAGCGGGGGCCTGGGTCGGGGCGGCGGGTGCCGGGGCGTTCTTGGCGAAGGACACGGAGTCGTTCCCGAGGGACTTCATGACCTCCGACATGATCTGGCGGATGAGTTGTTCCTGATCCATGGTGGCTCTCCTAGGCGGTGCTGACCCGCAGCGCCTGGGGCTTCTTGGCCAGGTCGCACTGGGCGGTTTCCTTGTTGTGCAGCAGGGCCGCGATGGCCTGGTACTTGGGACGGGCCATCTGGTCGTTGCGGATCGGCACGGGCTGTGGCGACTCGCCCTTGGCGTACTTGGCCGCGTTCTTGCCGATGGCGCGGAAGGTTTCCAGGTCGATCAGCGGGGACTGGCTGAACAGCTCCACGTTGCTGAGCGGCGGCAGGTCCTTCTGGTGGATGACCGTGGTGCCGCGCGACTGGATGCCGATCCCGATGCCGGAGCCCGACAGCTTCGCCGCCTGGTGGGCGATGAAACCGACGTCGGCGCTCTTGTAGATCTTCACGAACCGGTGTTTGAGCCCCTCCTCCTCGATGCCCGCGGCGATCTCCTTGAGGACGTCGGCGTGGGGCAGGCCGATGATGGTCTCGTGGATCAGGGTGCTGAATGCGGGGGAGACTGCGACCACGACTTCCTTCGGGTCGGCGCCGCGCTCCGCAGGACCGGTCTCGGCCAGGGTGAGTTTCCCCGCAGCCGTGGCGGTCATCGTCGCGGTGCCCCCCGAGGTGGGGGACGGGGTGCTCGACGCTGGGGCCGCGGCGGCCTGGTCCTCGGTGGCCATTTCCTGGACCACCTGCGCGATGATCTGCTTGAGGGTGTTCACATCAATGCTCATGGCTCACCTCAGATGCTCTCGGGGCTGATGGCCTGACGGATGGTCTTGATCTGGTTCCACCGCTCGTCGTCGATCTGGTATCCGGTCTGCGGGCCGTGGTAGTCGTTGGGCGAGTTCACGGCCGAGATCACGTTGAAGTCGGCATCGAAGATCGCGGAGGTGTGCAGGTAGTCGCCCGCGACGCGGCGTTTCAGGAGGTTGAACACCGCCTCGGCGACGTCCTCGAAACCGCCTCGCGACAGCGCCTTGGCCACGTCCACGCCGGTGACCTCGCGGTTCATCATGTCCTCGGCGGCCTTCAGGTCCTCGACGACGTTGCGTTTGGGCATGTCATCGGAGCTGTGGGCGTAGGTGGCGGCCTCCACCTCGGCGTCGGTGATGGCCGGCAGTCCCAGCTCGTCGAAGACGGCCTGCAGGGCGCGGGCGGCCTTGCGGCGAACCGCGATGACGTCCTCCTCCAGCACGGGGGTGAGGCCGCCGTCGACGCGCAGGTCGCGCTGGATGATGTTCCAGTCGTCGAAGTCCTCGGCATCCCAGTTGGAGCCCGCGAACATGTTGTCCTTGTTCGGGGTGGAGGAGTAGCCGGAGCAGATGAAGTCGGTGCCGGGCACGAACTGCATCAGCGACCGCGACACCCGGCGCAGATCGGAGTGGGTGAAGGTCTGGTCGTTACTGGAGGCGCACTCGAGGTCCAGCATGGTGGCGATCAGGTTCTCGGCCAGCACGGCGCGGATGCCGCCGGGTACGCCCGCGGGCACACCGATGCAGCTGACGGAACCGTTCTGGGTGCCCTGTGAGCCGGCGGCCTTCGTCACGAACAGGCAGCGGGCCTCCAGGTACAGCATGGACTTGCCTTCGGCGTAGCCCATCTGCACCTCGGAGCCGGTGCCGGAGGTGAAGCGCATCTTCAGGCCGCGGGAGGCGTAGCTGGAGGCCAGGAAGGCCTTCGACCAGGGGGTGTCGTCGCCGTCCATGAACACCGCCTCGGTGCCGTAGACGGACACGGTTTCGGCGTAGGCGGTCAGTCCGCGCATGCCGAGCTGCAGCTCGGTGGCCTCCTCGACCGCGCACTGGGTGAGGATGCCGGGACGTCCCGTCTGGGCGCCGACCAGCAGCGCCAGCGCGTTGAACGGGGCGTAGCGGACCACACCGACGGTGGTTTCCTGCTCGGCGAAACCGCGCAGCGCGGCCTCGGCGGAGTCGGCGGCAATCTGCACGGGGTTGTCGGCGACGTTGGTGACGTGGCACTGGTTGGCGGGCTGCTTGCGGGCACGCAGTTTCGTGACCGCCATCATCATCTCCAGCACGCTCATGTTGCCGACGACCTCGGTGAGTTTCGCCGGGGTCATGGCGGTGGTCAGCGGGATGATCTCGGTGCGGGGCACGTTGATGTCGCACAGCATGCGGGCCACCTGGAGGGAGTCGATGGCCATGGCCTTCTCCGCCAGCTCCAGGTTGATGCCGTAATCGGCGACGAAGGTGTCGATCATGTCGAACTGGTCGCGGGTCTTGCCGTCGAGTTCAGTCACGAGCCCGTTGGTCAGTGTGATCGACGGTTTCGGATCGTTGGGGGAGTCCATGGCGATGAGGCCCACCTCGGGCCATTCGCTGACGAACCCGTCCTGGTTCACGGGGCGCGCGTCGAGCGCCTCAAACCTCTTGGAACGCATCAGATCGGTCCTCAGATGTAGGGGGTCGTGGTGGATTCGGGCGTGGCGCCGAGCGCACCGAGGAGGGGGATGCCCACCTCGCGGGCGGCGATGATGGCCTGCCGGACGGCACCCGAATCGCCGCTCAGGAACGAGATGACCTCGTTGGAGAAGCTGGTTCCGCCGGCGGGGCTGGCGTAGCCGATGACGTCGACGGTGGCTGCCTTGACGGCGGTGTCGGCCAGGACGACACCGATGCCGGCGGGGGCGCCGACGGTGATGCCGAAGGCCTTGCCGATCGGGGCTCCGAACGCCTTGTTGAGGGCGTAGGAGGCGCGTGCGGTGTACTGGAACTCCAGATGGCCCGCGTCGTTGCCGTAGACGTCACCGAAGGTGCGGTCCAGCTCCCCGAGGGACACCTCGACGGCGCGGCGGGCGTCGGAGACGTCCTCGGCGCCGAAGATGATCAACGAGCCGTGACCGGCGCCGCCCTTGGTGTCGCGGGGCAGCTCGATGGTCAGGATCTCGGAGTTGGTGGCCTTGACGGCCTCGTCGGCGGCGAAGATGTGCGGGCCGGCGCCGGTGCGGGCACCGAGGATCCCGATGGAGCGGAAGTCCTTTTCCAGTTTCATCATCGCGCGCAGCTTCGGGTCGACGTTGGCGATGACCATGCCGATGGTGTCACCCAGGACGTTGGTGCCGACGAATTCGGTCACGGCGGGCAGGGTCCCGGCTGCGGGCGTGGGAGCGGGGGCAGGTGTGGCGGAGGGCGCGGGGGCGTCGCCGCCCATCTTCTTGACCACTTCGGCCAAGACCTTGTTGATCAGTTCCTCAGACATTGCTCATTCTCCTACTTGGCCTGGGTGGGGAGGATCTTCTCGACGTCGTTGTGGGGACGCGGGATCACGTGCACGCTGATGAGTTCACCCACCCGTTCCGCCGCCGAGGCGCCCGCGTCGGTGGCGGCCTTGACCGCGCCGACGTCGCCGCGCACCAGCACGGTCACGAGGCCGGCACCGATCTTCTCGCTGCCCACGAGGGACACATTCGCGGACTTGACCATGGCGTCGGCGGCCTCAACCGCTCCGACATAGCCTTTCGTCTCGACCATTCCGAGCGCTTCCTGCATGCTGACTCCTTCGTCGTTAGTCCTAGCGGCAGGCCAATTGGGCCTGTCCCGACACCATAGAGCAGGTTCCGATACACAGTTTCTTCCGGTTGTTACACATTCTTGCTTCGAGAATGCGTGCAACGTTGAACCCGACCGGAAGTGCCCCTATCGTGAGGGCAACCCAGAGGAGCGATTGATGACCGAGTTGACCGACAAAACGCGCATCATCCAGGAGTTCGTGCCTGGCAAGCAGGTCACGCTCGCCCACGTGATAGCCAATCCCGATCCGCACCTGTACCCGAAGATCGGTCTTCCCGCGGGAAGCAGCGGGGCCATCGGGGTGCTGACCATCACACCGGGTGAGGCCGCCGTGATCGCCGCCGACATCGCCACCAAGTCGGCGGGAGTCGAGTTGGCCTTCGTCGACCGCTTCTCCGGGTCGCTGCTCATCACCGGCCAGCTCGCCGACGTCGAGTCCGCCGTCACGGGGATCGTCACCACCCTCCAGTCCATTCTCGGCTTCACCCCGGCGCCGTTGACGAGGACGTGACGTAGGGCATGAGGTCGATCCTGCTTGTCGGCAGCATTGGAGCCGGCAAGACGACATTCAGGCAGCGTCTCCAAGGGCTGCCCATCGAGTACGCCAAGACCCAGGCCATCGAGACCTTCGCCTCCGCCATCGACACCCCGGGCGAGTACCTGGAGGTGGGGCGCTACAAACACGCCCTGATGCTGGCCTCCTACGACGTGGACGTGGTGGTGCTGGTGCAGTCCGCCACCAGCGACGAAACCCGTTTCCCGCCGGGATTTGCCACCACCTTCAACCGCGAGGTGCTGGGGGTCGTCACCCATGCCGGGGTGGCCACCGAGACCCAGGTGCACAACGCCGTCGACCATCTGGCGCGGGCCGGTGCCCACCAGATCGTGGCGGTCGACTCGATCACAGGCAAGGGATTCAAACGCGTGCAGGAGGTGCTGTGCCGGACTTCATCGTGAACCCGGTCGCGGGCAACGCGGCTGCCGCCCTCGATCTGCGCAATCTCATTGACGTCGAGGAGTTGCAGCGCATCCAGGACGATTTCGCCACCTCCACCGGGTTGGCGATGATCACCGTCGATTCCATGGGTCGTCCCGTCACGGAGGCGTCGCGGTTCAGCACCCTGTGCCAGTACCTGCGTCGCGATCCCGCGATCCGCGCCAAGTGCTACAGCTGCGACGCCCACGGCGGGCTGCAGAGCGCCATCGAGGGACGTCCGGTCGTGTACCGGTGTCATGCGGGCCTGGTGGATTTTTCCGTCTCGATCATGTGGGGTGCGCAGTATCTGGGCGCGGTGATGGCCGGGCAGGTGCTGCTTACCGAGGGGCAGCAGCAGCTCCAGCAGATTGTGGGTGCCTCGGAGGTGCTGGAACACTCGGAGACCGCGAAGCTGCTGGATCAGGTGGCCGTGGTCGACCTCGGCAAGCTGCAGGCCGCGGCCAACGAGGTCGTCGGCCTGGCGAACGCGAAACTCGGTTCCACTCTCGGCGAGGCGGATTTCGCGGTTGCGGGGACGGTGCTGGGCAGGCTCCGGCGGATTCCGGGTCCCAGTGACGACGCGGCACTCGCCCCGCTGCTGGCGGGAATCCGGAAACCCCTGCCGCTGATCCCCGTCGAGTCGGTGAAGCGACGGATCTCGCTGGAGGCCCCGGTGATGGCCCGCAACGTCGCACAGGGCAACGCAGCCGCGAACCTGGAGCTGCTTGGCGACTACCTGGACCATCTGCTGCCGCGCTGGAGCCAGAAGGTGGATCCGAGGGAGCTGTCCGAATACGAGGACATGATGATCGGCATCGCCACGAGTGAGGCTGTGCAGTTCGGGCGCGACATCTCCCAGATCGTCACCCGCCACCGGGGACGCCGACGCGGCCCGATGAACCGATACGAATGCCAGGTGTACTGCGAGAAACTGCTGATCCGCGTCCACGACCTCCTCGAGCCCGCAGCCCGGGGTGGGGAACGCAGCATCACGACGCTGCTGAACGAGATCGAGAAGAATCCGTCGTCGTTCCTGACGCTGCACAAGGCAGCTTCCTACCTGATGTGGTCGGAGTCGCATTTCGCGAGGAAGTTCAAGGAACGCACTGGCTCCAGCTTCATCCACTACGTGACCGCCAAACGCCTGGAGCGCGCGAAGTTCGTGCTCATCCACACCGACAAACCGGTGCTCAGGATCGCCGCGGAGCTGGATTTCACGCCGCTGAACTACTTCTCGCGGCAGTTCAAGAAACACATCGGGATGACCCCGTCCGAGTACCGCAGGGAACATTCCGGGAGGGCGGCATGACCACGTCCCGCCCCTCGGCGCACCTTCTACGCTGGATGATCCGCGCCGCCCGTGAGGCCGGCCCGGCGACCTCGGATGCGCCACTCGTGACGACGATGTCCCCGCGGGCAACCTGTCCCGCCGGTCAGGGAGGACCCTCGGGTATGCAGAAGAACAGGAGCAGGAGATGAGAGAGTTCCGGCTGGCCACCAGGGTGCGGCTGGGTGCGGCGGCGTTGGAGGCGCTCGACGAGTTTCGTGGCAGGCCCGTGTTCCTCGTGACCGACGACTTCCTGGCAACCACCGACGTGTACCGGAAGGTGGTCGACAGGCTCGGTGAGCAGGTGACGACCTTCACGGGTGTGAAACCGAACCCCACCACATCCGAGATCGGCGCCGGGGTGTCGGTGTATCTGCAGTCCAGGCCCGATGTGGTCGTCGCCTACGGCGGTGGGTCGGTGATGGATGCCACGAAGGTAATGCACAAGGCCGCGCTCGACGCCGGTTTCGGGGCGCCGGAGGGGATCGTCGCGATCCCCACCACCAGCGGGTCGGGCTCGGAGGTGACGTCGTTTGCCGTGGTCACCGACGAGCAGACGCACACGAAGGTCCCGATCGCCTCCAGCGAGCTGGTGGCAGGGTTGGCCATCCTGGATCCGGAGGCCGTGGTCGGGGTGCCTTCGCACATCACCGCCGATTCCGGCATGGACGTGCTCACCCACGCCACGGAGGCGTATGTGGCGTTGGAGGCCTGCGACTTCTCCGATGCGCTGGCGGAGAAGGCCGTCGAATTGGTGTTCGGGAACCTGGAGCGCTGCTACACCCACGGCGACGACCTGGAGGCGCGTTCCCACATGCACAACGCGTCCTGCATGGCGGCGATGGCTTTCGACAACGTTGGCCTGGGTATCGTCCACTCGCTGGCGCACGCGCTGGGCGGCCGCTATCCGATCGCGCACGGACGGTTGAACGCGCTGCTGCTGCCGCACGTCATCGAATTCAACGCATCCCGCAGCGACCGCGCCGCCGAACGCTACGCCCGCCTGGGCAGGCTGCTGTACCCCTCGGCGAGGGGGCGGGCGGCGGTGACGTCGCTGGTCGGTGCGGTCGAACGGTTGAGGTCGAGGCTGGGCATCCCGTCGCGGTTGAGCGACCTGAAGGTCGCATCCGATGTGTTGCGTCGCGACGAGGACGGCCTGGTGGCCGCGGCCCTCGCCGATGGCTGCACCACGACCACCCCGGTGGCGCCTTCGCCCGACGACCTGAAGGGCATCCTGCGCAGGATCGCGTGAGGGGTTGGGTCTTCACGTCGTGAAGTAGGGGCGTGATAGTGTCTCCGGATCATGGCGGCGGCGCCGGGACCGCGGATCACCTGATGGCCAGCGATGCGACCTCATTACACTGGTCCGACAGGCCGAGATGTTGACGGCTCACGAGCGCTGGGAGG
Source organism: Arachnia propionica (assembly GCF_037055325.1). NCBI lineage: Bacteria > Bacillati > Actinomycetota > Actinomycetes > Propionibacteriales > Propionibacteriaceae > Arachnia > Arachnia propionica. Next base: position 3,057,346 of record NZ_CP146373.1, on the reverse strand, counting down.
TTCATGGTGACCGGTGTGGTTGCGGGACGTGTTCGGTTCCGGGACGTGAAGCCCTGCCATGCGCCGACGACTCTTGACGCCCTGCGCGGCCCCTATCACGGGTTGATCGACCTTCCGCACGGGGTTCGCTGGCAGGAGGATCGCGTGGGGATCGACGTGGATGATGTGGGGGGCGGCGTATGGCCTACCAGGCGTTGCTCACCGAAGGGCGGGTGGCCGAACAGGAACGTCTACTCAACCGGGATCGTCTCATCGAGCTGTGGCCCGTGATCAACCTGGACCAGAGGGTGCGGGACCTGTGGGAAACGCGTTTCCCCGAACTCCGGGTACGCACATGAGCCGGGATGCCTCCGAACAGAGAAGGATCGCGAGGATTGCCCTGGAGGCGGCAGGCCCGGAAGCAGGGTTCGCGCTGGCTGGGTCTGGTGCCATTCGTGAACACGGATTCATCGATCGCCCTACCGAGGACGTGGACCTGTTCACCACACAGTCCGCGCAGCACGAATTCGCCTCGGCGCTGGAGCGAGTCGTCGCTGCCTTTCAAGAAGAAGGCTATGACGTGGAGATCCGGGAACAGCATCCCTGTTTTTCACGACTCGTCCTCAGCAGAGGCTCCGCGGAGCCGGTGGTTGCCGTCGATCTGGGTGTCGTTGCGTGGGATCGATGGCCTGGAGGCCCGTGTGCACATGCGCAATGCCTCCTGCACGGCGGCGGTGGCTTTGGCAACATCGGTCTGGGTGTCGTCGTTTCGCTGGCGCATGCGCTGGGTGGTCGTTACCCGGTCGCGCACGGACGGGTGAACGCGCTGCTGTTGCACGTATCGAGGTCAGCGCGCCCGTAGCGTTCGTGTTGCCGAACGCTACGGGCCGCTCTTGCAGGCTTATGCACAGCCGCTCCCAAGTGGAGGTTTCGCTGGTTGACACGTCGCTTGTGAATAAGCCTCTCGGAATGGGGTTCAGCGTGTTTGTGATTTCTCTGCTTGTGTGAGGGGTGAACTCCAGAAAGGGGTTCCTGGTTTGGCCAACACGGCGCGGATGAGGCCGAAAAGAAGACTGAAGCCGAACGACCAGATTGCTCCCAGGTAGACGTCAAGTCGTCCCAGCATCAGCAGGATCGCCTGTGCCACAAGGCATGCGGAGAAACCCAGCGCGAAGTGGCACACGAAACGTCCGAAAAAGGTGTCAGGATTCCTGAATTTTCTGAAACCGGTCATTTCTTCCTCCTAGTCGCAGGCACTGTTGAAATCTGGCATCAGGCCAAGGATTCCCATCGCTGCTGCGCATCCCCACGCGGCTGGACCGGAGAATGGTGCGCACAGCATCGTTGTTCCGGTCAGCCAAGCAGAAAAAGCGGCCCACGCCTTGCCGCATCGCGGCATATCCTGAGGGAGGTTCTTAGCCCCGGGCGGGTTGGTGGAGTCATCGGTGGCTTTCCCGTCGACCAGTTTGACGTCGGGGTTCTGCATGGTGTGCCCGAGACCACATAGTGTTTACCGGCGGTGTTCGCCACGAGATCGGTAGCCTGCTGATCGCTGGAGATGGCTGTGAAGTAATCCAGGCTTCTCTGGTGATCAGGAGTCGTTTTCCTGAGTACCTGCATGAAAGCGGCGCTGGATGCGATGAGATTGCGACGTGCCGAGAAACCGACATCACTGGACTTGGCCTTTGCGATGATCCCGTCCACGTCGGGAGATGTGGCAGGAAGACTGGTGGATGGTGGTTGGCCTGGCGAAGTGGTTTCAGCCGAAGCGCTTGGCACGGTGAGAGCAGCTTTCGTGAGAATGATAAAAAATGTAGCTACCAGTTTCCGGATCTTCATGGCTTCTTCCCCTTCCTTGCGGATCCGGAGTGCGACGATGCAGTTAGGAGGGCCACGTCGCTCCACTTTCGGCAAAGGATAAGTCGCCTCGCATGTCCGTGTCAAGAACGTGGCCATGCCATCAAACAAGATTGGCTCAAAGTCAAGGATCGGCTGGGGGTGTACCATAACTTTCGTTTCTCGTCGGGGTCGACTCCACTGCCTGTTTGGTAATGGTGCGTCGGTTCCTGGTTCCGGTGGCCACGTGCGTCCGATCGCCTCCATGCGGTACGCAGTACTGGATCGTGTGCGGCCACCCGAGCCCTGGGCTCGGCATGTGCCACACCGCCCGAAGGAGACGTGAGAACCGGAGGACGTCCGGGCTGAAACAATCCGGCAGCGGGTCGGGTCGTATTTGCCCTGGAGTGGGCTCCAGTGTTTAGCGTGTGGGGTCATGCGAAGTGCACTGCTCGAAATCGACTGGCAGAACTGGGTTCTCGCCCTTGCCCACGACCCGTGGTCGGCGCATCTGGGACGGGAGGTCCGGCGTTTGCTGGCTAACCTCGGTTGGCCGGTGATCAGCACCCGGTACCTGTCCCCGGAACCGGGGGACGACCGGGCCGATCCCGATCATCCGGACGCCGCTTTCGTGGACGGTTTCGAACCGCGCGGGCAGCCCGTCATCACCAAACACGACCGCGACATCTTCGACGTTGCACAAACCGACGAGACCCTGCGGGGCCTCGGGGTCGAGCACGTCGTGTTGACCGGTTTAGTGACCGGCCACGGCATCCGGCTCGCCGCCCTGTCGGCCCTGGAGCGCGGATATGCAGTGACCGTGGTGTCCAACGCCTGCGCCGACACCACAGCCGAGGCGCACCTCGCGGCCCTCGACGAACTCCGCGCCGCGGGGGTCGTCGTCCGGTCCGCGGATGACCTGGCCGCCTCGGCATGGCGGCAGGCCGGGAGCATTGCCGTCGGGATAGCCGAGGTGGCCGACATCACCGGCCTCAGCCGCGACACCCTTCGCTGGTATGAACGCGAGGGACTGATCCCGGTGATCGACCGGACCTCCAACGGCTACCGCCGCTACGACGGGCGGGCGATCCGGATGATTCAGATGCTGGTGAGGCTGCGACGCACCGGGATGCCGGTGGAGCAGATGCGCGAGTACATCACGCTGGTTGCCGAGGGGGAGTCGTCGCACCGGCGTCGCCTGGCTCTGCTCAGACGGCATCGCGATGCCGTCCAGCAGCAGCTGAATCAGCTTGCCGACGACCTCGGCGCCCTCGACCACAAGATCACCAACTATGAACGAGCACTGGGAGAATGACATGCACCAGGTACCCATCATTGATCTGGGCCACGGCCTGAACGTCAGCCGGATCGGTTTCGGCGGGATGGCGTTGAGCCACGTCTACGGGCAGACCGATCCCGCCGATGCCCTCGCGACCCTGCACGCCGCCGTCGACGCGGGGGTCACGTTCCTCGACACCGCGGATGTCTACGGTGAGCCCCGGCCCGGCGCCCAGGGGCCGGCAGGTACGAACGAGGAGTTGTTCGCGCAGCTGCTGCGGGAGCGTCGGGGGGAGGTGCAGGTTGCCACCAAGTTCGGCATCACCGGTCTCATCGGAACCCCCGACGCTCCGGCGACGCGCGGTGACCGCGCCTACGTCCGTTCCGCCTGTGAGGCATCGCTGCGGAGGCTGGGCGTCGAGACCATCGACCTGTACTACATGCACCGCCGCCAGTTCGACCTGCCGATCGAGGAGACGGTGGGGGCCATGGCCGATCTCGTGGCGGAGGGCAAGGTTCGTCACCTGGGGTTGTCCGAGGTGACCGCGGCCGAACTGCGGGCCGCCGCCACCGTCCACCCGATCACCGCGGTCCAGAGCGAATGGAGCCTGTGGTCGCGTGATGTCGAGGCCCAGGTGGTGCCCGCGGCTCGTGAGGTGGGGGCCGGGTTCGTGCCCTACAGCCCGCTGGGTCGCGGGTTCCTCACCGGTGCGTTGACACCGGAGCGGATCGCGGGATCGATGCTCAAAGCCGAGGACCGGTTCGTCAGGAACTACGACGCCAACCAGCAACTGCTCCAGGTGATCCGTGGGGTTGCCGATGAGCTGGACGCGACCCTGGCGCAGGTCGCGCTGGCCTGGCTGCTGGACCGGACCGGGCGGCTCGGCCTGCCGGTGGTTCCCATCCCCGGCACCCGGTCGGCGGAGCGGGTCCGGCAGAATGCGGCGGCGGTGCAGCTGCGGCTGACCGATGACCAGGTGGCGCGACTCGATGCCGTTGCCGATCTGGTGCAGGGATCCCGGAACCTGTCGTTCACCCCGCCGCAGTGGATCTCCAGCAGCCGCGAGTGATCCGTCGCATCCCAGCTGGGGTGCCATGCCGGCCCGTACGTCAAACGCCAGCGCTACAGCGCTGGCGTTTGACGGCTAGGCTGGCTTGTCGGGTTGGGACGTGACAGCGTACGTCCTGCGTCCGGTCACGCCCCCCGGGTGGCTTCGGTGGCGACGGCCTTGGTGTCCCACTCCTCCTGGATCCTGCCGTCGGCCATCACGAGCACTCGGTCGCTGAACTGGTGCAGTTCCCGTTCGTTGCTGGTGAACAGCAGCACCCCGACGCCGCGGCCCGTGATCTCCTCCAGGAGACGCACGAAACGTTCCCGGGTGGCGATGTCGAGGCCGTCTGTGGGCTGGATGAGGATCATGATGCGGGCGTTCTGGCTGGCGATCTCCTGCATCTGCTGCCAGCGCCGCTGACCGGTGGACTGCACGGGGCGGTGCAGGATCTCGCTCATCCGGTCCTCCGACTCTTTCAGCAGGAGCAGGATCCGGGTGGTGTCCTCGATGGCCTCGTCGTCGACCTGGTCCTCGCCGTCGAGCATGACGATGTTGCGTGCCGCGTGGGCTTCGCTTTCCGGGTCGAGCATGTTCGTCAGCACCGCGATGCCCAGCGACGGCAGGTCGCGGGGGGCGGTGATGCTGGCGGGGCGGCCGTCGACGGTCAACGATGCGATGGGGGCGGGGCGTTTCCCGGTCAGCGCGTCGCGTACCTCTTCCACGCCCGAGTTGCGGGAACCGGTGAAACCGAGGACCTCGCCGCGGTTCAGCTGGAAGGAAATCGGTTCGCTGGTGCATTCCAGGTTGACGACGTCCATCACGATGTCGGCGGTGGCGTTGGCGCGTCGCGGTGTGATCTCGATGACGGATCCGAACATCGCTTCGGTGAGTTGGTCGACGGTGGTGGTGGCGGAGTCGAAGATCTCCTCGACCTGACCGTCGCGCAGCACCGCGACCCGGTGGCACAGCCGCAGGGCCTCCTCCAGCTGATGGGTGATGTAGAGGACACCCCGGCCCTCCTCGACCGTCCGGTTGAGGGCGTAGCGCAGGTCCTCGAGCTCCTCGGCGTTGAGGGCGTTGCTGAGTTCGTCGATGACGATGACTTCACGCGGATCGGCGAGCATCCGGACCACCTCGGCCATGCGGCGTTCCGTGTGGCTGAGGCCGCCGAGTCGGTGGGTGGGGGACAGGGGGATGCCGGTTTCGGAGAGAATGCGTTTGGCCCGGGTCATCAGTTCTGCGAGGCTGTGATGTCCCTCGATGTGCCGGAACATGGCCTCGACGACGGTCAGTTTCGGGTCCAGCTCGTTTTGGGGGTCGATGAGCATGATTCGTCGCGGATCCCACGGTCCACCCGACAGGCTGGCCACCCCTTCATCAGCCGACGTGTAGCCGGCGATGATCGAGGCCATGGTGGATTTCCCCACGCCGTTGGGGCCGACCATGCCGAGTACCTCCCCGTGTCGGAGGTCGATGTCGACGCCGGTCAGCACCTCGAGTCGACCGAAGGACTTGCGCATCCCCCGGACCGCCAGTAGCGGCTCACTATCCCACATGAATACCTCGTAGTTGTCATTTGTTCGCAACGCGAAGCTTCCTCCCTGCCGCCAAGTGCAGGTTCCAGGTGATTTCCTGTCCTCGTGAGGATGCCTTGGTGATCCGACTCTAGGCGATGGCCGGGTCCCCGTGACGATGAACCTGTCCTTGGTTAACTGAGATTCCGCAGAATAGGACCTTACCGCTGCTTCGCCCGCCTTGCGAGCTGAACCGGGTGCGCCGTGACAATTTTTTCTTCAACAATGCTCAAGTTCATTTGTCAGTCGACCGGATGACGTAGTCAATCGCTTTTTCGGTGTCCGTTGTCCGGGTGGAAATATCAGGTGGAAAACCGGTGGTGACGACGCGGTGGACACGACGATCAGGGCCTTCGGCGCCCGGTTTTGTCGATTCATCGGTGTTTCCTTCGACCCGAGTGACTCGTTCAGCTGTGCCTGCCTCGTTGAGGCGCCACTCGTTGTTTTAGTTTCCTCAATGCGAGGAAGAACCCCGCGGCCAGCAGAATCAGGGAGCAGCCCAGGAGCAGGTGGGCCCTCGTGTCCGGTGCGACGGTGTCGCCCAGCACAAGGACTACCACCAGGGGCACTGCGATGCCCACCCCGTAGCCGAGGTTCTGGACGCCTTGGAACAGGGCAGAGGCCCGGAAGGTCCGGTTCGTGGTCGCGAGGCGCAGCAGCGAGACCAGCTGCGTGGACAGTCCGAGGCCGAGCCCGACTGTGCCCAGGACGGCTCCGGCCAGGAAGGAGATGTCGGAGGGAAGCAGCGGAATCGCGGCCATCACCGGACCCGTCGCGGCGATCACCCACGCCAGTACGGCTTTCCGGTGACCCCCGGGGAGCACGGCGCCTGTGATGAACCCGACGGCCAGTCCCGCGGCGAAGGGGAAGTCAACCAGGCCGCTGTGGGCCCTTGCGTACCCGGCGGAGTCGCCTAGGAGGAGCGAACCGTGATGGGCCGCGAAGGACAGCTCCAGGTGAATCCGGACCCCTGCCAGCGCGGCGCCGAGCAGCAGGGTCTGTACCACCGCCTGGCCTTTCCCCGCCGGGGAATCCGGTGGGGGATCGAGGGTGGGGCCGGTTGTCGCGGGGCCGGAGGGGATCGCGAACCACCCGAGGAGCAGCGGTGGGATCGCGGCTCCGGAGATCGCGATCAGTGTTGTTCTCCAGTCCATCGATCGGGTCAGCAGGTCGGCGATCAGTGAGCCGGGTAGCTGGAGGAGCACTGGGAAGGCGAGGACCGTTCCTGTGAGGAACCCGCCGGGGCGCGGTTGGGTGGAGGTGATGACGGTCAGTGTGGCGGGGATCATCGCCGCCACCCCGGCTGCCTGGAGTGCGTAGCTGCCGAGCAGGAACTCCGCTGATCCCGACCAGCTTCCCGTGAACACCCCCAGTGCCCACACGAGCAGGCCGCCGGTGTAGGGCAGCCGCGGCCCGCAGCGGTCGCAGAGCAGGGTCCACGGGAACAGGAAGAGGGTGCAGACCGCCACTTGTAGCGCAGGGAGCGTCAGGGTGGATCCGATCAGGGTATGGGTGCCTGAGTCGGGCGGGAGGAGGCTCTGCTGGGCCCGCTGCACCACCCGTCCGAGGATGCCCTGAGCCAGGAACACGATCACGATCCCGAACAGGACCGCCGTGACGTCCAGACCGTGCCGTGCGTCGAGGAAGGTTGCATTCCGGAGGGATGGGTTCGTGGTCATCTCTGCGTCTCCTCTGGGGGCGCGATGAGTCCGACCGGGCTGTGTTCCGGCGCCGGAAGGCGTCCTGCCCTGGGGGCGGACCGGCTGGGGTCACCGCATTCTTGCATCCAGCCGGTTCACACCCCCGTCACCACCAGGGATCAGCGCCCGATGCCACGTGGTCGAGCATGCTCAAGCCCCCCGCGAAGTCGCCGTGCGGCTGAGGGTAGGCAGTGGGGGTGAACGAGTGGTAGTCCAGCCCGATGCCGCGTTCCGCGAACACCGATTCGTCCAGGTAGTTGCGGCCCGAGGGACCCGACAGGTAGACGTCACCGCCGAGTTCCGCGGTGATGGCGGCCAGTAGTTCCGACGCCGAGCCGGTTGCTTTCAGCTCTGAGGCGCGCACCAGTGTCGTCGGGATCGCGTAGTGGTCGCGCAACCGGGTGATGAGGTCGGTGCACAGGTCGGCCAGGTTCGTCGTCTCGTGGGCGTAGACGGTCTCCAGCATTGTTGTGGCCGTCTCGAAGCCTGGGCAGCGCCCGTACAGGGTCTGGAGGGTCTTGACGTGGTCGCTGCGCCACGGTTTCAGCTCGTTGGTTTCTACGTCGCGTGTGAGCTGTCCCAGCTTGCCTTTGGTGTGCACGGGAACGGTCAGCCACTGCGGCCCGCCTGGTCCCTTGATTTTCACGCGATTCTGGAATCCGCCCTTGGTGAAGGGCACCGTGTCCAGCAGGACGAAGACATCCGCCTTCGTCATTTTGTCGAAGAAGCCCGTCCAGGGGGCGAAGTTCGGTTGGTGAATGGTGACGATCATGTTCGCCTCACAAAACGACGCGGATCAGTTCGAACGCCTCGGCCCATTCGTGTTTCACCTGGAGACCGCGGACCTTGGCCAGGGATTCGTGGAATTCCTTGGTGAAATACGACCTGCCCATTTCGAGCTGTGAGGTGTACTTCGTCAGGGCGTCCCATTTCTTGTCGAGGTGGCGCTTGTCGAGGGTCACGAAAGCCGACGCGGAGAACGTGATGTGGTTCCACGGCAGTTCGTAGCCCAGCAGGGTCTTGTGTTTGAAGGCGCGCATCGCCTCGTCGTGGATGGTGGCGTGGTCCTGGTGCAGGTCGGCGCCGGAGGGGAACAGGATCCACTGGGGGTTCAGCTGGCGTTCCATCGCCACCATGTTTTCCAGCACCTCTTGGCGGTGGTAGCCGAGCTTGCGCACCGGGTAGTGCATGATCTGCCGGTTTTCCGGTTTCACCCCGAGCGCGTCGAGGGAGGCGTGGCATTCGTCTGCCAGGCGTGTCGGAGCGGAACCGGCTGGCAGTGATTCTTCCGCCGTCGAAAACACTGCGACGTGCAGGTCGACTCCCGCTTCCAGCCACTTGGCCATGGATCCACCGGCGCCGAGCTCGGCGTCATCGGTGTGCGGGGCGAGTACGAGGATCCGTTCGGGGATGAGCATGCTCACAGCCTTTCATAGCAGGACAGGAGTTTTCCCAACTCCACATCCCAGTTGTACGTGCGGAGGATCGCCTGCCGTCCGTTCTCGCCGATCCGGGCCGCCTCCTCCGGGTTTTCCAGCAGGCGGTTCAGGGCTTTGGCAACGGCGTCGGTGTCGAACGGGTCGACGGTGATGCCGCAGTCGTGTTCGGCGACGATTCGTTGCCACAGGGGGAAATCGGATGCGATGAACGGCAGGCCGCAGGCCATGTACTCGAACATCTTCGTCGAATACCCTTCCACGTAGTTGCTGATCGGGTGATCCAGCACGAGCCCGACCTGTGCGTCACGCAACCCGGCGACGACCTCGTCGCGGGGCAGGGGACCGGGGTGGTGGACGTGCTGCCAGCCGGGGTGCGCCTCGGCTTGTTCCTGGAGCTGTTTGAACTTGCCCGCCAGCAGGCCGGTGACGTCGTCGGGGAGGTGCTCGAAGGCGGCGAGCATTTCGAACAGGCCCTGCTGCTCGGACAGCCCACCGACGTAGATGAAGGCATTGGTGCGGTCCTGGAAGGGGGCGTCGTTGCGTTGGTTCGCCAGGCCTTTTTCGGGAAAGTTCTGCACCACGATCGTTGTGTGGGCGGGAAATTTCTCGGCTATCGACGGGGTGGCGGCGACGATCGCGTTCAGTGCCCTGCCCGAGATGCCCTCCAGCACCCGGGTGATCGCTGAGAGCGGTTTCTTCAACCAGCCCGGGATCCAGGTTTTGTTCATGATCTGCAGGGGAACGTCCTCGTGGACGTCATAGATGACTTTCTTCCCGCACAGCCGTAGCGCCAGTCCGACCCCCATCAGTTCGGGGTCGTGGAAGTGGTAGATGTCGGCTCGTTCCCGCAGCGCCCGGAAGAAGATGGCCCACGTCTTGCGGAGGATCCGGTCGATGCGACCACGTGGCGCGCCCAGCCCGATCACCCGCACCCCCGCCACTTCGATGTCGCCGTCGTGGCAGTTGATGAGGGCGACGTCGTGACCCGCAGCTGCCAGCGAGGCGCATTCCTTGTAGGTGACGCGGGTGTCGTGGACGTCGTGGACGGAGGAGAGGTGTCGGACTCTGCTCATTGGGCGGTGCCGTCACCGATCGAGCGATAGGTGACGCCTTCCCAGCGGGCCGGGTCCAGGACGCCGCGTCCGTCAATGATCACCGAAACCCCAGGCAGGTCCGCAGCAGTGAGATCGAGATACTCAGGATGATCGGCCTGAAGAATCGCGGCATCCACCGACTCACCCAACCGGTAGGGAGTAAACCCGAACCCCTCAAGCTCCTCATCGCTATACATCGGATCATGCACCACCACCACAGCACCCCTCGACGCAAGGATCTCCACAGTCGGGAACACACCCGAAAACGCAGTCTCCTTCACCCTGCCCCGATACGACGCACCCAACACCACCACACGACGACCCGACAGATCACCCACCACACCCTCAACCACACCAACCACATACCCAGGCATCGTCATATTCGCCTCACGAGCAGCACGCACAACCGACGCATCCGGATCCGTATACAGATACAACCGCGGATACACCGGAATACAATGCCCACCCACCGCAATACCAGGCCGATGAATATGACTATACGGCTGCGAATTCGACGCCTCAATCACCTTATACACATCAATCCCATGAGCAGCAGCAAACTTCCCAAACTGATTCGCCAACCCAATATTGACATCCCGATACGTCGTCTCAGCCAACTTCGCCATCTCCGCAGCCTCAGCCGACCCCATATCCCACACCCCATTACCCCGCCGCAAATCAGGACGCTCATCAAAACTCAACACCCGCTCATAGAAGTCAACACCCTTCGCGGTGCCCTCGGGAGAGAGCCCACCCACCAACTTCGGATACTTCCGCAAATCCTCAAACACCCGCCCCGTCAACACCCGCTCCGGAGAAAACACCACATGAAAGTCCCGGCCCTCCACCAAACCGGAGACCTCCTCAATCAACGGCTTCCACCTACCCCGGGTAGTACCCACCGGCAACGTCGTCTCATACGACACCAACGTGCCCGGAGTGAGGTGCTCCGCGAAGGACCGGGTGGCGGCCTCCATCCAGCCGAAGTCGGGCTGCCAGGTCGCGTCGTTGACGAACAACGGCACAACAATCACGATCGCATCAACACCCGGAATCGCCTCCGAATAGTCACACGTCGCACGCAACCTCCCCGCCGGCACCAGCCTCGACAACTTCTCCTGCAGATGGGCCTCGCCCGGGAAGGGCTCGGTTCCGGCGTTGACCTTGTCCACAACGTTCTGCTGAACGTCGACGCCGACGACTTCATGGCCCATGTCTGCGAACTGGACTGCCAGGGGCAGCCCGATCTTCCCAAGAGCAACAACAGCGATCTTCACGAGCGATTCCTTCCCAAACACTGAACCCAGCGCGCTGCTGCAGGTGATTGTACTCACGGGATAATCTGTGCCGCATGAGTCCTGTGCTGGCCATCGGGCCATCGAACTACGCCGGGCAGGCGACCGCATGGGCGCGGGCCGCTGCATCGAATCTTCCGGTGGGGGCATGGTCGTTTTCCGGGGTGCCGTTGCGTGGAGGTGGGTTCCACTTCGAGGTGGACAAGTTGCTCGGTCGGCTCGGGTTCCGGGCTCCCGTCGCCTGGAGGTGGCGTGCGAGGCGTCTGTTCGACGGCGTCACCCACGTGGCGCTCGATGGTTTCATGTCCTTTGCGCGATGGGATCGCGCCTCCCACTTCCAGGCGGATGCCCGAAGGCTGGCGGAGATGGGATATTCGATGGCGTTGATCGCGCACGGCTCCGATGTGCGCGATCCCTTGGCCCATATGGCCCGTGACGAGTGGTCGTATTTCACGGTCGGCGACGAGAAGTGGCGGTCTTCGCTGATCCGTCGCACCGAGATCAACCGGGGTTTTGCGGCCTCCTGTGGCTGGCCGGTGTTCCATTCCACCCCGGACATGGGTTTTGACCTGCCCTTCAGCACGTGGTTGCCGGTGGTGGTCGACGTCGAGGCGTGGGCCTCAGATGCGCCGCTGCTGGAACGTGAGAAACCTCTCGTGGTGCATGTTCCCTCGCAGCGGAAACCACCGATCAAGGGCACCCAGTTCATCGATCCGGTGTTGCGTCGCCTCCACGACGAGGGCGCGATCGAGTACGTCGCGCCATCGGGGATGCCGCACACGCAGCTTCGGGAGCTGGTGAGGTCCTGTGATGTGGTGGTGGATCAGGTGATGTTCGGTTCCTACGGGGTCGCTGCGGTGGAGGCAATGGCTGCGGGTCGGGTGTGTGTCGGGCGCATGAACGAGGCGGTGCGTGAGCGGTTGCCGGAGTCGCCGCATCTGCTGGAGGCAACCCCCGACGACCTGTACGAGGTGGTGGCGTCCATTCGTGACCGTCGCGACGAGTTGCGCGGTGTGGCTGCTCAGAACCGGGTGTTCGCGAAGAAGTGGCACGATGGTCGGGTTTCAGCCGAGCGGCTGGCGCCCTTCCTTGGAGTCGGGTGAGCCGATCGGTTGCCGATGGTGTCGACTCGGATTGTTTCTCCGTCGCGGCCCGGTTCACCCGGCGTCACGGGGTGAAAGCCGGGTGAACCGGGCCGGGAGAAGGTGTCTCTCAGTCCGTTCCGAAGTCCATGGCCGAGCGCAGGGCCGCGTCCTCGACCTGTTCGGTGGTCCTGCCCGATCCGAGGGCGGCGATCTTTGCCGCACCGCCCTGTTCCAGGGTGCCGATGAGGTTGACGTGCCCCGCGAGCAGTGTGCCCTGGGAGGCGTACAGTTCGAGGCGTTCGCGGGAGTCCGCGATGTCCAGGTTGCGCATCGTGAGCTGTCCGATGCGGTCGGTGGGTCCGAAGGCCGCGTCCTCGACGCGCTCCATGGAGAGTTTCTCCGGCTGGTAGGACAGGTTCGGGCCGCGGGTGTCGAGGATGGTGTAGTCGTCGCCGCGACGCAGCCTCAGGTCCACTTCGCCGGTGACGGCGGAGGCCACCCAGCGCTGGATCGATTCGCGCAGCATCAGCGACTGCGGGTCCAGCCAGCGGCCCTCGTACAGCAGCCGACCGAGTCGCAGTCCCTCGGAGCGGTAGTTCGCGAGGGTGTCCTCGTTGTGGATTGCGGCCAGGAGACGCTCGTAGGCGGTCCACAGCAGCGCCATGCCTGGGGCCTCGTAGATGCCGCGCGATTTGGCTTCGATGATGCGGTTCTCGATCTGGTCGCTCATGCCCATGCCGTGGCGCCCGCCGATGGCGTTGGCTTCCAGCACCAGGGCGACGGGGCTGTCGAAACGATGACCGTTGATCGCCACCGGCTGGCCCTGCTCGAAACGGATCGAGACGTCCTCCGTCGGGATCTCGACTGTCGGGTCCCAGAACTTGACGCCCATGATCGGTTCCACCGTCTCCAGTGAGACGTTGAGGTCCTCGAGGGTCTTGGCCTCGTGGGTGGCGCCCCAGATGTTGGCGTCGGTGGAGTAGGCCTTCTCCTTGGAGTCGCGGTAGGGCAGGCCGCGTTCGGTCAGCCAGGTGCTCATTTCGGCGCGGCCACCTAGCAGCGAGACGAACGCCTCGTCGAGCCACGGCTTGTAGATCCGCAGCTCCGGGTTCGCCATCAGGCCGTAGCGGTAGAAGCGTTCGATGTCGTTGCCCTTGTAGGTGGAGCCGTCGCCCCACACCGACACGTCGTCGGCGGCCATGGCCCGCACCAGCAGGGTGCCGGTGACGGCCCGGCCGATGGGGGTGGTGTTGAAGTACGCGCGACCTCCTGAGCGGATGTGGAAGGCTCCGCAGGCCAGTGCCGAGAGTCCCTCTGCGACGAGCGCCTCCTTGCAATCCACGAGCCGGGAGATCTCCGCCCCGTAGACCTCGGCGCGGCCCGGTACCGAGGCAATGTCGGGTTCGTCGTACTGGCCGATGTCGGCGGTGTAGGTGCACGGAATGGCACCCGACTCGCGCATCCAGGCGACAGCGACGGAGGTGTCGAGACCACCGGAGAAAGCGATGCCGACGCGTTCGCCGACGGGAAGAGAAGTGAGAACCTTGGTCACGACGTCAGCCTAGTCGAACGTGCCCGGTGGCGTTGGTGGGGATCAGCGAAGTGAACCGACCATCCGTTCGGTGGCCGCCCCTAGGGTGCATCCGCGTTTCAGCCCTGGAGGGTGGCTGCCACCTGTCGTGCCCGGTTTTCCCACGAGTGTCCTTCCCGGCGGGCCAGGACTGTCTGCCTCATTCGCTCTATCTCTCCAGGGTCGTTCTGGAGTCGTGTGAGCAGCTCGACTAGGGCGTCGGAGGTGTTGTCGATGACCCAGCCGAGGGATTCCTCTTCGACCTTCCTGCCGGTGAGGGTTTTCTTCGTCGCGAGGATCGGCTTGCCTGCCCCGATGTACTCGAACAGTTTCACGGGAACCGCGAGTTGGCGGTACTCCATCGGTTCGATCATGAGAGACGCGATGTTGGCGTCATGGAAGTAGTCCAGCAGAGCTGGCCCGTGGGCGTGGACCACCGTGATTGCCGGGCACGCCCATTGCGCGTATTCGTGCTGGGCGATGTCCCATTCTTCAGGTCGCACGCACACAGTAAGTCGGACGTCGATGCCCTGTGAGCTGGCCTTCTTGACGCCCGCGAAGAGCTGGTGCATGCGGTAGTGCATCCCGATGCCGCCCACGTAGAAAATGGATATCCCAGTTTTCGGGCCGTCCACCGGGGCTGAGTATCCGTGTCCCGGCGGTAGCGCCGAGAACGGAGTTCGCCCCAAATCAAGATACGCGGCCATTTCAACGCTTGGCAGGAAAACGTGATCAACCTGATGTCGCAACACCTGAATGTCCCAGCCGTAGGCGAGCAGGGCGGCCTCGCGTTTGGGGAATTTTACGGATTTTTTGTACTCGGGAAATCGCCAGTAGACATCTCGGAGGAAGTGGCCGACCGGAATGTGATGACGTCGCAGCTTTCGGAAGAGGAGGGGGTCCAGGAGCGGTCGGGTGGGGAGGTGGTTCGGGTTCGTCATGGACATGGGCATGGTGGAGGATTCCGAGTAGCAGAAATCGAACCGGGTTCCCTGCCGTAGGGCATGACGGACATCGGCGGCACGTTGGGCGCGTTCCTTGGTGAATCCCGTTACATCCCAGACCTCGTAGCCCAGTTTCTCGAAGGCTCGCTTCATCTGCACGGGTCGGATGCCCGACGCTGATGTTGCATCCTCCGTGAGCGGTAGCGGGTGATGGTAGATCATGCGCTTCATCGTGATCGGCTCCAAATCAAGGTGTGGCAGGGTATCTGACGGTGTCCGCCCAACGAATTCGTGCGGTGCGTTTCCCGGGCCCTGAGGGTAAGGATCTGAACCTCGGGGGAATCGCTTCGCAGGGCGTCGAACAGATGCTGCTTCTCACATCTTTGCGGGTGCGTTGTCCAGCAACGTTCGTGCCACCGTGAACGCGGCTGTTCCATCACCATAAGGTGCGGTGGGGTCAGCGGGTGGGTTGTTTCGGGTGGCGGTCTCGGCCAGTCGCTCCAGGTTCGGATCAAGAACGTTCCATCCATTACGGATGGTCTCCACCCATTCGGTTTCGGTGCGAACTGTGGTGCACACCGTGCCCAGCAGGAAGGCTTCTTTCTGCAAGCCCCCCGAATCGGTGATGACTCCTGCGGCGTTCATCACTGCCGCGACCATATCCGGGTAAGCCAGGGGTTCGATGAGATGCAAGTTCTCCAGGGTGATTCCGAGGTCGCCGGAATCCAGTCGCGCTTTCAGCCTCGGGTGGGCGGGAAGATACACGGGAACATCCAGGGAGTTCAGTGATGTCAGGATCGTGCGCAAACGATGCGGGTCGTCCGTGTTTTCCGCGCGGTGGATAGTCGCCAAGACGTAACGCTGACCGCTGGGAATGCCTGGAACGGTGCGCTGAGCGGCCACAACGGAATCACGGACCTGCAGACAGACATCAGTCATGACGTCACCCACGAGTATGGATCGGGTGGCCAGGCCCTCGTCGGCCAGGTGCGCCATCGCGTCGGCGGTGGGGGCCAGGCACAGGTCCGCGGCGTGATCTGTCAGGACACGGTTGTGTTCTTCCGGCATGCGTCGATTGAAGGAACGCAACCCTGCTTCCAGGTGGGCCACTCGTAGATGAAGCTTGACGGCGGACAGGGTCCCGGCGATCGTGGAATTGGTGTCGCCGTAGACCAGGACCCAGTCAGGCTCAAGGCCGGAAAGCGCAGGGTCGAGTTCCTCCAACATTCGCCCTGTCATCACACCGTGGCTGCCGCCGCCGACGCCCAGGTGCAGGTCCGGGGCGGGGATCCCCAGCTCCACGAAGAATGACTCCGACATGTTCACGTCGTAGTGCTGGCCGGTGTGGATGATCCTGTGGTCTATCCCCTCGGCCTCGAAAGCCTTTGCGATGGGGGCTAGCTTCACGAACTGCGGGCGGGCGCCAACTATGCTGACAACGCGCACAGTAACCTCATTCTGTCGGGAGTGCGATGCCGTCAGCTTAGCGTAGGAAGGCGGCGCGACCGATTCGTCGGCCGCGCCGCAGAGCCTCCTTTGGGTCTTCTCAGAACACCAGCACCAGTTTGCCGACGTTGTTTCCGGACTCGAGGATCTGGTGCGCCCGGCGCACCTCGTCGAACGGGACGCGGGTCTCGGGGGCGGGGCGGATCTCGCCGTTGCCGATCCTCGGCCACACCGTCTCCTGCACCCGGGAGCAGATCGCGGCCTTCTCCGCGACCGGACGGAACCGCAGCGACGTGGCTGTGATGGTTCCCATCTTCTGCAGCAACAGACCGAGGTTGAGGGTGCCCTTGGTGCCGCCCTGGAGGCCGATCACCACCATGCGACCGCGTTTTGCGAGTGCCTTGACGTTCGCCTCCAGGTATTTGGCGCCCATGATGTCCAAGATCACGTCCGCGCCACGACCTCCGGTGGCCTCGCGCACCCCGTCGACCCAGTCGCCGTGGTAGTCGAGCGCGACCTCGGCGCCGTGGGCCAGGCAGTGCCGCAGCTTCGGCTCGCTGCCGGCGGTGGCGACGACACGCGCGCCGAGGGATTTCGCGTACTGGGTGGCGAAGGTGCCGACCCCACCAGCTCCGCCGTGGACCAGCAGCGTCTTGCCGGTCTTCAAACCGGCGACGTCCATGTTTGAGACGACGGTGGCGGCCACTTCCAGTAGGCCCGCGGCGGTCACGAGATCCACTCCGGGGGGTGGGGGAACCAGCTGTCCCTCGGGGACGACGAAGTACTCCGCGTAGCCGCCGCCCGCGAGCAGCGCCACCACCTCGTCGCCGATCCTCCAGCGGGTCACACCGGCGCCGATCGCCTCGACGACACCGGAGGCCTCCAGACCGATGATGTCGGTGATGCCCTTCGGGGGCGGGTAGTAGCCGCGGCGTTGCAGCAGGTCGGCGCGATTCACGCCCGCGGCGACGGTGCGCACCAGCACCTCGCCCGGCTGGGGGGTGGGGGTGGGGGTTTCTTTGATGGTCAGGGCCTCGACGTCCCCGGGCTCCTCGACGATGACAGCTCGCATGGGAGGAAGTCTATGTGGGGATCCGCGCACCTGTCGTGAGGAAACCGCCCGGGACCTAGTCCAACCTCCGGGACCCCGTCCAGCAGTCCGGGACCCCGGCCAACCTTCGGCCACCCGTCGAATCCGGTTTGCTGGCCTTAACGCCGGTTTGCTGGCCTTGCTGATGTTTGCTGGCGTCACAGCGCAGGCAAACGTGAACAAGCCCAGCAAAACCGGATCAAGGCCAGCAAATGGGTTGTAAGGCCAGCAAAACCGGTGGGAGGGGACGGGGCGGTGGGGCCTGGTGTGGCCGCTCAAGGGGTGGGGAGGTGTCGTGTCCGTTTTGTTCAAGACGATGACTTCGGGCGGTCAATAGCGTGGTCACATGGCTCTCACACTTGGTTTCATCGGGATCGTCACCTCCGACATGGCCGCGTCGCTGGCCTTCTACCGCGCCCTCGGCGTCACCATCCCGACCGGCTCCGACGACGCCCCGCACGTCGAGGCGACACTCGACGGCGGCACCGTCATCGCATGGGACACCGTCGATGTCATCCGCGGGTTCGACGCCGGCTACACCATCCCAACGGGTGGGCATCGCATCGCCCTGGCCTTCGACATGGGCAGCCCGGGGCAGGTGGACCGCGTCTATCACGATCTCGTGGCGGCTGGGCATCACGGACACGTCGAACCGTGGGACGCTCACTGGGGGCAGCGTTACGCCACGCTCCACGACCCCGACGGCAACTCGATCGACCTCTACGCCTGGCTGCCCGCCACCTGAGCCGGGGTCCGGCCCACCAGGAGCCGGAAATCGCGGGTCATGTGCGCCTGGTCCGCGTATCCGGCGACGTGCGCCACATCGGCCAGGGCTAGTTGTGGCTCGGGCTGCTCCTTCGTCGCGGCCCGGCTCAACCAGTGCGTGGTGGCCGGGCCTGCGAGGAATCTGCGTCCTGGCTTCATCAGCGACAGAGCCCGTCGCATCCGTGCGACCCGCACCAGGGCGCCGTAGCCGTACCCGAAGGTCGCGAGCATTCGGCGTCGCAGGTGCCGGGCGGACCAGCCGATCTCCCCGGCCACCTGCGCGGCACC
Source organism: Arachnia propionica (assembly GCF_037055325.1). Lineage (NCBI taxonomy): Bacteria > Bacillati > Actinomycetota > Actinomycetes > Propionibacteriales > Propionibacteriaceae > Arachnia > Arachnia propionica. Next base: position 3,038,911 of record NZ_CP146373.1, on the reverse strand, counting down.
GGCCCCGGTAGCGGCGGCGCGACGCGCCACCCCGGCCCAGCCGTCGACAGGGGAGGCCAGAAGGTCGCTCCCGGGAGCGGCTCCGAAGGAGCGAAGAGCACGCAGAACCCGCGCGACCTCCGCAGTGCGGGCCGCTCCGACGACATCCCGTAGCGGGTCGGCCAGGTCGCGAACCTCGGCGGGGTTGAACCGCAGCACCCCGGCCGCCAGCCCGGGGGTGAACCGGATCCCGATAGTCTCGCCGACATCGGGGCTGGTGGGAATGCACACGGTGGAGGGGCCGGCCAGGTGGACGTCGTCGCCGCGCAGGATGACGTCAATGCACCCGTCGGCGGGAATGATCGTGGCCACCGCGCCCCGCGACCGCCACACCGTGCGCCCGCGCCCCAGGGAACCTTCCGTGTACACGTCCCCTATCCTCTCGCACGCCGACTCGACGGGCTGTGAGCAGAGAAGTTTCGCTGGCCTTAACACTGGTTTGCTGGCCCTGATGTCGGTTTGCTGGGCTTGTTCACGTTTGCCTGCGCTGTGACGCCAGCAAACATCAACAAGGCCAGCAAATAGGTGATAAGGCCAGCAAACTGGGGGAGGGGTGGGGAGGGGTCATGCGACCTCGTCCGGCCAGGTGAGTCGTCGATGCGATGTGAAACGCCGTTCGCTTCCGTCGATGGGGTCGGTGAAGGACAAGTCCCGGGCCAGCAGCCGCAGCGGGGTGGTGAAGTCGTCGATGTCCACATCCGAGATCACCGGATAGAGCGGGTCGCCGAGCAGCGGCAGTCCGAGCTGATTGAAGTGGGAGCGGATCTGATGGGTCCGGCCGGTTCGGGGACGGACCTCGTAGCGGGCCCACGCGCCGCGCACCTCGATTACGTCGATCCACGTCTCCGAGTTCGGCGGCAGATCCAGGGTCTCGGCCTGCAGCACCCCCACGCGTTTGACCAGGTGTGACCTCACCACCCGCGGGAACCCGACGTCCGGGTCGAAGGGGGCGATGGCCTCGTAGACCTTGCTCGCCTCGCGGCGCGCGAACACGTCCTGATACGCCGAACGCCACCGCTTCCCCGTGGTCATCAGCAGCACCCCGGCGGTGCCGCGATCCAACCGGTGCGCCGCCGACAATTCCGGCAGCCCCGTGGTCGCCCTGCCTTTCACAACGGCGCTTTGCAGCACGTGCCTGCCGCGTGGAATGGTCGACAGGAAGTGCGGTTTGTCGAACACGACGATCCGGTCGTCGCGGTGCAGCACCTCCAACGCGCCCGGCACCTCGGCTTCCGGTCGCAACTCCCGGTGGAACCAGACGAAGGTGTTGGGCCGGTATGGTTCGTCGCCCCGCCACGGCGCACCGTGCTCGTCAACGAAGTCGCCGCGAGCCAGCATCGGGTCGACGCAGTCGCGACCGGGTCCCAGCTTGTCGAGCAGAAATTCCCGCATCGTCGCCCACGGTGCGGGCGCCCCGCGGTCGGGGGTGCGGACCCATGCGGCCTGCAATCCGTGGCGCGGCGGAAGCGGAGACTTGGGTGGCACTGTTCCATTCTCCCGGGTGACGTCGGTTGAGGCGACCCGCGAGCGTCAGCGAGCCGGTCGCACCAGGACCAGCTGATCGTGGGCGGATCTGCTTCTCGGCTGTCGGAGCTGTCGGCGTGGACTCTGTGGGGTCGCTTCCTGTTCAGTTCATTCCTGGGGGTTGTAGGCGCAGGCGTTGGTGACTTGTTCTGCTGTGGATGCGGCGGCTGTGGGTGGTGCTGAGGGTTGTTCTGGTGGGGTGGTTGTTGTTGGTTCGTTGGTGTGGGTTGGTGGGGTGATGGCGTCGTGTACTCGTGTGCGGGTCAGGGTGAAGTCTGGGTTGGCTGACACGAACCCGTTCTGGCCATCTACGAAGGCCAGTCGGGAGACTGAGGCGTCCTTGACCTTGACGGCCAACTGGGCGACGAGGGCCAACACCTCCTGGGGGATGTCGGTCATGACCATGTCTGAGGAGGCCTGTGCGATGCCCTCGTAGCGGGTGAGCATCGTCAGGGGGTCTGCTTGTTTGATGACCGCGTTCACCAGGCAGGACTGACGAGCCATGCGGTCGTAGTCATCGGAATCGAAACGGCTTCGCGCGTACCACATGGCGTTGTAGCCGTCGAGGAGCTGGTTCTCGCCGGGCTGGACCCATCCGTGTGGCCGCTTTCCGGTCTGGTGATCACCGCCGATGGGGAGCTTCCGGTTGACGTTCAAGCGCACGCCGCCCATGGCGTTGATCAGCCGTTCCAGGCCGTCGATGTTGACCAGGGCGAAGTAGTGCATGTGTAGTCCGGTGATGCCCTCGATTCCTTGTTTCAGGGCTTCTGCTCCGGGGTAGGTGGGGGTGGGGGTTCCGAGGGCTTCTATCATGTCGGGGTGGTCGCCGGCGACGGTTTTCTCCCAGAGTGCGTTGACGTACCATTCGGCTTCGTCGCCGGTGCCGCGGAAGCCGCGTGGGAACAGTTGTGCCAGTTTGCTGCCTTCTGGGAAGGGTGTGTACTTCAGGTTTCGGGGGATCTGGATCAAGGTGGTGTCGCCGGTGGTGGTGTCGATGGAGGCGACCATGATGGTGTCGGTGCGAGGGGTGTAAACGCTGTTGCCTGCATCTTTGATGCGGGTGCCTGTGCTGTCGGCGCCGAGGAGCAGGATGTTGAGTCGTGGGGTGTCTTTCCAGGGGTTTTCGGCGTTTGTGTCGATGTTGGGGCGGCTGCCTGCTGTGACATCGTCTCCGGTGATTGATCCCAGGAGTTGTAGTTGGGACAGGGTGTAGCGGGCGCCGACTGCTAGGGGTGCGGAGACGACGAAGGTGAGGGCGATGACCAGGCCTGCTCCGATGGCTCGTTTTGTGGTGGTGAGGCCTTTGGGGCGGGTGATGAGGTGGGTCAAGGCGATCAGGCAGGCCCACCCCACGGCGGTGATGATCAGGACCACCAGGGCGCCGCGCAGGAGCCCGGGCCTCAGAACCCAGCCGATTGCTCTTTCGGGGTTCATGACGGCGCGTACGGCCAGCCAGATTAGGCCTCCTAGGAAGCCGACCGGGAGGAGTACTCCCAGGATTTTTGCCCAGCGTTGTCTGGCTCCTGCGAGTCCGAGGCCTGGTAGGAGGGTGCTGGCGATGGTCAAGGTGGTGCAGCGTCTGAAGGACCTGTCCAGTCTGCTCCCGGCGCCTGCAGCATGCTTCGGAGCCGAAGCGCCCCGGGAGCTGTGTGAAGCAGTCCGTGTGCCGCTTTCCTGCGAGTTGTCGAATCTGCGTTGTGAGGAGGACGTGCCGCGTTGTGCAGAATTCCCGGTGACCTCCTGTGACGTGCGCTTCGACGTCTGGTGTGGGTGGATGGATGTCTGCTCGAGATCGGACTCGCCACGTGAACGGTCAGAGATGTCGTCGTGTGTACGTTCCGGGTCGCCGCCGCGAAAGAGTCGCGGGTACCTCGTATCGGACAACGCCCTCTCCTCTCGCCTCGCGACTCAGTGTACGCGCCGTGTCGACCAAAAGGATGACGAGCGCGGTTCTGCTTGCCCCGCGGGTGGCGCAGCCGCGACGATCCGCGACGCGGGGCTGTCGGCGGGCACAACGGAGTGAGGTGGGGCTCCGTGCCACGTTCGACCCACTGTGCCTTAGGATGGGTTCCGCGGATGATCCCGTATGGCGAGATCGCATAGTGGACTAGTGCAGCCGCCTTGAAAGCGGCCGAGGGGCAACTCTCCGTGGGTTCGAATCCCACTCTCGCCGCTTTCCGCCGGGTCGCTTCCTGTTCAGTTCATTCCTGGGGGTTGTAGGCGCAGGCGTTGGTGACTTGTTCTGCTGTGGATGCGGCGGCTGTGGGTGGTGCTGAGGGTTGTTCTGGTGGGGTGGTTGTTGTTGGTTCGTTGGTGTGGGTTGGTGGGGTGATGGCGTCGTGTACTCGTGTGCGGGTCAGGGTGAAGTCTGGGTTGGCTGACACGAACCCGTTCTGGCCATCTACGAAGGCCAGTCGGGAGACTGAGGCGTCCTTGACCTTGACGGCCAACTGGGCGACGAGGGCCAACACCTCCTGGGGGATGTCGGTCATGACCATGTCTGAGGAGGCCTGTGCGATGCCCTCGTAGCGGGTGAGCATCGTCAGGGGGTCTGCTTGTTTGATGACCGCGTTCACCAGGCAGGACTGACGAGCCATGCGGTCGTAGTCATCGGAATCGAAACGGCTTCGCGCGTACCACATGGCGTTGTAGCCGTCGAGGAGCTGGTTCTCGCCGGGCTGGACCCATCCGTGTGGCCGCTTTCCGGTCTGGTGATCACCGCCGATGGGGAGCTTCCGGTTGACGTTCAAGCGCACGCCGCCCATGGCGTTGATCAGCCGTTCCAGGCCGTCGATGTTGACCAGGGCGAAGTAGTGCATGTGTAGTCCGGTGATGCCCTCGATTCCTTGTTTCAGGGCTTCTGCTCCGGGGTAGGTGGGGGTGGGGGTTCCGAGGGCTTCTATCATGTCGGGGTGGTCGCCGGCGACGGTTTTCTCCCAGAGTGCGTTGACGTACCATTCGGCTTCGTCGCCGGTGCCGCGGAAGCCGCGTGGGAACAGTTGTGCCAGTTTGCTGCCTTCTGGGAAGGGTGTGTACTTCAGGTTTCGGGGGATCTGGATCAAGGTGGTGTCGCCGGTGGTGGTGTCGATGGAGGCGACCATGATGGTGTCGGTGCGAGGGGTGTAAACGCTGTTGCCTGCATCTTTGATGCGGGTGCCTGTGCTGTCGGCGCCGAGGAGCAGGATGTTGAGTCGTGGGGTGTCTTTCCAGGGGTTTTCGGCGTTTGTGTCGATGTTGGGGCGGCTGCCTGCTGTGACATCGTCTCCGGTGATTGATCCCAGGAGTTGTAGTTGGGACAGGGTGTAGCGGGCGCCGACTGCTAGGGGTGCGGAGACGACGAAGGTGAGGGCGATGACCAGGCCTGCTCCGATGGCTCGTTTTGTGGTGGTGAGGCCTTTGGGGCGGGTGATGAGGTGGGTCAAGGCGATCAGGCAGGCCCACCCCACGGCGGTGATGATCAGGACCACCAGGGCGCCGCGCAGGAGCCCGGGCCTCAGAACCCAGCCGATTGCTCTTTCGGGGTTCATGACGGCGCGTACGGCCAGCCAGATTAGGCCTCCTAGGAAGCCGACCGGGAGGAGTACTCCCAGGATTTTTGCCCAGCGTTGTCTGGCTCCTGCGAGTCCGAGGCCTGGTAGGAGGGTGCTGGCGATGGTCAAGGTGGTGCAGCGTCTGAAGGACCTGTCCAGTCTGCTCCCGGCGCCTGCAGCATGCTTCGGAGCCGAAGCGCCCCGGGATTCGCGGCGCGTCCCGGTCTTCTTCTTCGCGTCATCACGTGACCGACTCGACCTGCTGGTCGATGACTCCCGCCGCTTTTTCGAGGAATCCTTGTCGCCGCGGGGCGTGGGTGTCGCCGCGCCCTTCGGTTCCTGATCCGAGACCTTGTGGGGACGGATGGACGTCTGCTCGAGTTCGGACTCTTCTTGTGGCCACCCGGTGGCGTCGTCGCGTCGACGTGCCGGGTCGCCACCGCGGTAGAGGCGCGGGTAGTTGTTGTCGGGCAAGACGTCTCCTTCTCTCGCGTCGCGGTTCAGTGTACTTGGGGGGTCGGGTGACAGGATGACGCTCGCGATGTCCGCGAAGAGGCTGTGACGCACCGGTTGCCGGTCTCGTCATGCCTCGGCTAGTCTGTAGCGCGCTGGAGGTGTCGCCTAGTCTGGTCTATGGCGCCCGCCTGCTAAGCGGGTTTGGGGCTCAACCCCATCGCGGGTTCAAATCCCGCCACCTCCGCCAGCGTCTCAAGGCCCCGGTTTCTTCCGGGGCCTTGAGGTTGTAACGGTGTATCTCACCGCTCCGGGCGGCGCTCACGCTGTTTTGCCAAGCCGGGGGATGGGTCGTATAGTTACTCCTCGCCCGCGCTCGTAGCTTAATGGATAGAGCATCTGACTACGGATCAGAAGGTTGGGGGTTCGAGTCCCTCCGAGCGCGCTACGCATCAGGCCTCGTCTCCGGAATCTCCCGGTCGCGAGGCCTTTTCCGTTGCCCCAGATATGTGTTGTCATGGGGACCATGAGTCATCCCAGCGACCCGAACCCCACCCCGGAGAAACTACTGGCCGGCGTAATCGCAAACCACTTCACCGGTGCCCACGTGGCCGAGGAGGACGGCGTCCAGATCGTGCGGCTGGGGGATGGGCTGCCCGTGATCGAATGCCACATCAACTCGTTGCAGGAGGAAGCGCCCCACGGTGCTTTCATCACCCTCGACATCCACGGCGGCGCGCTCGGAACCCCGGGGGCCGTCGTCACGGCCAGTGGTTATGGCGATGACATGTACCAGGCGCTGGTCACGGCTGGATGCAACTGGGCCTGTGCGTTCGGGCCGGTGCTGCTCACCGCGATCGGACGGGCTGATCTCATCGGCACCGAGGATCCCGACGTGGAGCAGTTCGAGGCCACCCTCCAGGGTCGGAGGTATCTCGTCACCATGGGCAGCATCGACCGCAGCGTCAACGTGCCGCTCGAGGCGGCGAAAACCTACCGCCAGTGGATGGGCGGTTCCCGGGCGCTCACGACGAAGGTGCTCGCCAGCGGCACCATCCCCGCCACCCGCGGCAACGACATCATTCCGCTCGGCTGTTTCCTCGGCGTCGGCCCGGACCTGATCGCTGAGGTCAAGCTCGGCTCCGGCGACTGGGCCCCAGGACGAGCGGTCCTGGCCGACGGGCCGACGGAACTCGAGGGCATCCTCATGCTGCGTGAATGGGCGCTCCTGACGCCACTCGAGCCCGCTCCCCGCATCACCCGCGACGACCTGCAGCGCACCCTCGATCTGCTGCGAAACGCCTCCGAGGATTCCCGGGACGAGGCCGGCTGGATCGGTGGTCGCAACCACGGAATGCGGCTCGGTGCCCCCGGATTCACCTCCGCCATCCCGCTTCCCTCGGACGCCCGGTGGTTCGTCGACGAGGTCGCCGCATCCGGGGCCGGCCCCGGCTACGGCCTCGACCTGCGCCCGATCACCGAGGGCTGGCTGCACCTGGCGCAGGCTGGCTGCGGATCCCAGTGGGCGCTCGATCTGACCGACGGGTCGGTGGCACTCGATTCCCGGTTCTGCGACGGGGAGTTCCGGCGGGTGTCGACGGGATTCGTCGCCTGGTACGAGGCGTGGCTGGACAACGCGATCCGCGGTGGCGGGCCCTACGCGCAATGGGACTACTCGCTGGATGCGGCCTTCAAGGTGCTGGCCGAGGCCGCGCAGGAGAACGGCGTCGACGCACTCCCCGAACTCGGCATGGAAGTGGTGATTCACTCCCCGGAGGACCAGCTCGTCGGTCCCTGTCACGGCTGCGAATCAACCTACGCCCGCTACGGGGTGCCGAGCACCGCCTTCGCCCTGAAGGAGTGATGGACCCGCCTGGACGCGATCCGGGTGCTTGCCCTCGCGGCCCGGTGTGACAAGCGTCGCACGGTGCCTGTCAGTGGTGTCCCCCAGGTGTCCCTGAAATGTTCTCAGATCCCCTGGAACAAGGTTGAAATAATTTTCACACTCCTCTTGGATAATTGCCGGGAAGGGGCTCCTCGAGCCCTGGAAGCAACTGAGAGGAGACAACATGAAACGTCGTTCAGTGCTCTCGCTGGCGGCCGGAGCAGTCCTGGCTTCAGGCGCCGGAATCGCCCGCGCCGAGGGCAGGACGGTGCCGTTGAACGATGTCCCGGTCCATCAGATCCCGGCCAACCCTGCGACCCGGGAGGAGCAGCTGAAGCACCTGTTCGAGGACATGTCCAGGAAGAACGATTACGCGTGGGGTTCCCACCGTGCCGAGACCGGCCCCGGGCAGCTGATTATGGGCAACAACGCCAGAGGCACCAACACGCCAAGCTGGTGGTACGAAAAGCTTGTGCGCAAGGACTTCTATACGGATAAGCTGTGGGAGGCGATCACCCCCTGGATGATTGCCGTGACCCATCACGATGCGTCGGTGAGCAATGTCCGGGTCCAGATGAGCAAGTACATCCTTAACATCCTCCACCGCTCCGACAACACGTGGCACACCGTCGTCGTCAAGCCGGTGGAGGGCAGCTACTGGGAAGGCACCGACCTCGGCGGGAAGGCCAAGGACGACGCAAAAGCGATCCCCAGCGAGGACGGGCTGTACACCTCTGTCAACGTCAAGGTCGGTGAAACCTTCCACGGCTGGACCGGAAGTTTCACATATGACACCGGTGACATCCTGGCGATGCACGCCAAGATGGCGGCCCGCCTCGTGGTGGCGGACTCGGCGAAACCCGACAACCTCGACAAGGCACGCGTCCAGCTCCAGATGGGGGTGGATTACTACCCACACCTCGGAGTGCTGGTTGATGACCCGCGGCTGGAGCTGACGGAAGGAAAACCGTACTTCCCGGGAGTCGGTGTCAGCCGGGCCAAGATGATCACGCGCAACTGGGGCACCTACCAGTTCGCCACCGTCTACGCCACCAACGCCGAGACCGGGGGAGTCGACGGCGACCCGGGTGGCGGTCTGACCGAGCAACAGTTCCGCGACAACCCGCCGCCGCTGTGATCCGTGGAATTCAACACGACCGGGCCGGTCCGCTGTGTGCGGGCCGGCCCGCTAGATGTCGGAGAACTCCCCGAAAACCCTTGCCAGAAGGCATATCATGGCCGGGGAGGAGAATCATGACAGCGATCTGGGCTCACCGCGGAGCATCGGCATACGCCCCCGAGAACACCATTCCCGCCATCCAGCAGGCGATCGAGATGGGTGCGGACGGCGTCGAACTCGACGTGCAACGGACCATCGACGGACATCTCGTGGTCATCCACGACGAAACCATCAACCGCACCTCGAACGGATTCGGCAGGGTGGCCGACCTGACCCTGGAGCAGCTGCGGTTGTGCAACTACAGCAACGGTTTCGTCGGACACCGGAAGGTGCAGATCCCCACCCTCCGGGAGGTCCTCGAACTGCTCGAACCCACCCGGCTGCACATCAACCTCGAACTGAAAAACAGCATCGAGCTGTATCCCGGCATGGAAAACGACGCCCTGACGATCGTGCAGGAAGCCGGGATGCTCCACCGGGTGCTGTTCTCGTCGTTCAACCACTTCGCCCTGGCGAACCTGCGCGGGGCGGTGCCCCCGGAATGCCTCGGCCTGCTGTACTCCGACGGCCTCTACGACCCGTGGTGTTACGCCAACGTCTTCGGGGCCAGGTTCCTCCACCCGCACTTCTACGCACTTCAGCAACCCAACTACATGTGGCTGTGTCACGAGGCCGGGGTGGGGGTGAACGTGTGGACCGTCGACAAGAACGAGGACATCCGCTCCCTCGCGGCGCTGGGGGTCGACGCTGTCATCACGAATTTCCCCGACCGCGCCCGCCGCGCCCTGGAACGCCCCTACCTCTGAGAAGGCGCGGAACCTCTAGGGTGTGGGCATGACCAACCCGTTCCGGCCCGAGAGATGGGACGAGATCCCCGGCTTCGAGTTCACCGACATCACCTACCACCGTGCCCGCGACGTCGCGGCAGTCAGGATCGCTTTCAACCGGCCCGAGGTGCGCAACGCCTTCCGTCCCCACACCGTCGACGAACTGATTGCGGCCCTGGAGCATGCCCGCACCAGCGCCGACATCGGCTGTGTGCTGCTCACCGGCAACGGGCCGAGCTCGAAGGACGGCGGTTGGGCGTTCTGCTCCGGCGGCGATCAGCGCATCCGGGGGCGCGCCGGATATCAGTACGCCGACGGCGAAACCGCACACACCGTCGACAAGGCGAAACTCGCCCGGCTGCACATCCTGGAGGCGCAGCGGCTCATCCGGTTCATGCCCAAGGTCGTGATCGCGCTCGTCAACGGCTGGGCCGCGGGTGGCGGGCACTCCCTGCACGTCGTCGCCGACCTGACCATCGCCTCCCGCGAGCACGCCCGGTTCAAACAGACCGACGCCGACGTCGGTTCCTTCGACGGCGGCTTCGGTTCCGCCTACCTGGCCCGCCAGGTGGGGCAGAAGTTCGCGCGCCAGATCTTCTTCCTCGGCGACGTTCACGATGCCCAGGAGGCCCACGAGATGGGCATGGTGAACAAGGTGGTGTCGCACGAGGAGCTGGAAGAGACCGGACTCGAGTGGGCGGCGAAGATCTGTGGGAAGTCCCCGACCGCGCAGCGGATGCTCAAGTATTCCTTCAACCTGGTCGACGACGGGCTCGTCGGCCAGCAGGTGCTGCTCGGCGAGGCCACTCGCCTGGCCTACATGACCGACGAGGCGGTGGAGGGCCGCGACTCCTTCCTGGAGCACCGTACCCCCAACTGGTCGGATTTTCCGTACTACTACTGATTTCCTGAGAACCCGTTACCACGGTCCCGGTTGCAACTACCCTGCTCGGTGTCGGCGCATGAGCCGCGCCGAGGAAGGGAAAAATACAATCATGAATTTAAGGGTGCTCAAGGGGTCAGTGGCAGTCCTGGCCTCGATCGCCATAGCTTGTGGCGCGGCTGGGTGCAGCGGAAAGCCGAGCAAGGACGCCGTCAAGGCGGGAATCATCAAGATGATGAAGGAGCAGGGCGAGAGTTCGTATGACGACAACGCACTCAACGACTACGTCGGCTGCTTGGTTGATGGCAGTTACGACAAGGTGAGTGCCGACACCCTCCAGAAACTCGCGGACGGCAAGACGTCCACCGATACCTCAGGCACTCAGGACGGCAAGACGTCCAGCGATGCCTCAGGCACTCAGGATGGCACGACGGATACCAGCTCCAGTGTCGCTGATGGGGACAGCAAGGCCATAGGTGAGACCGCTCAGGAGTGTTCGGCCAAGCTGACGGGCAAGGAAAGCTGAACCGTTGCTGCGGGCTGGCAACTCGGGGCAACCCTGCGTGGTCCTTCAGTCGGCCAGCCCGTACAGCCGATCGCCGGCGTCGCCCAGACCGGGGACGATGAAGCCCTGGTCGTTGAGGCGCTCGTCAACGGCAGAGACCACCAGGGTGCAGGGGACGTCGAGGTCCGCCAGCAGGGCCTGGATCCTCTCGATTCCCTCGGGGGCCGCCAGCAGACAGATGCAGGTGATGTCGTCGGCACCGCGACCGACAAGGAATTTCACGGCTTCCCCCAGCGACCCGCCGGTGGCGAGCATCGGATCGAGCACGTAGCACTGGCGACCGGAAAGGTCCTGCGGTAGGCGTTCGGCGTAGGTGGTGGGCTCCAGGGTTTTCTCGTCGCGGATCATTCCGAGGAACCCGACCTCGGCGGTCGGCATCAGACGCAGCATTCCATCGAGCATCCCCAGGCCCGCGCGCAGGATCGGAACCACCAGGGGGGCGGGGGAGTCCAGTTTCGTGCCGATGGTGGGGGCGACGGGGGTTTCGATGGCGATGTCGTGGACGCGCACCCCGCGGGTGGCTTCGTAGGCCAGCAGCGTCACCAGTTCCTCGACGAGGCTGCGGAAGGTGGGCTGTTCGGTGTTGCGGTCGCGCAGGACCGTCAGTTTGTGATCGACGAGCGGATGAGAGATGACGCGAAATTCCACGAGCCCACTGTGACACACCCGGAGGGGTTGGGGGAACGGATATCGCCCCGGAGCCTCGAAGAGACTGAATATCTGGAAGGATGGGGTTTCCGTAGGACCGGGAGGAGATCAGCCGTGGACGCCTTTGATGAAGACGCCGAGCCTTTTGACCTGAGGGATGACCGCGGTCTGGAAGCCGCCGACGATTCGGAAGAGGAATTCTTCGACGACGACCTCGAAGACGCGGGAGAAGACGACATCGACCTCGTCGTCGCCGTGTACCGGGAAGACGGCAAGGCGACGGCGGTGCCCATGGACTTCGACCTGGCCAACGACCTCGACGAACTAATCCGTCAGCTCAGCCGCCTTCCGGGTGATTCCGGGGCGGACGGATACGTGTCGGTGGCGGGGGAATTCTTCGTCATCTGCCGGGTCAGGGGAAGGGCAGTGGAGGTGGTGCTCAGCGATGCCACCGCAGCCAACGACTGGCCCATCGCCCGCGATGTCGTGGACTACCTGGGCGAGGAGATCCCCGACGAAGAGGACGACCCGGCGCCGGTCGGCGACATGGAGATGTTTGCCGCCGCCGGGCTGCGGGGCTTCGAACTGGAGGCCATCGCCACCGACTACGAGGAGGACTCCGACGAGCTGTTGATGCAGGTGGCGCAGCGCCTGAAGATCGAGGACGTGTTCGAGCGGGCCGTCGAGGCCTTCGACGACTGAAGGATTCCCGAGCGTGGCGCGACGCTACGAGCCGGCGATGCGGCAGGCGCTCCTCGCGGCCCGGGAGGCGGGGCTGCGCGGCGATGTGCCGGTGGGGGCTGTCGTCCTCGGACCGGACGGGTCGCCGATCGCGATGGGCAGCAACGAACGCGAACTCATGGGCGATCCGACGGCACACGCGGAGGTGGTCGCGATCCGGCGCGCCGCCGAGGCCCTCGGTCAGTGGCGGCTGACAGGCTGCACCCTGGTGGTGACCCTGGAGCCGTGCACCATGTGTGCGGGCGCGATCGTCGCCGCCCGGATCGATCACCTCGTGTTCGGGGCCTTCGACGACAAAGCCGGGGCGGTGACGTCGCTGTTCGACGTGCTGCGTGACCCGCGTCTCAACCACCGCCCGAGGGTGACCTCGGGCGTGCTGGAAGCCGACTGTGCGGCGCTGCTGGAGGAATTCTTCACCAGCCGTCGATGAAGGAAACCCCACGACCGGAGAGGAACCTGGGACGTGACCGCACCGACCACCAGCTATCACCTGCGACCGCACAGCGGTTGGCTCAACGACCCCAACGGCATGACCTTCCGCGACGGGGTCTGGCACGTGTTCTTCCAGCACAACCCAGCCGCCCCGCAACACCGGCGGATCGCGTGGGGACACGCCGTCAGCGACGACTTGGCGAACTGGCGGTTGCTGCCCGTCGCCTTCGGCCCCACCCCCGGCGGTCCCGACTCCTCCGGCTGCTGGTCGGGGGTGTTCCTGCCCGGCCATGAACGCCCCGGGGTGGTCTACTCCGGAGTCACGGATGAGTCGGGGGCCTCGACGGTGTGCCTGCGCTGGGGCAGCCCCGACCTGGTGACCTGGGACGCACCCGTCGTCGTCGCGCCCACCCCTCACATCGACGACATCGCCGTGATGCGCGACCCGTTCGTCTTCGAACTCGACGGCAGGCCCCTGGCGATCCTCGGGGCGGGCCGCAGCGACGGCACCCCCGTCGTGCTGCTGTTCGACCGGCAGAACGAACTGGTGTGGCGCTACCTGGGGTTGTTCGTCGCCGACGACCCCGTACTGGCGGCTGCCGCCACCGCGGACGTGTGGGAATGCCCGCAGCTGTTCCGGCTGGAGGACCGCTGGGTGCTGCTGATCTCCGTCCTCGATGGGGACCGGCCCGCCGGGGAGCTGGCGGTGGTGGGACGGGTGGAGACCGCTGGGGCGCGACCGCGGTTCGTCGCCGAACACGCGAACCTCCTCGATATCGGCCCCGACCTCTACGCTGTGCAGGCCACCGTCGCCGACGGGGAGCCGCTGCTGATTGGCTGGGTGCGGCAGCAAGCCCAGGATCCGACCGTCCGCGACCACGCGGGCTGCCTCAGCCTGCCGCGTCGCGTGAAACTGGTAGGCGAGCAGGTCGTGAGTTTCGTCGACCCGGGGGCAGCCGAGGCGCTCGTTGACCGCTGGCATCCCCTCGATGCGGGTGAGACGTCGCTGGCGGAGCGGCGCTGGGCGCTGCGGGTCGCGGGCGACGGGGTGCGGCTGACGCATCCCCGCCACGGGGTCGTCGAGGTGCCGGACGGGTCGCAGGTGTGGGTGGACGGAGCGGTCCTGGAGCACTACCCGAAAGACGGCCTCCCGGGTACGTGGCGATCCGACGAACCCTGGACCCTGACCGTGCCGGAGGGGGTCCGGGTTCAGGTCGGCGAGGTGATCCCGACCGTTCCCCAATCCGGCACAGCTGCGTGAAGAGGCACTCGAGGTGCCGGACGTCCGGCTCTGGGTTGCGCCGAGGTGTGTGCGGGTGGCCCTGGGCGTCTTGTTCCGGCGCCGTGGAGGACAGGGCTGGCACCTGGAAGCAAATGGTAGAAAGTGTGTGCACAAAGGTAGAATCATTCCATGAGTCTCAACATCAAGGATGAGCGCATCCATGACTTGGTGCGCGAGGCCGCTTCCAGGACTGGCCTCAGCCAAACGCGGGTGGTGGAGAAGGCGATTACGGATCTGCTCGGGAAACTGGATGCTGAAGGTGCTCGCTCTGGGCTGGATGACCTGCTGGAGCGGGTGTACCTGGAGCTGAGCGCGTCGGAGGGGCCTGTGGACTTCGACTCCCTGTACGACCCGAGCACGGGACTTCCCCGATGATCGTGGACCCGTCGGCCATCGCGGCAATCCTCCTGAGAGAGCCGGAAGGGGAGCATTTCCGCGCAGTGCTCGAGAAACACGGTGCGCTCATGTCTGCCCCGAGTTATCTGGAGCTGGCGATAGTACTGGCGAGCAAAGGCGTATCCAACGCAGGTCCAACGCTGGATGCTGTTCTATCGGGTCTTGGTGTCGACGTCGTGCCGTTCACGCCTCACCAGGCCCGGCTGGCCCAGGAAGCCCACCAGAGATTCGGACGAGGCAGCGGACATCCTGCGAAGTTGAACTTCGGCGACTGCATTACCTACGCGCTGGCAAAGGATCTGGGTGAGGCCCTGCTGTACAAAGGAGATGATTTCGGCCACACGGATCTACAGCTCGCACCGTGAAACACCACATGTCGTTGCGCGCTCATTGCACCGGAGCAGTTCGGGTCGAACTGGGAGTGAGGTAGTTCGTGGTCCACGGCCCCGATGGTTACTCCTTGCGGACCCAGGTGTGGGTGGACAGAGCGATCCTGGACAACGACCCGACAAGCCGGTCCGGTCGCGGCACACTGCCCTCGGGTCGGTGGTCGCTGTAGGGTCGGAGCATGCTGACCAGTGCTTCGCGGGCGGAGCTCCCCACGATCGTCGATGGCGTTGCCTGTATGGAATCGCCCTGCTGCTGCGTCGCGGAGGTTTCCCCGTGACGGCGGAAGCTCTGGAGCCCGGCAGGAAAGCGACCCTGCAGCGACGGATCAGGATCGTCGTCGCACTCACGATCACCTGGAACGTCATCGAGGCCGTCGTCGCCCTTGCGGCAGGGGGCGAGGCGTCGTCCGCCGCCCTGATCGGATTCGGTCTGGACTCTGTCGTGGAGGTGCTCTCCGCGGTGGCGGTTGCCTGGCAGTTCGCCTCGTCCGATCCCGAACGCCGGGAGAAAACGGCACTGCGGGTGATCGCGATCTCCTTCTTCGCCCTGGCGGTCTACGTCACCACGGAGGCCGTCCTCTCGCTGACCGGTGTGCGCGAACCGGAGCACTCGAGCGTCGGAATTGTGCTCGCCGCACTGAGTCTGGTGGTGATGCCGTTCCTGAGCTGGTTCGAGCGACGCTGCGGACGTGAGCTCGGCTCGGCCTCCGCGGTGGCCGATTCGAAGCAGACCCTCATGTGTTCCTACCTCTCCGCGGCGCTGCTGGTCGGGCTCGTGCTGAACAGTCTGCTCGACTGGACCTGGGCCGATCCTGTGGCGGCCCTGGTCATCGCCGGATTTGCTGTTCGCGAGGGCGTCGAGGCCTGGCGCGGAGACGCCTGCTGCGCTACATCCGCAGCCGCTTTGAGTGGGGGAGGCGATGGCCCCTGCGAGGATGACTGCGGGATGCGTGAGACGCAGTCGCCATAACCTGCGGGTCCCCTAGGCTGAGGTCATGCCGATCAGCGACACATGGCGTGACCGACTTCTGGGCAGTCTCCTGGGGTTGGCGGTGGGTGATGCCCTGGGGACCGCCGTCGAGTTTCAGGCCCGCGATTCCTTCCCGCCCGTCACCGACATGGTGGGCGGTGGGGTGTTCGAGCTGGCGCCCGGGCAGTGGACTGATGACACGTCGATGGCGCTGTGCATCGCAGCGAGCCTGACCGAGACCGGGGCCTACGATCCCCACGACCAGCTGGCCCGGTTCGTCCGGTGGTATCGCGACGGGTACCTCAGCAGCACGGGGCGGTGTTTCGATATTGGCAATCAGACCCGCGCCGCCCTGGAGGAGTTCGAGGCAACTGGCGAGCCCTACCGCGAGGCGATTGATGGGATGAGCGCGGGAAACGGGTCGTTGATGCGCCTGGCGCCGGTCGCGATGGCCTTCTGCGACGACCCCGAGGCCGCGGGACGGTTCTCCGCCGACAGCTCCCGCACCACCCATCCCGCCGTCGAGTGCGTCGAGGCGTGCGGGGTCTACGGTAGGTTGATCGCGGCCGCCATCGAGGGGGCGTCGCGCACGGAGCTGTACGTGCTGGCCGCCGACCTGGCCGAGCAGATGACCAGCCCCGACCTGGCGACGATCCTGCGCGGCTCCTACCGGGTCAAGGAACGCGACGAGATCTCGTCGTCGGGCTATGTCCTGCACAGCCTGGAGGCGGCGCTGTGGGCCTTCGCCAGCACCGACGACTTCCTCGAAGGTGCGCTGCTGGCCGTGAACCTGGGAGACGACGCCGACACCGTCGGGGCCATCTACGGGCAGCTGGCAGGGGCGCTGTACGGGCGCAGCGGAATCCCGGAGAGCTGGCGGAACCGTCTCCACGACGTCGAAATGATCGAGGACCTGGCCGCGGGGATCGCGGACCGGGTCGGAACCTTCGAGGTCGTGGTCGGCTGAGACCGGCCAGCGAATTTGTCCGCGGGGCCGGGCTGGGATACGCTCATCGGCGGTGACGTGTCTGAGCGGCCGAAAGAGCTCGCCTCGAAAGCGAGTGTGGTGCAAGCCACCGTGGGTTCAAATCCCACCGTCACCGCCAGAGTCGCATTGCTTGAGCCCCCGGTGTCCGTGCCGGGGGCTCGTGCTTTGTCGGGGCGCTCGTCCGCACGGTATCCCTCTGCATCCTCACAGGTCCGCTGGTCTTCCTGTCGCCCGCTTGTCTTCCCGTCGTCTGCTTGCTTTCCCGACGGGAGCGCTTGTCTTGTGGACGAACGCTTGTGCTACAGCGCAGGCGCATGACCGTAAGGCAAGCGAACCGTGGGAGCGCCGGTGCGGGTCCTCGCCGGGGCTCTAGGCGTATCGTTTGACGATAATATCGTTTATCATTTAGTATCGAATTGCGATATGTTAGGAGGTCCCGATGAAACTCACAATCAGCCGAGGCGACTACCTCACATTGCGGATCATGCTGGCGTTGTTCGTAGTGGCACCCTTGGTGAGCCCCTTCTGGCACGCTTGGACATGGGTCAAGGGCGACCCCCTGGTCTGGCTCAATGGGGGCAATCCCTCGCAAGCCAGTTCGGGCGAGGCGGCCTCTCCCCTCGAAGCCGCGAATGGGCTGATCGTGCGCCCAAGCCTTGAGACACTCTCGTGGGAGTTCACCGATCCGACGTGGACGCAACGTCTCGGCGCGATGCTTCCGGGCGTGCTGGTCGCGGTGGTCACGCTCTGGCTGTGCGTCACGATCTGGCGGTTCACGCTCTTGGTGCAGCGCGACCGTGCCTTCTCCGCGGGGGCGCACCGGCTGCTGGTGCAGTTGGGAATAGCCCTGATCTTCCTCACCGCCGCCTTCCTCGTCGGCGAGGTCCTGGCGAACATGCTCATCTACACCGGCTTGCCCGCCAGGGGGATGGGGTTCGCCATGCTGACGACCAACGCTGGCGATTTCGTCCCCCTCGGGGTGGCGCTGGTGGTGCTGGTCGTCGCCTACGCCTGGCGGCAGGGGGAACAGCTCGCCGAGGACGTGGAGACGACGATCTGATGCCTGTCGAGGAACCCCATCGGATTACCTGCCACCTGGACGATCTGCTCGCGGCCCGGGGTGTGACGCTCGCGGCCCTCAGCGAAAAGGTCGGTATCACCGTGGTCAACCTGTCGATCCTGAAGAACAACCGCGCGAGGGCCGTTCGGTTCAGCACCCTGACGGCGCTGTGCGAGGCGCTGGACTGCGAGGTCGGTGACCTGTTCAGCCTCGCAGACCAGCCCTGATCGCCCAGCCAGACTCAGAAACGCCCGGGCCGCGGCCCGCGGTCACATCATCGCCACCTGCGGCCCTTATCTGCCGAAGGCGGCGCCCAATCCTCGTCTCAGTTCGGCTCCGTCGTGCCACAGGGGCAGTCGCAGCATCGTGCGGTGACCGTCGTGGGGCGAGAAACTCGGCCCGGCGGCGAGCTTGACTCCGGCCCGTTTGGCCTGCTCGGTGAAGGTGACGGCGTCCGTCCCGGTGTCCACCCACAGGCCGGAACCGCCGACGATCCGCTGCCAGGTCCATGCCGGGGCCACCTCGCGGAGCACCCGCTCCGTGGACGCCAGGTGTGTGGTGAGCATCGCCTGCCGCTCCCGCCGCGCGTCCGCCGCCCGGTGCAGCAGCCGCACGGCATACAGCTGGTCGACGATGGAGGTCGCCAGGTCGTCGACCTTCCGCAGCTCCACCAGCCGGCGGATGCGCGCCTCGTCGGCCCTCACCCAGCCGACGCGAAGCCCACCCCAGAACAGCTTCGACATCGTCCAGCAGCTCAGGTGAAGTTCCGGGGCAACAAGGCCCGTCAGCGTTGACGCCGGACGTCCTGACAGCGTCAGGTCGTAGGAACAGCAGTCCTCGACGACGTGCAGGCCGCGCCGGTTGACGACGTCGGCGAGCGCAGCCCGCGCGTCCCTGGTCATGCTCTGCCCCGTCGGGTTGTGGACGCTGGTCTGGCAGTACAGCGCGGCCGGACGCCTCGCCGCCGCGCGCGCCACCAGGTCCACGTCGATGCCGCCGTCGCGCAGCGGGACCCCCTCCAACCGGACGCCATGGGCCCGCAGCGCACACAGCGCACCCCGATAGCTCGGGTCCTCGGTCAGGACGAGGTCGCCCGGGTCCAGCAGCCCCCGGATCGCCAGCGAGGTCGCCTGCTGCGCCCCGCTCGTCACCAGCACCTCCGAGGGTCGGGTCGGCACCCCATCGCGGGTGAGGTGCTCGGCGATCGCCTGCCGCAACACTGGAAGCCCGGCCGGGAAATAGCCGTCGGTTTCCAGGTAGGGGTCGAGCCCGTCCGGACTCGCCGACAGCACCTCCCCGGTCACCGTGGACGCGGGCAGGGCCCCGCTGGACAGGTCGATGACATCGCGCGGGGCGTTGGTGAACGAGAACAGCCGCCCGCCGGCTCGGTGCTCGGCACTCACCCGGCCCGACCTCACCCGTGTCCCCGACCCTCGGGTCGAGACCACATACCCGCCAGCCTCCAGTATCGCCAGGGCGGACGCGACGGTTCCGCGGGCGACCCCCAGCACCTGTGCGAGCTCCCGCTGCGGCGGCAAGGTGCTTCCCGCGGGCACGAAACCGTGATCCACGAGCTCTGACATGGTGCGCGCCAGTGCGTCCGGCAGGCGCTCGTCCGCGTCCGTCCACACCCCGAGTAGCCTCGACAGTTCCGCCGAATCCATGCGCACTCCCATGCTGCCGAGTATGCCCCACCGGCCTGGGCCAATTCTCCTGGATTGGACTAGTGCCGTCCCGCGGTGAGACGTAGCCTCGCTGCTACCCCTGGACGCCGGGCCGCCGCGGCCGCGCTTGAGCAGGACGGGTCCGAACACGCACGAAGGAGTGAGACCGCATGGCTGTTGTTGCACTGATCGGGACGCTGGACACCAAAGGTGCCGAGTACGCCTGGCTGGCCGAGCAACTGGACAAGCACGGGGTGCAGACCCTGTTCGTCGATGTCGGGTCCTTCTCGGCGAGCCCGCTGGCCAACATCAGCTCCGACGATGTGATCGCCGCCGCGAACTCCGACGCCGCCGCCCTGCGCGAACGCCGCGACCGGGGCGAGATGATGCAGGTGATGAGCGTCGGGGTGGCCCGTATCGTCCGCGACCTGGCGGTGTCGGGACGCATCCACGGCCTGCTGGCCCTCGGCGGATCCGGCGGCTCCTCGGTCGCCGCGGCCGCGATGCAGGCCCTCCCGGTCGGTTTCCCGAAACTGCTGGTCTCGACCATGGCCTCCGGCGACGTGAAACCCTACGTCGGCGAGGTGGACGCGACGCTCATGTACTCGGTCGTCGACGTCGCCGGCATCAACTCGGTCTCCTCCCAGGTGTTCGCCAACGCGGTCGCGGCGATCGCCGGGATGGCCAGGGCATACGAGGACCGGCTGGCCGCTGTCCCCGCCGAGCACAAACCGGTCGTCGCGGTCACCATGTTCGGCGTGACGACCCCGGCCGCGGACGAGGCCCGCGACACCCTGACCGACCTCGGCTACGAGGTGCTGGTCTTCCACGCCACCGGGGCGGGTGGCCGCGCCATGGAGAAACTCGCCGAGTCGGGCCTGCTGGCCGGGGTGTGCGACCTCACCACCACCGAGCTGGCCGACGACCTCGTGGGCGGTGTCCTGTCGGCGGGGCCGCGGCGGCTGGAGATGGCCGGGCGGGTCGGCCTGCCGCAGGTCGTCAGCTTGGGGGCGCTCGACATGGTGAACTTCGGCCCCGCCGACACCGTGCCGCCCGAGTTCGCCGGACGCAACCTGTTCGTCCACAACCCCACCGTGACGCTGATGCGCACCACGCCTGAGGAGATGACCGAGCTGGGACGCCGCATCGCCGCCAAACTTGCCGCCGCCACCGGACCCACCGAGCTGTTCATCCCCCTGCGGGGCGTGAGCGCCATCGACGTCGAGGGAGCCCCCTTCCGGGACGCCGAGGCCGACGCCACGCTGTTTGCGGAACTGCGCGCGGGGCTGGCTGGCTCCGGCGTCGTCGTCCACGAACTCGACCAGGCGATCAACGACCCAGGTTTCGGTGCCGCGATGGCCCGCGCACTGCACGCATCCATCACCAACTGAGAAGGAAGAAACATGTCCCGTCAAGAGATCCTCGATCGTTTCCGCACCCAGGTCGCCCAGGGCCAGCCCATCATCGGCGGCGGCGCGGGCACCGGTATCACCGCGAAGTCCGCGGAAGCCGGTGGCATCGACCTGCTGGTCATCTACAACTCGGGCCGGTTCCGCATGGCCGGGCGCGGCTCGCTGTCCGGGCTGCTGGCATACGGGGATGCCAACGCCATCGTCATGGAGATGGCCAACGAGGTGCTGCCTGTCGTGAAACGCACCCCCGTCCTCGCGGGCATCAACGGCACCGACCCGTTCCGTGTCATGGGGCACTTCCTGCGCCAGGTGAAAGAGATCGGGTTCGCCGGTGTGCAGAACTTCCCCACCGTCGGCCTGATCGACGGGGTGTTCCGGGCGAACCTGGAAGAGACCGGCATGGGGTACGGGCACGAGATCGACATGATCCGCATGGCCCACGAACTCGACCTGCTCACCTCCCCCTACGTCTTCGACGAGGACCAGGCCAAGGACATGGCCCGCGCCGGGGCGGACATCCTCGTCCCTCACATGGGCCTGACAACGTCTGGGACCATCGGCGCGAAGACCGCGCTGACCCTGGAGGAGGCGGCGGTCAAGGTGCAGCAGCTCGCGGACGCGGCCAGGAGCGTCAACCCCGACATCCTGTGCCTGTGCCACGGCGGGCCGATCGCGAACCCGGCCGACGCGCAGTACATCCTCGACCACACCGACGGCATCGTCGGCTTCTACGGGGCCAGTTCCATCGAGCGATTCCCGACCGAGGTGGGCATTCGTGCACAGACCGAGGAGTTCAAGGCCGTCACCTTCAAGAAGGGCTGACATGACGGTCTCGTACTACAGCACGATCATCCAGCACGATGCCGACAAGGTGTGGGACACCCTCAGGGACTTCAACGGACTGGCCACTTGGTTCGGTTCCGCGGTCTCCGAGAGCCACATCGAGGACGGTCTGACCGGAGCGACGGTCGGCGCCGTGCGGAGCTTCCAGCTCGGCGAATCCCGGATCAGGGAGCGGCTGCTCGGCCTGTCGGACCTCGACCGCAGCTACTCCTACGGGTTCTGCGATCCGGCCCCGTTCGACGTGACCGGATACGTCTCCACGCTGAAAGTGACCCGGGTGAGCTCGACCGGTCAGTCGCTCGTCGAGTGGTGGACGGAGTTCGACTGCGCCCAGGAAGAGCGGGAGCACTGGGAGACCTTCTTCGCCAGCCAGGTGTTCGCCCCGGCGCTGGAGGGGCTGCGCGACCACCTCGGCTGACCGCGGCCAAGGTGCTGGCAGGGCCGGGGCAACCCCGTGCCGACCCCCGGCTGGTGGGGTGCCCCGGCTCAGCCCATCACCCATCCCGGCCGGTCGAAGGCCTGGCCGCTGCTGGTTCAGGCGATCTCGTAGCTCAGCTGGGGCGGGTTGACCAGGGTGTCGTGGACCGGGCAGTGGGCCTCGATGAACTCAACGAACGCCGCGATCTCTTCGGGGGTGTTGTCTGCGTCGATGTGGTAGCGCGTCCTGATTGTTGATAGCCCGACCTTCGCCGCGGGGTTCTTCCCCCGGAACCCGTCCGGGTCGAACACCCCGTCCACCTCGACCCGTACGTGGCGCAGCCGGATGCCGTTCGGCTTGGCGAAAGCCCTCGCAACGACGCACTTGCAGGCGCCGAGGGCCGACAGGACGGCTTCGAGCGGGTTCATCCCCGTCCTTGCCGCCGAGCGAAGGCGGCTCGTCCAGGACGAAACTCATACCCCGGGATGTGCAGCGCGTCGCCATGCCCTCCAGGGATTCGGCGACCGCGGAAAAGACAGCCTCAGCCATGATGCTCCCTTCACATATCGTTTCTTTCAGGCTAACCGTTGACCCAACCGCCAGATCCGGGGAGCGACGGCACCACCGGGCGCGGCTGCTGTGGGCACTCGGGTGGCCCAACCACCAGTTCTGGGGAGCAGTTCCGCCAAGCGGCTGCGTGAACTGAGAAATGGCTACGATCCACGTCCCGAGGATGAGCACGATCTCGAACTCCTCAGCCGCTTGCGCGACGGTGGGGCTGATCAACAACCAGAGTCAGCATCTACGAGGAAACCGGTCTCATTGAAAGTGGAGTGCTACACGTTTTGTGGACAGTGACGAAAAACAGGTTTAATCGAACATGTGAGGTAAAATCTGTATTATCTCCGCATCTAAGTACAGCGAAGAGTTCAAACAGCGGGTCGTGTCGGAGGTCGTTGAGAAACCCCTGCACGATCAGCTAGGTGGCGAAGTCCTACAGTTCTGGTCCCGCAAACCGTGAGGATGCTGGGTGAACAAGTGGAGGAAAACCCGTTCCGGCATCGAGGGTGAGGAAATGACGGCGGCCCAACTTGCCGAGTGCGAGAAAATCAAAGCCGAGCTGCGTGAGCCCCGGACGGGGGATCGATTTCAGAAATAAAGCGGCGGCCTTCCTCCGCGGCGGGAGTCCCGGCGAAGAACACGATACGCGTACACCCCTCCGCGAAGAAGGTAACTACCCAACCCGTTTGATGCGCCACTGTCCGGGTGGTGTCGCATTCAGGGCTGCTACACCTTGGCGTGGCAGGGGTATGTCGGAAACCCGCAAAGCGCCGTAGAGGAACTCGCTATTTTTGTGACGTATTTCTTCAACGACTCCGAACAAACCCACCTGCTAGAGGCGGGTCCACAAAGTCTTGGAACGCGGGTGGTGTTGCAACCAGTCCCGAGGGACGGTGCGCCGGCTCATGCAGCCTGGAGGGCCTGGAGGGGGTGTCAGCCCCGCCCCAAGGCCCACAACTACCGTGCCTGCTGCCGACCTGGCAGGGCGCCCCGACCTGATCGAAAGGGACTTCACGGCTGATGCTCCAGTTCCGGACGTCCGCACCAGGGTCAAGGCTCCGGGCCATGACGGCGTCCGAGAACGGGCCTTCGGGTCCTTGAACTACGAGCGGCTCTACTGCGAACAGAACGACGACGCCCTCGACCTGGTTCGACAGGCGGTCTTCGTGTCTAGTGCGTCCGGGACGGCGCGCGTCCGTCCCCAGCGTCAAGGTGCTGTTGGCTGAGTGGGTGTAGGTGGTCCAGGGGCACAGCGACGAAGCGCCGATGGCGCACCGCTGTCGACCTCCTCGCCACTGGACCGGGTAGCAGTCCTCCAGTTGGTGAAGGGTTGAACAGCTGATACAGTTGTTTCAGATATTGCATCTATGCGAGTGAAGGTCTGTCTCATGTCCACGACGCTGACTGCCGACAAGGTTTCTGCTGATGAGCTGGCTCAAACGGAAGAGTTTGCTCAGGGTCTGCCTCAGGGCTCGCCTCTCGCGATCATGCTCGAAGGCCTGCTTGATGCGGTGCGACGCGGTGCGGACGTGACGCTGCTCGCCTCTGACAAAGAACTGACCCCCAATCAGGCGGCCCAACTGTTGCGGGTGAGCCGTCCACATCTGGTGAAGATCATGGATCGCGGGTTGTTGGCCTACCGTCTGGTCGGGTCGAACCGCCGGATCGCGAAGGCCGACCTGCTTGACTACATCGAACGCCACGAACGCGCGAACGCCCATGTCAACCAGCTACTGGGCACACGCCCCCACGCGCAACTTCAGGCAATGGACGAAGCAGCTCCACTGACCAACGAAGACCTAGCTGCCTTGGATACGCTGATCGCGGAGTGACTCGATCAGGGCCGCTGCCTGCCGAGCCGCAGGTCTGTCGCTTACCGCTCAAGGAGATCAGTCATGATGCCCGGGGCTTTCGGTTGGTGCGGCACCCAACCCGAGGAAGCGGTCGAAGAAGGCGCTCAGTCTGGCAATCACCCGCTGTTTCTTTTCGTCGTGACCGCCGCTTGGAGCAAAACGGGAGACCGGGGGCAGGATCTTGGTGATGGCCGTCCCGGTGGTGCGCAACTCGCCGTTGCGGAAAGCGTTCTGGACGAACTCCTGGGCGGCTTTCGGCTTGAGGTTCTCGTCTGCGATGATCCTGGCGAGCTCGGTCTTGCGCTCGGCCTCGATGAAGGCCACCCATTCGTCGTCGATGTGCCCGTCAACGGAAACCGAGTCGACGAAGGCCTCGATGAGGTCCTTCTTGTTACGCAGCGTCGGGCTGGCGTTGACCGCCCGGGTGATCTCGGAGCGGATCTCTTTGTCGTCGCCGTCGCCGTGCTCGTCCCGGTACTTCTGCACCAGCATGAGGATGTAATCGACATTGATCTCCACCTGTTTGATGAGTTCGATCTCGAAGAGAACGTCGTCGTTGATGACTTCCTTCTCGGCGTCCTGGCCTTGACGGAACTGGGCGTAGAGGTCGAGGTAGATGCTGCGGTAGTCCTGTCCCTGGCGTTCGCTGAGGATCTCGTTCCCGGCGAAGTCGTCGAATGAGGAAAGGATGTTCTGCAACCGCAGAATTGCGCCGAACAGCGCGATGAAGGCCTTCTGAGCTGCCTCTCCAGTGATCGGCTGCCCGAGCGGGAATGCCTCCAGCAACTCGGCGACCTTTTCGGCGTATTCGCGGTAGTAGTCCTGGTAGGGCTTGAGCAGGACGACGCCGCGGGCCTCCCGGTTGCCGAACAGTTCCAGCGCGGCGTTGGTCTCGTCCTCCAGGTTGCGGAAGGCGACGATATTGCCGTAGGTCTTCACCGAGTTCAGGATTCGGTTGGTGCGGGAATAGGCCTGGATGAGGCCGTGGGCGCGCAGGTTCTTGTCGACGAAGAGGGTGTTGAGGGTGGTGGCGTCGAACCCGGTGAGGAACATGTTGACGACGATGACCAAGTCGATTTCCCGGTTCTTGATCCGCTGGGAGAGGTCCTTGTAGTAGTTCTGGAACTTCTCGGCGCTGGTGTCGTAGCTGGTGCCGAAAAGGTCGTTGTAATCCTGGATCGCGTCCTCCAGGAAGCTGCGAGCGTCGGCGGGCAGCTCATCGGTGTCGAAGGCCTCGTCGTCGATGATCCCGTCGCTGGCGGCCTCGTTGGCCCCGTAGGAGTAGATCAGACCGATCTTCAGGCGGCGTCCGGGCGGCAGTTTTTCCTGTAGCAGCGCAAAGTGGTTGTAGTAGATCCGGGCGGCCTCAATGGATGCGGTGGCGAACAGCGCATTGAAACCACGCACGCGGCGACGTCCCCGAAGTGCTTCGGCGCGGCGAGAGGTGCGGCTGGATTCGGCCACATTGGTGACGACCGAATGGTCGTAACTGGAGGCGCGTTTCGTTTTCTGGTCGAAATGCTCAAGCACATAGGAAACGATCTTGCTGATGCGTTCCGGGTCGAGCAGCGCCCGTTCGGTGTCGATGGCCGGCACCTGTTTGTCGGTGACGCTGCCCACCTGCACGGTGCTGACGTAGTCGATGCGGAACGGCAACACGTTCTTGTCGGTGATGGCGTCCACGATCGTGTAGGTGTGGAGCTTCTCCCCGAAGGCCTGTTCGGTGGTTTTCAGCCGAGGGTTTCCGCCACTTGCCGCATTGACCGCGAAGATCGGTGTACCCGTGAAACCGAACAGGTTGTACCGCTTGAATGCCCTGGTGATCGCGGTATGCATGTCCCCGAACTGGGAGCGGTGGCATTCGTCGAAGATGATGACGACATGCTGGCGATAGACGTCGTGGCTGGGGTTGGCCTTGATGAAGGTCGAGAGTTTCTGGATCGTCGTGATGATGATCGTGGCGTCCCGGCTTTCCAGCTGGCGTTTGAGCACCGCGGTGGAGGTATTGGAATTGGCCGCACCCTTCTGGAAACGGTCGTATTCGCGCATTGTCTGGTAGTCCAGGTCCTTGCGGTCCACCACGAATAGCACCTTGTCAACGCTGTCCATCTGGGTGGCGAGCTGGGCTGCCTTGAAACTGGTCAGGGTCTTGCCCGAGCCGGTGGTGTGCCAGACGTAGCCGCCGGCGTCGATGGTGCCGAGTTTCTTGTAATTGGTGGCGATCTCGATGCGCTGCAGCATCTTCTCGGCGGCGACGATCTGGTAAGGCCGCATCACCAGCAGCATCGTGTCGACGGTGAGGACGCAGTACCGGGTGAGGACGTTGAGCAGCGTGTGCCGGGCGAAGAAGGTCTTGGCGAACGCGATCAGGTCGCGGATCGGCTGGTTCTTGGCGTCCGCCCACCACGAGGTGAACTCGAACGAATTGGAGGTTTTGCGCCTGCGGCTGGCCTGCTGCCCCTCTTTCAGGTGTTGACTCCGGGTGGTGTTGGAGTAGTACTTGGTGAGTGTGCCGTTGGAGATGACGAACAGCTGAACGTAGTCGAACAGGCCGCTGCCCGCCCAGAAGCTGTCCCGCTGGTACCGGTCGATCTGGTTGAACGCCTCACGGATGTCCACGCCCCGGCGTTTGAGTTCGATGTGGACCAGCGGCAACCCGTTGACGAGGATCGTCACGTCGTACCGGTTGGAATACTTGGCTCCGCCCTCGCCCTGGCCGATCTC
This sequence comes from Arachnia propionica, assembly GCF_037055325.1. Taxonomy (NCBI): domain Bacteria; kingdom Bacillati; phylum Actinomycetota; class Actinomycetes; order Propionibacteriales; family Propionibacteriaceae; genus Arachnia; species Arachnia propionica. The sequence continues at coordinate 3,011,644 of NZ_CP146373.1, read as the reverse complement.
GTACTGGTTGATGACCTGGAGTCGGTTGTTGTGGATGCGCCGCTGGTCGATCAGCAGCACATTCTTGGTGGTGCCGTCGTCCCGGCGAAGCAGCTGCACGGTGTCTTCGTGGATGCGCACCATCTTTTCGGTAATGCCGTCGTTCTTTCCGGCAATGCAGGTGGTGAAGAACCGGTCCCATTCGGTATCCGAGAACTGAAATCCGTTCAACAGTTCCAGTTGGGTTCGCAGGTTGCCGATCAGGTCGGCCTCCGAACGGATCGGCAGGTATTCGTAGGCCTGTGACTGCAGCACCCGGATGAGTTCGGCCTCCAGGGCCGCCTCCGACTGGTAGGCGGTCTTCTCGTGCGGGTCAGGGATGTACTCCGCGACGACCGTGGACTCCACCGAAACCGCAATCGGGTCGTAGGAGACGGCTGTAGCGGGTGTGTGGTCGTTCGGTTTCATCGTGTGGCTCACAGGGCGTCGAAGAAGTCTTCGTCCAGACGGACGAGGCTGGGGATCATCGTTTCTCCTCAAAAGTCAGCAGCTGGTCCCGGTAGTACTCATACTGCTTCCGCCGAGCCGCCAGCTCCGCCGGAAGACCAATACTGAGATCGTTCACCAAGGAGTCGAATCTTTCTAGGGTCTGGACAATTTTCTCTTTTGTTTCCCGAGGTGGGTTTGGTATGGGGATGCTGTCGAGCTTTGATTTATTGAGCTTCGGCTGTGCGGCGCCTGAAATAAATGGCGTCAAATCTATCGAGTTTAGATACATCTCGACAAAACGTCTCTCGGTATATGAGGTAAACTCGAGCACGTGAGCATGATTATTTACCCAAGTTTTGCCAGAGATCGAGAAGGCGATAGGGGCTGTTCGGGTAAGCAGGTTTGCTCCGTCCTCTGAAATCAGCAGGTAATCTCCGTTAAAAATGTAGTTACTGACATGGTCGACCACCCCGGATGCCCCATAGTAAGGAATTTTCCCAAGGGTTCTGGCTTCGCGGGAAACTGGTTTTCGTCTCCTGTCGAGATTTTTCGCCATGACGCCGAGTGGTGAAAATACAGTGCTCGAATCGGTTGCAAAGAGTCGTGCGCGGTAGTACTCGTACTGCTCGCGCCGAGCTTCCAGCTCCGCTTCCAGCTCCGCTTCCAGCTCCGCTTCCAGCTGGGTGAAATTATCCAGCACTCTCACGATCTCCTGCTGCACCTCAAGCGGTGGGACGGGGATGCGGATCTTCCCAAGTTGTCTCGCGGAGACATCGATGACTTTGGTGCCGGTTGCCAAGGCTCTCTTCTGGTTGAAAAAGGCTCTCGATTGGAACCAATAGGAGAGGTACTTAGGATCTTGAGCGTGTTTGATAACAGTTGCATGTCCCCCTGTTACGATCTGCTCGTCCCCGATCCAGGCAACCGCCTTCCCGACATCTTCGATGTTCTCGCTGGTGTTTGTGATAATGATGTCGCCAGGATCTACTTTTGCTAGTTTGGTGGCTGTGGTCTCGGAGACGAAAGAAATTGTTGCTCTCGCCCACGCTCCATACCGCGTGTAGATCTGGCCGTAGTGGATAGCGCCTACACCATTCTCGGTGAGGTCGCTCTTCGGCATACCATTCCCGCGAACAAGCTTGGCGATGTCACCCAGGGGTTTGAACTCGACCCCATCCGGGCACAGATCTGCGATCAGCTTGTCGATTCGGCTCATTTCTTGCCTTCGATCTGACGGGAACCCTCGGTGCGAACCTGTCGGAATCTCCGACAGGTTGTAGTCTCGTCCAACTCTGTTTCGTTGTAGATGTTCCGAAGGTGCTCGACGACGTTGGTGCGGGAGGTCTGGAACAGCTCGGCGATCTGCTGCTGGCTGAGCCAGACGGTCTCTTCCTCCAGGCGTACCTCAAGCGCGGGGGCGCCGTCGTCGCGCCGGTAGAGGATCACCTCACCGGCTGCTCCCTCGGTCACGACGGCTCTCCCTCCAGGTCGGCGACGATGGCGTCGATCTCGGTGCGAAGCTCGGCCTGGCGGGCAACGATGCGGGCGATCTCGGCGTTGAGGGCCTGGATGTCCACGGCCTCGCGGGTGTCCTCCTTCTCGACATAGGAGGACACCGAGATGTTGTAGTCGTTGGCCGCGAGGTCTTCGTTGGTCACGAGCGTGGCGACGTGGTCCACGTCACGGCGGGCGGTGAAGGTCTCCAGGATGTGATCCTGGTTCTGCTGCAGCAGCTTGTTCTTGTTCCCGACCCGGCTGAACTCACCCGAGGCATCAATGAACAGCACCGCGTTGTCGGGTTTCGATTTTTTCAGCACGATGATGCAGGTGGCGATGGTGGTGCCGAAGAACAGATCCGGCGGCAGCTGGATCACGGTATCCACATAGTTGTTGTCGATGAGATATTTGCGGATCTTGCGTTCCGCGCCCCCGCGGTACAGCACGCCGGGGAACTCGACGATCGCCGCGGTGCCGTTGACGCTCAGCCACGACAGGATGTGCATGGTGAACGCCAGGTCCGCTTTCGACTTCGGGGCCAGCACCCCGGCGGGGGCGAACCGTTCGTCGTTGATGAGCAGCGAGTTGTCGTTTCCCTCCCATTTCGTCGAATAGGGAGGATTCGACACGATCGCCTCGAACGGCTCATCGTCCCAATGCTTGGGCTCGGTCAGGGTATCGCCGTGCTCAATGTTGAAGTCCTCGTAGTTGATGTCGTGCAGGAACATGTTAATTCGCGCCAGGTTGTACGTGGTCAGGTTGATCTCCTGCCCGTAGAATCCGTTGCGAACCCGGTCTGGCCCGAGAACCTTGGCGAACTTCAGCAGCAGCGACCCCGACCCGCAGGCCGGGTCGTAGACCTTGTTCACCGCGGTCTTGCCGACCACCGTCAGCCGGGCCAGCAGCTCCGAGACCTCCTGCGGGGTGTAATACTCCCCGCCGGACTTGCCAGCCTGCGAGGCATACATGCCCATGAGGTATTCGTAGGCGTCCCCGAAAAGGTCGATCGAGTTGTCCTCGAAATTACCCAGCGGCATATCGCCGATCGCGTTCAGGAGCTTGACGAGTTTCCCGTTGCGCTTGAGCACCGTCGGTCCAAGCTTGGAGCTATTGACGTCAAGGTCATCGAACAGACCCTTCAACGCGCCCTCGGCCGCCGTGCCGACCGCCGACCCCTCGATGTTGCGGAATACCCGCTCCAAGGTCTCGTTCAGTTTCTCGTCCCGGGACGCCCGATCGCGGACATTGGCGAACAGCTCTGAGGGGAAGATGAAGAACCCCTTCTCCTCCACGACGCCCTCAAGAATGCCGGAAACCCGGTGATCAGATTCTTCGAGGTAGTCGTAATCGGGATTCCCTGCCGCGTGCTCGGTTTGGTTGATGTAGGCGGTGAGGTTCTCTGAGATGAACCGGTAGAACAGCATGCCCAGGACGTAGGCCTTGAAGTCCCAGCCGTCCACCGAGCCGCGCAGGTCGTTGGCGATCCGCCAGATGGTCTTGTGCAACTCGGCCCGCTGGGCCTCTTTGGTGGTCGGTGCCATCGTGTGTCTCCTACGCCAACGGCGCGCTAAATGCTGTTCTCAGCAGGTGTGCTCACACCGTACTAGAGCCCACTGACAAAACCGGGAGAGGCCATGCCTGACAACCGGAACTGCATGCGGCGGGCCACACCCTCCCGGTGTTGGGGTGCCGTACCCGGGCGGTCGCGCATCAACCCAGGCCCGTCTCGCAGGCAGAACACCTCACCGCTGCATGGAGTGGCGACGACCCCGGCCCGTGCTGGGAAGCTGCAACACTGTAACAAGCTGTAACAATGTTACAGTTACTCTATGACCTCGGCAGTCGTGGATCGTAGCCTGACGTTGCCCCCAGAGCAGGTGGGGCCAGCGCTGCTGGCCCTTGCGGAAGATCAGTGGTTCGAACGCAAGTCCGCTCGCGTGTCGCCACGTGATCTCGCGGTCCCGCTGGTGGCTATGGCCAACGCCGATGGCGGGGTGATTGTCGTTGGGCTCCACGACGGCAAGGTGGAGGACGTGTCAGCGCGGCGGCGCAACGAGCTGCGGCAAGCCTGCCTCGACTACACTGAACCGCCGGTACGCGCCCGGGTGGAAGAGGTTGAGGCGCTGGACGCCGAAGGCGAGCCGGCCACTCTCGTCCTGCTGAACGTCGCTCCGGGGGAGACCGTGCACGTCACCCAGAAGGGTGAGTGCTACCTGCGGGTTGGCGATGAGTCGCGGCGGTTGACTGCCGCGCAGCAGCGTGAGCTCGTGTTCGACCGGGGCATGGCGCACTATGAAGCCACTCCCGTGAACCTCACCCTGGTGGATCTCGACCAGCAGGCCCTGGCGGATTACGCCGAACGCATCGGCGCGGCGACCATTGAGGGTGCGCTGGCCGCGCGCGACCTGGTGGATCGCCGGGGTCGGCTCACCGTGGCCAGCGAGCTGCTGTTCGACGAGCGTCCCCAGCGTGAGTTTCCCAATGCCGTCGTCCGGATTCTCAAGTACGGGGCGGAACACCGGGGCGTGGGACGAAACATGACGCTCGAACAGGACCGCCGGGTGGAAGGTTCCCTGCTGCGGCAGATCTCCGAAGCCATCCGCCAGATCGAGGACATGATGCCCGCCTGGCAGCAACTGAGTGACGCGGGCACCTTCGAACCCATCTCCCGGATTCCCCGGGATGCCTGGCTGGAGGGGCTGGTCAACGCCGTCGTTCATCGCTCGTACAGCACCATGGGCGACCACATTCGCTTTGAGATTTTCCCAAGCCGGATCGAGATCACCTCGCCAGGAAGATTCCCGGGCATCGTCGAACCCCAACGCCCGCTCGATATCCGGCGCTATGCCCGTAACCCGCGCATCGCCCGGGTGTGCGCCGACTTGGGGTACACCAGAGAGCTCGGGGAAGGGATCGCGCGGCTATTCGCCGAGATGCGTGGACGCGGGCTCGTCGATCCCCACTATTTCCAATCCTCTTCCTCGGTGACTCTCACCTTGTCGGCACAGGAGGCGCTCCCCGAAGAAATCCGCTCCCGGCTCACCCGCAGCGCGATCGCCATTCTGAACACGTTGCGCCAGACGGGGGAGCCGCTCTCCACCGGGGCGCTGGCCGAACTGGCAGGGGTAGCCCGCATGACCGCCACCCGGGCGCTAGCCCAGCTGGAAGAACTCGGACTCGTCATCCGGGAAGGCTCCGCCAAACAAGACCCACGCGCCACCTGGCACCTCACCTGAACTGTAACAAGCTGTAACAATGTTGCAGTTCCATCCCCGAAGTTCTTGGCTGGAGTGCTCACCTTTGCCTGGGCCGCGGCCCACGCCACCTTGACCGATCTCGGCTACGCGGTGTTGGTCTTCCACGCCCCCGGGGCGTGAGCGCCGTCGACGTCGATGGAGTCCCCTTTCCGCCGAGAGATCCTCGATCGCTTCCGCATCCCCACCCGTCCGGGAGGCGCCCGCGAACCGGGGGACGAGCGAGTCAGTCCTTGACGATGAGGTAGAAGGTGGTGTCTTCGATCTGGTCGAGGCTGAGTCCGGTGGCGCGGAGTTCGGTCCGGATGGCCTCGGGGTCCGGGTGGCGGAACAGGTACTCGGTGGTCTCCTCGGCCAGCACGCGATCGCCGTCAAGGGTGCGGCAGGTCATCTTCCAGTGCATGCGCTCGTCGTCGAGTGGCCATCCTTCCGCGAGGCCGCTATAGGTCAGGTCGCCGATCCGGGCGCTGGCGGTCTCGTAGGGTTCCACCCGCGCGGGCCGACAGGGCGGCTGCAAGTCCGTCAGGGCGGCCCCGCCCTCGGGGAGCCGGGCTGCGATGGCGGCGAACAGTGCGGACCGTTCGTCCGGGCTGAAGTGGCCGAGGACGCCCAGCAGGATCGCCGCGCTGATGGCATCAGGCAGGGGAGCGGCGCCGAAGGCCTCGGGTCGGATCGTGACCCGGTCGAACCACTCCGGGTGCGCGGCGACCTTCGTCAGGACCAGCGCCCTCATCGCGGGGCTGGGTTCCAGGGCGTACACGTGTGCCTCCGGTAGGCGCTCCAGGACGAAGACCGTGTTCAGGCCCGACCCGGCCCCGATGTCGAGTACCGGCCCCGACTCGGCGCGGACCAGCGGAATCAGCCTCTCCAGGGCCGCCACCTGCCCCAGGCGAAAACTGGCGTTGAGCAGGTCGTAGACCTGCGCGCTGACGGCGTAGGCGTCCTTGCTCATGCCGTGACCATCCCTCGTCCCATGGCATCCCTCCTGTATCGCAAATGCCCCCAGGTGATGATGGGACCAACCATAGTCTGCTGAGAGCCATTCTTACAGGGCCCGGCCTCGAACGGGTGCCTCGACGCAGCCAACGCGCTCCCTTCTCCGCGCGAGAGGGGTGCCGGGCGCCGTGGGGGCTGCCCATCGCGTACCCGGTGGGGCGTTGGTGCCGACGCCCGGGCCCATCGCGGCTGAACCCACCCCGCGCGGACAGTGACGAGGGGTGGGCATACTATTGCCCTGCAATTGATAACCGCTATCATTCTTGGGAGTTTCGAATGATCCGTCGTGGTCTAGTCCTGATGGGCCTTGCTGCCGCCTGCGCCCTGTCGGCCTGCGTGCCCGGTGCGGACGCGCCGGGGACATCTCCTGCCCCAACGGCGGCGACGAGCTCGGCGCCCGTCGCCGGTGTCACCCCGGTGACGCCCGCCCTCACCGCGACCGGCCCCGATGGGGCCGAGGTGAGCGTTCCCGCCGCTCCGCAGCGCATCGTGTGCCTCACCGGCATCTGTGACGACATCCTGGCCAGCCTCGGCATCGTCCCGGTGGCCACCTCCACCCCCAACCTGGCGACCCGGCCAGAAATCTTCGGCGACAAGGGCAAGGACATCCCGGTGGTGCCGGGCAGCTTCGGGGCCGAGGACACCTCGTTCGCCGCAGAGGTCAAACCCGACCTGGTGATCGGGCTCGCGGGCGTCCACGAGGCGCTCAAGCCTGCGCTGGAGAAGTTCTCGCCGGTGCTGCTGGTCAACGTCAAGACGGACGAGGACTCCCTGGCCTACCTGCGGATGGTCGCGACGCTCACCGGCAAGGCGGACGCCCAGGTCAAGGCCGAGACGGCCTACCAGGAGGCCATGGCGGCGGCCAAGCAGAAGGCCACGACGGCGGGCGTGGCCGGTGAACCCGTCCTGCTGATGTGGGGTGGGGCCTCCGGCATGGGCGTGGCCACCAAGGGTGCCGATCCGCTGGGCAGCGCCCTGGGCAAGGTCGTCAACAACCCATTCGAGGTGCTCGGCACCGACCCGGTCAAGGCCGGGGCCTACAGCATGGAGCAGATCCTGGAGAAGGACCCGAAGGTCATGTTCGTCTCGTCGATGACCTTCGCCCCGACCGACAAGAAGGCCACGGAGATCTACGCCGACAACCCGGTGTGGAAACAGCTCACCGCGGTGAAGAACGGCCACGTCCACGAGGTCAACAAGGAACTGTGGACGTTCTGCCGGGGCACCCGGTGCATCGCCACCGCCGTGACCGAGGCCGTGGACCACATCGAACGTGACCTGAAGAAGTAGTGGGGCTCCGCCAGCGGATCACGATCCTGATACTGCTTGCCGTGGCGGGGGCCGCTCTCGTCACGGCAAGCCTCTATCTCGGCCTGCCCGCGTCGGGACGGGTCGCGCGGATCGTGTTCCTTGAGATTCGTCTGCCCCGGCTGCTGGTGGGTGCGGCCGCCGGGGCCGGGCTCGGGGTAGCGGGGCTGCTGGTGCAGCGGGCCATGCGCAACCCGCTCGCGGTGCCCGACCTGCTGGGGGTCAGCGGGGGAGCCGCCTTCGTGGCGGCGCTGCTGGTCACCAGCGGCATCCACTCGCTGACGTCCCGCACGGCCGGGGCCCTGGCCGGCGCGGTGGCGGGGGGTGCCCTGTGCCTGCTCGCGGCCACGAGGGGACGCAGCGCCGCGCAGACCCTGCTCATCGGGGCGGCGGTCTCGACGGCCTGGCAGGCGGCGGTGCTGACCGTGATGTCGACGGCCGACCAGGTCGAGTTGAGCATCATCTTCAAATACCTCGTGGGTTCGCTCACCGAGATCACGGCCGATGTCGCCCTGCCGCTGATCGTCCCCCTGGTCATCGGCTGCGCCGCCACGGTCGCGGTGCTGCCTGCGCTGGGGGTGCTGTCCCTCGGCGACGAGCAGGCCTCCGCCCTGGGGATGAGGCCGGGTTGCTGGCGACTGCTGGCCCTCGGTGTCGCCGCGTTGCTGGTCGCGCTCGTGGTGGCGGCCTGCGGCCCCATCGCATGGGTCGCCTTCGTCGCCCCGACCGTGACCCGGTGGTTCGTCCCGGGGGCGGGTGAGGTGTTCCGGCTCGCGGTGACGGCGATCATCGGGGCCGGGGTGAGCGTCGGCGCCGACATCGCGGCGCGGGAGCTGTTCAAACCCTTCGAGACCCCGCTCGGGGCGTGGACCGCGCTGATCGGGTTCTGCGTCGCCATGGTCTTCGTGGCGAGGAGGCCGGACCGGTGAGCCGTCGTGCCTGGCTGGGCCTGTGGATCGCGGCCGCCGCGCTCATCGTCCCCGTCGCCCATCTCGCGCTGGGGCGGGGCGTGGACTGGTCCGAGCTGCTGGCCGGAACCGACACGGTCTCGTGGCGGGTGCTGACCGAGCTGCGGCTGCCGCGGCTCGTCGTCGCCCTGTTCGCCGGCACGGCTCTCGGCCTGGCCGGGCTGGCATTGCAGTCGGTGCTGCGCAACCCGCTGGCCGCCCCCGAGCTGACGGCGGTGAACCCCTCGGCGGTGCTCGGCTACCTGATCGCCTCCGGGACCGGGCTCATCGACGGCGGGTCGGTGTTCTCGTCGGTGTTGTCGGCGACCGTGGGTGGCCTGCTCGGCGGCGGACTGCTGTGGCTGGTGGCCCACCGCCGCACCTCGGAGCAGACGGCGGTGCTCGGCCTGTTGTCTGCGCTGGCCCTGACCGGGGTGGTGACGATCCTCATCGCCGCCCGGCCCACCGGCGTCGGGGGAGCGCTGCGCTGGCTGATCGGGTCGGTGGAGGCCCGCGTCGCCGAGCACGTCCCGATGATCGCGATACCGGTCCTCGTCGGGTTCGCGGCGCTGGTGCTGGTCGCCGACCGGCTGGAGATCCTCGCGGTCTCCGACTCCCACGCCCACTGCCTCGGGGTGTCACCCGGGTTCTGGCGCGGCGTGGGCATCGGGATCGCGGTGCTGCTGGCCTCGGCGGCGGTGGCGACCGTGGGGCCGCTCGCCTTCGTCGGTTTCGTCGCGCCCCACGTCGTCCGGCTGGTCTTCGGCGGGCGGCTGAGGCGACAGGTGGTGCTCGTAGCGGTGTGCGGGGGGCTGTTCGTCGCCGCCTCCGACCTCATCGCCAAGGCCGTCAGCCTCGCGATCCAGCTCACCGGCGACGGGCAGCAGGTGGGGGTGCCGGTCGGCGCCGTCACCTGCCTCATCGGGGCCGCCGCGCTGGTCGCGGTGGCCAGCTCACACCAGGAGTCAGAACCGTGACAGTGATGGAACTGCGTCGAGCCTGCGTCCAGTTCGGGGACCGGCTCGTCCTCGATCACCTCGACCTCAAGATCGGCCGGGGGGAGTGGGTTGCCCTGGTCGGGGCGAACGGCTGCGGAAAATCGACGCTGCTGCGCGCCCTGTCGGGGGAGCTGCGGATCCAGGGCGAGTCGCTGCTGGACGGGACCAGCATCGCGTCCACGCCGCGGCGTCTCGTCGCCCAGCGGGTGGCGTTGCTGCCCCAGCAGCTGCCCCGCGTCCCGGGCATGACGGTGCGCCAGCTGGTGGCCCACGGCAGGTTTCCGCAGCGATCCATGTGGGCGATGCTGCGCGATCCCTTCGACGAGCACTGCGCCGTCGCGCTGGCCGAGACCGGCACGACCCACCTCGGCGACCGGATGGTCGACAGCCTGTCCGGCGGCGAACGCCAACGGGTCCGGCTGGCCCTGTCCCTGGCCCAGGACGCCTCGATCCTGCTGCTGGACGAACCGACGACCTTCCTCGACATCTGCCATCAGCTGGAGGTGCTGGACCTCATAGCGCGGCTGCGACGCGCCCGCGGTCTGACGGTGGTCTCGGTGCTGCACGACCTGGAACACGCCGCCCGCTACGCCGACCGGGTGGTCGCCCTGAGCCGGGGACGCATCGTCGCCGACGGCGACCCGGCCGCCGTGGTGACCCCGCAGCTGCTGGAGGAGGTCTTCGCCGTCACCGGTCGCGTCGGCACCGACGAGCACACCGGGCGGCTGGTGGTGCACATCGACTCCCCGCGGGAGCGGCTCCCCTAACGGCTACGCCCCAGTTCGCCGCCACCTAGCATCTCGTCCTCGCCCGGGCGCGCCTGTTTGGCCTGGCCGGGCAGGGCGTTCCACCAGGTGCCGGAGGCCGCGAGCCCATCGGGCGTGGTGTCGGCGATGATCCGGCCGTCCTCTAGCACGATTACCCGGTCGGCGCGTTCCACGGTGGAGCGGCGGTGGGCCACGATCAGGGTGGCCCGCCCGGCAGCGGTGCGGGTCAGCGCCCGGTGCAGTTCGAGTTCGATGCTCGCGTCCAGGTTGGCGGTGGCCTCGTCCAGCACCAAGAGGTCGGGTTCCATGACCAGCGCGCGAGCCAGGGCCAGCCGGGCCGCCTCGCCGCCGGACAGCCCGGTCCCGCGCTCCCCGACGGGGGAATCCAGCCCGGCCGGTAGTCCCGCGACCAGGGCGCCGAGCTGGGCGTCCTCGACGGCCGTGGCGATGACCTCCGGAGCCGCCCCGGGCCGGCCCAGGGTGAGGTTGTCGCGCAGCGACCCGGCGAAGACCCGCACGTCCTGTTCCACGATCGCGGTGTGGCGCCGCAGGTCGGCGTCGGCGAGGTCGCGGATGTCGGTGCCTAGCATCCTGATGCTTCCCTGGTCGGGGTCCCAGAACCGGCGGATCAGGTTGATGAGGGTGCTCTTGCCCGCCCCGGAGGCGCCGACGACCGCGACCACCTCGCCGCGGCGGAGAGCGAAATCGAGCTCGCGCAGCACCGGACGTCCGGGGTCGTAGCCGAACCACAGCGACGAGATCCGCAACACCTCGTCGGTCGGTTGCGGGGAGACCGGGTGGGCCGCCGGTTCGGTCGCATCCGGGGCGTCCAGCAGCCCGAACAGGCGGGATGCCGCGGCCCGCAGACCGCCCAGCTCCTTCAGCGTGGACGCGACCGTGGCCGTCGGGGCCAGCACCGCCCCGATCAGCGCCACCACGATGGGGGCGGACGAGACGGGGATCTGCCCGGCGTGGACGTGCAGGGACACGATGAACAGGGCGCCGATCGCGGCCAGGCTCACCAGCAGGTCACCGGAGGCGGCCTCCACCGACCCGCGCAGCGCGTTGCGCACCCCGGCCCGTTCCACCCGCTGCCAGGACGCGTCCAGCTGGGCCCGGCGGCGCGGCATCGCCCCGGCCTCGGCGATCTCGGAAAGCCCCTGCACCGTGTCGATGATGTCGGAGGTGTAGCTGGCGCTGGCGCGACGCAACTCGGCGCCGTGCGCGGTGGCCCGCCTGGCGAACCACCACGGCACCGACAGCAGCAGCACCGTGGCCGGGACCAGCACCGCCAGCACCACCGGATCGATGAGGGCCAGCGCGACGGTGCCGCCGAGGATCGTGACGGCCGCCGTCCCGACCTGGGCGAACACGTGGGCGTAGATCCACTCCAGGCTCTCCACGTCGGACATGGCCGTGGCCGACAGGTCCCCGCTGCGCCGGGGATCCGACCTCGACGGCTGGGTGCGCCGCAACCGGTCGAACAGCCGGACGCGGAAGGCCGCCAGCACGAGGTAGGCCAGGTCGTGGGCGACATACATCTCGGCCCAGGTGCCCGCCGCCGCGGCGGCCACGAGCAGCAGCGCCAGCCCGCTGAGGACCGCGTCTCCTCCGGTGGGCCAGCCCGGATCCAGCGTGACGAGGGCGAGACCCGCGAGCCAGGCGGAGGCGACGGCCGCGCCGACCGTGCCGACCTGGACCGCCAGGCTGGCCAGCACGGTCTGGACGAAACGGCCGCGGTAGGCCCGGATGGCGGGCCAGAGCCGCCTCAGGGCCGTGACGTCGCTGGCGAGATCACCACGCACGAGACACCTCCTGGGGTTCGGCAGCCGGCCTCCGGCGGGTGCGTTCGTCCCGCAGCAGGGCCGCCAGGGCCCCACCGGAGGAGACGAGCGCCCCGGGCTCGCCCTGCTCCACGATCCGGCCGGAGTCGAAGACGATCACCTGGTCGGCCGACATGATGCTCTCCAGGCGGTGGGCGATGACGACGATCGTGTGGCGGGGCGTCAGCGACCTCAGGGTGCCCATGATGTGGGCGTCGGAGTGCCGGTCGACGTTCGAGGTCGGCTCGTCCAGCAGCAGCACCGGGGTGCGGCGGATCAGCGCCCGGGCGAGGGCGAGGCGCTGCCGCTGACCGCCGGACAGCGTCGTGGCGTCCTCCGACAACATGGTGTGGATGCCCTCGGGCAGCTCCTCCACGAAACCGAGCGCGTCGGCCTCGGCCAGCGCCGCACGGACCTCGTCGTCGGTGGCTTCGGGGGCGCCGAGACGGACATTGGCCGCGACCGTGTCGTGGAACAGCCGGGTGCGCTGCCCGACCACGGCCAGGTTCGCCCGCAGGGATGCCAGGCTCAGCCGGCGCAGGTCGGTGCTGCCGATCTCGACCCGTCCCGAATCCGGGTCGAGGCGACGCGAGATCAGCGCGGCGAAGGTCGATTTGCCCGCGCCGGATGCCCCGACGACGGCGGTCAGCTGCCCGGCCGGGATCCGCGCCGACACCTGGTCGAGCGCGGGCCGGGCGGCCGCGGGATAGGTGTAGGCGACCTCGTGCACCGACACCTCGGCGGCCCCGCCGAGGGCGAGCGTCCCGGTGCCGGTGTCGGCGACCGCCGGCCTCGCGCGCAGGATCGCGTCCACCCCGTCGGAGGCGGTGAGCCCCAGGTAACCCGCGTGCCAGGCCTTCGCCAGGTCCCGCACCGGACGGAAACACTCCACCGAGAGCATCAGCACGTACAGGACGTGGGTGCCGGGCAGTTGGGCGCGGGTCGCGGCGAGCGTGGCCAGGAAGACCGCGCCGAAGGTGCCGAAGAGCGTGAACCCGACCGTGATCCCGTTCTCCAGCAACGAGGTGCGCAGCGGACGCATCGTGGCCCGGTAAACCCCGGTGCTGCGGGTCTCCAGCAGGTCCCGGCGGCGTTCGGCGGCTCCGAAGGTGCGCAGTGTCGGGATGCCCCGCATGGCCTCCAGGTAGTCCGCGCTGAGTTCGACGTAGGCGCGCCACCGTTCGCTGCCCTGGCGCAGCATCGCCGCGTCCTTGAACCGGGGGACGATCAGGGTCACCAGCAGGCAGCAGGCGAGGAAGACGGCCGAGGGCGGGTGGAGCAGCCAGACGCCGGCGACGATCCCGGCGGGCAGGGTCACGGTGACCGCCAGCTGCGGCAGGTACTCGCTGTAATAGGGGTCCAGCCCGTCCACGCCCTCCACGATGGTGGCCTGGGCCGCCCCGAGGCGGCTCTTCGAGGCCCACTCCGGCCCGAGGGCCATGACGTGGTGCAGCAGGTCGTCCCGCAGGATGCGACGCACCGCCAGTCCCGCGGACGTGGTGATCGCGGTGCGGAAGGGGATCAGCACGGCCCGGGCCAGCACGGTCGCGGCCACGATGGCGATCCACGCCAGGGTCTCGGACGCCTCGCCCCTGGTGAGGGCGCCGAGGGCGGTCGCGGTCGCCAGGGCCGTGGCCAGGTAGGTCGAGGTGACGGCCAGGATCGCCACGATGGACGCCAGGACGTGCCACTTGACCCGCAGGGTCAGCACCAGCAGGCGGCGAGGGATCATCGGGCAGGCTCCGTCCCTGTCTCACCGAGGGCGACGGCGTGGACGATCGCCTCGCCGCCGTCCCAGGTTCCCGGGGCGGGCGGGCCGCTCCACCCCCCGATCGGGCGGGCTCCCAGGCCCCACCCGGCCGCGCGGACGCACAGCGAATAGCCCGCGTGGGCGATGGCGAAGCGGGAGGCCAGATAGTTTGCACCGCCCAGCCCGGCGGCCGGGGGTGCGGTGAAGAGAACCAGCGCAGCGACGTCGGCCAGCTGCCGCTGATGGGCAGCGCGTGCGGCGAGCCCGGGGCGTTCGTCGCGATGGCTCACCCGTTTCCAGTGGCCCTCGCACCACGTGAACACCCCCTTCGCGGTGGCGACGTGGGCCGTGACCCCGGAATGAAACTGCCGCGGCAGCCCGTCCTGGAAGAAGGACAGGGTGGCACCTAGGTCGAAGCCGGAAGCCAGCTTCTCCAGCGGGGCGCTGCGCCGGGTGGCGATGGCCTCGCGGGACACCTCGGAGGTCGGCAGCGGAGAGGTGATCGGGTGCCGCGCCAGCTCGTGCAGCGCCGCCTCGACGAGGCCACCGGGCCGTGCCCCGGCCGGTTCGGGACGACCGGAGGGGAACGGCTGGTGGGCCGGAGCGCCGACGCGGAGCGCTGCCAGCGCGGCACCGCCGTCGTCCGGGGCCCGGAAGCCGGGGGCTGGGGACAACTCGAGACCGTGGGCGGCCGCGGCGTGCAGCAGCGCGCTGAAGGCGTAACCGGTGTCCAGTACCACGGGGGTCAGAGCGCGGTCACCGTACTTGGCGATGGTGCGGGCCGGGGCGGCAACCAGGACGATGTCGACCCGTTCGGGGGGCGTGGCCTGGCGGGTCGACAGCGGAACCAGCCCGCCGTGGGGATACCAGCGCACGGTCTCGGCCCGCCCGTCCCGGTGCTGGTCGAGGTAGACCTGCACCGGGTGCAGGGCACCCGCCGACGGCACCCTGCGCAGGCGGGCGTCGGGGCGGTCCGGGTCGCTGCCGAGCCCCGCCCGCAGGACGTCGAGCAGGGCGTGGGGGAGCGGCAGCGGGTTCAGGCCCGCCAGCAGGTCGGCGCGCTCCAAGGCGTCGGTGGTGTGCGGCATCTCGTCTTTCCCTAGTTGTGTGGGGGTGGGGCCAGGACCGGGGTGGCGCCGGGGGCCAGGTCCTGTTTGCGCTGGTGCAGGCGGGCGGTGCCGAGGTACTGGTATCCGGCGGGGGCGTTCGGTTGCAGGCCGGGGGCCAGCACCCGCACGGTCGCGGCGCCGATCTCGGCCACATCGGGCGTGGTCAGGTCGAAGGCGACCGGCGGGTGGCCTCGCCCGGTGAGGGCCGCGACCACCTCGTCGATGCTCCCGGTGCCCAGTTCGTCCGCCGAGACCATGGCCGTGGGGGAGGTGAACCGGTGGGCGTGGGCCAGCATCCGCGGGTCGAGCCAGAGCTGGGTCTGGGACGCGAGGTCCTTCACGTGGCGGAAGCCGTCACCGGCGTCGTCGAGGTAGGCCCGGTTCTCCCGATAGGGGAAGTAGACCCGGCGGGCCAGGATGCCCTCGGCGATCGCCCGCCAGCTGGACCCGTCGGGGCGCAGCAGCCCGGACGAGGCGATCCAGACCTGGAGCGCCTCCTGGCTGGCCTTCTCGGCCGCGCTGGCGGCGTCCGGGGCCGCAGCGAAACCCGACGCGGGCACCCCGGTGCGTTCGTCGAACACGTAGGCCCCGACCACGATGAGGGGAAGGTCGGTCGGCACGACGACGAGATCGACGAGGAGAGGGCCGCCCTGCCACCGCTGCCTGAAACCGGGAATCGTCTCCTGGTCCAGCCCGACGGCCCCGGCGCCCGAGTACCACCAGGTGACCATGGCATCCCGTTCGACCAGTTCGGCGAGCGCGCGCCGCGCCGCATCGGCGGGGGAGCTGCCGGTCGCGATCCCCGAATAGTTCAGGTGGTTGATCCGGGGCAGTTGACGGCGGGGCCCGTGATGATAGTTGAGGTAGACCCAGGACGCGGGCGCCCAGGTTTCGGCGCCGTTGGCGCCCACGCCCGCGACCCACTCGACCTCGGTGTCGCCGGTGAACTCGCGGTAGGCGAAACCTGGCCTGCTGAGCTGCTCGTCCGACCACCTCGGCAGGTCGTCCGGGCCGAGCGCGGCCTTGCCTCGGGAGACGAGGGCCGCGTGGCTGGTGGGGGCGGTGAGCGGGGGCAGGAAGTTGCCGCAGTAGCGTTCGAAGGCCTCCCCGATCGCGGCGTTGCGGGCCCGGCCCGGGTCGCCGAAGGCCGTCCCGGCGGCGATCCGGTCGGCGTACCAGCCGCCGTAGCGGCGGGTGTCGGCGACCTCGGCGACGACGCAGAGGAAATCCTCCGGTGCCCCGCCAGGGATATCGGGGGAACGCAGCGCCGTGATGATGCCGCACAGCGGGTCGAGTGCGGCGCCGAGGTCTGGCTGGGGTCGCTCATCGGAGGCGAACGGGTAGCGCAGGCTGGGGGTCATCGAAGCGCCTCCTTGGGTTCGGTGGGGTCGGGCGCCAGCTCCGCCAGGGGCAGTTCGACATTTGCCCGAAGCACCTGGCGCCGCGCGGGCCGCAGACGGGTGGCGGTGAGGGGCTCGGTGCCGTCCTGGGGGTCGCGGGCGTAGAGGGGAAACTGGTGGGCCGAGACGTGCACCTCGATCCGCGCACCGGGGTGCAGGCGCCGCGCGACCAGCGGCAACTCGACCCGGGCGCGGGAGTCCGGGGTGCGCACGAGTGCGTGGCCCAGCTGGAGCAGACCGGCCCCGGTGTGGCCGCGGTCGGCCGGGGCCGGACGCAGCGCGACGCGGACGCACCAGTCCAGCGGACCACGGACCGCTTCTCCATCGAGGGTGTGCGCCGCCAGCCCGGACAGCCGCACGACCATGCGTCCCACCACGTCCGTGGCGATGCGCACCGGGTCCGAGACGAAGCGGGCCAGGTCCTCCCTGCGGGAGATGTCGCGCACATCCACCGGTCCCAGGGCGGACGGGTGCGGGTGACACGGATCGGCGACGAACCGGGTCCGGGCCGCCGACAACGGGCAGGACAGCTGGGGCCGGGCCGGGGCCGGACGCGCCCAGATCCCGGTTCCCTCCAGGGCGAAGTGCCTGCTGCCGGGTGTGGTGGCGTCGGGATCGCGGAGCGTCCGCTCCAGCCAGTCGGCGATGAATACCCCAGGTTTGATGCGGTGGGCCTGATGGCGCCGCAGCGCCGCGTCGCCGTTGCGGTGCACCAGGCCGAGGTCGTGCTGCCAGGCGCCGACCACCACGTCGGCCCGCACCGGCCAGCCGTCGGCGAGGTCGAGGGCGTCGTCGCGGAACACGTCGTGCAGCCCGGCGAGCACCAGGAGCGGGGCTGGCGGGCTCCCCGTGGGCGGCGGAGCGTCGAGGGGGGTGGGGGAGGAATCGGGCAGCCCATCGCGCAGCCAGGGCAAGCTCCAGCCCGCGGCTGCCACCCCGGCCGCGCTGGGCAGGCCGATCGCCGGGAGGATGCTCAGCGCTCCTGGTTCGTCCGGCGAGGCGTCGTGGATGGGACAGGACGAGGATGTGCGTCCCTGCCCGTGCTGGAACCACCACCAGGAGTGACCGTAGAAGCGGGGAGCCCCGTTGCGGTCGCGGGCCACCCGGCGCGGCGACAGGGCGGGAACGGCCACCACGATGGCAGCCACCGGGCCGGGGCTGGCGGCGGCCGCGACCAGCGCGCAGTGGGCGCTGTAGGAGGAGCCCAGGCACACGACTCGGCCGTCGCACCACTCGCTGGCGGCGACGGCGGCGATGGTGGCCGCGCCGTCCCCGCCTTCGTGGGTGTAGGGCACCCAGGAACCGGCGGAGCGGTACCGCCCACGCACGTCTTGGACCACGGCGGCATATCCTCGCTTGGCCCAGCCGGTGGCCTCCTGTCGGTGGGCGGAGGTGCCGTAGGGAGTGCGGATGAGCACGGCGGGGGCGGGGAGACGCTCGGGCAGCGTGATCTCGGTGTGCAGGCTCAGCCCATCGTTGGTGGTGACCCGGATGGTGTTCACGTGCGCGGACCCGAATCCGCCAGGCGCGGCACCGGATGGACCATGTGCTGTTCCCACTGGCCAGCCGCGATGTCGAGGCAGTATAGCCGCCTGCGGCTGGCGGGCACGTCGTGCACCTGGCGGGCGATGAGGTGGGCGATGAGCAGCGCCGCGGGCGTGCTCAGCCGCAGCGGTGGGCGGCGTCCGGGGTCGCTGAGGCGGTCCCGCAGCAGGCCGGGGGTGGCGGAGGCGGCGATCCGCCGGGCGATGACATCGGTGACGAGGCAGGGCTCGGCCTCTCCCGCGGGGGCGAACGGACTGACGAAAACGCGGTTGCCCTCGGCCCAGGCGGTCAGGGCGTAGTTCTCGGTTGGGGCCATGGGCGGGGCGTCGAGGAGTAGGCAAGGGAGGGATGGGGCCTCGCCGTTTTGGGTGGACGCGGCGGTGAGCAGTGGGGTGACCATGTCGTGCAGCACCCCCCGGCCGTGGGGGCGCAGGTTTGGGCGAACGCTGGCGGCGGGACCCTCATGAAGGTACCCGGCCTCGGCGAAGGCGGGGCCGAGCACAGGATCGGTTCCGATCTCGGTGGCATGATCCAGCGCACTGGCGGCCGCGCCGTGCAGCCGGACGAAGAGGCTGTCCGGGCGGCGTAGCGCCCACCCGCCGCCGGTGCGGAACAGGCAGACGCCGTCGGCGAGTGTGGTGTCGATCAGTGTGCTGGAGGGCGGCATGGTGTACTCCTAGGTGCCTGAGAGCCGGGCGGTGAGGTGGGAAGCCCCCACCTCACCGCGTCGTGGTCACTCGTCGCCGAAGAGGTCTTCGACGAGGGCGTTCGAGCAGGTTGGATGCGCCACGGAGGCGCTGCCGCACTGCGGCGCGACGATCTCAAACGTCAGATCCTGGTTCATGGGACACCTCCTTTCCGTGATCTGCCCGAGATCCTAAATGATAATGGCGGTCAATATCAATGGGTCGTCGGGTTCGGGATGCGCGCTTTGGGCTCGTCGGAAAGGTCGCTGGGAGGTCAGCGCCGGCCGCCCAACCCAAGGAGCTGGCAAAGCCCGCCGCGGCCATCAAAGCGTTGCCGGGGTTGTCGCTTTCTTGAGGACCTCGGCCCTTCCTCTTGGCGATGAGCCTACGGTCGGGGTTCTTCGGGCCGTGCCCGCGCGCATCTTGATGCAATGAGGTGACGATAAAATGTGATCATGCGCACCACGGTGAATCTGGACGATGAACTGCTGCGCCGGGCCAAGGAGCGGGCGGCCCGTCAGGGAAGGACCTTGAGCGAGGTGGTCTCCGACGCCCTACGGGTTTCACTCGCTGAGCAGGCCGGGCCACGCCGTGAGGTCACCCTGCCCACCTTCGGCGGCAGCGGGTTGAAGCCGGGCGTCGACCTCGAGGACAAGGACGCCCTCGCAGCGCTTCTCGGCGAAGACGATCGTGCTGCTCGCTGACGTCAACCTGTTCATCTACGCGCACCGGCCGGAGTTCCCGCGGTTCGCGGAACACCACGCGTGGCTCACGGCTGCGCTAACCGCCGACGAACCCTTCGGGGTGTCCGAGCTGATCTTGTCGGGTTTTCTGCGAATCGTGACGAACCACCGGGTCTACCGCGAACCGACTCCGCCGCAGGTGGCGCTGGACTTCTGTCAGACGGTGTTGAGCGCCCCGTCGGCGGTCCGCATCCGTCCAGGGCGGGAGCATTGGCGCATCTTCGAGAGCCTGTGCCGGAACCTCGGGGCGCGCGGCAACGTGGTTCCCGACGCCTATCTGGCGGCCATGGCCATCGAGGCCGGCGCCACCTTCATCACCATGGACGGGGGATTCGCCCGGTTTCCCGGACTCACCTGGCGGCGCGCTCTGTGACGAGGGCCGCGGGGTCGCGTCCCGGAAAGTTAGGCATCCGGGGCGCTGCGGTGTCCGTTCAGGGGTGGCATGGGAACAGGGGCAGCCCTTCGTTCACTGAGGGACCGAGGAATGGCAGTCTGGCTCTCGGTGTGCTGCGTGTGCGGCCCCTTGTCTCATGTCAGGATGTCCAGGAGGATTCGCCAAGCCGTCAATGGTTGAGCGGGTTGACAGTAGACGACCTGCCTGGAAAATTCGGCCGGGTCATCCCAGCCCGAGGGGAGGGAGGTGTCTCATATGGTTCATGCATCCACCACGCCTGCGAGCGAGGTCTTGACCATCATCGGTTGGCTGACGGAAAGAGAGATCGTCTATCAGGTCAACGGCGGTTGGGGCGTCGATGCGTTGGTGGGACGGCAAACCCGTGAGCACGGGGACCTTGATGTCTTCGTGGACGCCAATGTCGTGCCCGATGTGATCGAGTGGCTGGCGTCGCGTGGTTACGAGCCGGTGACGGACTGGCTGCCGATCCGGATCGAACTCGCCTCCGAACACGGAAGGGTCGACGTGCATCCCATGGTCATCCAGCCCAACGGGGATGGTGTCCAACAAGGCTTTGAGGACGCGGTATTCACACATCCGGCCGTCGCCCGCACGAGGGGATCGATCGATGGAGTGCCGGTTATCGTCGGCACGGCCGAGCGGCTGCGTGAATTGAGAAATGGCTACGATCCACGTCCCGAGGATGAGCACGATCTCGAAGTCCTCAGCCGCTTACGCGACGGCGGGGCTGGCCAACAGTCAGGATGAGCCAGGGTCGGCATCTACGAGGAAACCGGTCTTATCGAGAATGGAGTGCTACACGAACCTGGACTACCTGGCCGGGCTCCGGGGGTGCTGGAATGCTGCGGGCGGGAGCAGGGGCGTTGGTGGGTGCGGGAGATGTCTGAGTCGTCATGGTGTGTGAGTTGTGGGCTGGGGGAGTGGGGCTGTGCTGCATTTCTAACCGGGTGGATGCATTGGTGGTTGGCTGATTCGATGTTCCTCTCTTCGACTTAGTGGGCAGCGCCGGGAAGGTCAAGGGTGACACCGGTGTTACGTAGCATTTCAAAGGTGTTGACCCATTGGACTTCAAGTCCTTGGCGGGCGTCAGGAATCTTGACCCGGCTGAATACCGTGCCTTGAGCGTGCGCCTGGTTGAGCCATTTCCAGAAGCCGGGAGCGATGTCAAAGGCGTAGTAGCGGTTCTTCGCCTCGATGAGGACATTGGCGTCTACGAGGTACTTCACGTTAGTCCTGCTCTTTCCGCCAGCCCCTCGAAGGTCGAGTGCTTAACGGTCCCGAGCAGCCGGTAGGCATCCCGGTAGGTCGTTCGTCCTTCCAGGGCTGCGGAGATCACAGCTCGGGTGAAGGGGAGCCCAAGGCGTCGCAGCTGGGTGTTGTAGTAGTTCCCGCCCCCGCTGCGATTCTCTTGGGAATCCATGAGATCCATGACGCGCTTGCGCTCGGTCTCGTATCGGGTCTTGTATTCTTCCCGCGTGAGATACCCGGCATCCCGGACTCTGGCGAGCACGACGAGGGTGCTGACTGTGTAGCGGGACGCCAGACGCTTCAGCTCGTCTTCAGCACAGCCCCTTGGCCGTTCCGACCGGAGCGAGTCGAGAGGTACCAGGACCTCCGCAGCGACCTGGTTGCACCAGCGCTCCTCCTCTTTCGTCCCCTGCGCAGCGCCCGCAGCTGCGTCGGAGAGCGCAGTGCACCCCAGCCACAGGTGGGCGAGCTCGTGAACGAGGGTGAAGATCTGCGCGGCCTTGGTGTCCGCCCCGTTGACGAAGACAAGCGGGGCGATGTCATCGGCCAGGGCGAACCCCCGGAACTCTTCTGGATCGAGCTTGCGGTGGGTGTCCGAGCCGACGATCCCGTTGACCATGACCAGGACACCCAAGGCCTCGGTGCGCTCAATGAGATCTGTCATCGTAGCGGACCAGTTGGGCACAGATCGCTCGTCGAGACGGAGCGCGGCACGGATACGAGCGGCGGCCTCCTCCGCTGGAGTGGAAAGGGTTGTCGAACCCACGAAGCTGAGCGGGGTCACCCCGGAGTCGAGGGCGTCGTCGCGGTACCAGTCCTGGCGCCTCTGGCACAGATAGATCGTTTCCAGCAAGTCGGCAGACGGCTCGCGGACCCCGGCGTCGCGAATGGTCCGCATGTCCGGGATGGGGATGTCCTCAACCGGCGGTTCGGGCAGGAAAAGCATCCCGAAGGGTGCATGGGTGGCGGCAGCGAACTTCTCCACCTGCTTGAGGGTGGGGCGTGCGGTCCCGTCGATCCACGCGTCGAGCTTGGGTGCGCGTTTGCGGACAGTTTCCTCATCCCAGCGCGCCCGTTTCACGGCCCAGCGCAGCAGGTTGGGTGCGATGTCAACGCGGACGGTCGTCACGGCCCCTCCTCTGCGTTCGGCTCCGTGTACCAGTCTGCCTTACTTGTACCTCTGACATGGTCCGCATGAACGGCGAGGCTGACCGAGTAACGGTGTGGATAGAGGTTTTCGTTGGTGGGGTGTCGCCGTGGTCTCCCCGAAATATTCACCCGACCACCCCGGTGATGCGGGAATAGAGGCCAGTCCAGGGTTCAGCTCTCATCTGCCGCAGGTTTGCCAAGCACTTCAGGCTTGGCATCACCAACCCCGGGACCGAGGAAATCCTGTCAGCTATTTGATGTGGCGCCCCGCATACTGAGCGGATTGCTGGGATGCTCAGGAGAAAGTGACCAACGGAAGCGGAGATGACGAATGGCCAGTCTGCGCACTCCCTGGTGGAGAAACGATCAGCAAATACCGTGGTCAGCGCGCGAATACGCAGCGTACGACGGTCGCAACCGAAGTTTTCCCGGCGATAACTTTCGTCAACTCTTGTCGCGTAGGTGTTGTGTCCTCGCCTGGCGAAATTTAGCCTGAACAGATAGGCAGCGATCGCCAGACACATCTCAGGGAAAGGAGATGATATGAAGAAAATTATCACGTACATTCTGGCGCTGCTCGTGGGGTGCAGCATGCTCGCGGTGCCTATGACAGAGGCTAGAGCCGACGACGGCGTCTCAACAGCGTCCCGCGGCGGGAACGGTGAGTTCACCGACGCCGAGGTGCAGGAGTTGGAACAGAATCTAACCATTTTGTTCAGTCAGGTGGTGATTCGAGACGCTGAGGGCAAAGTGTGCATCGACTACGAGGCGGCCAAGCGTCTGTACCCCGACCGTGACCTGTCGGTCCTCTTCGAAGCGGCCAAAGGCAGTGCCAGCCCGTCTGACAGCTCCGAGGCAGAAGGAGTCCAGGAGTACGCCTCGTGCGTGGTCAAGGGGGCCATCCCCTTCATCGGGTTCATTGATGTTGACTGGAAGCTGCTCCGCGCATGGGTCACCCAGCGGAACTGGGGAGCGCTCGCGCGATACCTCGGCAAGGAAGTTCCCAAACGCGCCGCCAAGATCGGTATCAAAGAGGTCGTCAAACTGAATCCGTGGGGAATTGCTGTGACCTTGGCAACGTCGGCGATCACCTGTGCTTTCTGGCAGCAGTGGTAGTTTTTGGCTCCCGATGGTGATTTGAGATCGCAATGACGATGAAAACGAAGAACTGGTATGGCTCCGTCGAAGACCATCTTCGAATATACACACCGTCGGTGGGTGCCTACCTGTTTCGAGGAATTGGGACGTTCGTGGTCGTTGCTGTCCTGTTCCCGCCTGCCCGGTTTCTCGGGGCCGCAATCGTGGGGATTGCGATGGTGGTCGCGGAATGTATCGTCTACCAGATCGTCTGGGCAATCCATCTTCGTCGACTGCGTCGCAAGTATCCGAACCGTCCGCATCGGTGAAGAGTGGTGCCGCAGGGCATCGCTCTCGCCTGTGCGCAGAAGTATCGCGGCGCCGCACACGGTTTGTGGCGCCGCGATACTTAAGCAGTGACGGCAGATGCAGCGGGCGGCATCCTCCGTCAACGAACGAACAAAAGGCATACGACTTGCATGAAGCATGGCATGGATGTGGAATCAGCAAACTGCAATGCGGTCCTAAGGGCGGAATTCGGATTCGGCTTCGCAATCATTTCCTCTCGGGTGCTGAGAAATGAATGCCGTGTGAAGGGCGCTGCACGCGTGACCGGCCGATCGTGGCCGGAGTTCTGGGTCCCCGTCGGAGCGATCCTCGCTGCCGGAGCAGGTAGTATCGCGTGATGGGAAGGAGCTGGAAGTACTGGGATGGTTCCATCAAGGGCCATCTGTGGAACAAAACCTCGGTGAAGTTGTATCTGTTCCAGGGGATCGGGGTATTCCTGATCTGCGTTCTTCTGTATCCGCGTTCCCGTTTCTTCGGGGCCGCCGCCTTCGCGGTGGGGTTCGTGGCCGTCGACCTCATCGTCCAGGTCGTTCGCGTCCGTCGACTGCAGCGCCGGAAAATCCAGGAACTCGAGGGGCAGCTGAACCACGTCCCCTGACTCCTACCGGAACGCGTAGGGAGACGGGCTT
The DNA here is from genome assembly GCF_037055325.1 of Arachnia propionica. NCBI lineage: Bacteria > Bacillati > Actinomycetota > Actinomycetes > Propionibacteriales > Propionibacteriaceae > Arachnia > Arachnia propionica. The sequence continues at coordinate 2,987,487 of NZ_CP146373.1, read as the reverse complement.
GGTGGCAGGAAGACGTGCTGGATTCGACCGGGACCTCGGTCAGTTCGGATTCCGTCAGGCCTGTGAAATTCGGAGCCGACCAGAAGGCAGGTCAATCGTATCGCTCACGTGACAGCCGATCAGCGTGATAATCACTCCCGCGGCATAACCCGGCGAGCGCCTAGGCTTGATAGCAGCGCGTGGACCTTGTGCTAGAGCACATTTCGCACCACCTACTCCAGCGCAGGACCACGAGCCCTTGCATCAACGACCCACCACGCTCAACTACAAAAAGCCCGTTACGCAGGTCGGTGCGGGGATGGGGGACTCATTCGCTTCGACGTGGTGGTTCAGCCACAGCCCGATGATGAGTGGGACGACGATCCAGACGATGGCGCCCACGGTGAACTGACCCCACAGTGTTGCCTTCGGGGTCTGCGCCTGTTTGTGCCGAGAGAATGGCGGCTCACCCGGGGGTCCTGATCCAGGCGACGGCCTTGGTCAGGACGAGGTAGGCGATGGTGGCCACGGCCAGGACCTCGACCCTTCCTCATCCCACAGGCACGCTCACCACCAGCCTCACCCCCACCCCACGCCCAAGTCCGAAAAGCGCTCTTGTCTCGGTGAGCAATACCTAGTGACCTCGCTTGGCCGGGTCAGCGGATCTGGATGATCGGAGGCTGGTTGCCCCAGGCGCGGTCGGCGGTCAGGACCGGGACGGCGAGGCGGTGGCCGAGGGCGAGGCAGAGCTGGTCTCCCAGGCTCAGCGTGGGGTGGTCCTGCCACAGCGTTGCGGCTGTTTCGGCGTCCTCGGTGGTCACGGGTTCGAGGACCAGCCCCAGCAGTGAGACCGCCGAACGGATGTCGCCCAGCCCGACTCCTCGGGCAGTCAGTTTCTGGACGACCTCGGCCCAGTTCGCGGTGCTGCAGCAGCAGGGCATGTGTTGTTCGACCTGATCGGCGCCCGGTTCGCCGCCGAACCAGGCCAGCAGAGCCGAGGCGTCCAGGACCACCATCACTGCTCGGCTTCGGTCTGCCGACGGCGGTCCTCAAGGAGTTCCTCGACGACCCCGGTTCCGCGGATCCGTGCCCGCACCCGTTCCAAGGCCGCGCGGGGTGTGGACGCGACGAGTTGGCCGCCCTCCAGGGTGACCGAGAGCACGTCCCCCTGTCGCAGGCCCAGTCTTTCCCTGAGTGCCGCGGGCAGCACCACCCTGCCCCGATCTCCCACGCGAAGCTCGAATGTGGTACTCATGATTTAAGAGTACCATCGGCGCTGGAGGGTGGGTGTCTCGGTGATTCCGACCCAGATCCCGTCCGAGTCGCTGGGGGACGTCTTCCGCCTCTCTTCTCTGAGGCCTCCACGCGGCTGCTTATCGCTTCTGGGGCCGGACGACGCTACGCCGTCAGCCAGGAAAATCCTCGAGGTCCCCTGTGCCGGCCGGGCGCACGTGGGTGAGGACCCATCCCGGTGAGCAATCACCTGATGGGTTGGTCCCGTCGGTGTGGTTACGGCGGCGTATTGATCTCGACTGTGAGAAGCCGGACAATTCCATGCCCGCCCCGGTAGAGCGCACCGACGCGAAAACAGGTGGTCCCGGGTACCGGCCCGGGACCACCCGCTGCGGGGATGGGGACTATTTCGCTTCGGCGCGGTGGTTCAGCCACAGCCCGATGGCGAGCGGGACGACGATCCAGACGACGGCGCCCACGGTGAACTGACCCCACAGTGTTGCATCCGGGGTCTGTCCGCCCGCTTGTGCCGAGAAGATTTTTTGCAGGCTCACCCCGGGGGTCTTGAGCCAGGAGGCGACCTTCGCCGGGATCTCGCCGAACAGCCCCAGCGTCTCCAGCATGATGGGGCCGGCCATGAAGATCGCGACCGTCAGGGCGGTGTTGCGCAGCAGCAACGCCAGGGTGAAGGCCACGGTCACGTCGAGCAGGAAGGCCCCGATGAACTCGAACCAGCGCGCCCAGTGGAACTCCCAGGAGGCCTCAAGGCCGTGTACCGCGGCACCGGCGGCGTTGAACACCACCCACGACAGCTGGCAGGCCATCCACACCGCGAGGGCCACCCCGAGCGAGACGAGGGCCTTCGCCGCGACGACGCGTTCCCGGCGGGGTTCGACCACGAAGGTGGTCAGGGCCCCACGCTGGGCCCATTCGGAGGTGACCGGCAAGATGACGATGACGGCGGTGAGTATCGAGGTCACGGCCAGCGGAAGGAACAGGAGGTCGGTTCCGGTGGCGGCCTTGATCAGGTCGGGGTAGGCGGCGATGGCTCCGATGGTGGCCAGGGCCAGGACCGCGGCCGTGAAGATCGAGAGCACGAGTGCCGCCCGGGTGTTCACATATTTGCGGGACTCTGCCTTGACGAGGTTGCTGAAGCGAACCCGGGTGGGGACTGTGATGGCGGTCATACGAAGATTCCTTCGCGAGCGGTGGTGGTGGTGAGGTTGAGGAAGGTGGTTTCGAGGTTGGCGCCGTCGGCGGTCAGGTCGTCGATGCTGCCCTCCGTGAGGATCCTGCCGTGGCCGATCATGACGATGCGGTCGGCGATCTGCTGCACTTCGTGGAGCAGGTGGGAGCTGAGCAGGACGGCGCCACCGGCGTCGGCGAAGCGCCGCAGCACGGTGCGCATCCAGTGGATGCCCTGGGGGTCGAGGCCGTTGGCTGGTTCGTCCAGGATCAGCACCCGGGGCGAACCGAGGAAGGCCTGGGCGATGCCGAGGCGCTGCCTCATTCCCAGCGAGTAGGCGCCGACCCGTTTACGGGCCTCCGCGGCGGTGAGCCCGGCGAGTTCGATGACCTCGTCCACCCGGGACCGGGGTACCCCCATGGCGGTGGCCGCGGTCCGGATCGTTTCGCGTCCGGTGCGTCCGGGATGCTGGGCGGAGGCGTCCAGCAGGACACCGACCTGGGCGCTCGGGTTGGGGATGTCACGGTAGCGGCGCCCGTCGATCAGGGCCTCGCCCTCGGTGGGGAAGGCGAGCCCGGTGAGGCACCGCATGGCGGTGGATTTGCCGGCGCCGTTGGGGCCGAGGAAACCGGTGATGCTTCCCGCCTCGACAGTGAAACTGATGTCGTCGACGGCGAGGACGTCGCCATAGCGTTTGGTGAGGTTTCGGAAGGTGATCATGGCTTCAGCCAACCCGGGCCAGCTGGGCTGGCGCCACGGGTGAAGGTCTGGTGTTGTGGCGACTGAAGTCGGCGAGGTTTCGACTTTCGATGGGCGGAACAGCCACGGGGCATTGCCTAGGGTGAAGCCGTGACCTCCGAATACCGACTCGGCGCGTGGGCGTTGATCTGGCGCTACCTGCTGGCTCTCGGCTGGGTGCTGCCGTCGTTCGCCGCCCCCCTGGTGGGTCAGGACCTGTCCCGGGAGCTGCCCCCGGCCTTCCACAACTTCCTGGTCCTCGAGCTCCTCGGTGTGATCGCCGCCGTGGTGCTGATCCGGTTCCGGAGGCGGGCCCCGATGCTGGTGGTGGTGTCGCTGAGCGTGCTGAGCTCGGTCACGGTCACGCTGGGCGGCTTTTCGTCCTGGGGGGTCGCCAGCCTGTGTACCCGGCGGCGGTGGAAGGAGATCCTCCCGGCCGGGGCCGTCTTCATCGGGTTCCAAATCTTGTCCGACCCGGTTCGGCGGGGTCTGGGGCTGCCCGCGGTCACGGACCTGCGGGTGGGCGACGCACCGCTGCAGGTGCCGTGGCCTCTGATCGTCAGCGGCGGGGTGTTGCTGCTCTACACGGTGGTGCTGGTGGCGATCGGCATGTACACCGGGGCCCGTCGGGAGTTGATCGCTTCGATGCGGGCCCAGGTGGAGCAGGCCGAACGGGAGCAGCAGCTGCGGGTCGCCCAGGGGCAGGCCGCCGAACGCCAGCGCATCGCCCGGGAGATGCACGACGTGCTGGCCCACCGGATCTCGCTGGTCAGCATGTACTCCGGGGCGCTGGCCTACCGGGACGACCTCAATCCCGGGCAGACCCACGAGATCGCCGAGACCATCCGGGAGAACGCCAACCTGGCGCTGACCGAGTTGCGGGGCGTCCTCGGGTCGCTGCGGGGGCAGGACGGGGACCGGCCGCAGCCCACCCTCGCCGACCTGCCGGGCCTCATTGCCGACAACCGGGCTGCCGGGCTGCGGATCGAGTTCAGCGGCGTGGCCCTGGAGGGGCTCTCGCCCGCGGTGAGCCGCCACGCCTACCGGATCGTGCAGGAGGGGCTCACCAATGCCCGCAAGCACGCGCCGGGGACCAAGGTTGAGGTGCGGCTCAGCGGCGACCCCGACTCCGGGTTGCGGATCGAACTACGCAACCTGGTGAACGGACGCGGCGCCGCCGTCCCCGGAGGCGGCTATGGTCTACTCGGGCTGGCCGAGCGGACGGGCCTCGTTGGCGGCTGGATCGAGCACGGAATTCGGGACGAAGTTTTTCAATTGGAGGCGTGGATGCCATGGTGAGGGTGGTGCTGATCGACGACGATCCCCTGGTGCGGGCCGGTCTCAAGCTGATGCTCGGGGGACACGAAGGGGTCGATTTCGTCGGCGAGGGCGGCGACGGCTCCGAGGCGGCGGCCCTGGTGGCCGAACACCGACCCGACGTGCTGCTCATGGACATCCGCATGCCAGGCAAGGACGGGCTGACGGCGACCGAGGAGCTCATGGCCCACAAGGACGCGCCGCGGGTGGTGATCTTGACCACCTTCGACTCCGACGACGCGGTGCTGCGGGCCCTGGCGGCCGGGGCCGCGGGCTTTCTGCTCAAGGACACCCCGCCGGACCGGATGCTGGAGGCCATCAAACAGGTCGCGGCGGGGGAGCACACCCTCTCGCCCAGCGTGGTGTCCCAGGTCATCGCGGCCGCGACCCGGTATCGGGGTGATCCCCGTCGGGAGGATGCGCGGGCGGAGCTGGCTGTCCTGAATACCCGGGAGAAAGAGGTCGCGATCGCGATCGGGCGGGGGATGACAAATGCCGAGATCTCGGCCCGGCACTATCTCAGCCTCGCCACTGTCAAGGGTGTCGTGACGCAGATCTTCGACAAGCTCGGTCTGACAAACCGCGTCCAGGTCGCGATCAAGGTGCACGACGCCGGATGGGCCGACGACTGAGTGGCCCGTTCCGGCTGGGGGTCGTCGAACAGCACACGGTCTGTGAAGTACCTCGTCGCATCATGAAACCGCTTGTGTGCGTGTGGCGGGAACTATGAACACTCAGGGATTGCTTCCTGCTGTGGCGTGACATACCCGACAGTCCATCGCCTCGCACCGTGGAGTGGAGTGCCGCGGAGACGGGTTTTCAGCTGGGCAGCGCGGAGGGAGACGGGCTCGGGGCCAGGCAGATGGTGCCGGATTCGACCGGAACCTCGGTCAGTCCGGATTCCGTCAGACCTGTGAAATCGGAGCCGACCAGAACGTCGACGGTGCCGTTGATCCGGGAGTCGGTCTCCACGGTGGCGTCATTCAGATAGCTTGCGACCAGTTTCGCCGCGTCGGTGTTGTTTTCACCACTGCGGATGATGGTTTTCGTGACGCGTTCCTTGGTGTTGGTGGTCTTCGCCACCTCGAATCCCGCCGTCTTCAACGCCTGTGAGACTTTCGAGCCCAGGCCGCTGGTGAAGCCGCCGTTGTAGACCAGGACCGTGACCTGATTCGGTGTGAGTGTGCTCACCTGTTGGGTGACGCACGGGGTCGGCGGCGGGGTGGGGAGCGGCGCGGTCAAGGCGTTCCATCCCAGGTTCGCCCCCCAGATCAGGAAGATGAGCAGACCGATTAACAGGGCCGGGGTGGCGAGGAGTCGGAAGACGCGCACGATTCAGGCTCTCACGAGAGTTCCAGCACGCGGGCGTGCATTGTCTGGCGTTGCTGCAGCGCGGCGCGCAGAGCGCGGTGGAGACCGTCCTCCAGGTACAGGTCGCCGCCCCAGGAGACGACGTGGGCGAACAGGTCGCCGTAGAAGGTCGAGTCCTCCTCCAGCAGGGCCTCGAGGTCGAGGGTGCGTTTTGTCGTGACCAGCTCATCCAGCCGCACCTGATGCGGAGCGATGGCTGCCCACTGCTTCTGGACGTAGCCATGGTCCGGGTAGGGGCGGGAGTCGCCGACACGCTTGAAGATCACACCGGTCAGTTTAGCCATCATCGTGCCAATCGGCCCACCGGCATATAACCCGGGCAACACCCTCCTGTGTGGGGTGTCGATCAACAGGTCACGTGGGACAGGAAACTTCTCGCCACCAGGCGGGTCGCGGCGACGAAACGCCCCGCGTTGGAGTGTCCTCGCATCCCGCCCGGGGTGTCCTGGCCGGGAACGGTGCCGATCAGTGCTTCCCTAGGGGGGTGAGTGAAGAACTGGTGGCAACGATTCAGGCCGGATACGGGTTCGACGGTGAGGCGGTGCAGCTGGGTGTGCTGATGGATGGCGCCCCCGTCGTCGAGGCCCCCATCCGCATTCCGCTGGCGATGTTCAACCGGCACGGGCTCGTCGCCGGGGCCACGGGCACCGGCAAGACCAAGACCCTCCAGCTGATGGCCGAGGCCCTCAGCAAAGCGGGTGTGCCCGTCTTCGCCGCCGACATCAAGGGCGACCTGTCCGGTATGGCCTCTCCTGGGGCGACGAGCGAGAAACTGGCCGCGCGGGTCGAGGCGCAGGGGCAGCCGTGGGAACCGAAGGCCGCGCCCTGCGAGTTCCTGGCGCTCGGCGGGCAGGGCACCGGCATTCCGGTGCGGGCGACGATCTCGTCGTTCGGCCCGATCCTGCTGTCGAAGGTACTGGGACTCAACGAGGTGCAGGAGAGCTCCCTCGGGCTGGTGTTCTACTACGCCGACAACAACGGCCTGCCGCTGCTCGACCTCAAGGACCTCGTCGCGCTGCTGAAATTCCTCACCTCCGACGACGGCAAGGACGAGTTGAAGGAGATCGGTGGGGTCTCGGCTGCCACGGCAGGGGTGATCCTGCGTAACCTCGTCGGCCTTTCCGAGCAGGGCGGTGACGTGTTCTTTGGGGAACCCGAGTTTGAACCCTCGGAGCTGTTGCGCGTCGCCGCTGACGGACGCGGGGTCGTCTCGTTGCTGGAGCTGCCCGACCTGGCCTCGCGACCCGAGATGTTCTCCACCTTCCTGATGTGGCTGCTGGCCGACCTGTTCGGTTCTCTTCCCGAGATCGGCGACGCCGACAAACCGAAACTGGTGTTTTTCTTCGACGAGGCGCACTTGCTGTTCAAGGGTGCCTCCAAGGCCTTCCTCGATTCCATCACCCAGACCGTGAGGCTGATCCGCTCCAAGGGGGTGGGGGTGTTCTTCGTCACCCAGACCCCTAAGGACGTGCCCGAGGATGTCCTGGCGCAGCTCGGCAGCCGCGTGCAGCACCAGCTGCGCGCCCACACCCCCAACGACGCCAAGGCGTTGAAGGCGACGGTGTCGACTTACCCGAAGTCGGGCTACGACCTGGAGGAGGTGCTGCAGGGCCTCGGGATCGGCGAGGCGATCGTCACCGTCATGAACCCCAAGGGCTCACCTACCCCCGTCGCCTGGACCCGGTTGTGGGCTCCCGAGACGTCGATGCAACCCACCGACGCCGCCGCGATGCAGCAGGCGGTGGCGGCCTCGCCGCTGATGGCGAAGTACGGGCAGGCCATCGACCGCGAGTCGGCCTACGAGATCCTCACCGCGAAACTGGAGGCCGGCGCGAAGGCAGCTGAGGAGGAACGGCAGCGCGCCGAGGCGGAAAAGGCCGAGGCCGAACGTCGCGCCCAGGAGGAGAAGGGACAGCGTCAGGCGGAACGCTCGGAGGGACGGTCGTCGGGATCGGGTCGCGGTCGCACCTCAGCGGTGGAACGGATCGCCAGTCGCGGCATCATGCAGGTGATCCGCACCGTCACCCGGGAGATCGTCCGGGGCCTGTTCGGCACGGGGAGGCGGCGTTAGGGGCCGCTTCCCGCCCCCGTGTGCTGATTGACCCGGGCTGCGAGGAGCAGCCCGGGTCCGAAACCATGGCGAGGGTGTCCGGGGCCGTGTGTCAGATCTGACGCAGGAGCGTGTCCGTGTCGACGCGCAGCAGTGTGGCGGCTCTGCGACCCGCGCCGGCGATGAAACCGAGCGGCACGGCGATCAGTGGTACCGCGACCACCCAGGCCTGGGCCAGCAGCGCCCCGGGATCCATGCTGAAGCCGGCCACCGACGTCAGCAGGGACGGCAGTGCAGCCAGTGCCGTGACTACCCCGACGCCCAGGAGCACCCCGATGGCCGAGACGCACAGCGCGAAGATGAGGGCTTCCAGCAGGTAGAACCTCACGATCGCCCGTCGCGTCCATCCCAGGGACCTGAACAACCCGATCTCCTCGATGCGCGATGTCATCCACGCCCCCGCCACGTATGTGCCCGCGAAAAGTGCCCCGAGGACGGTGACGAAAAGCACCAGCACGGAGGCCACCGCGAGTCCCTGTTGGGCCCTGTCGAGCTGGATCCCGGAGCCGATGGCGCTGCGGGTGCCGTAGCCCAGGTCCTCCACCGACTTCTGCACCTTCGCGACATCGTTCACGTCTCCGACGTAGAGGTAGATGGAGCTGTAGCCAGGCGTGTCTGGTGGCAGTGCTGCCGCTTGGATCTCGTTGAACTGGGAGGAGTTGATGAACACCGCCTCCGGGGGCTCTCCCTGGATGGTTTCCGGGTCGTAGGTGCCGATCACCGTGAAGTGTTTCGCCTCGCCCGTTCCGCTGGTGGAACTGACCGCCCGCGTGACGTTGACCTCGATCGTCTTTCCCACCAGGTTTTCGTGTTTTCCGGGTACCAGCATCTGACCGGGTTCCGGGAAAGTGGCGGGATTGCTGTGGGCGTCTTTCATTCGGTCGTCGAACGGGTTGCGGGGCATCAACCACCACGGCCCTGCGCCGTCTTCGGAGTCGGCGATGTTCGCGGGCGGGTCGATTCCTGATATGCCCGACGGGAACACGTGCTCCACACCGTCCAGTTTCCCCAGTTGTGTGACCGCGTTCGTGTTCAACGGTGGACTGTTCGGCCCGCTGTAGCCCTGGATGACCTCGATCTCCTTGGCTCCGAGGCTTTCCGTTAATCCTCGGGATGTGCCGTGGGTGGCCCCTCGGGCCAGCCAGGACAGGACAACCGTTGCCAACACCAGGAGCAACACCAGCACCGCGATCAACCTGTGCCGCCGCACGGTCCTGGCCAGGCTGCGTCTGACCAGGGCGAAGGCGCTCATAGGATGGTTCTCCTTCCTCGGAGAGCAATCGCACGATCCGCCGCCGCTGAGATGGCCTCCTCGTGGGTCGCGACGACGACCGCGCAGCCCCGGTCAGCCAGATCCCGCAACGCCCGCCGAACGCAGGAAGCCAGGTGGTCGTCGAGGCCCGTGGTCGGTTCGTCCAGCAACAGGACCTCCGCCTCCATCTGCAGGGCCCTCAGGATGCACACCCGGCGTCGCTGCCCGCCGGAGAGCTTGTTGATCTCGGTGTCGTGGAATTCATCGATCCCCAGGTTTCTCCTGACCTCCGCGAGCCACGGAGCGGGAGCGCGGGAGCCGGGAGCGATCTCCAGGTTCTCGTTCACCGAGAGCCAGGGAAACAGGTAACTCGACTGGTGGACGATGCCGATCGCGTGACGCCTGAGGCCGGCCCGGCCGTCCTCGTCCAACCGGCTGAGGTCCTGCCCCGCCACCTCGACGACACCCTGATCCGCCGTGGTCAAGCCTCCCAGGATGTTCAACAAGGTGGTCTTCCCACCGCCGGACGGCGATACGAGCGTCACCAATTCGCCGGCGTCGACCCAGAAATCGAGATCCTTGAGCACGACGTTTTCGCCATACGACTTCGTGATGCCGTGACACGCGATTCTGGTCGTCATTTAATTCCCCAAACAGAGCTCAGATAGTAGGCGAAGGTTGAATCGAGGCTGCATTTCTCGGGGCTGTCCTGATCCGCCATCGCCAAACGTTCAACATTGTCACAGGTGGTAAGTCCCTGCAATCTCTCCTTGGTGTCTTCCTCCTGTTGCGTGGAGAGATCGGGATGCATTGCGCCACGTGCTGAGGCCGCCCAGATCCGAAGACTTGTGGAGTGTTCGGCATCCGCCACGTCGCTGAGGGGGTCGATCCCCCGGGCCTTGGCGGTTGCCACCCACTCGTCCACGTTGGCGACACCCCATTTCATACCGAGAACACGATAAACGAGTGTATCGCCCACTGCCCCGTCGGGGAGATTCTGCGGGACGGCAATTCTTAGTGGTGAAGCATGGTCGTCCAGCTGGAGTGCAGCGTCTGCGGTCATGAGGCAGGAGCGCACCCTGCCAGAGGGACAGCCGGATGCGGTAATTTCCGCATAGTGTTTGAGTACATCCGAGCGTTCGGCGTCGTCCAGTTTGTTTGCGGAACGCAATATTACGGCCCGCATCAGGCGTGCGCTAAGTCCGTCAAACTGGGAGGTTGTGGTGGCAAGATTCACGACCTCATCCATGGAGGTCTCGGTTTTGTCGTTGAAGATCTCCTTGGTTCGCTCCTTCATCATGCAGAATGCGATGTGGGTCTGCCCCAAGGCTCCGATGGGCTGCGTTTCAGCGGCAGCCATTTCGTGTGTGTTCATGCGGCTGATCTATATTCAACCAAGGCTGCAACTGTGAACTCTCGCGCTCAGTGTGCTTTGATATCCACAACATCTTCTCCGCGGCAAGGGCGTCTTCAAGAGAATTTTCCGTAGCCGTCTTCGCAAGGTCGTCGTCGGTTTTGATCTCTATCTTGAGTTGGGCCCGCAGACCCATCGGCTCCTTCGTGGGGGAGATTTGTGTGAAAGGGGTCAGGGCGAGGAAGAGGATCACCTAAATCTTAGACGTTGATGGTCTTGGATATGGTCTGATAGCTTCAGCGAGGCTTGTTCACAGCTCTCTTTGAGCGTGCGCTTACTGGGGATTTTCCTGGCCGGCGCGCTGTCTGTTAAATAAGCCTCGTTGAACCTTTTCGTAATACGCTGCTGTCGGGCTCAGGTGTCCCGTCCGCCACCACTCCATGGATAGGCCTCTAGAGCAATGATTCGCTGATCTTGTGAGCGAGAAGCTTTGACGAGACCATCAGGCCGAGAGGCAGAGCGTCAGGGTCGAATCCGAGAGGATGTGGATCTGGCCTGGCGAATGGTCATAATGGCAGAAACTGTGAGCGTAGCGATAAGTGCGGGCATAAATTTTTCTGTTCCCCATTGTGCTCCAGCGATACCAGCCATCAAGATCAGAGAGCAAACGATAGTGAAATTTGTGCTATATGCGATGTTTTGCGCTACAAAAGTCTTGTATGCCATCGCGGCAGTCAGTCCTACGATGAGCACGGATGCCATGATTGTCGCACGCGGAATCGTGATCCACGAGATTGCCGTCATGATGGTGGCCAGGAGAAATACCATGCAGATAATGAAGATGACAACCTGTGGGAAGTGCCGTTGTCGCAGTTCCCTTGTTGACAGACCGGATTGTTTCATGATGCAACCGACGTAGAACACCAGGCTGCTGCCGCGGCAAGCGAAGCCACCAAGCCGATTGCGCCACCCCGAATTGCCGACCGGCCAACCACGCGCAGGAGCCAAGAGGCCACTTGAGCATACTTCGCCCTTGCTAGAAGACCCCTGATAGCCCCGTCGATGAGCATGGTTCCTGCGCCGGGAACCGCGATGTTGAGTACGCATTTGCCCCACTCCCCGCTGCCGAATTGGTGCTGGGGGCTTGCTCCCTTCCCACTTGTTCCCTTGTCCTCCGAACCCGGGAACACATACTTCCCGATCGGGACATTGAACCTTTCCGCGATACGTTGCAGTTCAGCCTCAGGTGCCCCGTCCTGCCGGACGGCCTCTACATTAACGCTCCACCTGCCCTCAGAATCCTGTTGAAGATAGCGTTCAAAAATGGTTGTAACCTCAGCCTCCACAGCCTGGAGATCGACATCTTCCTGCACAAGACTCGGAACCGACGCATCCTCGGGAACAGTGACGGCCGAAGCAGGAAGCATCGCCTGCCCACACGACATCGTCGCAACAAGAGCCGTCGTCGCCAACATCTTCTTGAACCTCACCGGAATCTCCTCATCCTCTCTTCTTGAGGCCTACCCACGAAACGGAAGTCAACGACCTTTCCCCACGGGTTCAGCACACGCACGAGTTCAATGGCGCACCACCCACCCCTGAGATCCACAGCCGCATCCCCTCGAGAAAATCAGCACTTCCACGTTGTCGCATCCTTGCTTCAACCAGCACCACAAAGCAGATCCACTCAGATCCCCTGTTAAACCGGAATTGCGATGCGAAATGCCGTGCGACAGGTCTCGGTGAAATTTTGTTCTCACCACGCTACCCCGCCGACACCATCCGGCAGTAGTAACTATCGGCCAATCACCTTACGAGAGGCTCTACAGGTGGTGGATGTACCCGAGCCGAAACCCGCACTGAGGTTGCCCGCTGGATCGAGGTGGTCCACAAGAAGCCTCGACCACACTCGTCACTGGGATACCAGTCGTCAGTCGAGTTCGAGCACCGCCATACATCTTGACCGTGACCAGGCCCGATGACTTGTGCGAACTGAGCCGCACCGCTTGTTCCGGAAACCTGTCCGGAAGTAGGATCCCGTATCCTGACCGGGCACATCGTCTGGAGCCCTCGAACCGTCAGCGGGTGGTGTTCATGATGCGAAGGCCCTCACGGAATCCGAATTCCTCACGGCACTTGATGTCACGATGCATATTGGCGGCATCTTCGTCACCGCGTCCCGATGTACGTCTTGCCTCATGTCAATAGGTCCGGGAATGATTGACGTTTGCTTCACGTGAAAGGTCCGTGTGATTCAGGCTGTGTGGACTGCTATAGGTTTTGTGGATGGTAGTGAAAAACTTGGATTATGGTTTAGGCTGCCGTTTTGGTTTTCCTCCATTCCTGATGGACTTCGTTCGGGGTGCGGTACCCGATCGCGGAATGAAGTCTGGTCTGATCGCAGTCAGTGTTCAATCCACGATGTCACCTCTTTGATTGCTTTTCTTCTGGTGTGGTAGATCCTGCTGGTTGACGAGTTCTTTCCTGCGCGGGTGGCGTTGAATGACTCTGCTGCTGCGTTGTCGTAGCACACGCCGGTTCTTCCTGCCGATGCGAGGAGGTCATACTTGTTCATGGTGGCGGTGTAGTCAGCGGACGTGTACTGCGATCCCTAGACTCGACATGAAAAATCGTCACACCCTTGATGGGCTGGCAGTTCCGAGCCGCCAATTTTGCAGAGCTTTTTGGACCAATTCGGTTCGCATGTGTCCCTGCTATGGCGTAGCCAACAATTCTTTTCGAGTAGGCAGCCCCGTCACAGCCTGCCGGGTACACGAATCCTTCCCGGGCGAGAAGCATATGGGTGATGTCACCCACCAGTTTCCGGAACTGGTGCATCTGCTGTGAAGTTCCTTTCGATCAGGTCGAGACGCCCTGCCAGGTCGGCGGCAGGCACGGTAGTTGTGGGCCTTGGGGCGGGGCTGACACGCCACCAGACCCTCCAGGCTGCATGAGCCGGCGCACCGTCTCCGGACTGGTCGCAACACCACCCGCATTCCAAGGCTTTGTGGACCCGTCTATAACAGGTGGGTTTGTTTGGAGTCGTTGAAGAAATACGTCACAAAAATGGCGAGTTCCTCTGCGGCGCTTTGTGGGATGTCTGACATGCCCCTGTTGCGCCAGGCGTAATAGCCTGAATGTGACACCTCCAGACAGTGGCACATCAAACGGGTTGGGTAGTTGCCTTCTTCGCGGTGGATGTACGCGTATCGTGCTTTTACCGGGACTCCTGCGTGAAGAAGGCCGCCGCTTTTTTCAAGAAATCGATCCCCCGTCCGGGCCTCACGCAGCTCGGCTTTGATTTTCTTGTACTCGGCAAGCTGGGTCGCCGTCATTTCCTCACCCTCAATACCGGAATGGATTTTCCTCCACTTATTCACCCAGCATCCTCACGGTTTGCGGGACCAGACCGTAGGACTTTGCCACATCGCTGATCGTGCGGGACTTCTCAATGACCTCCAACACGACCTGCTGTTTGAACTCTTCGCTGAACCTTTGATGCGGACACGATACAGATTTTACCTCACATGCTCGATTAAACCTGTTTTTCGTCACTGTCCACGAAACATGTAGCACTCCATCGAGTAACTTTCATGAACCCTTCGTGAGGCATGATGGCATCATGACTGTTTCACACCTCAGAAAAACCAGTCTTGCCGTTGCGGTGGTTGGCTCCTCAATGGTATCCATGGCGCTGCCGGTCTTCACCCCGACCGCAACTGCCGCCCCCACCCTCAGCGTGACTGCGAAAGCAACTCTCAGCGATGGTGCAGACCCCGATGTCCAAGTGAGGGTCAACGGCGTCGACCAAGGCCGTTTCACGGTCAACTCGACCGACGGCGCGAACACCTCAACGACGACCGGCGCAGTGGGGGGCAATGCAGCCATTCGATGGAATGTGCCCAGCACACCGGCTGCCCCCAGCGACGGGAAGCCCGCCGCAGCGACCGGCACCCCTTATCTGCCGACCAGTACCGCGGCCTACTGGGCGTACAGCTCCGAGACTGACCCGGTGAAAAAACGCGCCTTCTACAACATCGGTTACACCCCCAGCGTGGTGTGGTATGACGGTGTGTCATCAGATGCAGACACACGACTGGAGAACACGCTGGACAAGGCCAAGGCAGCCAACCAGGTTGCCCAGATCGCCCTGTACGGCATTCCCCAACGCGACTGCGGCTCTCTCTCGGCCGGTGGTCACAACAACGCTGAGAGTTACAAGGCGTGGATCGACCGGGTTTCGGCCATGGTTGGCGACCAGACCGTCATGGTGATCGTGGAACCCGACGCGATCGGCTACTGCGGCAAAGCGGAGATCCGCAAAGAGCGGGCCCCGCTGCTCACCTATGTCGGGCAGAAGTTCCAGGACAACAACCCCAACGCCGCCCTCTACATCCATGCCGGTTCCGGTCAGCTCGATCAGGAGGCGGCTGCAGATGCCGTGATCGATGGAGGCATCAAGTACATGCGCGGTTTCGCCATGAACGTCTCCTCGTCCGGCACGACCCCTGTCGAAGAGGCGTGGGCCGAACAGTTTGTCAAGACCCTCGAAGCGAAGGGCGTTGCCGGAAAGCACTACGTAGTCGACACCAGCCGCAATGGTGTTGCCCTTCAGGGCGACTCCAACCCAGGCGGGAAGTTCCTGACCTGCAACAACCCGACCGCCGCCGTGGGAACGCGGCCGACGAGCAATACCACCGGTGCCCATGCTGACGCATATGTGTGGGCCAAACCGGTCGGCGAATCGGATGGCGTGTGCCATCCAGGTGACCCGGATGCAGGAAAGTTCTTCCCCGATCTCGCAGTGAAGGTCGTTCAAAACGGAGTGACGGCCGGTACCATCGAATACTGGGAAGTCCCCTGATGCTGATGGATCCCCTTGACCGGGGCTGAGACATCTGCGCTCTGTTGGTCCGGCTTAACTGCGCCGGACCAACAGAGCGCAACCGGTGGTTTTCCCGCATCTTCGCGCATGCATGTCGCTTCCCACAACCGTACACTGCACGACCCTATCTAGGGAGTGAGATCGTTGACTTGGATGGGCCATGGAAACTGTAGGAGCGTGTTGGTCCATGTGATGAAATCCTGCGGGGCAGGTCTGATCATTATGCTTCTTTCTTGATGAATTCGGTGACGAGTTGTTCGTTCTTGAGTTTGAGGGTGAGTTTATCGCCGAGATCAAACTGTCCCACCTTGATGGTGCCGTCGGTTCGGGGTCTACTATTTCGTAGGTGATGAACGCGATGTAACACAATGAGGCTTATTCATGGGGTGTAGGCGAAGATGAGTCCGGTGACGGCTTGTATTGTGGTTTCGAAGGTGTTGTAAGGGCGACGGTAATCGGTGTGTAGAACACGCCAGGTTTTGAGGTTCGCGATGACACGTTCGATGAGGTAGCGGACGCGGTTGATGGTCGTGTTGTTTCTTTTATCGGTGTCGGTGAGTTCACCATGGGCGGGTTTCCGGGCGGGGGTGATCATTCCCAATCCGATGTAGCCCTTGTCCCCGATATGATTGTGACCATTGAGGGTTGTGAGGAATCCGGATTCTGTGATGGCCTTTGCATCATGCACGCTACCTGGCAGGGGTGGGGAGATCCAGGCGAGCTGTCCGGTCAGGGTGCAGGCCACTTGCAGGTTCACTCCTGTGGTGTGGTGTTTGCCTGAGTACAGTTCGGGACGGTCGTGCCATGACCAGCAGGGCGCCAGAGTACCGTCGATGATGTACTGGCGGTCTGGGTCGAGGTCCCCCGTGCCGGGCACCCAGGCTTGGAGGGCCTCGGCGATCAAGGGAGTGTAAACCGTAATCACCCTCGAGATGGTGGCTTGGGAAACTGTGTGGATGTCGGCCAGTAACTCTTGGGTGAGGTTGTGTCTGAGTGTTAACACAGTGATTTGGATACAGCGGAACAAGCCTAGGGCACGGGATCCTGCTGCCGGATAGGTTTCCGGAATGGGATGTGTGGATCAGTTCGCACAGGTTGAGGATCTGGTCGCGGTCAAGGCTTGTGGTAGTATTCATGGCAGCGGCTTGTCTTTCATCTGAGAGTCTTTGTAGTAGAACACTTTGAATTGTCTCAGATCGGGCAAGCCGCCTTCACGTCCCCCTCGGATAAAGCGTCAGTTAGGGAAACCAAAACACCCCTATGAATAAGCATCAATCTCGTCAGGACATGCACGTAGGTGATGTCGGCAACCCACAGCTGGTTCGGGCGTTCGGCGGTGAACTGGCGTTCGACGAGATCGAGGCGGGTATCGGGGTGTTCGGCAGGGTGTGTGGTACGTGGTTTCCGGTCGCGGCGTACGCCCTGGAGGCCGGCGATCCTCATCAGGCGGGCGAGCTGGTCACGACCGATCTGCCAGCCGGAACGCAGCATCGCGTGGTGCATCTTCCGTACCCTGTAGACGCTGTAGTTCTCCTGGTGGATCCGTTTGATCTCAGGTAGCAGGACCTCGTCTCGTAGGGCCCGCACCGAGGCGGGGCGGGTCTTGGTGGCCCGATAGGCGCGGGAGGTGATGAACCCACACGTGGTCGCACGCAGAGTACGGCAGATGGCCTCGATCCCGAAACGGTCACGGTGTTCGTCGATGAACCGGATCATCTCGTCGTGGGGCGGTCGAGTTGTCTGGCGAAAATAGCCGACGCAGCCTTGAGGATCTCATTGGCGCGGCGGGCTTCGGCAAGCTCGCGCTTGAGGCGCGTGTTCTGTTCCTCCAAGGACTCGGCCACAGGCGTGGGTTCTGCCTCGGGGCCGTATCGGTTGCACTACAACCGCAAGGTCTCCTCGCCAACGCCGACCTGCGGGGCGATGACCCGGATCGAACGCGAACGCGGACCTCCCTCGACCACTTGACGTTCCAGAACCAATCGGACCGCGCACTCACGCAACTCTGGACTGTACTTCTTAGGCATGTTCCAATTCTCCTTCAACTAGATCGGAACCAAACCCAGGACGGTTCATGAACGCCACACCACTAGGGTCAAGACTCGGTCGGATCTGCCTACCAGGTGTCGAGGTGGTTTCGACTCAGCTGCGGGTTGTGTCAGATCTGACGCAGGAGCGTGTCCGTGTCGACGCGCAGCAGTGTGGCGGCTCTGCGACCCGCGCCGGCGATGAAACCGAGCGGCACGGCGATCAGTGGTACCGCGACCACCCAGGCCTGGGCCAGCAGCGCCCCGGGATCCATGCTGAAGCCGGCCACCGACGTCAGCAGGGACGGCAGTGCAGCCAGTGCCGTGACTACCCCGACGCCCAGGAGCACCCCGATGGCCGAGACGCACAGCGCGAAGATGAGGGCTTCCAGCAGGTAGAACCTCACGATCGCCCGTCGCGTCCATCCCAGGGACCTGAACAACCCGATCTCCTCGATGCGCGATGTCATCCACGCCCCCGCCACGTATGTGCCCGCGAAAAGTGCCCCGAGGACGGTGACGAAAAGCACCAGCACGGAGGCCACCGCGAGTCCCTGTTGGGCCCTGTCGAGCTGGATCCCGGAGCCGATGGCGCTGCGGGTGCCGTAGCCCAGGTCCTCCACCGACTTCTGCACCTTCGCGACATCGTTCACGTCTCCGACGTAGAGGTAGATGGAGCTGTAGCCAGGCGTGTCTGGTGGCAGTGCTGCCGCTTGGATCTCGTTGAACTGGGAGGAGTTGATGAACACCGCCTCCGGGGGCTCTCCCTGGATGGTTTCCGGGTCGTAGGTGCCGATCACCGTGAAGTGTTTCGCCTCGCCCGTTCCGCTGGTGGAACTGACCGCCCGCGTGACGTTGACCTCGATCGTCTTTCCCACCAGGTTTTCGTGTTTTCCGGGTACCAGCATCTGACCGGGTTCCGGGAAAGTGGCGGGATTGCTGTGGGCGTCTTTCATTCGGTCGTCGAACGGGTTGCGGGGCATCAACCACCACGGCCCTGCGCCGTCTTCGGAGTCGGCGATGTTCGCGGGCGGGTCGATTCCTGATATGCCCGACGGGAACACGTGCTCCACACCGTCCAGTTTCCCCAGTTGTGTGACCGCGTTCGTGTTCAACGGTGGACTGTTCGGCCCGCTGTAGCCCTGGATGACCTCGATCTCCTTGGCTCCGAGGCTTTCCGTTAATCCTCGGGATGTGCCGTGGGTGGCCCCTCGGGCCAGCCAGGACAGGACAACCGTTGCCAACACCAGGAGCAACACCAGCACCGCGATCAACCTGTGCCGCCGCACGGTCCTGGCCAGGCTGCGTCTGACCAGGGCGAAGGCGCTCATAGGATGGTTCTCCTTCCTCGGAGAGCAATCGCACGATCCGCCGCCGCTGAGATGGCCTCCTCGTGGGTCGCGACGACGACCGCGCAGCCCCGGTCAGCCAGATCCCGCAACGCCCGCCGAACGCAGGAAGCCAGGTGGTCGTCGAGGCCCGTGGTCGGTTCGTCCAGCAACAGGACCTCCGCCTCCATCTGCAGGGCCCTCAGGATGCACACCCGGCGTCGCTGCCCGCCGGAGAGCTTGTTGATCTCGGTGTCGTGGAATTCATCGATCCCCAGGTTTCTCCTGACCTCCGCGAGCCACGGAGCGGGAGCGCGGGAGCCGGGAGCGATCTCCAGGTTCTCGTTCACCGAGAGCCAGGGAAACAGGTAACTCGACTGGTGGACGATGCCGATCGCGTGACGCCTGAGGCCGGCCCGGCCGTCCTCGTCCAACCGGCTGAGGTCCTGCCCCGCCACCTCGACGACACCCTGATCCGCCGTGGTCAAGCCTCCCAGGATGTTCAACAAGGTGGTCTTCCCACCGCCGGACGGCGATACGAGCGTCACCAATTCGCCGGCGTCGACCCAGAAATCGAGATCCTTGAGCACGACGTTTTCGCCATACGACTTCGTGATGCCGTGACACGCGATTCTGGTCGTCATTTAATTCCCCAAACAGAGCTCAGATAGTAGGCGAAGGTTGAATCGAGGCTGCATTTCTCGGGGCTGTCCTGATCCGCCATCGCCAAACGTTCAACATTGTCACAGGTGGTAAGTCCCTGCAATCTCTCCTTGGTGTCTTCCTCCTGTTGCGTGGAGAGATCGGGATGCATTGCGCCACGTGCTGAGGCCGCCCAGATCCGAAGACTTGTGGAGTGTTCGGCATCCGCCACGTCGCTGAGGGGGTCGATCCCCCGGGCCTTGGCGGTTGCCACCCACTCGTCCACGTTGGCGACACCCCATTTCATACCGAGAACACGATAAACGAGTGTATCGCCCACTGCCCCGTCGGGGAGATTCTGCGGGACGGCAATTCTTAGTGGTGAAGCATGGTCGTCCAGCTGGAGTGCAGCGTCTGCGGTCATGAGGCAGGAGCGCACCCTGCCAGAGGGACAGCCGGATGCGGTAATTTCCGCATAGTGTTTGAGTACATCCGAGCGTTCGGCGTCGTCCAGTTTGTTTGCGGAACGCAATATTACGGCCCGCATCAGGCGTGCGCTAAGTCCGTCAAACTGGGAGGTTGTGGTGGCAAGATTCACGACCTCATCCATGGAGGTCTCGGTTTTGTCGTTGAAGATCTCCTTGGTTCGCTCCTTCATCATGCAGAATGCGATGTGGGTCTGCCCCAAAGTCCCCAAGGAATGCGAATCAACTGCCACCAACCCGTGGGAATTCATGCTATTGACCTCTTGCTCTAGCCATGACTGGAGCTGGGTACTCTCGCGTCCCTTGAGTCTTGATATTCGCAGTATCTGTTCCGCGTCGAGTGCGTCCTGAACTGCGATTTCCATGGTTGTCTTCACGAGTTCATCGCTAGTTTCAAGGCCCAGTTCTATCTGGGCTCTCAAATCCATTAGCTCCTCCGTTGAGGAGACCTTTGTAACAGGGTTCAGAGAGGGGAGGGAATTGCATAAATTCTGAGCGTTGATGGCCTCAGATATAATTTTGCAGTTCCAGTGGATCCAAGGTGTTTTCCCTTGCTCGGGGGAGAGCTCTTGAAGAGCGGCTCGAACTTGGTCCTCAGAGAGGTCCTCGGGCTCAACTCCTGGAAGCCTCGTCCACGTGGCGGCCAGCACCACGTAGTGTTGTGGATCGCTCGGCATTCCGGGTTCCCGGCTGGGAGGCGACAAAGACGCACAGTTCAGTTTGGCGATCGCACGACCGAACTTATCGTCTGGGAAGATGTGGCTCACCTCGTCGGCGAGCTGCTGAGGAGGAATGGAGTCGGCGTACGTTTCGCACACGCTTTCCAAACCCTCTGGGTGGGCAGCGGGAAGGTTGGGGATGCCGGCTTGGTGGAGGACGCTGGTGGCTCTGAGATCCGGGGTTTGTCTTCCGCCTTTCAAGCCACGTGAAACCAGCCCGTTCTCCGCCACGGAAACAGTGATCGTTGTTGCGAGTTCCGCAGTCATGTATCTATCAGGTGTGGGTTGGCTGGAATTGAGCCCGCAGGCGCTCAGAGCGAGAGTCAATCCCGCGCCTGCACCGAGGGCCTTGGTCACCACACCAAGCCGGCGTCTCATAGGATTCACACCTGGGCAGAAACGGTTCGCACCGCGCCATTGTAGTTGCCGGTCCCATTGACCGTCATGGACAGGTAGAAGGTGCTCCAGCTCATGCAGACATTACCTGAGAGGTAGGAGCCGCGGCGATTGGAGTTGGTCCATGTGGTGGACGTGCTGCCGTCTGGTCCTGAAACGGTCAGTCCCCAGGCTGATACGCCGACGCCGTAGGGTTGTGCCACTGTCTTGTTGGTCACCGACCGCAGAACCCGGTTGGACACGACGGATGTGGCGTAATTTCCACACCCTCCTGAATCGGAAAGGGACTGGATCCAAACATTACCCGTCAGGCTCACCGAGGAGTTGAAGGAGACGGTTCTGGAGGAACTTCTGGCCTGAGCCATTGGGGCTGCGCAGCAGAACAGAGCTGCGACTGCGAGAAGTGTGAGAATTGTTTTTTCATGAGAACATCCTCTGAGGAGTCGGGCGAGACGGTTTGCCCGACGTCTGTGTGATGAGGTTTGTTTGCGACCGCTGATCGGTTAATGAATGTCTATCGATTCAGCCGTGCTGGTGATGAACAAGCCCTGCGACCTCTGCATCACAGGCTGTGGCGCAGTTAGCCTTGAGATGTTTGTTTCAAGATACCTGCTCTGGTTTCCTGTGTCAACCTCGCCGGACGGGATTTCAGTCGGAATTTTTTGACGATCGTGCCTAGATCTGGATGGTGTCATAGGGATATGACAACAGTGCTTGTCAACGCGATGCGGCTGGTGCGTGAGGGTCGTTGATGGTTGAAGGAATCGCTGGGTCCGAATATGTCACCGACGGACTGTCCGGTACTGGTTAGACCGGGTAGTTGATTTCCGGCTTCGGCGAAGATGCGTTCACGTGCTGGGTCAACCGGCTTCAAAGAGGTGGTCTCGACGAGGGTGTGGGCGGTGGACAGCGACTGGTTGGAAGGTTAGCCTTACTAACGTCGCCGAGTGCCCGCGGGCAGGGAATCCGGTGCGAATCCGGAACTGACGCGCAGCGGTGAGGGTGACACCGGATCATCAAGCCACTGGGCGACCTGCCCGAGAAGGCGGTCCGGTGGCAGAACCCGAGTCCGAAGACCGATCGGCGATGAGCACGCGAACCACCGTGCCCTGCCGTTCAGGGCCTCGCGCAACGGCCCCCGAGACAAGATCCTGTGTGCCATTTTCAGTGGCTGCCGTCACCCCCCAAAACATCTCACAACCCAAGGGAATCACCCAGATGCACGTGAAGAAGTCCGTTTGTTCGCTCGCGCTGCTGTCGGCTCTGCTGCTGAGCAGCTGCGCGGGCGCGGCCAAGGACCAGCCTGCCGACGCCTCCGCCACCCAGTCCTCCGGTGCCTCCGCTGCCGGTTTCCCCCTCACCATCGACAGCTGCGGACACCAGTTGACGTTCAAGAAGGCGCCCGCACGGACGGTGTCGCTGAACCAGTCCTCCACCGAGATCCAGCTCTCCCTCGGGATCGCTGACACGATGGTGGGCACCGCCACCTGGACCGATCCGGTGCTGTCGTCGCTGGAGAGCGAGAACGCGAAGGTGGAGCGGATCTCCGACGGCGGCCCCACCTCGGAGGCGGTCATCGCCAAGGAACCGGACCTCGTCACGGCATCCTTCCCGAGCACGCTGACCGACAAGGTCGCGGGCAGCTACGAGAAGTACGAATCCCTCGGGGTGCCCGCCTACCTGGCGCCGAACCAGTGCGGCAAGAAGAGCGGCAACGAAGCCCCAGCGGAGAACTTCACCATTGAGAAGGTGTATCAGGAAATCGATGAGCTCTCCCGCATCCACGGCGTGCCGGAGAAGGGCCAGGAGCTCGTCGCCCAGCTCAAACAGCGTTTGGAGAAGGCGGTCGCACAGAAACCCGGCAAGCCCGTCAAGGTGATGTTCTGGTTCGCGAACTCCGAGGCCCCCTACCTGGCGGGTGGTTCCGGTGCGTCCCAGTTCATCAGCGACCAGCTCGGCATCACCAACATCTACTCCGACCAGCGCGACGAGTGGCCGCAGGTCAGCTGGGAGGACATCGCCGCCAAGAACCCCGACATCATCGTGATGGGTGATCTCACCCGCAAGTCCCAGACCGCGGAGACCGCGGACGCGAAGATCGAATACCTGAAGTCGAACCCGGTCACCTCCCAGATGGACGCCGTCAAGAACGAGCGTTTCATCAAGGTTGCGGGCGGCGACATGAACCCGTCGATCCGCACCGTCGACCTGGCCGAGAAGCTGGTCGCCGGGATCGAGCAGTTCGGGCTCAAGTGACGTCATCCGCGACGACCCGGGGTCGGCGCCGGAGGCTGCCGGTGACACCGGTTCTGCTGATCGGACTGGTTCTGCTGGTTGTGTCCATCCTCTACGCGATCACCTTCGGACCCTCCGACCTGAACATCGGCGAGGTCTGGGGAGTGGTTGCGAACAAACTGGGGTTGGGACCCGACCCCGAGCTGAGTCCGTTGCGCACCGCGACGGTGTGGCAGCTGCGGCTACCCCGTGTGCTGCTGGCCGCGGTCGCGGGTGCTGGGCTGAGCCTGTGCGGCGTCATCATGCAGTCGCTGCTGCGCAACCCGCTGGCCGAACCCTACCTGCTGGGTGTCTCCTCGGGCGCCTCCACCGGCGCGGTCCTGGTGCTGATCGCGGGTCTCGGGGGCGGGGTCATCAGTTTCTCGGCGGGTGCGTTCGTGGGGTCGTTGGGGGCCTTCGCCCTGACCCTGCTGCTGTCCCGGCTGGCCGGTGGCACCACCGACAAGATCGTGTTGGCGGGTATCGCGGTGACCCAGGGGTTCTCCGCGTTGACGTCGTTCATCATCATGATCGGCGCGGACGCCAATGTCACCCGGGGCATCCTGTACTGGCTGATGGGTTCCTTCGCCAACGTCTCCTGGGAGGAGGTCGCGCTCACAGCCGCGGTGCTGGGGTGTTTCCTCGTGCTCACCATAGGCATGGCCAGCTCCATGGATGCGTTCATGTTCGGTGAGAAGGAGGCCGTTTCGCTGGGGGTTTCCGTGCAGCGCACCCGGGTGGTGCTGCTGGGATGTGCGGCCCTCATGACTGCGGTCGTGGTCTCCTCGTCGGGTTCGATCGGTTTCGTCGGTCTCGTGCTGCCGCACATCTCCCGGATGCTCGTCGGCTCCCGGCACCGGGGGCTGCTGCCGGTCTCGGCGCTGATGGGTGCGATCTTCCTGCTCTGGGCGGACACCATCGCCCGGACGTTGTTCGCGCCGTTGGAGGTGCCGGTCGGGGTGATCACCGCCCTGGTCGGAGTGCCCATCTTCGCAACCATTCTCGCCAGGACCAGGAAACGATGAAGATAGAAGCAGAGAACCTGTCGTGGGCCGCCGGTCCGGCCATCATCGTCGACGGCATCGACGTGCCCGCGATGCCCGGTCGCATCCTGGGGTTGCTGGGACCCAACGGGTCGGGAAAATCGACGCTGCTGGGGATGCTGGCCCGCACCATCCAGCCGCGCACGGGCGTCGTCAAACTCGACGACCGCCCCTACGGCGACTGGGCGCCGCGAGACATCGCGCGGGTGCTGTCGGTGGTGCAGCAGAAGGCGACCACCGACCAGGACGTCACCGTGCGCGACGTCATCGACCTGGGACGGATCCCGCACCGCCGTCGCTGGGCCGGTCCCAGTCCCCGTGACCGCAGGGTGGTGGAGGCCGCCGCCCGCCGCACCGGCATCGAACACCTCTTGAACCGCGACTGGCACACCCTCTCCGGAGGCGAACAGCAGCGCGCCCACCTGGCCCGGGCGTTCGCCCAGGAGGGGCAGGTCATGCTGCTGGACGAACCCACCAACCACCTCGACATCTCCCACCAGTTGGACATCCTCAAAACCTTGAGGGAGACGGGGCTGGGTGTGGTCGTCGCCCTGCACGACCTGAACCTGGCCACCACGTTCTGCGACGATGTGCTGGTCCTGCACAAGGGCCGGGCGGTGTGCCTAGGGCGTCCGGCGGACGTGTTGACCGAGGACCTGATCCGTGAGGTCTACGGGGTGGAAGTGCGGATCCTATATCCGGACGGCGACAAAGCGCCGCTGTTCCAGTTCCTCAGGCCGGTGACGCAAACCTGAGCGGCGGGATCCCGGTTTCGCAGCACTTAACTCGATTTCTGCCCCTTCGGGGACGATTTCCGGGATTGAGCGCTGCGCAACCGGGTGGATCCCCCCGTGAGCTGGTACCTGGTTCCGCGCACTCCCTGCTTGCCGACCATCTCCACCGAACCAGATGACACCAGCCCGCGCAGCGCGTATCGCACCTGCCGGGCGGTCAGGCCGGTGTCTTCCTGAACGGCCCTGAGCGATGCGTCGCCGAGATGACGCAGCGACGCCAGCACCCGGATTTCGTTCTGGGATCCGGTCCCGGTCTTCCTCGGAGCAGGAGTTTTCTCCGGTGATGCCGCCGGTGGTGTCTGAACTGTCGCTTCGGGTGGCTCCGGGCGCCACAGCATGGCCTTGAACTGCACTCCGGTGTCGATCAGTGTCGGGGGTCGCAACCCGGCCTGCGCAGCCGCACGGAATACCTCACGAATACCGCCGCCCTCTCCCTCGATGATCGGAAGCCCGTCCTCGGTTCTGAGGCGTCTGGCGATGGCGTAGAGATGCTGATTGACCGCTGACTGGGCATGATCATCGCTTTCCAGCTGTTTGAGGGAGATGCCCCTGAGCCCCCCAGGGCTGATCACCATCAGAGCCGTGGAAGTGATCCGAATCTGAATGCTCTTGCCCATGCCGACGCTCTCAGGGCCCAGGTCGCGATGCACCAAAGCGTTGGCGACGAGCTCCCGGACCGCTGTCAGGGGGAGTTCGGGTCGTTCGGTCATGTGCCCGTCCTCGCGGTAGGTCCTGGCTGAGGTCAGATTGCGATGACACCAGATCATGATGTCCTCCAGCAGAGCCGGAATCGGACCTGTGAAGTGTTGTAGGTCGCGGTTGCGTGCCCCGGTGCCCGTGGGAAACTGGACGGCCGCTGTCACGGTGAGGCTGGGCATCAGGCCTTGTGGATAGTCCCCCAGCGCATAGAAACCCGCCAACGTCGGTTCACCGGATGCGGTGAGCACACCTGTGCGACGCAGGATTTCTGCGTCGGTTCTGTCCGCCAGCCTTCGATCTCCCGCTCTGACTGAGGTGATGTACTTCTCGACGAGCGCGGGCACCAAGTCGTCGATGGTCTGGCCGGGGACCTCCTGCTTGTCATGATCGCGGAACTGGGGTTCGAGAAGTTGTCTGGCCCTCAGCATGCGAAGTTCGTGTTCCTGCATGGTGTAATCACCATCCGCCTGACGCAGGTAGGCCTGCCCCCGAACCGTGGCCGGTCGTTCCATGAGCGGCAGAGGAGACACATCCGCCACCAGGACGGGAACACCAGCCACATTGACACTGTAAGTGTCAATGTGAGGCGTTGGGGTGACCGCTGTCCGTGCTTGGTTCACGAGCGCGGCCGCCAGCTCAGCGGGGTTGGCTATTCCAGTGACCCTGAAACCCGACGCCTCATCGATTCCAAGCAGGATCCTTCCGCCCTCAGGCATGTTCGCAAATGCGCACACGGTTGTGTCGAGCGAGCCGGGCAAACCGCCCCGTGCACGTTTGACCTCCACCGAGGTCGAGTCGCCGCGATGAACGCGGAGCGAATCCAGGAACTCTGACAGTTTCTGTTCCGTGAGGGGCACAGTGACACACTCGCATCCACAGTGACAATTGTCAATGTGGTGTGTCACTGTGGTTGTCAGTCTGCGCGACCGGGTGGTGCCCTTCTGAGCGGGGGCGTGTTCCCGTGCTCGTGACCGATCCGGCTGCGACGGGGGCGTCTGTCCGCGGGGCTTTCCTGGGCGGCCGAGTGGCGACCACGATCCCTTCGGCCTCGTTGTTCCAGTTAGATTTCCAGGTCGAATTGTCGTCGTGAGCGTGTTCTCCATAACCGATGCGAACCGCGTCGGAATCTCCGGGCTCGTCAGTTCTGCGGAATCCGGGCGGATGGTGACCCTGTCCCGTCACGGAAAACCTGTTGCCGAGATCGTTTCCCGGGAAGAGATGGACCTTCTCCGTCGCGACCGGGAAACTCTCCGCGATGTCGTCCTCGTCATGACCCGGATGGTCACCGATTCGGGCAATCGGACGGAGCTCGACGACGCGATGGAGGCTTTCGGAATCAACCGGGATGAACTCGAATCCGAGATCAGGTCCGGCCTGCACACCCTGCCGTGACGAAGAACGCGAAGCGCGTGCGCCTCACCGACGACGCCATTGACGACCTCCAGGGAAGGGGCCCCGGATCGTGCGCGACCCGAGATAACCACGCAGGATCACGGTTGTGCAGCACTCAATCCCGAAAACCGCCGCTGAGGGCGGAAAATCCGGGTTGAGTGCTGCACAACCGGGTGGAACCGGGATACACCGGCCCTACAGGGGCGGGATCAACGATTGACCATGAGGTAGACCTCCGGTTCCCCCTCGTGAGTCATGACGAAAGCGATACCGTCACTACAGAGGTTCGCGATGGAAGCTCTGTTTTTTATGGTGTAGGCGCGGTCAGGAAACCTTGCAGCTTGGGCCTCAAGGGCTTCCTGGCCATCGGAGACCGTCACCCAGGTGTCGATCTGGAGCACCATCTGATCGGATGAATCGATCCGGTAACCGGGGCCGTTGTCCGTCCAGTAAGGCGTACCCCCGGCCTTGGTGAACAGGTCTTCTTCGGGGGTCGGTTGCGGCGAATCCCCCGGCTTCGCGGGGAGGGCGTCGTCCCTGCTCGTCCAGCTGCTCACCCACAGCTCCAGCAGCACGGGGGTCTCCTCCGGGATGGGGGTTGGGTGCGCGCCCAGCTCGTCGTGGGGGATGAGAACGCAGGCGTTGGCGCCGTTGACGGGATCCCAGAAGTCGCAGATCGAGTCGCGTTCACAAGTGAACAGGAACAGCGTGTGCCCGGGTAGGAGGCGGGGCGCCAGGGGGTCGCCGGTGAACTGGCCGAGGAAACTCATGGGCAGGCTGCACAAGGCACACACCGGCCAGTCCCGCGACCAGCCGATCGGTGCCCCACCTACCTTGCAGACGGCATCGGCCCGGGGGTTGTCCGGTTTCCGGACGGACCAAGTGGGAAAGCGGCTGAGCATGGGCTATTCCCTTCAGCTCTGGTTCTCGAGCTGCGCCAGCGCCCGCCGGATGTCGCGCTCCAGACACTGCCAGGATGGCAGGTTCCGCACGGCGCCGAAGGGATCGAGGCGTTGCAGCAACACCCTGCGGTGATGTTTGAAACTGTTCTTCTCCTTCTTCAACCGTCGTCCGCTTGTCTCACTTGCCGCGAGAAGTGCTTTCTGCAGGATTTCCTTGGGATTTCTGGTGCCTTCGATGGCATTCGGTTTCGGCAGCCTCAGGGGTTGTTTCCCTTTTGGACAGGCCACGACGTCCCGGATCGCCTGCTCGTCCAGGAGAAGCCAGGCCTCGGTTTCCTGGACCGGAATGACAGGGATGAACGGATGCGGGAAACCGCTTTCCTCAACTCCGCGGCGGATCTCGCGTTCCCGTCCCTTACGGTCAGGATCGTCGGAGTCCCGGTGGATGAATACCATGTCGATCCCAGCTTCTGTTCCCTCCGCGCGCAGCTGCCGTAGCCGGGCGGGAATCGTGCCCTTCCGGGTGTCTGGCATGCCGGTGGCTTCCTGGACGCCGAAATGCATCAGCAGGGTTTCCAGGTGTGCGATGAGTCCCGTGTCGGATGAGCCTTCGCACAGGAATGCGAAGGAAACGCTCCGGCCGGTCACGAGACTTCCTCAAGTGACAGCAGTGCATTCTCTGGTTCAGTCAGGTAGTCCGATAGGGAAGCCTTGAGGACGGTGCGTGCTCCTTGTATCGCCTGCCACGTACCCGGTAGCGGGCGCAGCTGCACCGTGGTCGCGATCCTCCCGTCCCTGCGAACCCGGGTGGGCACCGCGGCCAGCAGGTTGTCATCGTGGTAGCGGACGAAATGGGGGGAGTGGGTGTTGACCATGACCTGGCGCATCGGATTTCCCGGCCCCGGCGGATCCTGCGGGTCCACGGCGAGGGAACGGACCAGATCGACCATGGCCTCGATGCGGGCCGGATGGATGCCGTTCTCGGGTTCCTCCATGCACAGCAACCCTCCGAAGGAGTCATCGACGCGCATGATGCACAACGTGAGGAAACGAAGCGTCCCGTCGGACAGGGAGCGGGCGGGAAGCCGCGGGCCGGCGCCCATGGAGGCCATCAGCGTGAGGGTGTCGCGGCGTTCGTCGTAGTCGACCGTAATGTCGCGGATGTCGGTGAGCGCCGCCGCCTCGGATGCGACCTCGGCGTAGACGCCGTCGCCCTGTTCCCTGGCCATGCGGTACAGCGTCGCCGCCAGGTGCGCCCCCGACGTCGTGGGGTGAGGATCCACCAGGGTGCTGTCCGGGGCGCGCATGGCGGAAGGTTCGAGCGCCAACAGCCGCCACTGCTGCATCTCCCGGCGGGCCGACAGGATCGTCTGGTCGTCGGCGGCGGTCGTGGTGGACACGATGGTGCGCGGCGCCCGGGCGGCCGCCGAGGGGCGCGGTTTTCCCCGGCTGCCCCCATCCTGGTGGACATTGACCACGGCCTCCCCGTCCTCACCCTGTGTGGTGGAGATGTAGGCCGCACCGGCGCGCCTCCCCCTGACGACGGCGTCGCGGAACTGCTTCTTACCGCGGGTCCATGGAAGATGTTTGGGGGCGTCGCCCAGATTGATGTGGGTCAGGCGCTCGTGTTCGAGCTGGATCCTCCCGATCTGGGAGGAACCCGGGTCGGGTGGGAGGTAGCGCAGCGTCAGGTCGTAGCGGAGGAAGGTGGTGGTCGCCGACACCTCGCGACCGAAGTCGTCGGTCACCTCCGAGGGAACAATCATCTCGACACCGAAGGAGATGACGGGATCACTGGATTCGGCGTTGTTCCAGAACAGGGACCGCGGGTCCACGACCTGCCCGCCGCGCAACCTGAGGCGCTGGGTGGCCTCGAGGAAGGTGTGATCGGCCAGCAGGGACAGGAACTCGATGGCGTCGAAGATATTCGACTTTCCCACCGCATTGGGCCCCGCTATGCAGGTGTAGGGGCCGAAATGGACGTCGAGTCCCAGCAGGTTCTTGAACCCGTCAACCTGGAGTCGGGTGAGCATGGCCCCAGCTTAGGACGTCACGCCGGTTGCGGTGCGCTGGACCGGGTCGATCCGAGTGTTCCACCATGATCCTGCCCGCCGGGGGGGACGGTCCCCCGACCCCGGGGACCTCTCAGCGACCCGTTCCGGCGTAGACGACGGCCTTCTCTTCGTCGTCCAGGCCAAAGGCGGCGTGGGCGCTGCGGACGGCGCGATCCACCTCGTCGGTGCTGACCACCACGGATATGCGGATCTCGGAGGTGGAGATCATCTGCAGGTTCACATCCTCGGAGGCCAGGGCCTTGAAGAAGGTGGTGGTCACGCCCGAATGGGACCGCATTCCGACGCCGACGATCGAGACCTTGCCGATCTGGTCGTCGTAGAGGACCTCCTCGAAACCGATCTTGTGCTTGTTCGCCTCGAGTGCCTCGATGCCCTTGCGACCGTCGGACATGGGCAGGGTGAAGGAGATGTCGGTCTTCACGTCCGAGAGCCTGGAGACGTTCTGCACGATCATGTCGATGTTGATGCCCGCATCCGAGATGACCTCGAAGATGGAGGCGGCGGCCCCCACCTGGTCGGGGACGCCGATGACGGTGATCTTGGCCTCGCTGCGGTCGTGGGCCACGCCCGTGATGATGGCTTCTTCCATGTTGTCTGCCTTCCTGACCTCGTCGTGGGGTTTCACCCAGGTGCCCAGTTTGTCACTGAAGGACGAACGGACGTGGACCTTCACGTTTTCGCGACGCGCGTACTCGACGCAGCGCAGGTGGAGAATCTTGGCGCCGGAGGCTGCCAGCTCCATCATCTCCTCGTAGCCGATCTCGGCAATCCGGCGGGCGCTCGGCACGATCCGCGGGTCGGCGGTGTAGACGCCGTCGACGTCGGTGTAGATCTCGCAGTGGTCAGCGCCCAGGGCCGAGGCCAGTGCGACCGCCGTGGTGTCGGAGGCTCCGCGACCCAGCGTCGTGACGTCCTTGGTGGTTTGCGCCACCCCCTGGAAGCCGGCGACGATGACGACGCTGCCCTCGTCCAGGGAACGCACGACGCGCCCCGGGGTGATGTCGATGATGCGCGCGTTGCCGTGGGTGGGGGTGGTGAGGATGCCCGCCTGGGAGCCGGTGTAGCTGACGGCCTCGACACCGAGGTCGGCCAGGGCCATCGCCAGCAGCGCAGCCGACTGGCGTTCCCCCGTGGTCAGCAGCATGTCCAGCTCACGGGACTTCGGGTTCGGGCTCACCTTCAGCGCCAGGTCCATCAACTCGTCGGTGGTGTCGCCCATCGCCGAGATGACGATGATGACCTCGTGCCCGTCCGCACGCGTGCGCGCGATCCGGCGGGCGACGCGTTTGATGGATTCGGCGTCGGCCACCGAGGAGCCGCCGTACTTTTGAACAATGCGTCCCACGCAAACCTCCTTCACCGACAGGGAAGGCTACCGGACGAGGCCGGGAACACCCAGAACCTCGTCCAGCGCGAGCACTCTTCACTGGGCGCGATGCGCCGGAGGTGCGTCCTCAGTGGGGTTCCGTCGTCCCGTCGAGATCGAACCAGCCGTCTTCCCAGGTCTGGGTAGCCGCTGCGGTCGTGTTGCCGACCGGTCTGCCGACAGCCGCATACTTCTCGTAGGCCCGTGCCAGGTAGGTCTTGACGGTGGACAAGGAGATGATGGGATTGAACTGGCGACCGATGGCCTTGATGGGAACTCCCTCTGAGGCGAGTCGCAGACAGCGCAGCTCATGGGCCGACAAGGCGGGCAACTCCGCCGCGTCCTCGATGAGCGCAGCCGCCATCGCCGAGGACGGCGACCATCCCGTCTCGTGGATCTCCCGTAACGTCTCGAAATGTTTGTCCGGGGACTCGTCCTTCAGGGCGAGTCCCCGGGCGCCGGCCCGCATGGCCATGCTGATTGGGACGCGACGATGGTCCGCGGTGAAGGCCAGGCACGAAATGCCCGCCTGACTCAGTACTCGAATGGTCTCGTGCCCGGCCAACTGGCCGTGCAACATCAAATCCACCATGGCCACGTCGGGATGGTTCTCGAGGCACCACGCCTGGAACTCCTCGGGGTAGGTGCTGGTGTACACCACCTCCAACTCCGGGTAGTCGCGACCGAGCGCCGAAATGGCGCGGCAGATGAATTCGTGGTCATCGAGGACTGCCACCTTGATGTTCACGGCTGGTCCTCCTCACAACTGAACTGGGTGAAATCCGGATCGGTAAGCAAGATTCTGGCACCTGTGAGGCCTGCCTGTCGCGTCTCCGTTAAACCCGGTTCTGCAACGGTCGCCACAAGTGTGCCCTGACGACGGGTTATGGTCAGGTGCTGACCCGGGACGGCGGGCTCCAGCTGGTTCAGCAGAGAGGCGAATCTCGTGGCCTCGAAGGCCTCCACCTGTTCCACATCGAGCAGACATCCCCACCCCATGCGACGCAACCGGTCGAGGGACGTGGCCAGGTGAATTCCCCCCGGCCACAACCGCAGGGCGTCGCGTAGCCGCGACTCTACGTGCCTGGCCTCGACGCGCACGGCTGGATCGGCGGGGTCAACGGCCCCGGTGTAGAGCCCCGTGAACAGGGGGCCGCAGATCCGGTCCAGCGCCGCGATCCACGCCTCCTGCTCCGCCACCCGCTCGTTCCTGAGCTGCTCGGCGAGTTGTTCTTCGGTGCGTTCCTCCTGTGCCTGGTGGGCGTGTTTCCCGATGTCCGAGGCCCCGAGCGCCAACACCAGCGTCACCACGCCAGCGGTGATGATGGCCCCGGGGGCGCCGATGTCGGTGCCCTCCAGGACCTGCCCGAACAGTCCCAGCGCCCCCGCGATGCTGGCGGTGACGTTGGCAAGCATCAAACCGGTGGCTTCCTTCCACTGCCGTCCCGGGATAGTCAGGACCATCAGGGCGGTGGTCAGGCCGGTGGTCCACAGGTCGTAGCGATTGCTGTCGGAAGCCACGGACACCCAGGCGTGGTTCGCTATGAGCAATCCGATGCCCCAGGTGTTTGCCAGGATCGCCTCGTGGATGTGCAGACCACGCCTGCGTAGCACGCGGCTGGTCAGCGCCACGACGAACACCGTCGCCGCGAAGAGCGTCCAGGCCATGAGCAGATTCGGCCCGACATCCTTCAACGTCAGCAACAGACCCGTTCCGAACAGGTTCGGCAGCGCGATCAACGACAACCACCGCCGACCCGAGGGGCCGATGCGAGCCGCGTGCGGGATCGGGTGCCAGGTGAGGGTGACGGCGGTGCCGCCGACGATGTCGGAGTGGATGGCGGCGTGCCCACCGACCTCCGCCATGCGCCCGTGGATGCCCTCCTTGATGCCCATGCGGCTGCGCGGAACCTCGCTGGGATCGAATCCGGGACCCCAGTCGCTGATGACGACGGTACAGCCGCTGCCGGTCGCGCGGGCCGTGACTTGGGCGGTGCCGCCGGGAACGTGTTTCGCGACGTTTCGGACCGCCTCCCGGGTGGCCTCGGCGATGTTCCGGGTCACCTTGGAGGGCAGGCTGGCCTCGTCCTCGACGCGTAGCGCGACGGGGCAGCCGACGTTCGTGACGGCCTGCTCCAGAGCGCTCAGCAGGGGAGAGGCCTCCAGGTCTAGGTCGGAGGTGCCCAACCCCGCCCGCGACTCCTCACCCAGCCGCAGCACTTCCTCACGTGTGATCTCCCCGCGTCCGCTCGCGACCTGCTGGAACAGGTGCAGGAGGGTGTCGTGGACGCGACGAATGTTCTCCCGCCGGGTGCTCTCCAACAGTCGGGTGCGTCGTTCCACACTGCGGCGGCGGGCGTCGTCGGCGACGCTGTCCTCGAGGTCCTGCAGCTGGGCCTGCATGGTGCGGTAGCCCAGTGCCATGATGCCGATCGCGACGATCGTGAAATTCATGTCGATGAGCTGCTGCCGCCAGTCGAGACGCGGCAGCAGCGCGAGCATTGGCGCGAGCGCGCCGACTGTCATGAGGATCCAGGGCCCGTGACTGTCACGTCTTCGCAGCAGCAGGTAGATCAGGATCGTCCAGACCCACAGGTTGGAGTGCCACACCACCGGGCCTGTGCCGAACCACATGCTGGCGCCGGCCAACCAGAACCCAACGGTATTGGTCACGGCCACGGGCCAGGCCAGGGGAAGGTCGAGGAAGGCCCCGAGTGCGGCCAGCAGATGTGCCAGCGCCATGAGGGCGAGCCCGGATGCGGCGAGACTGTCCAGACCGGGGGTGAGCAGGTCCTCGATGGGAGCCAGGCCCTGCAGGGCCGTGACCAGCCCCACGCCGAACCCCATGAGACGGCGCATTCTTCTGGCTGGTTCCTGAAACTGCATCGTCGGCATTTTCCCACGGGAGCGGCGGCTGGGCGGAACGTGTCGTGTGTGGGTGTCCTCGTCCCGAAATTTGTTGTCGCAAAGTTATGGCCAGCTCCCAATAATCCAGAGTAGCCTTGGGTCATGGAGAGCATCCGATGGGGAATCATCGGGGCAGGGAGCATTGCGGACACCGTTGCGGGAGAGTTTGCTTTCGTGCCCCAGGCCGAACTGGCAGCGGTGGCTTCACGTGACCTGGAGAGGTCGCGGAGGCTCGCGCGTAAGCACGGAATTCCTGCGATCCACCGGGACTACCGGGCGTTGATCGAATCCGACGGCGTCGATGTGGTCTACATCGCGACCACGCATCCGCATCATCGCGACATCGCCTTGGCGGCGATATCCGCAGGAAAAGCGGTGATGGTGGAGAAATCCTTCACCGCCACCCTCGCCGGGACTGAGCAGGTGGTCGAGGCCGCAACCAATGCCGGAGTGTTCGCGATGGAGGCCATGTGGACCCGGTTCCTGCCCGCAGTGGCGGCTGCCCGAGAGGTCGTTGCGTGGGGAAGGATCGGGCAGGTGCTCGGCGTGCAGGGCGACCTGTGTGCCTTCCGGTTCTACGACCCGAACAACCGGTTGTGGGATCCGGCGACGGGCGGCGGGGCCGTCCTCGATCTGGGCGTCTACGTCATTTCCATGGCCCAGGACTTCCTGGGAAATGCCCGGGACGTGCACTGCGTTGGGCGGTACGCGCCGAACGGGGTGGAGTCGGCAGCGACGATCAACATCGCCTACACCGGCGGTGGCACTGCTGCCCTCACCTGCGGATTCGACGTCCACGGGCCGGGAAGGATGATCATCCTCGGGACGAAGGGATGGGTGGAGGTCCAGCCTAGGTTCCACCACCCGACGACCATCTCCGTTCACCGTTCGGGGGTGCTGCCGCGGATCATCGAGGCCAAGCAGATCGGCAGGGGATATGCCCACGAGCTCATGGAGGTCAGCGACTGTCTGCTCGCA
Source organism: Arachnia propionica (assembly GCF_037055325.1). Taxonomy (NCBI): domain Bacteria; kingdom Bacillati; phylum Actinomycetota; class Actinomycetes; order Propionibacteriales; family Propionibacteriaceae; genus Arachnia; species Arachnia propionica. The sequence continues at coordinate 2,952,035 of NZ_CP146373.1, read as the reverse complement.
GGCCAGACCCAGTCGGCGACGATGCCGCTGTCCGACACCGTCGAGGTGATGCGGGTGCTGGAAAGCTGCCTGACGCAGCTGGGCCGTCCACAGGAGGAGGCGCAGATCGCGATCTGAGGGGTCGCTGGCCTTATTCCGGTTTTGCTGGGCTTGTTCACGTTTGCTGGCCTCACAGCGCAGGCAAACGTGAACAAGCCCAGCAAACCATTGCCAAGGCCAGCGAATCAGGAGTAAGGCCAGCAAACCGGGGTCAGGAGCTGCGACGGGCGGGCCAGACGGGGCTGGTGTTCGCGAAACCGGCGTTCAGCAGAGCCGCGAGCGCGGCTTGGTCGTTGGCCTCCTGCCAACCCCACCGGACGATCCAGTACCCGCACGCACGGATTCGTTGTTCGCGACGCTTCTCCGCCATCACGACATCCGCCGCGGACTGGCCGGGACTGAGCAGCTCGCGGTACTTGATGCGCCCGTCGACCTCTCCGACGAGACCGTGCTCGGGCCAGCCGAAATCGGTGCGGGCGACGAACTCGCCATTCGCGTCGAAGATCTCGAACTGTAGCTCCGGGGCCGGGATGCCCGCCCGCAGCATGTGGAACCTGCTCAGCGACTCGGCGGGGGACTCCGCCCGTCCGTCGCCGAGCGCCAGCACTCGCCTGCCTCACCCCGTGAAGCCGGGGATGCCTGTGCAGCTCGTCCTGAAGAAAGTCGCGCTTGAGACCGCGACCCAGGGCGGCGTCCACCACCGCGAGACCCCACCCGAAGGGCGACGTGCGGGCCAGGTCGGTCACCGTGCGCGACAGGGTGGTCACCGGTAACCCGGCGATGCGCGTGACCTCGTCGTCGTGGATGGCGGTGCGACGGACCCGGAGAAGGTCGCTGTGATCGCCATGCCCGGGAGTGCGGCGGGTCATGGTCACCTCCCGCAACGACTCGATGCGCACAGGTAGGTCGTGCAGCACTGCGGCCGAGGTGTGACTGAAGACGCTCGAGTCGTGAACGTCGATGGCGGCCGCCTGGATTCGTCGTCGGTGCTCCGCGAACACGTCCGCCTGCTGCGTCGGGGCGTAAACACCGCGCCTAAGACGCACCATCGTGCCGTCGCGGAGGTGCTGTTTGAGTTGGGCGTCGGTGAGACCCAGGGTCGTGAGATGCTCGTGGGTCCACAGGGTTGTGCGTGTCATGCCACCATTGGAAGCCACGTTGACTTTGCGCTGTCAAGGACCAGTTTTTCGCCTGTGGAAAACTCTCCCTTGGGGCTGTTCTCTGGCACGTCGGTTTGCTGGCCTTAGCACCTATTTGCTGGCCTTGTTCACGTTTGCCTGCGCTGTGAGGCCAGCAAACGTGAACAAGCCCAGCAAACCCGGATTAAGGCCAGCGAAACAACGGTGGGATCGGGCGGCAGGTGGGGTTACAGCGATGCTGCCATCCGGTGCACCGCCTCGGAGATGATCTCCTTCGACGTCGCCAGGTTGACGCGCACGAACTGGGCTGCCGACGGGGCGTAGTCGGTGCCCTGGCCGAAACGGACCTTCGCTTTCTCGAAGAAATGCTGGCCCGCGTGGTCGAGGCCCAGAGGGGAGCAGTCCAGCCACGCCAGGTAGGTGCCCTGCGAGGGCGTGTAGGTCAGCTCCGGAATGGCGCGGTGGAGTTCGTCGGCGAAGTGCTGCTTGTTCTCGCGGATCTCCGCGGAGGCCTCCGCCAGCCAGTCGCGACCCTCGGTCAGGGCCGTCGCATGCGCCACCACCCCGAGGTAGCTGGCCGACTCTGGAACGTAGCCGCTGAGACCCTTGACCACATCTGCGACCTCCGCACCTGGGATGATCAACCCAGCCTTCAGGCCGGCCAGGTTCCACGATTTCGACGCCGACGTCACGACGAACGCCCGCTCGCCACCTGGCACCTGGTGGAGGGGGGTGTGTTCCGCACCCGAGAGGGGGGCGTGGATCTCGTCGCAGATGACCGCGACGTTGTGGGCGTTCGCCAGCTCCATCACCCGAGCGAGTTCCTCGGCGGTGTGCACCACCCCCGACGGATTGTGTGGGGAGCACAGCAGGTAGGCGGCGGGATGTTCCTTCTCGAACGCGACCTCCAGGGCGTCGAGATCCAGGCGTCCCGCCTCGGTGGTGGGGACCTCGATGATGCGGCGTCCCGTCTCGTTGCAGACCGCCCGGAACGGCGGGTAGATCGGCGGGTTGATGACGACGGCGTCGCCGGGTTTCGTGGTCGCCAGAGTCATCTCCCGCATACCCGTCATGACGTCGCAGGCCAGCGACACCGTCGTCGGATCGATGTCCCAGTCCCAGACATCGGAGGCGAAGGACGCGAATGCCTCCTGATAGTCGGGCAGCTCCGGGTAGCCAGTGTCACCCTCGGCGACCATTCGCGAGAGGACATCCACCACCGCAGGCACCGGCCTGGCGTCCATCTCCGCGACGAACAACGGCAGCACGTCGGGCGCGAACCGGGCCCATTTGATGCTGCGCCGCCTGCGGAGGGTCTCAAGGGGGATGTCGAAAATGGCCATGGGTCGATCCTAGAGGTTTCACGCGCGGGCGCCCTTGATGCGGTGTCGAGGCGGGGTGTTCGTTCCTCATGTCCCGGCTCAACCGGTGTTGGGGGAGGGATAAGGTTACGTGCTGGTGCAACCGGCTTCAGAGAAAGGGCAGCCCTCGAATTGCCCGAATCGGATGTCTCACGCATACTTGTTCCCGCATCGCAAGGCATTGATGGGGCCATCACCCCGGAGCTGCCGGAAGAACGGCGCACGCTCACTAGACCCGGCCGCGATCGACAATCAAGTGGGACGCCCAGCGCGTCCAAGGAGGGTGGTACCGCGGGTTCCGGCTCGTCCCTCCGGTTTGTCCAGTCACTAACCGAGGTACCGATGAGTTCCTACAACGCAGTCCCTGCAACCGTTGATTTCCCCGCCCTGGAGCGCGAGATCATCGCCCTGTGGGCCGAGCGCGACACGTTCGCGAAGTCCCTCGAGAACACCCGCGACGGCGATCCGTGGACCTTCTACGAGGGCCCGCCGACCGCCAACGGCATGCCTGGGACGCACCACATTGAGGCCCGTGTCTTCAAGGATCTGTTTCCGCGTTTCAAGACGATGCAGGGCCGCCGCGTCGACCGCAAGGCCGGCTGGGACTGCCACGGTCTGCCCGTCGAACTCGCCGTCGAGAAGGAACTCGGTTTCTCTGGCAAACCCGACATCGAGGCCTACGGGGTGGAGCCGTTCAACGCGAAGTGTCGTGAATCGGTGCTGCGGCACGTCGACGCCTTCGCCGACCTGACCCGCCGCATGGGGTATTGGGTGAACCTCGACGAGGCCTACGTCACCATGACCCCCGACTACGTGCAGTCGGTGTGGTGGGCGCTCAAGCAGATCTTCGACAAGAGCCTCCTTCAGGAGGACTACCGGGTGGCCCCGTACTGCCCGCGCTGCGGCACCACCTTGTCCGATCACGAACTCGCGCAGGGCTACGAGGACGTCACCGACCCGTCGGTCTACGTGCGTTTCCCCGTCGCCTCCGGGCCGCTCGCCGGCCAGGCCGACCTGCTGGTGTGGACCACCACCCCCTGGACGCTGGTCTCCAACACGGCGATCGCGGTGCATCCCGACGTCGACTACGTCGTCGGCACGCATCCCGAACAGGGCAGCCTCGTGGTCGCGGAACCGCTGTTCGACGCGGTGCTGGGTGAGGAATGGACGCGCGGTCGCTTGTTCAGGGGATCCGAGATGGAACGCTGGGACTACCAGCGTCCCTTCGAACTCGTCGAGTTCCCCGCCCCCGCCAACTACGTCGTGCTGGCCGACTACGTCACCACCTCCGACGGCACCGGTCTGGTGCACCAGGCGCCCGCCTTCGGTGAGGACGACATGATCGTGTGCCGCTCCTACGACCTGCCGTTCGTCAACCCGATCCGCGCCAACGGCACCTTCGACGACGCCGTAAAGCTGGTTGGTGGGGTCTTCTTCAAGGACGCCGACGCGCCGCTGGTCGCCGACCTCCAGGAACGCGGTCTGCTGTTCCGTCGGCTCGACTACCTCCACTCCTACCCGCACTGCTGGCGCTGCCACACCCCGCTGCTGTATTACGCCCAGCCGTCGTGGTACATCCGCACCACCCGCATCAAGGAGCAGTTGCTGGCGCAGAACGAGGCCACCACCTGGTATCCCGAGTCGATCAAACACGGTCGCTACGGCGACTGGCTCAACAACAACATCGACTGGGCCTTGTCGCGCAGCCGCTACTGGGGCACGCCACTGCCGATCTGGCGCAACGTCGACGACCCTGCCGACCTGATCTGCGTCGGCTCCCTGGCCGAGCTCGGTGAACTGGCAGGTCGCGACCTTTCCGACCTCGACCCGCACCGCCCCTTCATCGACGATGTTGAGATCGTCCGCGACGGCGCCACCTACCGGCGCGTGCCCGAAGTGATCGACGCCTGGTTCGACTCCGGGTCGATGCCGTTCGCGCAGTGGGGCTATCCGCACGCCCCCGGCTCCGTGGAGAAACTGGAGGCCAACTACCCGGCAGATTTCATCTGCGAGGCCATCGACCAGACCCGCGGCTGGTTCTACTCGCTGATGGCGGTCGGCACCCTCGTCTTCGACGAGTCGAGCTACCGCAACGTCGTGTGCCTCGGTCACATCCTCGCCGAGGATGGCCGTAAGATGAGCAAACACTTCGGCAACATCCTGGAGCCCATCCCGCTCATGGACCAGCACGGAGCCGACGCGGTCCGCTGGTTCATGGCCTGCTCCGGGTCGCCGTGGATGGCTCGTCGTGTCGGGCACTCGACGATCGCCGAGACCGTCCGCAAGGTGCTTTTGACCTACTGGAACACCGTCGCCTTCCAGTCGCTGTACGCGCGCGCCTCCGGATGGGAGCCGGGCGCCGCGGTGCCCGCTGTCGCCGACCGGCACGTCCTCGATCGCTGGCTGGTCTCGGCCACCAACGAACTGATCCGCGACGTCACCGCTGCCCTCGACGACTTCGACACCCAGAAGGCCGGTGCGCTGCTCGCCGGTTTCGTCGACGATCTGTCGAACTGGTACGTGCGCCGCTCGCGGCGGCGTTTCTGGGCGGGGGAGGCCGGCGCGCTGGCCACCCTTCACGAAACCCTCGACGTCGTCACCCGGCTGATGGCCCCGATCATGCCGTTCGTCACGGAACGGGTGTGGCAGGACCTGTTCGCCGCCACCGATCCCACCGGCCCCGAGTCGGTGCACCTGGCCAGCTGGCCTGTCGCCGACGAGTCACTGATCGATGCCGGTCTCATGGGAGCGATGGCCACCGCCCGGCGGATCGTGGAACTGGGGCGCGCGGCCCGCGCCGAGTCGCGCATGAAGGTGCGGCAGGTGCTCAAACGGATGCTCGTGCCGACGGCAGCCCTCGCGGAACTGACAGCGGAGCTCATCGCCGAGGTGCGCTCCGAGCTGAACGTCCAGGACATCGCGTCGTTCACCTCCGCCGGTGATCTCGTCGATCACACGGCCAAGGGCAACTTCCGGGCCCTGGGTAAACGGTTCGGGAAACTCACCCCGAAGGTCGCTGCCGCGATCGCCGCCGCCGACGCCTCCCGGCTTGTCCGGGAACTGCGGGAACGCGGCAGGTCGCTCATCGATTTCGACGGCGAGTCGCTGGAGGTGTCCGCCGACGAGGTGCTGCTCACCGAACGTCCCCGCGACGGCTGGAGCGTGGTCAACGAGCAGGGCGAGACCGTCGCCCTCGACCTGGAGCTGACCCCCGAGCTGGTGCGCGCCGGTCGCGCCCGTGAGGTGATCCGAGTGGTTCAGGAGGCCCGCAAGTCGGCGGGGCTCGACGTCTCCGACCGGATCCTTCTGCGTCTCGCCGCCGGGGCTGAACTGCTGCAAGCGATCCGCGAACACGCCGACCTGATCTCCGATGAGGTCCTGGCCGTCGACCTGCAACACGGCGATGTCGAGGATCCGACCGCGGAGGAACCGGAACTCGGTCTCACGGTGAAGATCACCAAGGCCTGAACACGTCTCCCCGACGCGCCCGGTGAGCGTCAGCGAGCCGGGCGTGTCGACGTCTAGGGTGGCCCTGTCTGGGGGGTCACGTCGGTCGTGGGGTTGCTGACGGTAGATGCTTGACAGGACAATTTCTGTATCCTGTTTGGCTGCCCGGGGGTGTTCCGACTCCGTTGGTGCGCGTTCCGGCGTTACGCTGAAAGCAAATCGACGACGGGAGAAGTGATGTCACTTCCTTTGGGTCCTTGGCGGCTTACCTACACACCCGGCCAGTGGTTGGTGCTGGCGGGACCGCGTCTGGTTGCGATCATGCAGCCTGCGCCGCCGAAAATGTCGGTACTCGTGAACCAGCTGTGGACGGACATGCAGGCAGCCGGTTCGTTGGCCTCACTGCTCGAGGTGCTGCGTGGTTATTCCCTGGATCAGATGCCGGACTTCGCGGCTTTCGTCTGGGATGGAGGGTCGCTGCACGGGTTGGCGCGCGGGCGGATCTCCGTCGTTGACATGGCGACGGGTCAGACTGCACTCGACGGATCGGGTGCCCTCACCTGGCACGAGGCGCCGCTGGGCACCATCCGTGGGCTTCGTGTCGACATGGGGGTCCTCGAATACGACGCGCTTCTTCACTTGCCGTTGGTCGTCGGAGCGGTTGGAGCCTCGGCGCTGCACCTGACCACCGACCCCGACCAGCTCGTGCGGTTGCCCGACGCCGAGCACCAGTTCCCCGAGCCCGTCGTGCAGCAACCCCAACCCGTTTCGGAGCCGCTGCAGCCCGTCAGCATGCCGGAAACCCAGCAGATGGCGGCTGCCCACAGCGAAGACTCCCAGTTCCAGCGTCCCGGTGCGGGCTACGCCGATGAGCCACAGCAGTACGGCCCCGTCGGCATCGGCGTGCAAGTCAACACCGGCGAGTTCGCCAATGTTGTCGGAGGATTGGTAGTCGGGCGTGCCCCTGACGCGGCACGCGGCCCCATGGGGTCATCGTTGATGCGCGTGCCCAGCCCCGGCAACGACATCTCCCGCAGCCACCTGCTCATCGAACCCGCAGGCCCCAGCGACGCGCGCGTCACGGACCTGCGCTCCACCAATGGCACCACCATCCAGCTCAATGGTGAGGAGCCATACCTGCTGGAGAACGGCGAATCGGTGACTGTCCCGATCGGGACAGTCCTCAACCTTGGCGACGGTGTGAGCCTGCGGGTGGAACAGGCCCGCTGAAACCACCCCCCACAAAGCTGGCTGAGTCGGTCTGCTCGCTTCTTGCGGCCCGACTCAGCCAGCTTTGTTCTATATGAAACTGGCCGCGTCGACACCACGATGTGAACGTCCAGATCTGTTGCCCGGCTGCAGGGTGATGCAGACCCGGGTTGTTTCTTTGTTGCTGCCCGGTTCGTGTGAACCTCACCGTTGTTACGCTGCGCACACACGCACGTCGCGCGGGGCCGTCAACACGAGGCCGGGGACCGTGGGCAGCGCGACGTTCCGGCGGGGCCGGAACGGCCTGGATTGACACATTTTGAACATCAACAAGTTTTCCTGGGGAAAGCTGTCCCCGCAGGGCTGAGAAGCGATCTGAGGTGAACACTCGTGGTTCCCGGCACATTCGCCGTTACCGGGTGCGGCCAGTGCTGCTCGATGACGTTTCCGATGCGGGAAATAAACAGGTATCCACGGGACGGCCCGCCGTTTATAGCCGACAGCGGCACCAGGTGTGTCAGGAATATCTCGACCGGCCCTGCACTATGCGGGGTACTTCCACGACCGCCCCCGCTCTCCGTAACACCGCCACATCCGGCGCGCAACAGTCTGCACCGATGCCTGGCAGGAATATGTGAAAACAAGAATATTTGAAAGAAAAAGTGAGGAAATCTGATGAAAAAAGCCTTAAAAATCCTCGCCGCTGCCGTGAGCATGTCCTTGGCGGTGCTCACTCCCGCCAGCGCGGCGCCCGAGGAGGAAACGGTCAGCAACGCCTACCTACATCTCGACGGAGCAATGGATGAGTGGGCCGCGGCGCCGGCTCTACGGTTGCCGTCGAGTTATCACGGAGGGCATCTGGATTCCTGGAACAACTCCGTCATCTATGACGACGCGCTGGTGATTATTGCCTACGCCAACCGCAAGGACAACGCCGATTCCCTCGAGCGGGCGAAGAACATGGGGGATGCGTTCCTGCAAATGCAGGCGAAGGATCCCATAGGTGATGGGCGCGTGAGAAACTCCTACGGGCCCGAGAACCTCTTCGACGCCGATGGTGTGCCGAACATCCTGAGTACGGGAACGGCAGCCGGCAACCAGGCATGGGCCGGAATGGCGCTTGCCCATCTCGCGCATGTCACCAAGGATGCGAAGTACCGTGACGGTGCGCTGCGCGTCGGTGAGTGGCTGCTGCGGGAAACCAGCGACAGCCGTGGAACCGGCGGCTTCACCGCCGGCTACGGGGCCAATGGGGAGAAAATGGCCTGGAACTCGACCGAACACAACATCGACATGGTGGGTCTGTTCGAGATGCTTCACCAGCTGACCAATGATGACAAGTGGAGCAAGGCCTGCGAGCAGGCCCGTGAATTCGTCAAGAGCATGTGGGACGAGAAGGAAGGGCGTTTCCACATCGGGACCGAATCTGATGGCGTCACCATCAACCGGGACGAGTACGTTCCCGAGGACGTGCAGTCCTGGGGTTACCTGGCGCTTCTTTCGGAACCCTACGCTCGGGCCCTGGACTGGGCTGTCGCCAACGTCGAAACAACCGACAACACCAATCCCGCCCAACCAATCGTCGGTGTGCGGTTCGCCCTGCGCACCAATCCGGAAGAACTGAGCCGCAACGACGACACGGTCTGGCTGGAGGGCACCGCCCACATGGCGCTCGCGTTGAGGGCCAGCGGCACGGAGGCGCACAAGCAGAAGGCCAGCGTGTATCTGGACAGCATCCACAAGGAACAGCTGAACGGTCCGAACGCGGACGGCAAGGGAATCCAGGCCAACTCGAAGGAAGGCTACTCCGGTGGCGATGACGTGAACTACACGAGCCTGCACACCGGTGCCACCGCCTGGTACCTCATGGCCAAGCAGGACATCAACCCGTTCCATCTTGTCGCCCAGTGATGTCATGACCGGCGCCGTGAAGCCGAGCGGAGGAACGGACGCAAAGCCCTGCGCTATTGTCCCCGGCCACCGACGTCGGTGACACACCGCACTCATGTGGATGGGGTATCCGGAAGCATCATCGGTATCTTCCGGATACCCCATCCACGTCCGGAGGCGATATGCCACATCGGTGGCACCGGAGGTCGTCACGACCCACGGGAGCCGGCCCCTCGAGATGCCTGGCGCTCTTTGATTACACCTTGGTGCGGTGGAAGTTCAGGTGGGAACGCGACGGGGTGGGGCCGCGCTGACCCTGGTAGCGGGATCCGTACTCCTTCGACCCGTACGGATGCTGGGCCTGTGAGGAGAGCCGGAAGAAGCACAGCTGCCCGATCTTCATTCCCGGCCACAGTTTCACGGGCAGGGTCGCCATGTTTGACAGTTCTAGGGTCACGTGACCGGAGAACCCCGGGTCGATGAAACCAGCAGTGGAGTGGGTCAGCAATCCCAGTCGGCCCAGCGACGACTTGCCCTCCAGGCGGGCCGCCACTGTCGCGGGCAGACTCACCTGTTCCCACGTCGAACCGAGCACGAACTCGCCCGGGTGCAGCACGAACGCGTCCTCGTCGCCGACCTTGATCAGCCGGGTCAGTTCGGGTTGCTCCTCGGCGGGGTCGATGTGCGGGTAGCGATGGTTCTCGAACACTCGGAAGAACCGGTCGAGGCGCACGTCGACGCTCGACGGCTGGAGCATCGCGGGATCCCACGGCTCCAGGGCGATCCGTCCCTCGGTCACCTCGGCCAGGATGTCTCGGTCGCTCAGAAGCATGCACCGAGCCTAATGGTTTCGGGGTCGGGCCTGGGGATGTCCTGCGGGGAGCAGTGCAGTGTCGTGGTGGTTCGTCCTTCTTCTCGCGACACGTTCCGGTCCGATAGGGGGCTCGGCGCTCATGAAACGTGCTCTCTTGCTTTGCAGAACCCCCTCTTATGGCTGTTTTGAGGACGAATTGGCCGTGGAAATGAAATTGAAACGGTGAAGGGGTTTACCCTCTTCGCATGAGACTTCTGGACGGACTGGGAGTGAGCCGGGCTGAAGGGGCGATGTTGAGTCCCCTCGCCCGCGACCGCTCGGTGCTGCAACACCACTTCTCGCGCGGCACGGCCCGTCGGATACTCCTGCAGGCGCGCCCGTTCACGATCTGGCTCATCGTCTTCGCCGTGACGGTCCTGCTGGGCAGTGCAACCACCGTGCTGCCGATGCTGTTGTTCCAGCGCATCATCGACGACGGAGTGCTGACAGGCAACACGGATCTCGTCGTGCAGCTGGCGTTGCTCGTCGCCGGGTTGGCGCTGGCCGGTGCGCTGCTGACGTTGCTGGAACGCTGGTGCTCGGCCCGGATCGGGGAGGGCCTGACCCAACGACTGCGATGTCAGTTGTTCGACCGCGTCAGCACCATGCCGCTGGCCTTCTTCACCCGCTCCAACACGGGCAGGGTCATCTCCCGTATTTCCGGGGACGTCGCGGGTGCGCAGCAGGCGTTCACGTCGACGTTCTCGCAGGCCCTGAGTAGCACCACCACCCTGCTTCTCGTCCTGGGCTCGATGCTGGTGCTGTCGTGGCAGCTGACCCTGGCGGCCCTGGTGCTGCTTCCCGTGTTCATGGTGCCCGCGAAACTGGTGGCGCGTCGTGCCGCCCGTTTGGCGCGCCTGAGGATGGATCATCAGGCGGAACTGACCGACACGATGACGGAACGCTTCACCGTCTCCGGGGCGATGTTGGTGAAACTTTTTGGCGACCCGCGACGCGAGTCCCGGATGTTCGAGGAGCAGGCTGGGCAGGTGGCCCGCGACGGGGTGCGGATGGCGATGATGGTGCGCGTCTTCTTGTCCACGCTGACCCTGTTGGGGGCCCTTGGCACCGCTCTGTTCTACGGGCTCGGTGGCAGTGCCGTCATCGAGGGACGACTCAGCCTCGGCACCCTCACCGCGATGGTGGCGCTGCTGGCGCGTCTCTACGGTCCCCTCACGCAGCTGAGCAACCTGCGAATCGACCTGATGACCGCCATGGTCAGTTTCGAGCGGGTCTTCGAGGTGCTCGATCTGAAACCCTCCATCTACGACGCCCACGACTCCATTGACGTGCCGGGCCCGCCGAGCGTCGAGTTCGACAAGGTGTGGTTCACCTACCCCACGGCCTCGGAGGTGTCGCTGGCCTCCCTCTCCCCGGAGGCCGGCAGGGAAAAGAAACGCGGCGAGAAGGTGCTGAGCGAGATCAGCTTCTACGTCGAGCCGGGACAGACGGTGGCTCTCGTCGGGCCTTCAGGGGCGGGCAAGACCACCATCACTCACCTGGTGGCGCGCCTCTACGAGGTCGAGTACGGGGCGGTGCGCGTCGGTGGCGCCGATGTGCGGGGCCTGAGGCAGGCGAGCCTGCGCGAGACCGTCGGGTATGTCACCCAGGATGCGCACCTGTTCCACGACACCATCCGCGCCAACCTCGAATACGCCCGGCCCGAGGCCAAGGAGGAGCAACTGTGGGAGGCCCTCGAGGGGGCGCAGCTCGCCGATTTCGTGCGCGGCCTACCCGAGGGCCTCGACACGATGGTGGGGGAGCGGGGCTATCGGCTCAGCGGCGGGGAACGGCAGCGGCTGGCGATCGCCCGGCTGCTGCTGAAGTCGCCGCCCGTGATCATCCTCGACGAGGCCACCGCGCACCTCGACGCCACATCCGAGCATCTCGTCCAGCAGGCCCTCGACGTCGCACGGCAGGGTCGCACGGCGATCGTGGTGGCCCATCGCCTCTCGACGGTGCGTTCCGCGGACCTGATCCTGGTGCTCGATAAAGGCCGGATCATCGAACGCGGCACCCACGACGAACTCCTGGCCGCCGACGGCGCCTACGCGAAGCTGTACCAGCGTCAGTTCGACACCTCCGGCTAGCACGTCAACGCCATCACGCCTGGTGCTCCGAGAACAAGGTCGTTTGCGACCAGCTGGGGGAGTCCTCATGGTGCTCAGCGAAGGAAGGCTGCCCAGGCCGCCAACACAACCGATTGGATCGATCCGCCAATCCCGGTGAATCGAGCCTTTTCCTCAGGATTTAGGGTCGTTCCGGAGAATCACCTCCAGCAGGGACGGCAGGGCGGTGGAGGGGTTCCGCCCGATCTCATTCGCACCGACCGGGGCGCGTGAGGCCCGACGCTTCGCCTCAGGATGTTTGAGGTAAGGAAAGGCCGGAGGGATGGACTTGCCCAAGCCGTGACGTCTAGCGGCCTGCTGGACCTCGCTGCTGGAGCCCTCCCGTGTCCAGTCCTCGAAGTGCCAGAGGAGCCAGACCTCGAAACAGGGGTTGGACACGGCGGCTGAGAAGTTCTCCTGCTGTGTTTCCCGGAGAACGGGGGTGAGCTTTGCGTGCTGGTCAACATCCAGGAGCAACCGGACCTCGTCATAGTCATCGGTGTGTGAATGACATCGTGCCTTCGCGGTTTTGAGCACCTTACTCGGTTCTCCTCTGCCGTCCACCACGTCAATTGGGGTCACCTGCATCCCATCGGGGCGAAGGGATTGCATGAGGCCTTCGAGGTACTCTTTCTCCGTTTTTCCCTCGGTCACCACCAAGAGCTTGCGATTTTCTCGTCGGGTTCCGGTCCGTCGGTTCAGTGACCTCGCCGGTCGGCGTTTGTGTCGTCCGCTCATATCGGCAGTTGCTCCTGGACGCCGACGAGGTGCCGAACCTGGGTTGGGGCGAGGCGCGGGAGTGCCCCGTAGCGTCCCGACAGGTAACGACGGGCGTGGTTCTGTTCGGCCCGGGTGGGGAACTCATCGAGGCTGAAGAGGTCGCTGACCCCCTGCGCGTTCTTCTGGGTGAACCAGACCTGCTCGGGGGTGAGTCGCGCTGGGTTCACGTTGTCGATGAAGTGCGTGTCGTGTGTGGTGAAAACGATCTGGGCGCCGTGAGGATTGATGTCCGGGTCGGTGAACATAGAGACCAGCACCTGCGCCAGCTGCGGATGGAGACTGGCGTCGAGTTCGTCGATGCACAGCACCCCGCCGCTGCGAAGCCTGGCCAGGGCCGGGACCGCCAGGCCGAGCCACGTAAGGGTTCCCGCGCTCTCGGCGTTCAGATCCAGGGGATAGGCCCCGTCGACCCCGAGGTGGTGGAATCTCAGGGCGCGACGAAGCTGAAGGATCAACTCCTCGAGCTGGTCTGCCTCCAGGACCAGATTCAGATGGACGGGACCGCGGGGTGTGTCATCCTCTGGGGCCTCGGGCTGCGTCGCGTCGGTGGCCGGGCTGAGGTTCATCAGGAATTCCTTGAGGTGCTCGGGAAGCTCTCGTTCGCTCACCTCCGCATCGCAGATCCCGACGTCGGCCATGCGCAGCAACGTGACGAGATCGTCTGCCTTGAAACGCCCCTCGGCCAGCTCAGTCGTGAGTTGTCGAAGACGTTCCTCCCGTGCCTGCTCGGAGTAGGACACGAACTCGAAACCCTCGATGATCTCGCTGGCCAGCTGCTGGAGCTGCTCGTGTTTTGCGGTGAAGGCGCGGGACAGCATTAGTTCCCGGGGGCCGGTGATCCGGCTCAGGAGCGCGGCGCCGCCGCGCAGCCTGCGTCCCACCTCGATGTCGCCGCCGTGCCGGTCGAAGAGTGTCGTGGGCTTCGACGTCCAATAACCCCGGAGCCACTCCTCGGTGACCTCGTGCTCGGTGAGACTGAAACCGTACTCGTAGCGGACGTCGTCAACGACGAAGTCCAGGACGAAGGTCGAGGGCCGGTTGGCGGACTCGGCGTCCAGCAGGAAAGGCCTTCGGGGCAGTTTCGGGTCTCCCGCCCACGTGGTCGCTGAGTTTCGCACCATCGATGCGAAGAAGCGCATCCCGTGCAGCAGGGCACTCTTGCCGGAGGCGTTCGGACCGTAGATCGCGGCCACCCGGCTGACGTGGCGCAACCAGTGCGAGTCGCGCGGCACGTGGGACTTCAGGGTGTGCGAGACGAGGTTGAGGGTGGCCTCATCCCTGAAGCTGGCATGGTTCGACAGACTGAACTGAAGCAGCAACATGCGGCAATTGTGCATCATTTCATGCTATATGCGTCGGTTTCCATCCAAATGATGGATTTAGATGCTCATATATGCTTCAAGGCGGATCTTTCTCGCGGGGCTGTGGACGATGTGTGCTGGAGGTGAATCCCGACTCGAGGGTTCCGCTAGCGTGGTGGCATGGCTGTTTCCCCTTCCGTCGCTGAGCTGAGGCGACGCCTGGGTGTGGACGGAGCCCGCGGTGAACTGCCGGGACTGCCGGGGGTGCGTTGTCTTCCGGTGGCGGGATCAGCTGTGGTGCTGCTCGCCGACACGGTGGCCGGGGCGGCGTGGGCGCGTCGACGGGGCGACGTGCTCTCGCATGAGGAGGCGGAACGGGCGGCGCGGTTCGTCTTCCCCGGGCTCGGGGAGGCGTGGACCGGGGCGCACGTGCTGCTGCGCGAGGTGCTGGGGCGTGCGACGCTGATACCCGCGGCGGATGTGCAGATCCGCGCAGGCGAGTTCGGGAAGCCGTCGGTCAATGGGGTCGAGTTTTCGCTGTCCCACACGGGCTCCGTCGTGCTGATCGGTCTCGGGGATCTTCCGCTTGGGGCGGATGTGGAGAAGATCCCGGAGGAGCGGACGGTGGATCAGGTCGGTTCGAGTTTTCATCCACGGGAGATCGCGGAGCTGCTCGACCTCCCCGCCGACGAACGCCCCGAGGCGTTCGCGCGCGTCTGGGTGCGCAAAGAGGCCCTGCTCAAGGCCATCGGCACCGGGTTGTCGCGCGGCATCTCCCGCGACTACGTGGGCGCCGGAGCAATCCCGGGAACCCCGGTCGCCGGGCTGCACATCTACGACGTGGCGCTCCCGGGGATGCCCGACCACCGCGCGGCGCTGTGCACCACGGTGACCGCTGCCATCCCGTAGCGACGGGTACTCAACGGACCCGCCAACGAGCGGTCTGCTCGAAATCGGCCAGCAATGAGGCGAAAACCCCGTTCCCGGCGGCCAGGTCACCACCCGGGCTGCCTTCTTCTACCACCCGCGTCGGTGTGCCGTTCTCGCGACCCGAAAGCACGTGGATGTGATCGGCCTGCATCACCGTCGACAGGTGGTGGGCGATGACAATGACCGTCCGGCCCGCGACAATTCGCCCAGGGTCGCGGTGATAGCGGCCTCGTTCTCGGCGTCCAGGGCCGAGGTGATCTCGTCCAACAGCAGGATCGGCGCGTCCTTCAGGAAGGCACGGGCGATCGAGACGCGCTGCCGTTCAGCGCCGGACAGTTTCTGGCCGCCCTTCCTGACCTGCGTGCCAGCGCCGTCTGGCAGCCGGGAGAGCGTCTGGTCGAGCCCGGCCCGGTGGAGCGCGTCGGCCACTTCGGCGTCGGTCGCGTCGGGACGGGAGATCTGGACGTTCTCGGTGATGGTGGTGTTGAAGAGGTAGACATCCCGGAAGACCATGGAGGTCATCTCCATCAGCTTCGTGGTCGGGATGTCCCGCACGTCGACGCCGCCGATGGTGATCGAGCCCTCGTCGACGTCCCAGAACCGTGCGGCCAAGCGGGTGACGGTCGACTTGCCACCCCCGGACGGACCGACCAGGCCGGTCAGGCCCTCCGGGATCCCCACCCACACCAGGGCGAAGGCCACCACGGTGATCGGGGTGACCCAACCCAGGTGGAAGAACCAGAAACCCAACCCGATGGTCAGGGCCAGCAGCGCGGCCGGCTGCATGACGGCCGTCATGATCGCCATGCTGACCCCGGATCTGGTTGTCGGCCACGCCGCCCAGGAACATCGCCGTGTGCGCGGATCTGATCAGTTCCCAGGCGCTCGTCGGATTCTGTCGCGGAATGGTGGCGACCATGTTTCCTTCCTTGATGGGATTGGGAGTTCCGGTTTCCGGGGAAGGGGGAACCCGTCCAGTTTCGGCCGGGCGTGACCCGTCAGACTATTCCGGCGCGGGAGAATTGCCTGCGGGTCAACACGCGGCCCCAGAAACACCCGGCGACGCAGGCCACGATGGCGAGCAGGACCATGAAGATCAGGCCGCCGAAGATTCCGAAGATCACCGGGAGCAGCACCATGATCAGCGGGATGGCTCCCATGGTCATGCTGCAGATGAAGAACAGCACGATGTACAAGGCGATGAAAATGCCGATGGTGACGGCTTCGCTGACCGGATGGTCCTGAGCTCACCCAGCAATGTGGGGACGTAACGATAGATGACCATGACGACCACCAGAAAGGTGCCCGGCAGCCGCAGTCTTCCCAAGGCCGCCATCGCCTCACTCATCGGCACCCGGGTGAAGACCACCAAACCCATGGCGAGCGCCGGGAAACCGTAGAGCGAGAGGGCCAACAGGATTCCGAGCCACGGTACCAACGGCAGGTGCGCCCCAAGCAGGCACAGGTGGTGCAGGACCCGCAGTGCGACGTAGCTCCCGGCCAGTTGCAGGGACAGCCGGGACGACCCGAGCAGGAACCCCAGGACGATGGGACAGGCGGTCAGCAGGGCGGTGCCGGCAGGGGTCTGGACCAGGCCGGTGCCGAAGGCCATCGCGACCAGCATGACCAACCCCACCCTGAAGTCGGGTTTGGTGAGGGAGAGTGACCCGAACCCTCCGCGGGGTTCGGGGGAAAGTCGCCGCGCGGCCCACTTCGGAGCGATCCGGGCGAGGGGTTGGAACCCCATCTGGGGACAGGGCGTCAACCGTCGACATAGTTGTTTAGGCTAACCTAAACTGTATGCCGTTGGAAGTGGTTTACGGCGGTGCATCAACACGAGATGGGCAGGGTGTGTCCGAAACACGAAGGATTGACTGGCCGGTTGTACTGGCCGCTGCAGCGGCCATGCTCGTCGAGGGATACGACCTCGGGATCTACGGGAACCTGCTGCCCTTCCTGCTGCGCGACGGTTCCCTGGGGCTGGACACCGCCCTGGCCGGAGTCGCGGGCTCCGCCGTGTTCATCGGAATGCTGCTGGGTGGTCTGGCGGCCGGGTGGCTGAGCTCCAGGTACGGGCAGCGCAGAGTGCTGGTGTGCGGTATCTCGGTGTTCTCGGCCGCCATGCTGTGTACCGCTTTGGTGCATGACTCGGTGCTCTTCGCAGGGACGAGGCTGCTGGCGGGAGTCGGTCTGGGTGTGGTGATGCCGGTCTGTATGGCCATGGCCCGGTCCGCCTGCTTGTCGGCGATGTCTTCGCTGTGCATCTCCGTGGTGATGGGAGGCATCCCGGCCGGTGGTATCGCTGCGAGTCTGCTGTCCTGGCTGACCGCATCCCACGTCGGGTGGAGGCCTTTGTTCGTCGTGGGGGCTTTGATCGGGCCGGTGCTGATCCCGTTGCTCTTTTCCGTGCTCAGAAGGATTGTTGATCCGGAACGCGAGGCCACGGACCGTGGGGTGGCGCAGGAGGTTTCCCCGGGGTCCCGCCGTGGTGTGCCATTGCGGGAGCTGCTGGCCCCGACGATCGCTGGCATGGCCGCCACTTTCTGTTTTCTGCTCTCCTTCTACGGGCTGATGACGTGGCTCACGAAACTGATGACCGAGATCCGCGTCCCACTTGATGGTGCGCTTCAGCTGACTCTTGTGTTGAACACGGGTGCAGTTCTCGGTTCGCTGCTGACGGGTCTGTTGGCGACCCGGTTCGGAACTTTGACGTTGACGGTGGTCTCCGGTGTGATCGGGGCGGTCTGCCTGGTGCTGCTGCCCTCGGGGGTGATCACTGGGGCCGCAATGATGCTCGTCGTGGCGGTGCTGGGTATGGTCTCTCCCTCTGCTCAGAACTTGGTCAACTCCCTCGTCAGCGAAGCCGTGGCCGCCCATTGGCGGACGGGCGTGCTGGGGTTCACTCTGGGGGTCGGCCGGCTCGGCGCGGTTCTCGCCCCGGTGATCGGCTCCTACCTGCTGGTCAATGTCCCGGCCGGAGAGGGAATCACCAGCCCGGCCGGTGCTGTCTTCGTGGCCTTCGCAGTCGCCAGCCTGGGTGGCGTGGTCGCCGCGTGCTGGCTCGGGGGGCTGGGCCGCCGCCGCACTCGACATGATCAGTCCGTTTCGGGGCTGTGATGGCCGACTGGATTACTGAGGTGTGCTTGTTGATTGTGGAGCCTTTCCGGTTGTGAGCTGGTGGTGTTTCCTGGAGAAAGGCGAGCTCCCTGACCTAGGTGATGTAGCTCCCCGGATCGCGACCGAGGTCTTCTGATCCAAGTGGTGAAGTGGGTGGATTTTGAGCCTGTTTCACGGCTGGCAGGCAGGTCAGGGAGTACCACATCTCGCAGCTGCTTTCATGATCAGCTCTTAGCGCTCCATGCGGGAACATTCTTGGGGCTTGCCAATCATGTCAGGAACCACATCGCATCATGGTGTAGATGATGGGCAACTGTGTGAACATCGTCCGTAAAATAAAAGTGTCCACCTGGAAAGATGCGATATCGAAATTCGGCCGTGGTGAGGTGCTCCCAGGAACGCATATTCTCCGGCGGTGCCAGTGTGTCCTGTTCGCCCGCGTAAGCGATCAACGGGACGTGCAGTGGCTCAGTTCGTGGGTGGTGAGTTTCTGTGATCTGAAAATCTCGCCGAAGTAACGGCAGCAGCTGCTGTTTGAACTCTGGATGTTGCAGCAGACTGGCAGGTGAGGCTCCCAATGACTCCACCGCTCGAAGAAGTGTTTCATCGTTTGCTTGGTGTAGTAATTCGCGATCTGTCTGCTGTGTCAAGGGAGAGGTCTGTGCCGAGACAATTACTCCGTGAATTTGATGTACGAGCTGTACGGCAACTTCTTGGGCGACGAACGCGCCCATGCTGTGTCCTAGCAGCACGAATGTCCCGGGAAGGTGTCGAGGGATCTGGTCGACGATAGAATTCACCAAGGAATGCATGGAGTCAGCCAAGGGAGTCTGTACCTGGCGTTCGCGCCCAGGATAGTTCACGGCCCAAACAGTCAACCGGTTGAACAGTGCTGCGGCGAGTGCACGGTAGAACACGGGGCCGCCACCTGCGTGCGGGCAAATCAGGAGCGTGGGGCCATCCGCAGATTGCGGGCTTAGCCGCACCAGCCAGGACGGTGAGGAATTCATGACAACCCTCTCTTGACTGGATCTAGACCACTGCTACCGCGATAGAACAACCGGATTCGACGGTCCGGGCGCGGTTGCGCCTCGCCACCTCCGCGCCAGCCGTTGTTCAGTAGAGCCTGGTGCATCCGTGTGTTGTTCACAGCAGGATCGACGATCACTACTTGGCACAGTGGGTCAGCTTCCAGCATTGCGTCGGCCAGCGTGGGCAGGAACGGTGAGAAAATCCTTCTGCCCGTCAGGTGCGGATCGCCAACCGCGATGTGGAAACCGAGATCGTGGCGTGCCGAGTGGTAGCAGCGTCCCACTTCATCTCTGCCAGCGCGGTAAATCTCCAGATAGCCCACGGCGACACCTTGATAAAGCATGATCACAGGAACCGAATATGTTCCTGATAGTTGTGCCACCCAGTACCTAGCCCACTGTGACGCTGGCCATGGTTGCTGCCAAGTGGCAATCAGATGAGGCTGCGACATCCACTCGGCGACCAGCGAGGCATCCGTGTCAGGATCCGCTACTCGTATCATGATGTCGCCATGACCTGTCCGCTGTGGTGTGTATCTGGATAGGTCGGGTATGGGTGGCGGATCCGGCAGGACCCAAGCGGCTGGCGTATCGGTTCTCTGCCGCGGAAGTGCTTCTGATCTCATATGCTCCATTGTGCGGCTTTTCGCCATTCTTGGAGGAGTCGTGCGTATTCCCCGGATGCCGCAGCCAGATCGGCCGGGGTGCCTTGCTCTGTGATGCGACCTTCGCGCATCATGATGACGACATCGGCGAGTTCCAGCATCGCGGGCCGGTGGGTCACCACCACGGTGGTGTGGTTGTGGCGGATTTGTTTGATGCTGTCCACGATGGCGTGTTCGTTGCGGGTATCGAGGGCCGAGGTGGCCTCGTCGATCAGGAGCAGGGGGGCTTTTTTCGCCAGGGCACGAGCGATGCCCACCCGTTGTCGTTCTCCGCCGGAGAGCTGGCCGCCTAGTTCACCCACCGGTGTGTCCCAGCCCGCCGGTGCCTGTTTCAGGATGGGGGTGAGCATGGCGGCCTCCGCGATGCGGTCGAGATCTGTCTGGGTGAGGTTCGGGTTGACTACCAGCAGGTTGTTCCGCAGGGACGCGTCGGCCAGGACCGTGTCCTGGAAGACCATGGCTGCGTTGCCTCGTAGCTGGTTCGTCGTGGCTTCGGCCGGGTTGTCGCCGCTACCCAGTGTGATGGTGCCCATGTCGAGGGTGTTCAATCCAGCCAGGGTTTTGATGAGGGTGGTTTTGCCTGACCCGGAGCCGCCGATCACCACGGTCACCGTTCCCGGCGCCAGGTCCAGGTTCACGTCCGCAAGTCCGACGGTGCCGTCGGGGTGAGTCAGTTTCAGGTTTCGGGCTCGCAGGTGCGGCGCCTCGGACATGGGAGGCGAGGGGTTGATCGGGGTGGTCTCGACGATGGCCCGGACCTCCTGGAGGTTGCGGTTGATCGCGACAACTCCGGCGACGGTGCCCGCCACCGTGGTGACCTGTTCCAGTACCCGCAGCAGCACGATGATCAGGGTGGCCGCGGTGATCGCGTCGATCACACCGGAATCGAGGGCCAGCCATGCCGTGCAGCCGAAGCCGAACAGCACCACCTGCAGCACGAGGCTGAACAGGAATTCACCGGGGATCTGCCACAGTAGGAGTTTCAGCACCCGACCCCGGGTTTTCCCGATGGCATCGGTCACCAACCGGTTCCCCAGGGACAGGTTGCGTGCCGTGCGCAGTGACGGCTGGGCCCAGGCGAACTCGAAGAGCCGGTCGTTGAGTTCCTCGGTTGCCGCCGTGTAGGCGTGCTGGGCTCGTGATTCCAGGGCGGTGCTGGCCCACAGTGCTGCCAGCGCCAGGATCCCGCCGGCCAGTGTGACCACTCCGACGGGAGGTGCGACGAACAGGAGCCCCAGGCCCAGCGCCAGCGTGAAAGCCGCGGCGGTTATCACCGGGGTTATCAGCAGGATCACCCCGGACGTGGCCTCGGTGGCCCCATCGGCCATCAGGGCGCGCAGCGTCGCTGCTCGCTGTGGGGTCGTGTCGGGCCACGCCAGGACCGCTTCGGGGGTGCGCTGCTGGATGGTGCGCATCACGCTGATCCCGAGACGCAGCCCGCGTCGGGCGGCGAGCACGTCCATGCCCCAGGCTGCGACAATCAGTCCCAGCAGCGCCGCCACCCACGGGGCGCCGTTGGCCGGGGATTCGCCGAACAAGGACCTGCCCAGGGGAAACAGCACCAGGACAGCGCCCGCTTGGAGCGTCGCGGAGGCGACGGCTAGGACCAGATAGGACCAGAAGTCGAGCCCGTTCGTGATGGCGTGCAGGTGTCGCAGCATTACCGGCTCCCTTCATGTTCGGAGCCGGCGCGCCACAACTCGGCGTAGATTCCGTCCCGGTCGAGTAGTTCCTGATGGGTTCCGGATTCGGCGATGGTGCCGTCTCGCAGCACGATGATCCGGTCAGCGTCCCGTACGGTGTGGAGCCGATGGGCGATCATGAGCACGGTGCGTCCCTTGAGGAGGTGATCCAGTCCTTGGCGGATCGCCCATTCGGAGTCCGGGTCGGCGGCGGCGGTGGCCTCGTCCAGGACCACGATCGGGGTGTCGGCCAGCAGTGTCCGGGCGATCCCGATGCGTTGACGTTCCCCGCCGGAGAGCCGGGTGTTGTCGACGATGGTGTCGTAGCCCTGCGGCAGCTGCATGATGCGCTCATGGATCTGGGCCGCCTCTGCTGTCGCCCGCACCTGCTCATCGGTGGCCTCCGGTCGGCTCAGGGCGATGTTGTCGCGCACGCTGGCCCGCAGCAGCTGCACGTCCTGCAGCAGGATCGCGACCTTTGCGTACAGCTCATCGGAGGAGAGGCCGCGGATGTCGACGCCGTCGATGCTGATGGTTCCCGCTTGCGGGTCCCACATCCGCGCCAGCAGCGCTGCCACCGTCGACTTACCCGCTCCGGAGGGACCGACCAGCGCGGTGACCTGCCCGGGCCGGAGTTCCAGGTCCAGGGCCGGCAGCACCGTCGGCCCCGCCCCGTAGCCGAACCTGACACCCGAGAACCGAACGTGCCCCGGGGGAGCGGATCGGTTCTCAAGGGAAGCCAGACCTGGTGTGCCGAGCAGCCATTCCAGGGAGTCGCGGGCCGCGAAGGACTGCGTCAGGATGCCGATGCCCGACGCGATCCCGATCAGCTGGGCCCCGCACGAGGTACCCACGATCAGGAAGACGATCAGCTCCTCGGGACGCATCCAACCTGCCGAGATGAACGCCCACCCGGCCAGCACCAGCAGGCCCAGCACCGTAGTCGGGCGGTTGATCATGACCGCCTGGGTTTTCGCCAGCGAGGTTTCCCGCTGCCAACGCTCCACGACATCACCCATCCGGCACAGCGTCTCCGGCAGGTCGACAACGGCCCTCGGACCGAACACCCGGGCCTGGTCGATCGTGCTGAGGAAGGTCTGCGCCTGCCCTGAGGCCAGCGCCGAGGTGCGCTGCACGAGAGCGTTCTTGTCGGCGTCGCGCCGCGAGATCCGGATCATCACAACTAGGAACACCACCAACGGGAGTAGCAATACCAGGGCGAGCCGCCACTGCACCGCGAACAGGTACCCCAGGGTCGCTACCGGCGTGACGATCGCAGCCACGAGATCGAGTACCGAATGGGTGACCAGGTAGTGCAGCGCGGCCACGTCGTCACCGACCAGGGTTTTCACATCCGCTGCCTTGCGGTTGGTGAACCAACCAAGCGGTAGCGTGCTCAACTTGTCCATCAGACGCCGCCGCAACGCAGCGGCGAACCGGGCATCGTAGAGGTGCATGCCGAACAGCAACACCGCAGTGCCGGCAGCGCTCAGGGCCATGACCAGCAGGGCCGCGAACCCCACCGCGACGAACTCGCCCACTCCGGCGCCACGCAGGAAAAGCCGGGCCACCTCGGCGAACAGAATGAAAGGAACGACCTGCACCACGGCGAGCAGAGCCTGCGCCAAGCCACCCACGACCAACGCCGCGCGGGCCGGGGCCAGGACCCGCTCCGGGGTGGGAGATACAGTTGCCGTCCCTACGGGTTGCGGTTCCTGTTGCTGAGCGGCCTGCTCCAGGATGCGCGATTTACCCATGGCACGCCCCTTCACCCAGTAGGCCTGGGCATGGAGCGTGGCCCGGTTCAACCCGAACTCACGCTCCAGCGGGGTGCGGGCACGCCGGGTCGCGAGGGACTCGGCGGTGACCCAGGCGTACCAGCCGGTCCAGTCCCGCCCGGAAATGGCCTGCGCCAGACCCTGCCCGTCGGGCAGCTCATCCACCCAGCGGGCCTCGACGTTCGGCCCCTCCGGTAGCGGCAGCTCGACGTCACGCTCGTCGTGCTGTTCCAGATACACCACGACGGGATGCTCCGGTGGGATCGAGGACGCCAAGGCGTGGATCGCCGGATAGGACGCCAGGTCACCCAGGAAGAGATACCCTCTGGGTGCTGGATCGAGCAGCTCGAAGGGTTCCTCACCAAGTCGCATCGCCACGATCTGATCGCCCGGCTCACACGTCGTGGCCCAGTAAGCAGCAGGGCCCATCGGATGATGAATGACAAAATCAATTGCAAACTCTCCGGTCCCCGGATCTGTCTCAGCCAGCGTGTAACCCCGTTGGAACTGTTTCGCCCCACCATCCGGATCCGGAAACCAGGCACGCACCCAGTTCCCGGGCGCCTCCCCCTCAGGAGTGAGCAGAGTGTCGGAGTGGAGGAACACGCGCACGAAGTGGTCCGCGCGGTATTCACGTCCCGTCACCGTCAACACGTGCTCCCTCGCCCCGAGTCCCTTGAGCACTGCCCCCTGAATCCCCTTACCCACAACTGATCCCTTCAGGAAGTTCTGCTTGTCCATCATCGCGCACGTGTACTGTCACGTTTCAGTCATCTCATCGTTGGCGGTGCTTGCTGACTTTGCCCACAGCGGTGAGCGGAAATTCGTCAACCACCTGAACCTCATCTGGCACGGCAAAGGCCGCGATACCACTCCGTCTGACCTGCATGATTAGCTGACGGGGAGTGGGGCGCTCGGCGTCGGGCAGTGGGGTACGCAGGATGACGTAGGCGACGATCCTCTCGCCCCAGCGATCGTCCGGAACCCCCACAACAGATGCGTCATGAACCTCGGGAATGCCCAGCAGTGCGTTTTCCACTGTCTCTGGAGCGACCTTCTCCCCGCCCCGGTTGATGATGTCGTTGGTGCGCCCGGTCACTGTCAGGTAGCCGCGGCTGTCTCGGGTGACCAGGTCACCCGAGATATAGAAGCCGTCCGAGGTGAAGCAGCGTGCGTTGTGCTCTGGAGCGCGATAGTAGCCGCGGATGGTGTAGGGGCCGCGCGTCTGTAGATGCCCTTCGACGCCATCAGGTACCAGCTGACCCTGATCATCAACTACACGTACCTCATCAGCGGGAGACAGTGGCCGTCCCTGGGTTGCCACCGTGGTCTCCCGATCATCGTCGAGACGGGTGTAGTTGCACAAACCCTCCGCCATGCCGAAGACCTGCTGCAACCGGCAGCGCAGGGTGCTCTCCACCCGTTCTGCGATCGCGCGACTCAGCTTCGACCCGCCAACCCAGACCACTCGCAGGGCGGTGTGGGTTGATTCCTCTGCCTGCAGTGAGTTCATCCAGGTCAGGAGCAGCGGGGGCACCAGGGCAAGATGCGTCACACCCTGCTTTTCGAGCAATGCGAACCCTGTCGCAGGTGACGGATCAGGGGCCATCACCACTCGGGCTCCCACCACCAATGCCCCGTGCAAGCCAGGAGAAGACAGGACGAAGTTGTGCGCTGCCGGTAGCACTACCGCCATCACGTCGCCACGCCTCAAATCACTGATGTCAGCAGCAGCGCGGGAACAATAATCGTATTCTTCGTGCAGTCGGGGGATCAGTTTTGGGTTTCCCGTGGTGCCACCGGATAGCTGGAGCAGCGCCACGGAGTCCGGTGAGATGTGTGGTAGGGCGGCTTGGTCCGGATCGGGCAGTTGGCTCCATGGTGGTTCTTGGTTCCAAGCGACGTCGAGCACCTGTAGATTTGGCAAGTCATCAACTATCTGTCGAGCTATAGCCGCGTAATCGACGGTTCCGACGCGGCCAGTGGCCATGATGGCGACGGCATCGGCTTTCCGGGTCACGTGGCTCAATTCAACCCGGCCGTGTGAACTCAGCATCATCACAGGACGTGCGCCAGCTCTCATCACGCCGAAGTACGCCTCAACCCAAGCGACGCTGTTGGGCAGGTACAACACCACGTTCGACCCGGGCGAGATCCCGTGAGCAGCAAGCCATGAGGCGCAGCGACGACTGGAACGGGCTAGCTCGCGAAAACTCAGGGAACGGACCATGTCCGAGATGAAGGGCGCGTCACCATAATTTTCAGCAGCTGCGTCGAGAATTTGTGGCAGGGTCAACTGTCGCCAGTAGCCGGCCTCGCGATACTGCTGCACCAGATCGCGGGGGAAAGGCACGAACCCTGGATCCCTGGGTTGATGTGACTGAATCATGACTATCCCTTCAACGCTGTATGGATGAGATCGTTCAGGCTTGCTCCCTTGAGGATGGCTGCCGCAGTGACTGCGTTTGCTGTGGCATGTGCAAGTTCGCGTTGCACGGTGAGGGCCTGGATCGAGTCGATCCCCAATGACACCAGAGAACTGGAGAAGTCCAGTTCCATCTCATACGGATATCCCAATGCTTCGCGAACTACTCGTTCCACCAGTTCGGCGACACCATTTGGGTGCCCATCCCGGGAAACTTCATCATTCATCCTCGGCGTCTGTTGATCGTTCTGAGCAGATTGCGTTTCGGTGGGCTGTGGGTCAACAGGCGATGGTTCTGACGCCGGTTGCGGCACGGCAAGCAAGTGGCGGAACAGCGAATCCGCCCCGTGTAGGGAAAAAGCTGCAGTGATTCGTTCCCAGTCCGCTGCCACGATGCTGACCAAACCGGTGGGTGCCGTGAGGGCAGCTATAACTGCATCGGTGGGGTCCATCTGTCGCAGTCCCGCGGCCTCGGTCGCCCGTAGACTGCCGTTGACCGCACCAGTGTGGCCGGAGTAGGGCCACAGGCCCCACCGAATCACGGTTGTGTTCTCTGCATTTGACAGAGCGGCCACTTCGAGCAGGCGATTGGTGGCGGCGTAAGTTGCGTGTCCGCGTGCTCCAATACCTGCTGACAGGGATGAAAACACCAGGAAACGGTCCCTGGGACGCACAAGGTGTTTACGCAGTGCTGTCACCGCGCCAGATTTCGGGGCGATTGCGGCTGCCCAGTTGGTGTCGTGTACTGCGTCATAGTTGACGGCGCAGTGCACGACGAGGCGAGGCTTGTTGGACAGTGCTGCGGCAAGGTCACTGAGCGTGGTGTGGTCCGTGACGTCGCACTGTATGTGTACGACCTCGGCTCCGGTCGCAATGGTGATGGCTTCGAATGCTGCCTTTGTAAGACTGCTCATTGGGCGTCGCGAAGCCACCACCACGCGTGAGAACCCCTGTTCTGCGAGGCGACGACACACCTCGCGCCCGACGACGCCGGTGCCGCCCACGACCACTGCCTCGGAGAAGTCGGGGCGGTCCGCCAGCTGGTCCTGCGGTATGAGACGCCGCGTGTGAAGAACAGCGCCCATAACCGCCAGATCGGATTCCCTCATGATGTGGGCAGCCGCCATCACGTGCCGTGCGCTGCTGGCCGTTTCATCAGCTGGATCGAGATCCAGATGGCGGATCCGGGTCGGCGCAAAATCCGAGGCTAGACAGCGCAGCATGGCGGCTACAGCAGCCGCGATGGGTTCTGGACTGCCGCCACCGCGAGTACTGCGATCCTCGGCACCTGTGGTGACGACCAGCAGATCAGGTACCGCTGTTTCTTGCAGTTGGCATAGCAAATCATGAACTAGTGATAGTGCGGAACTGGTTTCGTGACTATTCCAGAGTGCGGAGTCCAGCATGGCCACTCCCACTGCGGCATCCTCGGTGACAAGCGAGGCCCCGAGACGGGATGCCTCCTCGTTCAGCAACTCTGTCCAGTGCTCATCCCCGAACATCACTTGGATGCGGTTGGGGTCAGGGAGGAAGCTACCGCCAAGGGCCTCCCAGTGATCTTTCAGGCACTGTGGCGCCAGGCCGAGTCTGCCGGGGGTTCCCTTACCAGGTTCGTAAGGTGCCCAGAACACATCGGGCTCCCATGCGGTGGGTGGAAACCGCAAAGGCACTGACACGTGTCGATCGGGACGAGCGATAGCAATGTCGCGATGTGTGACCAAGACTTCGGCCAGGCGATCCGAGAAACCAACTGGTGCGGCGACGTCGCGCTGGCCGCAGTTGTACACATGAATGTCTTTGAAATCAGCTGCCGCGGCATTCTCAGCAATGGCTGTTAGGAGAGCCGGGTGACCGGACATCTCGATGAAGGACGTGGCGCCGTGATCGAGAGCGCAACGAATTGCTAGGTCAAAACGGACCTTGTGGCGCAGGTTCGCGAACCAATAAGCTGCCTGGGAATACCCGGAAGGGACAGGTGCCCCGAGGGTTGATCCAATGAAAAGAGTGTTACCTTGACTGAATGAATGCCTTCCAAAAGCGTGCTCAAAGGGTTCCTGCGCCGTGTCCATCAGATGGGTGTGCGAGGGAAAATCAACTTCAATTCGCCGAACGAAACAGTCGTCGGCGTGCAATGATGTCTCGAGCTCTGCAATAGCCCCTAATTCACCGGCGACCGCGTGTAGTGACGGAGAGTTCACCACACACACCTCTGCCCAACCGGTGAGCGTGGGAAGTTTCCTTTCAATCGAGTCTCGATCGGTGCCGACGATGAGCATGGCATAACGCCCCGTGGCGGCGATTTCCTGGCTGAGTCGAGTTCGTCTTGTGATAGCGCGTACCGCGTCTTCCTCGGTGATGACGCCCGCAGTGTACGCCGCAGCCAGTTCTCCTTGACTGTGACCGACCATCATGTCAGGAGTTACTCCCCAGTCCTGCCACATGGCCTGCAGAGCGACCATGTGGGTGAAGAGGGCTGGCTGAACTGCTTCGGAGCGCATTCCATCGACCAAGAACTCTCTCACCGGAATGTTCATTTGGTTGAAGATTTCATCGAAGTGGTCAACGGTGGCACGATAACCTGGGCTGATATGGTACAGATCACCGCCCATGCCGGGGTGTTGACCCCCTTGACCAGGGAAGACCATGGCAATGGTTCTGGACTGCGCTTGGCCGACATTAATGAGTGCCCCGGGAGTTTCATGAGTCTTGTTACCGCGTGCAAGTCTGCCTAGAGCGGTTAGGAGAGCGCCTCTGTCGCGGACGCGGATGAGTGCCCGCCAAGGCTGTGTGTTTCGGGTTGCGACCAGTATATCGCTCACTTGTTCGGGAGTTGCGCCGGGGTCTCCGCTCAGGAAATTTAATATCGCGGCGGCCTCTCTATGAACTCCTGTGGCGGTTCTAGAGCTGATCAGTAGCGCAACAGTTCCATCTGGGAAGTTTGTCAGATTAGGCATGGTCCACCTGCTGGGGAATTTCGATTATGACGTGTGCGTTTGTCCCTGACAGTCCGAATGTTGATACGGCTGCAAGATGACGCCCATGCCATGGGGAACTGTGCTTCGGAACATGAATTCGATAAGTTTCCCAGTCAATCGCTGTGCTGGGTGGATCGGCATGCAGGCTGGGTGGGATTATACTGTGAAGGCCCGCGAGGATCGCCTTGGTTAAACCAAGGAAACCGGCTGCCGCCTGCGCATGGCCCAGATTTGATTTGACTGATCCCAAGGCGAGTTTTTGTTCTCGTCCCTGACCGTACACGGTTGCAATGGCTTGCAGTTCTCGTGGATCCCCAGCTGCTGTTCCTGTTCCGTGGCCCTCGAATAGAGTGATCTCCTCTGGTTTTACGCCGGCGTCTGTCAGGACCTGTTGATAGAGTTGTTCCTGAGCATCCTGAGAAGGAACGCTCAGGTGTGCTCCGGCTCCATTGTGATTTACGCCTATCGACAAAACCTCGGCCAGAACCTGGTGCCCGAACTTTTTAGCTCGACTCAGGCGTTCCACCACTGTCACTACTGCACCTTCGCTCCATATGGTGCCCGCAGCTTCAGCGGAGTAGGGGCGACAGTATCCGGTGGGGTCGAGGGCCTGCAGCCGGGAGAATTCCACATAAGGTGCCGTGGTAGCCGTGACGCACACTCCACCCGCCAAGGCCCAGTCGCACTGTCCCAGAAGCAACGCGTTGCTCGCTTGCTGAAGAGCAGCCAGAGAAGAGGCGCACGCTGCATCCAGGCTCATGCAAGGACCACGGAGATCCAACAAGTGCGAGATCCGACCAGCTACCGAAGCGGTTAGTACACCTGCGGAACGGCGTCCGGTGAGTACTGGGTCGGGGTGGTATAGGGGTGGGCCGTAGAAGTTCAAGGAAGCGCCCATGAACACACCCGCACGTTGTTTACGTCCCACGAGTGAGGAGGGATTGATGCCAGCCTGCTGCAACGCCGCCCAGGCGACGCGCATTGCCACTCGCTGCTGGGCATCCATCGCAAGCGCTTCACGTGGTGTTACCCCGAAGAAGAGCGCGTCGAACTGAGTAGCGTCATGCAGGAAACCGCCAGAATCGGGTACCGGTCCCCACCCCATGCGCTCGGGAAGACTGAAGACCAAGTCCAGATCCCAGCCACGGTCCCGCGGTAGAGGCTCGAGTAGAGAACGACCAGCCTCCAGCGCATCCCAATAAGCCCCTGGACCGACGATGCCTCCGGGAGCCTCTATGCCAAGGCCTACGATCACTACGGGATCCGCATTCGGCTCTACAGCCCTCACGAGCGTGGGGTGCTCCGTGTTCACCGGCATTGTTCATCCACTTCTTGCGCGACGGTGCCTGCGACAGTGGTCACCGAGTCTTTGATGAAGAAATGGTCCCCGGGGAACATGACTACTTTTAGCTTTCCCGTGGTTCTTTCAGCCCAGCCTCGTAGAACAGCGGGGTTTACACCAGGATCGTCCCAACCACCCAAGGCCAGTACAGGAGCCGTCAGAATCTCGTCATTTCCATCGGTGTAGCTATCGAAGGCCGCATAGTCTGCCTTGAGCGCAGGAAGCACCAGCGACAACACATCCTGATTCCTTAAGACCTCGATGTTCGTGCCTTCCAGAGCCGCTAGGTGCTCCAGTAAAGTTTCGTCATCGGTAGGATGGGCGGGCGCGGATTTTGTGAGTTGTGGTGGATATGTGGCCGAGACCACCAGCAAACGCACCGGCAAACCACGTCGTTGTAGTAGACGAGCCAGTTCATAACCGATCAAGCCGCCCATACTGTGCCCAAAAATGGTGATGGGACGTGGGGCGTCGCTCAGTCGAATCAGGGATTCCGTCTCGGGAAGCAGCCCTTCTGCATAGCCCAGGACAGTAGTGGGGACACTGTCGGCGGCGCGGTCCTGGCGTCCCGGGTAGTGCGCTACTACGATCTCGGCCGGGCTGATTCCAATGGCTGGAAAAGTCTCCAATTCGGTGACTAATGCCGAAGCTAGATCACGATAGGAAGATGCGCCGGCCCCGGCATGGGGACACAACAGGAGTAGCTGCGCCTCGGGCGTGGTCGCAGGGGTGAATCTTCGAAGCCAAGAACTTGGGGGATTCATCATGTAATACCTTCGCTTGTTATATTTGGGCGCAGCGTGTCCAGTGCAAATTGGTCGAAGTCGCTTACCAGTTCGCACTCTTCAATGTTTCGATCAGGGTCAGTGGCCATGGCATCCAAGGCGCCGGTGAAGATGTTGAGCACGATGTGGCTCTGTTCTTCATCCAACACATCCGGGGCCGTGTGCAGCGAGAAGCGCAGCGTGTTATTACTTCCCACGGAACCAGGGGGAAAGACCATGAGAACCGCGCTGGCATCGGTGCTTCCGCCAGGATGAACTCCCAGCAGCGGTAGTCCAGCGGCATGCAACGTCTTCACGAGCTCACGATGCTGC
This sequence comes from Arachnia propionica, assembly GCF_037055325.1. Lineage (NCBI taxonomy): Bacteria > Bacillati > Actinomycetota > Actinomycetes > Propionibacteriales > Propionibacteriaceae > Arachnia > Arachnia propionica. Next base: position 2,920,866 of record NZ_CP146373.1, on the reverse strand, counting down.
GCAGGATAGGACTGGAACACGTAAAGGGTGTCGAACAACTTCCGGACTCCGGCTAAGCGGTGAGCGTCCACCAGGGGCAGATGCTCCCAGCCGATCACGTGCCGCCGTAGCGCCACCAAATTGGTCAGGGCCTCGCGCCACGTACTGTGCGCTGTGAGAGTCACCGGTGCCGGTATGGTGTTGGCGTAACAGCCGATGGAGTCTTCAATCCCGGGAACCTCCAGCGTGCGACCTGAAACCACCTCACCGAAGACCACCGAGTCGTTGCCCGTGATGTTGCACAGGACGCTAGCCCAGGCCAGTTGGCAGACCAAATTGAGTGACGCGGATGTGCGTGCTGCAAACTTGCTTAACCGTTCGACACTTCTGGTAGACAACTCGGTGGTCAAGAGCCGTGGTTCCTGTTGTGTTTCGTGACGACCCGCCAGGACAACCGGCTGCACTTTCTCCAGTACGCCCCTCCAGATCTGTTTGGTCTGTTCCTGTTGCGTGGAGATCAGGGCTGCTGCTTTACCGAAGGTTCTCGGGTCTCCTGTGATGTGTACGTCAGCTTCTGGTTCGTCACCTCTGAGGAGCGCGCCCAGGACACGTGCCAACTCCAGCATCAGCAACTGTCCGGTCCAGCCATCGGTGATCAGATGATGGCAGGTGATCACTAGGCGGCTCCTGTCCTCAGTGCGTAACAGCGCCAGACGCAACAACGGCGGACGAGTGAAGTTGAATGCCGTGGAAGCGTCCTGTGTCAGCCACGCTGCCACCTCGGATTCGCGCAAGTCCACCTCCACCGCGGGCACCCGCAGCCCGGGCGTGACCACACCCACTGGTTTGCCTGAAAGCGTGGTCAGGGGCGTAATGCCTAGGCTGGGGTGATGATTGACCACGATGCTGCCGGCCGTGGCTAGCTTCCCGGTATCGAGAAGTCGGGCTGCATCATTCAATTCCAGTACGGACTGGACGAGATAGCCGTCGGCGCCACCGGTTGCCAGAGAGGACAACGTCAAGGACTCCTGGAGCGCGGTCAGCGGCAGCACCTCACACACCCGGGATCCCAAGGTGTTGTTCCATACCTGTACATCGGTCTCGGTAATGTCGACAGCCACGAAATCTGCGGGGCAACGGCCGGGATCCTTATGGGAAACGGCTATTAGCGCGGCCAGTTCCCGATGCCATAGAGTCAGGAACTGCTTCGCCTGATCCGTGCTCACGTGCCGACCCGCTGCACGCAGCGTGGCGTGCAGGACGTGGCCAACCGATAGTTGGGACATCTCCGTGGTGAGGTCCAGTACCGACGAGAGTGGGGTATCCGCACTCGCCCATCCGCTGACTGCGGGTACGCTGGGCAGCGGATGCCAGGCTGTGGCTGACGCCTCCGTAATTTCTTCCCTGAAAACTCCCAGATAGTTGACGCATAGTTCCGGGGCGATGATGTGGTTCTTCTCCCGGAGCAGCATCGGGCGGGCGGTGTCGACGGGCAAGCCACGTCGTGCTGCGCGAATGTTCCACAGTGTCGACAGTGGGGTTTCGGTGGGTGCCACTGCCAAGGGGTAAGCCGCAGTGAACCATCCCACCGCGTTCTCTACACGCGCTGTCAGCGCCGCGGGGTTGTCCCGCCCATGCCCCTCCAGGGTAATTCCGTTTCCGGCGCCGGGCAGGACGAGGTGCAGGGCTCTAACCGCTGCAGCCAGTTGCAGGTCGAGTAAATCGCAGCCCAGTTTTTGGGCAGCATAGATGAGTTCGGTGGATGTCTCAGAATCTAGGACACATCTGTGTGTTGAAGCAGTTCTCTCGATATCCAGTCCGGGATCCAGCGCAATGGTGCCGGCCGCTTGCCGAGAAATTTGCATCCAGCGATGGTCGTCTTCGTTATGTTCACTGTCCTCGCCGAGTAGCGCGGCCCACCTCAGAAATCCGTTCTCGGGAGTACCGTGGGCAGGGTTGGCGATTTCCTGCATCAGTACCCTCCAGCTGACAGCATCGACGACGAGATGGCTGATCATCATGACTATGCATCGCTGCTTCCCGGTGCCAAACAGGCCAGCGACCAGCATGTGACCCTCGACCGGGTCGAGTTGCCGGGCCATCATTTGAGCCACTTCGGTTAACGAGTCCTGATGTGTGATACAGACTTCTTCGTTTAGCTCCAGTGTGTATGTGTTGGTGAAGTCCTCGGGTAGCTCCAGCCATCCTTCTGATGTGAGCCGTGCTCCCAGGATCGGGTGATTGTGTACTAGCTGGTCCAGTCTTTCCACCAGCTCTGGAATGGTTGTTGTTGGTGCCACTGCGAGCATCGTGAACTGCGCCAAGCCTCCGCCCTGCGGGCTGGTTGACACTAGTTGAGCCGCCAGCGGTGGCAGTGGCGCTCGGGGTGGTCCTGATGTTTCCAACTCTTGGAAGCTGCTGGAATACCGGCATCGGGCGGCCAGTTCTGTTACATCTTGCGCACCCAGCACGTCGCGGGCGCTCACTTCCAGGCCCAGACGTCGGAGTCCGGCAACCACGCGGATAGCCGCGATTGAGTCGCCGCCCAGAGAGAACAGACTGTTTTCTCTGCTGGGAAGATCGTCTAGGCCGAGAGCCTGTGCCAGGACTTCAGCGACGTGCAACTCTACGCCGTGCAGTTCACCGTTCGTGCTGACCGATACCTCTGGTTCTGGAAGTGCCCCACGGTCAAGCTTGCCGTGCCGGTTCAGCGGCAGTGCCGACAATTCGACGATGATCTCAACCACCATGTAGGCCGGCACCTTAAGGCTTGTGGTCTCTCGTACGTCGTCGATTCCCACATGGACCCCGGGGGAGGGCACCACGTATCCGACGAGCCGATCCCGCCACACGCGAGCTGCTGCCTGTTTCACTCCTGGAACCTCTAGGAGCGCCGCCTCGACCTCACCGAGTTCCACCCGATTGCCGCGTACTTTGACCTGTTCCCCGGAACGACCATGGAACACGAGCTGTCCGTCGCGTCGCCAGGACGCGATGTCACCCGTGCGGTACATACGTACGCCACCATCCTCCTCAAATGGGCTCACACCGAAAGCAGCTGCAGTCTCTTCAGGTAGATTGCGGTAGCCGTCAGCCACCTGTACGCCGATCAGACACAATTCGCCGGGAACACCCACTGGTACCTCGTGGTCATGCGCATCGAGCAGTCGGACGGTGACGTTGTTCTCTGGGCGGCCGATCAGGTTTTCTCCGGCGCCCACAATCAGTTCCGGGGTAAATTCGACGCACGTGACGTCCATGGCTGCTTCCGTGGGGCCGTAGAGGCTGTAGACACGGCAGCCCAGCAGCTCACGTGCCTGAAGCGCCAGGTTTCCAGGTACCGCTTCTCCTCCCAGCAGCAGCCGTTCAAGGCATCGCATCCGAGACGGATCTTCGACGGTGTCCAGGATGACCCGCAAATAACTGGGAACCAAGGAGAGAACCTGTACCTGTTGTTCAGCGATCATTTGCACCAGAGCTGCCACGTCTCCCTCCCACCACTGGGAAGGAGGTAGCACCACGGTGCCTGCGTTGGACAGGGGGTTGAGCAGCTCTGCGAGTCCCACGTCAAAGGTTACAGGTGCTTTCTGGAGTACGCGTGCGGGATGGTCCTCAAGGAATGTCTTTCCATACCATTGGAGATGGTTCGCCACGCCTAGGTGATGGTTCAGGACTCCTTTCGGCCGCCCGGTTGAACCCGAGGTATAAATCAAGTAGCAACCATCCTCGCCGGTCAGCGGACGTGTCAGTTCGTCCGAGGTCACGGTGTTGCTGCTGCGATTGCTCACTCGCGAGGAGACGACGGAGGAATCCAGGTCCAACAAGGGAGTAGACCCGTAGCAGGCCGGGTCGCGTGGTGCTTCTCCGGCGAGCAGGACCAAGGAGGGGCTGGCGTCATCGACGATCGCGCGGATGCGGCGCAGGGGAAACTTTGGATCCACTGGAACGTAGCAGGCTCCGGCTCGTAGAACAGCAGCCAGAGCTAAAGGTAGCTGCGCGACCCTGCCAGTTACCACCAGGACCCGGTCGCCGGTGGCCACCCCTTGGGCCAGCAGCTCTCGTGTAAGCTGATTCGTTTCTGCATCGAACTGGGCATGGGTCCATGAGACATGTTCCTTGCCGTTCGAATCGCAAACCACCACGGCAAGGCGTTGTCCTTCCTGTGCAGCCGCCGCGCGCAACATCGCGTCGACAGTCGTCGGTTCGATCGCGCGGCGCGGTCCCTTTGCATGGGTAGCCAGAAATCTCTGGTCTGCAGATCCTGGCCGCAACAGGTCCTCCACAGGACATTGTGGGGTTGCAGACGCCAGCACGGTGTCCAGGAGATCCGAGATGGTGTCCACCAACTCTGCGGAGAGCCCTCGCTGATGGGTGAACTGCACCTCAGTGCGATCTGGGTGGTGGAAGGCTTCCAGCGTCAGTGGGTAGATAGCTGCCTCGTTGTCGATCAGCTCCCATGTGCAAGCTGTGTCCGGCAGCTGGGGACCGGCGATGTCCTGGGTGAGGAAGAGCACCATGGTGCGGAAGAGGTCGTCGCCGTCGGATCTGTTGAGTCCAGCAGCCTTGGAGATCGTGTCGGTTGGCAGCAATTTGTGGCGGAGTGCTCCCGAGATTACATGCGTGGTTTTCGCCACCAGATCGCCGAAACTTGCTTGGGAAAGAGGGGAACTGTCGATGAGCAACGGGAGCTGGTTGCTGAAATTCCCGAAGAGCAGCTCCTGCCCTGGTTGCTCGCGATTGGCGACTGTTGTACCTATCACGGTCTGCGACTGCCCTGAGACGAGCCGCAGGGCGAGGTGGTAGGCGGAGATGAACACGGCAAAAGGACTTGTCTGCAAGTCTCGTGCCAGACGACGCAGATTCGTGTCTGCGGCGTGACTGAGCCGATGATCACGGCGGGCTGCTGCTTCGGTTGCGTCATCGACCGTCGGGAGGGTGAGTTGGGGTATACCGTCAGCAAACACTTCCGCCCAATAGACGCGCTCGGCCTCCTGGGGTCTGGAAGCTTCTTGAGCAGCAAAGTCCGCGACGTGCCAGGTCAACTCTGGAAGCTCCTCGCCGCTGGTATAGGCCGCAGCCAAATCTCGCGCCAGAACAGACATCGTCATGCCATCCCAGATGATGTGTTGCAAGGTCATGATGATCACAAGCGTGTTTGGGTCCACACGCATCAGATCCAGTCGAATTGGGCTGTCTACGGCCAGGTCGAATGGACGGATGGCTGCACTACGTGTGATCTCGATCAGGTCAGATCCGGGGGCATGCAGACGCACAACCGGGGCAAGCTCATCGTGCACCTGTTGCCACGGTTCACCGTCCGGACCGCTGTGATACGTTGTGCGCAAAACCTCATGCCGACGCACAAGTTTGCGAAAGGCATCGATGAGACGCTCCTGATTTACAGGGGCAGCTCCTTCTGCAGTTTTCAGGGTCATTCTCAAGCACAGATTGTAAACACTGCTGTCCGGGTCGAGTTGTTGCTGGAGCCAGATTCCCTGCTGCGCAGAACTCAGCCGTGGGTGCATTGCTCGCGGACCCGGGATGCTGTCGGCTGCACTGGACGTAGTGCCTTTTCGCCGTTGAGAAAGCAGGGTCCGCACCTCATCGAGCGATCTCATGGTACCTCCACCGAGGCCACCTCGAGCAGAAGCTTGGCAGTGGCCTGTAGATCTTTAGCTTGGGGATGTATGTGGTTCAAACGGTCAGCCAACTGTCGTATAGAGCGATGCTCCAGGACGTCGGCCACCGTCATTGTTTCGGCATCCAGGAATTCCCGTACCCGAGCGGTGTAGCTAGTGGCCAGGATGGAGTCACCACCCAGATCGAAGAAGTCGGCGGTCACCGAACTGATTTCAATACCCAGGACCTGCCCCAGCAGATAACTAAGTGCTGCCTCAAGAGCGTCGCGGGGTTCGTCAACCTCGGCTGGCGACGAATTGACTGTCTTCGCCAAGGATTTCTTGATCAGCTGTGACGTATGTTTGCGATCCTTCTTTCCATTGTTTGTGATCGGTATCTTTGCCACGTCAATGATGGCTGCTGGAATCATGTGTGGAGGCAGAAGGGCGGCTAGACTCTCCTTGATGTGTTGACCTGAGAAGGTCTCTGAAGCCGTGGGAGTTGACTGTACCGCGGCCAGCAGGCGTTCGTTGTGTGCCACGACTACAGCCGCCTCCACTGCGTCCAGTGACTCAAGCGCGGCTTCCACCTCGCCCGGTTCCACGCGGAAACCGCGGACCTTGACCTGGTTGTCGATGCGTCCCAGGATCTCCACAATCCCGTCACTGCGGTAACGGGCGAGATCACCCGTGCGGTACCAGCGTTTGTCGGCGACGGTGACGAAACGCTCTGCGGTGCGCCTTGAATCTCCCCGGTATCCCCGCGCCAGGGAGTTTCCACCGATCCAGAGTTCTCCCGCGACGAAGTCCGGGGCATCGAGTCCGTTCTTGTTGACCACTCGCATTGCGACGTTATTCAGAGGGGTGCCGTAGGGTACCGCCGTCGCGTCACTGGGCAACGAATCATCGACTACGAACGTTGTTGAGTGAATTGCAGCCTCGGTTGCTCCGCCCAAACCGACGAAGGTCAGCCCGGGAACCTTGTGACGCATTGCGTGAGCCAATGCTGGGGGTATACGATCTCCACCCGTAAGCAGCAGCCGCAAGGAGGCCAGCTGTTCCGGTTTGGCTGCTTCATGCAGCATACCCACGAGCCCGGGTGCGCAGTTGAGCAGGTCGGCCTGGAATTGCTCGATCAGCTCGGCCCATATCAATGCGTCCAGCGCCTGCTTCTCCTCCAGGAGAACAACTCGACCTCCCAGCCCCAGCGGCAGAAAGATGTCGAGCACGGACAGATCGAAATCATAGGCAGACAGCGCCAGCGCAATTGGTGGCCGAGCTGCCAACCCGAAACGAGCCGTCAGTGAATCCAGCGTGTTTGCAGCGGCGGCGTGGCTGACCTCGACGCCTTTGGGTCGTCCAGTGCTACCGGAGGTGAACAAGACGTACGCAATGGCCTCAGGTGCCACCTCCACAGCAGCTGCGAGCACGCCGCTTAGCGTTGGAAGGTCGGATGCGAGCATCGCTGAGACATCGTCGGTAGTCAACAGTGACGTCACAGCGCCATCTGCAAGTACTGTGTCGCGCCGGCTATTGGGCTGTTGAATCCCCACGGGAAGATAAGCGGCCCCGGTCAGTAGAACTCCCAAGATGCTGATTACCTGTTGAGGGCCGCGGGGTAGTTGTAGCGCAACCGTGTTTCCTGGGTGTACGCCACTGGAACGTAGTGCTTCAGCTACGGCGCCCGCCCGACGTACCATTTCTTCGTAGGTCAGTACCTTGGCTGCTCCGTCAACATCCTGCCAGTGCAAGGCCGGTGCAGCGGGCTGTTGTTGAGCCCGCCGTAGGATGTCGTCATGCAAAGTGCGGGCAGGCAAGTCACACTGTGTGGAGTTCGCTTGGATGCGTGTGCGTCGCTGATGTTCGGGCAGCTCAATCGTGCAAGACTTTTCCCAAATCGCGTCGTCTGAAGCTAGTTGTCGTAGGTAGCCCACGAATACTGAAAACATGTCTTCGGCGAGACCAGAAGGTAGGGCGTCTCGCCGAAGATCCCAGTTCAGCAACATGCCACCGTCAAATTCCACCACCTGCGCATCAAGGTCTACTTGAGGGCCTTGGGAAATGATATGGGCCGGTGTTCCAAAGAGTTCCCGTACCTTGGGTGAGAACAGATCGCCCAGATCGAGGCCGGATGTATAGACAACATTCGCCGTGAGGGAATGTCCGCGATGTCGTCCCAGGTCACGAAGGACATGTAGACCGGTATAGGATGAATGGGCGGCCGCGGTGTGGACCTCGGCGGACAAGGCCTGAACAGCTTGTACGAAGCTGTTGGCTGATGTTGTGACGCTGACCATCACAGAGTTGGTGAAATCGCCGACCACCGAGTCGATTTCAGGATGGACTGGCTCACGTGCAAACAGCGGCATGTTGAGCAGCATCCGATTGTTTTCAGCCCAACGCCCGAGGACTTGGGTGAAAGCCGTGGCGACCACCATTGCCGGGGTCAAGGAACGGCTGTGTGCTCGCTCTTGCAATGAGTGATATTCGGCGGAGGATAGGGTGGCCGCCAAGCGGATGCTGTGGTGGGGATCTGCTCGGTGCTCCTCAGGTATGAACGGGAGACTTGGCGGGTTCGGCATGTCGGCAAGTCGTGTCTGCCACCACTGACGATCCTGCTCCACTCGTTGCGCTTGGGGGCTGTCAGCTGCTGAAAGAGCCTGTTGCTGCCTTAGGAGATAGTCGCGGTAGGTCACGGGTAGGGGCGCCAAGGATGGGGCTGTTTGTTCCAAGGCCGAGTGCGTCAGTACTGCGAGGTCTTCGGTCAGGCGTCTGTAGCTCATGGCGTCCGCAGCGGCCATGTCGACGTCTAGATGGAAACGGTGTCGTCCATCCGGTAGAACGGTCAGTACTGGCTTCCAGACCTCTCCTTGGCTCAGATCGAGCATCTGATGGCTGTATTGAGCACGCAAATGATCGAGTCGTGCCTGCACGTCGGATTTACTCAGCGTGCGCAGGTCGTGTACTTGGAGTGGTGAGGTGTCAGGGACGGGAAGAATCTTCTGGAAACCGGTCTCGAGCACTGCGGTGTGCAGCATGGGATGGCGGTGCACCAGTTCTGTGGTGGCTTTCTGTAATGCTGCAATGAATGCGTCTGGATCGTTGCTAGTTCCATCGAACTCGACATACAGATGTGCTGCAACGCCTCCGAGTGGTTGGTCCATGCGGCGACCCAGCCAATATGCATGCTGCATGGTGGCGAGGGGGAACTCTTCCTGCGTAGCATCAATCTGTGGAGTAAGGTCGGTCACGGAGCTGTTTTCTGCCTCGGCGATTACAGCAAGCCACCCACCGAACGTCGGATCTATCATCAGCTCTGAGAAGTGCACTCGAACCCCGGCGCGTGCCAGAGCGTCACTGATTGCTAGAACTCGTAGGGAGTCTAGGCCGAGACCAATCAGATCCGTTTCTTCGGACAGAACGGCGGCTTCCATTGGGTCCAGTGAAAGTTCTTTGGTGAGTTGTTCTCTCAGCCAGGAGGCATCGATCAACGGTTCATCTCCTCAGTTTCAGTAGCGAATCGTTCAAGGTTGGTCAACCATCGCGTTGCATATTCCTCGACCTGATCCTGTGTCAGCAAGCCTGATGCGCCGGCGAAGGCAATGGTGATTACTGGGCCCTCATCAGCGCCCTCGACATGGGCTGTCAGCATCATTGAGAACCGTGCAGGGAGCGTCCCCACCCCGGATGAACCTAGCTCTGAGATGAGCTGATCGGGTGGAAGGAATTGCCATGCGGCCCCTTCCGACTGGCGGGGGAAGTCCATTCGCCCTAGGTAATTTAGGCAGCTGACGGCTAAGGCGTAGCTGTCCTCGCGTTTCTCGACCAATGACAACATCAGCGCGTCACGGTGCATGGCCTCCGGTACGGGCACCGAATATGTCCGCTCGGCGGTGAACCAGCCCACTGCGCGCGTGTTCTCCATTCCCTTGCGACCGTGGGTTTCAAGGGTGTACCAAGCGCGATCAGTGTCAACCGAGTTGCCGTATGACTGTGCGATATCACGATCCGTCACTGCTGTGATGATGCCCAGAAGGTCGGCCATGTTGATTCCATGGCTCGCTGCGTTTAACACGGCGTCCGTACTTGACCTTGAAGTGCGGCGCCATAGTGCGGGTGTCAAACCTAGGTCGACACGGGGGTCGGCGTGCCGTTTCCCCAGCGCGGGTCCATAGGTTATCCGGTCGGACAGCTCGCGGGTCGTGACGGCTTCACTGTTCTGGGGCAGAGGCTGTTCGGGTGTGATGGCCTTGCCCTGACTGAAGTGACCAATGTCATCGCCTAGGACATGCCAGGAGACCACGTCCACCGCCAGGTGATGTACCGTGATGAGCAGCAAGGGCGATTGACCGGGCTCCCCGCGGCGCACACTGGCCGTGCACAAAGGACCTCTCCAAGGATCCAGCAGGTCGAGCTGGCAGTCGCGGATATCAGCTAGCGCACGGTCTGCCGGGTGCATGTCAAGGCTGGGTGGGGCACCGCTGCTGAGTAGCATGGTTCCGTTGTCGTTGAGACGGGCTGCAAGAATGGGATGAGCCACTACGAGGGAGCTCAGCAAGTCTTCGGCGATACGCATCAGTTCTGCATCATCCCCCTTGGGAAGGGCGACTACCTGGCTCTGGGCGATCGTAGCGAGAGAGGAACCCGAAGTTGTGACATAGGTCCGGGCCAGCCGAGCCAGAGGCCAGGAGCGGGGTGTTGCTGCTGGATTATCGGGATCGGGTGCCTCAAACGGCCGCATCTGTAAGGCGGCGTCAGCCAGGCTGAAGCTTTCAACAAGATCGCGTACCCGGACCTGCCATGCCGTTCCGTCAGCAGGAGGATTGCGCAACGCGGCGACCACGTCCATCAATCCAATACTGTCGACTCCGAGCTCATCGAACCGGGACGAGGGAGCGGGAGTTTGACCGGTCAGTCGGGAGACCGCAGCCAAGAGATCTTTCAGCGCAGGTGAGCTTTCACCTGGGCCATCAACGGTTTCTCTTTCTCTGTGGCTTGTTTCTTTCAGTAGTCGGGTGACTGCTACTCGGTCCAGCTTGCCATTACGAGTCAGAGGAAGGCGGCGGACGGGAACCATCACTCGTGGCAGAAGATAAGGGGGCAGGTGGGTCGCCGCCTCACTGCGTATCTCGACCGCTGGGCGATCAGTAACCACCAGTGCACCGAGAAATGGTCTTTCGTGTTCCTCCTCCACTACCACACAGGCGTCATGTACGCCGGTCAGGGAACGCAATATCGTTGCAGATTCCTCCGGTTCGACGCGATAACCATTGATTTTTACCTGTTCATCACGTCTACCATCGAAGATGACAGTGCCATCCGGATTACGGCGTGCCATGTCTCCGGTCAGGTAGCACCGTTGACCACCGATGGCTTGCTGAAAAGCTTGAGCGGTTTCTTCAGGACGTCCAAGATAACCTTCTGCTAGCTGTGTTCCCCATACGGTCAATTGGCCCGGCATGCCGGGGGGCAAGGGGCGCAGGCGATGATCGAGTATCGCAGCGCCCATGCCATCGAGTGGGTAACCGATGGTGGGATGGGCGTGACGATCGACGCGCGCCATGAAGCATTCAACAGTGGCCTCCGTGGGGCCGTAACAGTTCCATACAACTATTCCCAAGGACCTGAGCCGATTCCACAGATCCTGTGGGATGGCCTCGCCTCCCAGCGCCAGCACGCTCAGGCGGTGCTGCTCATCCTCAAGCAGTCCTGCGGATAGCAGGCGCAGAAGCATCGATGGCGTGGTATCGAATATGTCAATCGAGCGCGTGGCCAGAGCATGCACCAACCTCTCGGGATCGTTGCGGGTTTCCTCGCTGATGATGTCAACACACTGTCCACTGAGCAGAGCAACTTGGGGCTGCCATGCGGCGTCGAACCCCGTGGACCAAGCATGAGCCACCCGCACCTGACGTCCGAGGAGCTTCTCTGTGGGACGCAGGACATGGCCGTCGTGGTGCTTCCAGTAGCTCAAGATGGCTTCGTGAGAAACGGCCACTCCCTTCGCCCGGCCCGTGCTGCCAGAGGTGAACACGACGTACGCCAGTCGACGAGCATCGGGCAACGGTGGCAGCTGTCCCGGGCGTGGGTAGCCGAATGTGTGCCACGTCACCCGGCCCGGAGCCAGGATCTCAGGAACGCCGCAGCGTATCCCTTGGGACATCTCCTGCCCCAGGGCGGTCGCCGTCGTGGAATCAGTGAGTACCAAGGATGCTCCCGAATCAGAGATGATCTGTGCCATCCGTCCCACGGGTTGGGTGGGGTCCAGATGGACCGTGATCCCACCGGCAGCTGCTATGGCAAAAGGCGCGATTACGGCTCGCCGGTCCCGGGGCAGCGCCACGGCAACCGGCTCACCCGTGTCCGCTCCTGCCGTGTGCAGCGTTCCCGCTAGAGCAGTCACAGCAGCGTGACATTCCGCAAAGCTAATTTCGCCGAATTCATCCAACAGAGCTCGAGCTTGGGGAGCCCTGGATACTGCCGCTTGGAGCGCCGAGTCCAGGGATTCCGGCAGGTTAATCGGTGCAATAGCCCCCTGTATCGTTGCGGATTCACCCTCCAAGAGGATGTCCACCTCGGCCAACGAATGAGCTGTGACCAGTTCCGTCAGCGCCCGAGCAGTCCGGCGTGCGGTTTGTTGTGGGTCGGCAAAGGACCACACGCCAAGAGCGTGGCTGTCATGACATTCAGCTCGCACCACCAACTCGCCATCATCGACGACGACCAGTGTCACCGGGTAATGGCTGGGGGAATCGATGCGCAGTAGGCGAGCTTTTGCATCGTCGCCCAGGTCTATGGGTTGGTGCACATCTCCGGTCGGGGTGTTTTCCACCACCACCAATGTGTCGAAGAGCTCACGATCGCCAGATCCCGATGCCTGTGCGACCCCTCCGGAGCCGAGCCAGTCGTGTCGCCTCAACCGTGCGAGTCTCGCCTGCAACTCGGCACCCGCTTCTGCTGGGCTGCGATCGTCGATCCGAACATGCACCGGAGTGGTGGTCACCAGGCCACCGATGATGTGATCTCCTCCTGAAATGTCGGGGTGCCTACCAGAACTTGTCTGGCCGAATGTGACCTCATCTTGGCCGACCGCGCTGCTCAGCACCCGTCCCCACGCCAACTGCACGAGAGTGGCCAAGGTAAGACCATGCTCACGCGCATAATTCCGCACGGCAGTGGTGTCCGCATCATCAAGACGGTGTTCACCGACGTGTGGTGCTTTCTCGGCTGCGTTTCCGCGTCCGACCCGGGGCATGTCCTGGACGTCGGCAAGATCTGCTTTCCAGATGTCCTCGGAAACACCGCGATCCTGGGCGGCGATCCAGGACGCATAATTTCGCAATGGCACAGGGGGTTCCAGGTGATTTCCGGTTTCGCTCATTAGAGAAACAAGTTCACTGACCAGGGTTGGCATACACCAGCCGTCGATGATCACGTGGTGCATCGTGAGTAACAGCACGTAGCGTCCTCTGACGCTGTCTCCACCTACCTGGAGTAGTGTCGCCCGGGTCAGCGGGCCGGTTGACAAGGACAGCGGTCGATTGCCTTCCGTGGCCCGGAGTTCCTGCGCTGCAGCAATGGGATCGGGCTCAGCGCGTAGATCACGCATCTCCCATTGTGGGCGGGCGCCGTCGCGGATGAGCAGTACCGGATGGGGTAGCCCCTCGCTGCGAATCTGGCCGGTGAGATGTCCGTGACGTTGGCACAGACCTTCCAAGGCAGAGCGAAGGCGGTGCACCTGCGTTGTGGTGATCTCTGTCAGGTCGAACGCCATGGTTACCAAATAGGGGTCATAGGTGGGATGCGATGCAGAGACGGCGACCATGCCTGCTTGCGTGGGGGAGAGGGCCACCACATCGACAATCGAGGTCATGCTTTGTCCTCGTCCAAGAGCCGATCCAGAATTTTTTGGTCGAGTCCGGACGCTGTGAGAGGTGTCACCTCGGGTCGACCTGTGGGCCCTGGCACCAGTGTGGCTGCCAATGACCTGAGGTCTGGACTGAGGAAAACGTCCTTGATATCGGCCTGCCAGCCGTGGGTCCCCAGTGCTGTGGCCAGTTGCAGGGCACTCATGCTGTCACCGCCGAGAGCGAAAAAGTTGCTGCGCAGTGTGATCTGGTCATCAGGGAGATGTAGAACCAGGCGCACTTGGTCGATGAGGAGCTGCTCCTGCTCGTTACAGGGGCCCGTGTCATCGGCATCACTGCCGGAATCTGGATGACGTAGTACTGCACCCACCTCCGCAGCAGGGACCGGTGTATCGGGTGCGGATGCCCAACGCGTCATCGCTGAGATCAAAGTGTGGAGCACGACTGCAGGGTCTACGGTGGTGATGGTCCGCACTACTAGTTGCACTCTGGAGCTGCTACGCACTGCGGTGATAGAACACACCTGTCCGTGTTGATCTGGGGCATGGCGCTCTAGCTCACGACGAAACCGATCATTGGGTGGGGAATCGCTTATCGCCACACTGATTATGGCGTTTGCTGTTTGATCGGTTGACTCCATAATGGATCGCGGGGTGCATGGCCAGCCGCTGGGGGGCGCCGCGCAGATGGTGGTGCTCTGTGTCGGAGCCCCTAAACTTGCCGCAACGATGCGGGCGAGGGCTGCGCACGGATCTCCGGTCCCCAGAGCGACGAGGATGTCAAATGTGTCGCGAGGAACGCTGCCCTCTGCTTGGTCGCGTTGGATTTCCGAGTGCCGAGGAGGCGCCGAAGTGGTCGTCAGTGGCAGCTTGAGGGGAGCATCAGCAAGGGCCTGGTCCAAGACCTGGGAAAGCATGCCGAGGCTTGTTGCATCACTGCCCAATGCCGTGATCAAGGCGGATTTTCCGCGTCGATACAGCCTGAGACGCACCACGCAGCCATCGGAGGGCACGCCAACGGCGTCAGTGCGCAAGATCTCCCTCGTATCGGTCTGTGTCCCCTCCTCGACGAAGAGTCCTGCGTCAGTGCGCGACAGCAGGGATGCGCAAGCCGCATCACCGTCACTGACTGCGACCGCCAAGAAGGGGCCATGATCAACCGGCGGTAGATTTAGGGTAGGCATGCCTCATATATTATGCATACAATCTCATAGTGCAAAGCATGAGCTTATTGAAAGTAAAATTATTGAAAACAGGCGAAAGGGGCGGATGGTGCTGTCCTTGACGGTGCTGGGGGCTGGGCCGAAGGCAATTGCTGTTCAAGCCAAGGCGCATGCGTTGCGATGCTTGGGTATCTCAAAAGCCGAGATCCTTGTTCTCGATCCCTTGGGTGTGGGTGGAAACTGGCTTTCGGATGGCGGCTGGACCAATGGCCGCCACCTGCTGGGTACTTCACCGCTTAAGGACATCGGCTTTCCCTACAACACCCGCATAGCTGGGCATGAAGCAGGCTCCTCCTTGGGCATCCTCAACAGGAAGGTTGATCGGGAACTTTTTCAAGTCAGTTGGATCCAATTCCTCATCGAAACCAATAGATATACTTCCTGGGTTGATCGTGGGCATCCCTCGCCTCTGCATCGACTGTGGGCCGAATATCTAAATTGGGCGGCGGAGCGAATTGATCTGAAGCTGCTGTCAGGGCGTGTTGATAGGATTTCGGTGTGTGGTGGGGAGCCCGCATGCTGGTCACTATCGGTTCAGCTCAATGACGGTTCAACTCATGACGTGGTTTCTGAAGCGCTCATGATTACTGGCCCTGGAACCAGCTCGCGCTGCATTGCTGATCTGCCTCAGGTGTACTCATTGGCGCGTTTCTGGCGCGCGGCAGGTGAAGGTTCCCTGCCTGAGATGGATCGGGTGGCCGTAATCGGAGGGGGCGAGAGTGCGGCCAGTGTGGTCAACGAACTAGTACGCTACCCGTGCAAGGAAATCAAGGTAATTTCTCCGGCAGCAACCATATTCTCGCGCGGCGAAAGCCAGTTCGAAAATCGCTTGTACAGCGAACCTGCCCGTTGGCTCGCGCTTGATGAAGCCGCACGCCGCGATGTTATTTCTCGCACGGATCGTGGGGTTTTTTCTGTGCGGGTACAGGATTTTCTCCAGAGCGATGATCGGGTTCTGCACCTGCGTGGAAAAGCTGAAACTGTTGAGGGGAATGGAGAGTTTGTGGTGATCAGTATCAGCGACACGGTGTTGGGTACTCGGCAAGAGAGTTTCGATCTGGTCGTTGATGCTCGAGGCAATAATCCGCTGTGGTTCACGCAGCTCATGGATGATGACGTACGGGAGCTTCTTGCTGGCGCCTGCGGAGGAACACTCAGATTATCGGGAGTGGAAGAGCGGGTCGGTGCTGATCTGGCACTCGAAGGGGTCGTTCCAAAGCTGTTCCTACCCATGCTTTCGGGATTGCGTCAGGGGCCGGGGTTTGCCAACCTCAGCTGCTTGGGTGAGCTGTCGGATCGGATTTTGGCCGGCATGGGGGTGGGGACTCTTCCTGGCGATATTCTTGACGCCGATCGAAGAAGTGCTGGAAGACAGAAATGATGGAAGGTCATTCACAGCCCTTCCCAAGTGCGCTCTGACTAGGGATTTTTCGGCTGATGCGTTTCCTGTGAATAAGCCTCAAGGCTGTATCGTTGCTTATGGGATGTCCGGCACTCGCAGTGTTTTTCGCCACAGTGGTCGCGAAACTTCTGGGGTACGTGCCATAGACACTTGATGCTTATCTAGGCAAAGGTGAGTCGTTGGAGCCTGACTTGGCTCAATATTGTCTTGCGTCAAGTAGTTGGCAGGGTTTTCTTCTTGTTCGAAGTTGGGGGTGATGGGGTCGGCGTGCCCGAGGTGGATTGCGAAGGGGCCGGCTCCAGGCGATGGCCTCGTGAGGGCGCGTGGTGTTGTATTCGATGCGGTAGTCCTCAGCTCGCTCGATCAGCGTCAATGCGTCGGGGATGTCGCCTGGGAACAGGCGTTCGTACTTCAACGTTCAGGCGTTCGTACTTCAACGTTCCGAACCCGCGTCCCCGGGGACACGCTCTGGCGTGGTGTCCGCACCCGTGTGCGGACGTGTCGCAGTTCAGGGTGAGAGGTGATGAACAGCTCGAAGTTCAGCGACCGAAACGGGCCACCAATATCGGTCACGATCGTAACCACGGGTAACGGCTCTCCAGCGTTCTCGTCGATGGGACAGGTACCGGGCCAGCGGATGCCCGAACATACGCTCGTAATCGACTACCGCCGAGTTCAACCGCAGCGATCGCGTCATGCTGGTTCGCAGCCGACGAGATATGGCAATCGATACTCAAGCTTGGAGCACCAGTCCCGGCATCCCGCGAACCGCCAGGTCCCACCAGTCGTGGTCTCGAACTCAGGCAAGAGCCAGTTGCCACACCTGGTACGGGGCCGTTCGGGATCTTCACGAACGCCGGCTTTGCAGTCCTTGGCGAGCTCACGACACTGCTTGGTGTACGTGTCGAGGGCAGCAAGAGGTCCTCGTCACGCAGTAGCCGCAGCACAGTCGCCTGTGAGACCTTATGCCTCGTCGTGAAGGGGCATCGCCCAGATCGTGCGATGCCCCAAGCCGGCTTGGGGACATTGCATGTCCGACCACAAGATCCTGTGCAGCCATACGAGCCGGTTGGGGCCACGGTCTCTTCGGCGGCTCAGCCTCCAACTGCTACTCCCGAGACGTGGGCTTGAACCTACCCGCCTCAATCCCAGCTCTGTCACCTTCAAGGAACTGCCGTTTCCAGTTCCCGATCGCCTGCTCGGAAACCTTCTCCCAGCGGACTGCCTCAATTGAGGTCTCACCTTGCAGCACGGACAACACGATACGGAGCTTCTTCTCCACACGAATCGTCACAAGACGACTCATGATGACTCAAACCTTTCAGCTAGAGCACTGCATCAGCAACTAACTACCCCTGCCACACAGTCTGACGCGCGACACCGGTGACGCCATCGTCACCGCTGAAGACCCCATCCCCGCCAACCCCCAAGCCTGGCTTGACGCCATCCACAACACCCCGGAATGACACTAAATGAGCCAAGTCAGGTTGGTTGAAAGGCCCTGCGGCAACCTCAAAGATCATTGCCCATTCCGGCCGATTGACCAATCAGGCTGGGGCGCCCTCCAGGATGGCGCGACTGGCGGACAACCCCAGGCGGGTGGCCCCCGCGGCGACCATCTCCTGGGCGGTGGCCCAGTCGCGGATGCCACCGGAGGCCTTGACCCCGAGGCGACCGTCAACGGTAGCCGCCATCAGTGCGACGGCGTGGGGGCTGGCGCCGCCCGCCGGGTGGAAGCCCGTTGAGGTCTTCACGAAGTCGGCGCCCGCATCCTCGGCGGCCCGGCAGGCGGTGATGATCTCCTCGTCGGTCAGGGCCGCGGATTCGATGATGACCTTCAACGTTCCGGTAGTGGCCTCGCGCACAGCGGCGATCTCCTCGAGCACCCGGTGCGGTTCACCGGCCTTCAGATGACCGATGTTGATGACCATGTCGATCTCGTCGGCGCCCAGCCGCGACGACTCCGCCGCCTCGGCGGCCTTCGTCGCCGGGGTGTGGTTGCCGGACGGGAACCCGCACACCGTCGCCACCTTCAAGGGGGTGAGGTCGTCGGTCAGCGGCAGCATCGACGGCGAGACGCACACCGAGAAGACACCCAGCTCCCTGGCCTCCGCGATCAGCGCAGAGACCTGCGCCGGTGTGGCGTCGGTTCGCAGGAGGGTGTGGTCGATCATGCGCGCCAGCGCTTCCCGGGAAATCTCCATGCGCCGAGGGTAGCCGGTTTTCGGGGTGAGACTCAGGTGGCCAGGGGCAGCCAGACCGTGAAGCACGTGCGACCCGGGCGGGATTCCACCTCCACCCGGCCACCAAAGCTCGCGACCACCGCCTGCACGATCGACAGGCCCAGTCCCGTCGATTTTGCCTCGTTGTGGCGGCGCGACGCGTCGGCCCGGGTGAAGCGTTCGAAGATCCGGGGCAGCACATCGGGTGCGATGCCGGGACCGTCGTCGACGACCATCAGGCAAGCCTGACCGTCTTTGATGCCGGCGACGGTGGTGACGGTGGTGCCCGCGGGGGTGTGGTTACGGGCGTTGGACAGCAGGTTGACGATCACCTGGTGGAGGCGGTCGGCGTTGGCCCGCACCTCGAACCCTTCCTCGGGAAGTTCCAGGCGCCAGGTGTGATCGGGTCCGGCGGCGCGCGCGTCGCTGACGGCGTTGAGCACCACCGCGACGATATCGACGGGCTGCATCTCGACAGGGGCGTCGGCGTCGAGCCGGGCCAGCAGGAGAAGATCCTCGACGAGTTTCGTCATGCGCTGCGACTCCGCGTCGATCCGGCCCAGCGCGAACGCCGAGTCCGCGCCGTCGCTGCGGGCCGCCAGCTCCGAGTAACCGCGGATGGCGGCCAGGGGATTGCGCAGCTCGTGGGAGGCGTCGGCGACGAAACGCCGCAACTTGGTCTCGGAGGCCTCCCGGACCTTGAAGGCTCCCTGCACGTTGCCGAGCATCCGGTTGAAGGCGCCGGTCAGCTGCGCCACCTCGTGTTCGGGGGGCAGCGCCGGATCAGGGACGGCGGGCACGTTGACCTCCCCGCGGTCCAGGTCCAGCTGCGAGACCGTCGATGCCGTCGCCGACAACGAGCGCAGCGGTTTCGTCGCGGCATTGGCGACGGCGCGGGTCGCAAAAGCAGCCGCCACCACGGCTGCTACACCCAGGGCGACGGCCAGCAGACTCAGGCGCACGATGGTGGTGTTGACGGTCTCCAGCGGCAGGGCCAACACCATCAGTTCGTGGTCGCGGTTGTACTGCGCGACCGCCCGGTACTGGCCCAGTTCGGGGACGTCCACGGTGTGTTTCTGACCGTCCGTGTCGACCTTCAACAGGGTGTTGATGGCTTCCGCGGAGACGTTGTCGTACTCGCCGTGCCCGATCTTCGATGCGACACTGACGCCGCTCGAACTGCGCAGCACCACGACGGTACCGGGTGGTGTGCCGGGCGCCAGGATGCCCTTCGGGCGGCCGTTCTGCTGGCCGGTTTCGCGCACTTGGAGGGCTGTGGTGTTGTCCATTTGTTTGTCGAGCTGCTCGTACATGATGACGCCCGCTGCGACGATGGTTCCTGCCGAGATCAGCAGCGCCAGCACCGCCACCACGACCGTGACGCGCCGTCGCAGCTGGGCGGAGAGGCTGGCCGGGCGCATCAGGAACTCGCGGGTCGCAGCACGTACCCGGCCCCGCGCATGGTGTGGATCATCGGGGAGCGGCCCGCGTCGATCTTCTTGCGCAGATAGGAGATGTAGAGCTCGACGACGTTGGCCTGGCCGCCAAAGTCGTAGTTCCACACCCGGTCGAGGATCTGGGCTTTGCTGAGCACCCGTTTGGGGTTGCGCATCAGGTAGCGCAGCAGCTCGAACTCGGTGGCGGTGAGATTGATGTTCTCGCCAGCGCGGGTGACCTCGTGGGAGTCCTCGTCGAGGATCAAATCGCCGACGACGAGCTGGGTTTCCGGCTGCACCGTCGTCGCCCCGGAGCGTCGCAGCAGCCCGCGCAGCCGTGCGATGACCTCCTCCAGGGAGAACGGTTTGGTCACGTAGTCGTCGCCCCCAGCGGTGAGCCCGGTGATGCGGTCGGCCACGCCGTCCTTGGCGGTCAGGAAGATCACGGGCACATCGGGTTGTTCGGTGCGTATGCGACGCATCACCTCCAGGCCGTCGAAGTCCGGCAGCATCATGTCGAGCACGATGGCATCGGGTTTGACGGCGCGGGCCGCGTGGACGGCGTCGGTGCCGGTGGCGGCAGTGGTCACGTCCCAACCCTCGTAGCGCATGGCCATGGCCAGCAGCTCGGTCAGGCTGGGTTCGTCGTCGACGGTGAGGACCCTCAGGGGCGTGCCGTCGGGGCGGGTCAGTGCAGTGGGCTGTGCGGGAGGCATGCCTCTACTGTGACAGTCAGGAGTGGGGTTTCGCCATGAGACTGCTGTGTGTTTCCTGTGTGGCATGTGTTCCCCATGTCGAGGTGGCCCAGCTGTCCGACGTGGCGAGGACAGGCTCCGCGTCGAGGGAACGCGCGGGCTCCGCGTCCAGGGAGCAGGCGGGCTCTTCCGGGAGGGATCGGGCGGGGCGTTGTGGTGATTCCTCCTCGGGAAGTGGATCCTCCTTGACTGGTGTGATGTCCTTTGGAGTTCGGAACAGGTTGTCCAGGGCCAGCCGTCCCGCTCCGTGGCTCATCAGCATCATGCCGACTACGGCCATCACCGCGTTGTACTCCCAGCCGGAGTCATGGACGTAGAAGTTGTGCGATCTGAGGGTGAGGATGATGCCGATGTTCAGAACCATCAGGCCGAGGCCGATCGCGGGGGTCGCCAGCCCGAGGATCAGGAATATGCCTCCGACCACCTCGAACCCGATCAACAACCACACCATGAGCCCGGGGTTCGGGATGCCCGCCTGTTCGAGGATGCCGGCCTCCGCGGCGATTCCCTCGTTTTGCCAGCGGTGCCAGCCGTGGGTGACCATGATGAAGCCCATGACGATGCGGGCGAGCATCAGGGTGATGCCTTTGAGCACGTGGATGAATGCCTTCATGGTTCTCCCAGCCGTCGGTCTTTTAGCCAATCGTATGACACGAACCAACCGGTTGCTTCAGAATTTTCCTGATAAAATGCTCCGCCCTCCGGTGCTGAGGCTGCTCCCGGGGGACGTCACCTAGGGTCCCGTTATACTTGCGCGGGTGCAGGGGCGAAAGAGCTTCGGGGCAATGTGGGCTCTGGAGCCTGACGTCCTCGACGAGAGCCCAGGCGGGCCGGATGAGTCTGCAAAGTCGTGAGGAGGCGCCTCATGCGTGGTGCTTTGTTCAGGATTGTGTGCGTGGTTTGCGCCGTCGTCTCGCTCACAGCCTGTTTGAAGAGTGAGGGTGTCATGCCGAGTTCCGATGCACACGTCGATGCTGCGCTGTCGGCGTTCATCAAGGAGGGGGGTGGCCCGGTCGCGCTCTCCTCAATGACCGATTTCGACTGGGATCAGTTCGGAGTTGTGGGTGAAGGGACCAAGGCCGAGGAGATCGAGTCCCTGTTCGGGGAGAGGATCATCCGAGACGAACGCTACCTCGGCTCCGCCAGCCTCTTCGTGTTCCTCAAGGACGGAAAGGTGGTCCGAGCGCTCATGGTGGCGCCGGATGTGTTCCACCCCGGGGATTTCGGAAAACTGTTCACTCATGGCGTGATGCTGCGCGGCGGCGGTGAAGGTCTGGTGCGGTTCGTCGAACCCAGCTGATCGCGTCCGAACCGCCCCGACGGTCGCGGTGGAGCAACACGCGCCCACCCTGCACAGCGCCTCCTCTAGGGTTGTGTCCGATGTCTGCTCTCGAAACACGTTCCCGGGTCACCAATCCCGCCGGCGGGTGGGGATGGGTGGGGCTCGGGATGCTTTCCAGTGCGGTCACGACCGCTGTCGCCTGGGCACTGCTGGACCCCGCGCCTGTCGTCGACAGTCTGCTGGCCGTCTTGTTCCTGGCGTCCTGCGCGGGCATGCTGTTCGCGTGGTGGCGGATCGGGCCGCGTTTCCCGCATCCCGTGGTCGCGACGGTGCTGTGGGCGCTGCCGCTGCTGGCCTGTCCGCTGGTGTATAGCCTCGATGTGAACGCCTATCTGACGCAGGGCTGGATGGTGCTGGGCGGCCACGACCCCTACGTCATGACGCTCGGGGAACCGCAGCTGCCCGGAATCACGGTCGGGGCTGACTGGGTGGAAACTACGTCGGTCTACCCGGCGGGGGCGTTGCTGATCTTCGCAGCCGTGTTCTGGGCCAGCGGTGGCCTGCCATGGCTGGGAATCTTGTTGTTCCGGCTGCTGCACCTGGCCTGTCTGCTGGTGGTGGCGTGGGCGGTGAAACGTATCGCGCTACGCGTCGGGGTCCCCGTGAACACGGCCCTGTGGGCGGGAATCGCCACTCCGCTGCTGATCCTCCAGTGGATCGGGGGCCTGCACAACGATGCCGTGCTGGTGGCCTTGATCGCCTTGGCGGTGTTGGCGGCGACTCGCGGCGGCTGGTCCGGGCTGCTGCTGGGCGGGGCCCTGATCGGAGCGTCCCTGACGATCAAGCAGTCGGGGGCAGCCGCGGGGCTCGGGATCGTCGCCCTGGCCTGGGCGGCTTCGCCGGGGCGCGACTGGTGGCGGCTCGCGGGCCGGGCCGCGGCGGCGGGAGCGGTCGCGGTCGGGGTGTTCGTCGGGGTGTCGCTGGGCTCTGGCCTGGGCTTTGGATGGAACAAGCCCACTGCTGGTAATCCCCTGGCCGTGATGAGCGACTCGCCGCTGTCGTGGGTCACCCAGGCAATGAAATTCCTCGGGCAGGAAGAGTCGCTGACCTCGGTGATCCGGATACTCACCCTTATCGCCGGGCTGGCGGTGCTGACGGCCTGGGTGTGGCTCGTGGTGCGGTTCGGCCCTCGGCCCGGAGAACCGGGACGTCCCTGGGTGGTGCTGCTCGGCGGGTTGCTCGCCTTCGCGCTGCTCGGTCCCGCCCTGCAACCCTGGTATTTCACCTGGGCGGCGCCCTTCGTCGCCCTGGCCTTGCCCGACCGCCGTTGGCAGCGGATCTGGTTGAGCGCAACCGTGGTGGTCGTGGTGGCGGCTACCACCCGGATTGCCTTCGGCTCCCCGCTGCTGGGATTGGCAGCCTGGTTGATGTGGCGACGCCTCGAGGCGAAGAACCTTGACGTTCTCGATGAGCGGACCGGAGTCTGACGTCTCCACGACTGCGGGCCGACGCTTTTTTCCACGACCGCGGACTAGGGTCGCGGGCATGACCGAGCAGCGTTGGAAACGGACCCCCGGGGCGTGGGCCGTGCGGATTCGCGGTCTCGCCAAGCGTTTCGGGCGCGTCCAGGCCGTGTCCGGACTCGACTTGGATGTCCCCCTCGGTGGTATCCACGGACTGCTCGGTCCCAACGGCTCCGGAAAAACCACGACGCTGCGGATGCTGCTCGGCCTGATCCGCCCCGACGACGGCGAGATGCGCATCTTCGACCACGAGGTGCCCTACGGGCTGCCCGATGTGATCGACAAAGTGGGTGCCATCGTCGAGAGCCCCAAGTTCGCGCCGAACATAAGTCTTCGGCGCAACCTGGAGATCCTCGCGATCTCCACCGGGGTGCCGGGCCGCCGCGTCACGGAGGTGCTGCTGGAGGTTGGGCTGCGGGGACGCGAGAAGGCGGCTTTCCGCACCTGCTCCCTCGGCATGAAACAGCGACTCGCGATCGCCGCGACCCTGTTGAGGGAACCCGACCTGCTGATTTTCGACGAACCCACCAATGGCCTCGACCCCGCCGGTATCCAGGAGATCCGCACCACCATGCGTGCCCTCGCTGATGCGGGTCGCACGGTGCTGGTGGCCAGCCATCTGCTGGGGGAGATCGAGCAGATCGCCGATTCCGTGTCCATCATGGGGCGGGGACGGGTGATCGCGGCGGGGGAGCTGGAGGAATTCCTCAACGACGGTTCCGAGTACGTGGTGGTGGAGATCGACGACGTCCCGGCGGCTTTCGAGGCACTGCGGCAGGCGGGTTTCGGCGGCCAGCTGGTGGGAGGGCAGCTGCGCGTCACCCGTGACGAAGGACTCGATCCTGCCGCCGTCGCCCGGGTCCTCGGGGAGGCGGACCTGTGGCCGAGGCACCTCAGCCTGCAACGCTCCAGCCTCGAATCCGTGTTCCTGGAACTGACCGAGGATGAACGCCTCACCACCACGCAGGGGAGGGCTGTGGCGTGATGCTGAATCTGCTGCGCGCCGAGCTTCTCAGGCTGATCAGCAACCGGAAGGTGGCAGTGCTGGGGGCGTTCGTGCTGGGTCTGGGTTTCTGGATCTCGGCCTCGATGGCCGTGACGCTCAAGCCCTACACCGCGCTCGAATGGGACGAGGCGCGGCGGCAGTCCAACGACGCCCAGATAAACCTGGAGGTGATCTGCGGGTCGAGTTCGTCCAGCAGCGACTGCACGGCGCTTCCGACCAACATCACCGTGGAGGGGTTCCTGCGTCCCCAGATGAGCTTCGAACAATTCGTCATCGCATCCCTCGAGCTGACGATACAGATGGGCCTGCTCATCGTGGTGGTCCTGATCACCGTGATGATCGGGGCCGAGTTCAGCACTGGCGCCATCGGCACCCAGCTGACCTTCACCCCACGCAGGCTGCCGCTGCTGTGGGCGAAAGCCCTGGCCTCAGCGATCTGCGGGACCTGTTTGATGGCTTTCTGGGCGGCACTCATGGTGCTCCTGGGAGTGTTCTTCTACCTGAATGTGCGCGGAATCGAGGGGCTGAGTGCCGGCTCCCTGCTGGGTGCGCAGGTGGGGCGTGCACTGCTGGCCGGGGCCGTGATGGGGATGCTGGCGGCGCTGGTGACGATGGCCCTGGCGTCAACCGGCAAAGCGTGGGTGCTGATCTCCGTCGGTCTGGCGCTCTCCCAGTTCCTCGAATTCTCCAGGGACGTCGCCCAGACGGCCTGGTTGCTACCGACCACCAACGCATTCAACCTCATCACCGGCGGCTGGAGCCGCACCATTTACAACGGCGACGGGGTGCGGCAGGAACCGGCCCCGCACCTCGACTACGGATACTCGCTGGGGTATGCGATCTTCTGGCTGGTGGTCCTCGGGATCTGGGCCTCGGCCAGCTTCTCGCGTCGTAACATCCTCAAATAGCCGCCCGAAGCCAGTTGATTCGGTCGGCATGCCGGCCGTGCCCGGCGTCTCCCGGTAGGATCGCTGCCCGTGCGATACGTCTCCACCCGTGCCACCGACCACACCACCAAGGCCTTCAGCGACATCCTCCTGGAGGGCCTGGCGCCCGACGGTGGTCTCTACCTGCCCGCCGAGTACCCGCGGGTGGACGCAGGCACCCTTGCCCAGTGGCGGAAGGTGCTGGCCGACGACGGCTACGCGGCGCTCGCCTTCGAGGTGTGCTCCCTGTTCATCGACGACATCTCCGCCGACGACCTGCTGGGTATCTGCCGGCGCGCCTACGCGCCCGAGAAGTTCTCGGACCCGCAGATCGTGCCAGTCTCCGAACTCTCCGACGGGGTACGGTTGGCGCACCTCAGCAACGGCCCGTCGGCGGCCTTCAAGGACATGGCCATGCAGCTGCTCGGCGAGTTGTTCGCACACGAACTAGCGCGCCGCGGTGAGCGTTTGACCATCCTCGGTGC
The DNA here is from genome assembly GCF_037055325.1 of Arachnia propionica. NCBI lineage: Bacteria > Bacillati > Actinomycetota > Actinomycetes > Propionibacteriales > Propionibacteriaceae > Arachnia > Arachnia propionica. The sequence continues at coordinate 2,895,142 of NZ_CP146373.1, read as the reverse complement.
CACCTCCGGAGACACCGGTTCGGCTGCCGAGTACGCGCTGCTGGGCAGGCCTGGGATACGGGTGGTGATGCTCTCCCCGGCGGACCGCATGACCCCGTTCCAGCAGGCGCAGATGTACTCCATCGACGATCCCGGTGTGGTGAATCTGGCCGTCGAAGGGGTTTTTGACGACTGCCAGGACCTCGTCAAGGCCATCAACGCCGACGCCGAGTTCAAACGCGACCACCACATCGGCGCGGTGAACTCCATCAACTGGGCGCGCCTGATGGCGCAGATCGTCTACTACGTCGCGGCCTGGCTGCGTATCGGTGGCGAGGAACCGGTCTCGTTTGCGGTGCCGTCGGGCAACTTCGGCAACATCGCGGCTGGACACATCGCCCGCCTCATGGGGTTGCCGATCCGCCAGCTGGTGCTGGCCACCAACGAAAACGACGTCCTCGACGAGTTCTTCCGCACCGGCATTTATCGGCCCCGCGCCGCACAGCAGACCCACGCCACCAGCTCCCCGTCCATGGACATCTCGAAGGCATCGAACTTCGAACGTTTCGTTGCTGACCTCCTGGGTCGCGACGGCGCGCGCGTTGCCGACCTGTTTGGCCGGGAACTGCCGGAAACCGGCAGGCTCGACCTGTCCGGTGAGGATCGCGACCGCTTCGGTTTCGTCTCTGGATCCTCCACCCATGCCGACCGGCTGGCCGAGATCCGCGCCACCTGGGAGAGCGACGGGGTACTCATCGACCCCCACACCGCCGACGGCGTGCACGTCGCCCGCGGGCTGCTGGCCGCAGGTGAGATCTCAGGGCCGGTCGTGGTGCTGGAGACCGCGCTCCCCGTGAAGTTCGCCGAGACCATCACCCAGGCGATCGGCATCGTCCCGCCGCGCCCCGAGCGCTTCGCCGGGATCGAGGACCTCCCCAGGCATGTGACCCGCATCCCCGTGGATGCGGATGCGGTGAGACGCGTTATTGGTGGGGTCGCCTGAGAACGGGAATCGGCCCCCTTGTAATGTAAGAAATCCGGGGAAAACAGTATGCCGGTTTATATAGAGCATGCCGGTTTATAGGAGGAAACATGCTGGACTGCGCCATCATTGGGGCTGGCCTAGCGGGCCTCGTGGCTGCTCGCGACCTGCGGAACCGAGGACTCGGTGTTGTTGTGCTCGAGGCTCGAGACCGTGTGGGAGGGCGTGTCGAGAATGGGGTTCTCGCCGACGGCCAGTATGTGGAGCTCGGAGGTCAATGGATTGGCGCCGGACACGACGCCATCTTTGAACTGATCGAGCGCTACGGGCTGAGGACTATTGGTATTCCAGCTCGTGGAAATCTGGTGGTGCGTATCCACGGCAGATTGCTTGAGGTGCCGTCGGCTGCGGATGGGGCGGAATTGACCCCGTTCGAGGTCGCCGACCTCAGCCAGGGGTTGTTGAGACTGCGACGTCTCGCACACCGCCTGGCCGATGATCCGGCATGGGTGGCGGCGAACGGTGCCTGGTTGCGGCAGGACCTACGACGCTGGGTGCGCACGAATTTACGCACCGGTGGGGCGCAGGCCCGTTTCGGTGAGGTCTACGAAGCGGCTTTCGGGCCGATGATCCCGAAGGCGACCCTGGAGGAGGGGTTGCGGCAGATCAATTCGGGGCCGAGCCTGGAGACGATGATCGCGAACAACGGCGGGTTGAACCAGCAGCGCATCGAGGGAGGCATGACCGCCCTGTGCGAGGCCCTGGCCAACGATCTCGGGGAGGTGGTGCGCCTCGGGAATCCCGTGACGAAGGTCACGCACGGCGACACCGCCGTCGTGACGCTCGCATCCGGGGAAACCATCGAGGCCCGCACCGTCGTCTCGACGCTACCGCCACGCCTGGCCGTCGCCCTGGAATACGACCCGCCTCTTCCGCAGTGGAGACGAGACGTCGCGGAGAAGGTGGCTCCCGGCAACGTGATCAAGGCATATCTGGTGTATGAGACGCCCTTCTGGCGCGAACGAGGACTTTCAGGGCAGTCGAGCTCTGACGAGGGGGCGGTTCGCGTCACGTTTGACACAACACCGGCCGACTCGACCCGTGGGCTGCTGATGGGTTTCTTCGAGGGCAACGAGGCCGATTCCCTGGCCCATCGCTCCCTGGAGACCCGGCGGCGCGCATTCGTCGAGTCGGCCGTCCGTGCATTCGGGGAGGAGGCCGCCGAACCCAGCGAGTACGTCGAACGGAACTGGAGCGCCGAGCAGTACACGCGGGGCTGTCACGGGGCACATTTCGCGCCCGGGATCTGGACCTCCAGCGGCCCCGTTCTCGCGGCCTCTGAGGGCTGCCTCTACTGGGCCGGGGCGGAGTACTCGACCAAGTTCAACGGCTACATGGAAGGCGCCGTTCGTTCCGGTGAGGGTGTCGCGGCCACGATCGCCGTGGCCCTCATCTGATTCCGGGGTCTTCAGCTGGGTGAACCGGTCCTCACGAGCATCTGCGAGTGGGTCGTGTCGACACCTCGGTGGCCGAGGTCGGATTCTGGCCACCAGGCGTCGATGGCGTCGACTCGGGGTGCTTGTTGCTCGTGCTTCGGTGCAACCAGCTGAGGGGATGGGGCTCACCCGGCGTGGTGGTGTATGCTCGACCCTCGCGCCGTCCGGTAGGTGAGTCCGACTTGGCATGAAGCCGTCCCGCCCAGCACAATAGCCGATATGCGCAAGCATCATGTTGTGATAATCGGTTCTGGGTTTGGTGGTCTGTTCGCGGCGAAGGCCTTGAGGCGCGCCGACGTCGATGTGACGTTGATAGCACGCACCACCCATCATTTGTTTCAGCCGTTGCTCTACCAGGTGGCGACCGGCATCCTGTCGGAGGGTGAGATCGCCCCTGCGACCCGGGAGGTGCTGCGCAAAAACAAGAACGTGACGGTGCAGCTCGGTCTCGTCGAGGGGGTCGACATGGAGGCCAAGCAGGTGCGGTGGCGGTTCCACGGCCTCGAACAGGTCACCGACTACGACTCGCTGATCGTCGCCGCCGGTGCGGGGCAGTCGTACTTCGGCAACGACCATTTCGCCCGCTACGCGCCCGGCATGAAAACCATCGACGATGCCCTGGAGTTGCGTGCCCGGATCTTCGGCGCCTTCGAGCTGGCCGAACTCGCCCCGGAGGGGGAGGACGTCTCCAGGTTCCTGACCTTCGCGGTCGTCGGCGCGGGACCGACGGGAGTGGAGATGGCCGGGCAGATCCGAGAATTGGCCTCCAAGACTCTCGTCGGCGAGTTTCGTCGCATCGACACGCGTCAGGCACGGGTGATTCTCATCGAGGGTGGACCCCTGGTGCTGCCCAGCTTCGGCGAGGACCTCGGTGGCTCGGCCCGCAGGTCGCTGGAAAAACGCGGCGTCGAGGTGTGGACGGAGACCATGGTCACCGAGGTCGACTCGCGCGGATTCACCGTCAAACGCAAGGACGGCTCCACCGAAAGGGTGGAATCGGTGTGCAAGGTGTGGGCCGCTGGTGTGTCTGCGAATCCGCTCGGTCCGAATCTTGCCGAACAAACCGGCGCCGAGACCGACCGGGTGGGCAGGGTCAAGGTGCTGCCGGACCTGACCCTGCCGGGCCATCCCGAGGTGTTCGTGATCGGTGACCTGGCCGCCGTCGACGGGGTGCCCGGGGTGGCGCAGGGCGCGATCCAAGGCGCCAGGTATGCGGCCAACGTCATCCGTGGCCAGTTGGCCGGGAACCGCCCGACGACCCCGTTCACGTACAAGGACAAGGGGTCGATGGCGACGATCTCCCGGTTCTCCGCCGTCGTCAGCGCAGGGAAGGTCAAGTTCTCGGGCTTCCTGGCCTGGGCGGCGTGGCTGGTGCTGCACCTGCTCTACATCGCGGGCTTCAAGCAGCGGATGTCGACGTTGCTGCACTGGTTCGTCAGCTTCCTCACCCGCGGTCGGGCGGAACGCGTCACGACGAACCAGCAGATGGTCGGTCGCCTGGCTCTGGAGGAACTCGGCGAGGGCACCAGCGCCCGTCTCATGTCCGGGGCGGCCAAGGTGTCCGGAGAGACGAAATCGGAGGGTTCCGACGACAAGGAGACGGCACCGGTCGCGGGGTGAGACGCCGGGGTTCGCTGGCCTTCTTTACGGTTTGCTGGCCTTGTTCACGTTTGCCTGCGCTGTGAGGCCAGCAAACACGAACAAGGCCAGCAAAACCGGGTTAAGGCCAGCAAACCGACGGGCGATGCGGGGTCAGGCGTCGGTTTGTTCCCGGAGGCGGGCGTTGGCCTTCTCGACGTCGAGGCGGGTGAGCAGGAGGAAGATGAGGGCGTTGGCGACCAGCGGGAACCACACGTACATGACGTAGAGCATCTGGATCGCCGAGTCCGGTTGCATGCTCACACCGCCGTCATAGCCGCTGGCGGCCAGGAGCCACCCTGCCGCTGCCGTTCCGATGCCGCTGCCGACCTTCACCCCCAGGGAGGTGCAGGAGAACATGAGCCCGTCGATGCGTTTGCCGGTGCGCAGCCAGGTGTGTTCCGAAGCCTCCGCGATCATGGCGTTGAGCGTCCCCTGCAGCGGACTCATCCCCAGGGAGGCCACCGCCGAGAGGATCAGCATGAGCGGGATGTCGTGGAAATAGGCCGCCACCAGCACCCCGAGCCGCCCGAGAGTCGCGATGACGTAGCCGCCGAGGTTGACCCGGTACATCTCCCCGAACTTCTTCACAATGATGGGCGTCACCAGCAGGCCGACGATGAGCGGGACGTTGATAGCCCAGGCGAAGGTGCCTAGCAGGTTCTCGTCCCCCAGGATGTATTTCATGAAGTAGATGCCCATGTTGAGCATTGCCGTGAAGACCTGGGTGAGCAGAAAGACCACCAGGATGAGGAGGTAGTACTTGTTGGACAGCAGCATCTTGGCCGACTCCAGTACCGTCAGCGTGTCCTCCTTCTGCGCCGTGTCGTCGTCGCCGGCCAGTTCCTCTGGGGACAGTTCCATGACGGAGAACACCGACAAGGTGTTGACCGCCAGCCCGAACAGCGCGTAGATGATCGCCATGTTCCGCCACCCCGCGGCGCCGCCGCCGAACATCGCCACGCCCCCGACCGTGATGCTCTGGATGAGCAGGTTCGTCCCGAAGGCGAACATGAAACGGATGGAACCCATCTGCACCCGCTCCGAACCGTTGCGGGTGATGAGCGCGGTCAGTGCGGAATAGGCGATGTTGTTGGCCGTGTAGAACACGGCGTTGAGGAGGGTGTAGGCGATGAAGAACCAGGCGTATTTGGCGGTCTCACCCAGTTCGGTGGGGATTGCGAAGATCGCAACGATCATGCCGGCGCAGCCAACGAAACCCCACAGCATCCACGGTCGGGCTTTGCCCATCCGGGTGTTGGTGCGGTCCAGCAGCGCACCGAAGATGACGTCGGAGAAACCGTCGAAGAGCCGGGAGATCATCATGAGCGTGCCGACGATGCCCGCGTTGAGCCCGGCGGTGTCGGTGAGGTAGATCATGACGAAGGCGGACAGGAGCACGTAGACGACGTTGCCGGCGACGTCACCCGAGCCGTAGCCCACCTTGTTGTACCACTTCAGGTATTTCTTCTCGCCGGCCGCTGCCGTGCGCGTCGTGTCGTTCATGACGTCACCTCGTCGTGAGTTTCGGTGTTGGTGGGGGTGGTGAGCAGGAGGTGGAGTTCCATGCCCAGCTCGTGGCCGTCCACCCGGTAGCGGGATCGCAGGGCCGGTCCGCAGCTGTTGGAGCCGATGCCGGCCATGGCGGCGTCCAGGCACAGCACCGTGCTGCCCGACGCTCTGAGGTCGGTGTTGCGGTGCCGTGCGGCAAGTTCCTCCTGCGTGTACCGGGAGGCGTTGAAGGAGAACGGGGTCTGTCCCACCGCGGTCAGGGCCAGGCCGCCGCCGGAGACGGTGACCTCGTCGCAGTCGGCGTGGCTGCCGTTCTCCTGGGGACGGATGTAGTCCTCGTGGAGGTCCGCGACGCTCGTGCTGAAGGCCCCGTGATGGCTGGCGCGGTGCTTGTCCGCGTAGCTCTCGAAGGGCCCCAGGCCGTGGTAGTCGACCCGGTTCATGGACTCGGGCAGGAACAGCCGCAGCCCCAGGCGTGGCAGGCTCGGGAACCCGAGGGCGCGGCGCATCCGCAGGATCACCCCGAGGATGCCGTCGGCGGTGACGGTCCAGATCAGCCGACCGCGCAGGGCGGGTTGGATCGTCGGTGCCACCAGGGCGACGTCAGCGCTGATCGTCGCGCGCCCCGCCTCCTCGGCGACGACGACGGCGTAGGCGCGGGCCATGGCCCGGTGGTAGTGGGCGCGTTCCCATTCCAGACGCACGTGGCGGTCGTTGTCGGTGGGGGCCCGCCAGATGTTGAGCTCGACCGGGCGTTCCAGGACTTCCCGGTCGTTGACTCTCAGGGCGGCGGGCAGGCCGGTGCGCGTGTCGATGGTGCAGCGCAGACCCGCGGTCGCCACGTCGATTCGCGTCCCCTCCCGTGCGACCTGCACCGATCCCCGGCTGGCGGGACGGTGTGCGAGCTCCGCGACCCGGCGGTGCCGCCCGTCGGCGTTGTGCAACGGAACCTCATCGATGCCCAGGACGTGCCCGGCGGGCAACAGTGGTGCGGGACGCGCGAGCCGATGGGTGACCAGCAGGTGGCATTTCCCGGCGTGCGGAATCTGCGGTTCGCAGCGCAGCATGACGCTTGTGTGCGGTGGGACGGGATCGGTCAGGTCTATGTCCCCGCGATCCACGACGACGCCGTCGCAGCGCACCTCCCACGAGACGCGGGCGTACTGCGACAGGTCCGTGTGGTCGAGGTCGTTGTGGATGGTGAGCAGACCCTCCTCCTGGTCGTACTCGATGACGCGGGCGGGACGCTGCACGTTTTTCAGCTCCGCCAGCCCGGGGTGCGGGACGCGGTCGGGGGAGACGAGCCCGTCGACGCAGAAGTTGCCGTCGTGGATGTCCTCGCCGTGGTCGCCGCCGTAGCGGAAGATCGGTCGGCCGTCGTCGCTGGTGCCGGCTAGTACCGCGTGGTCGCACCACTCCCACACGAAACCTCCGCACATGCGCTCGTCGTCGCGGATGATCTCCCAGTAGTCCTCGAGGTCGCCGGGCCCGTTGCCCATGGCGTGGCAGTACTCCACGAGGATGAAGGGCTTGTCGGGGTCGGAATCGAGGTAGTCACGGATCTCCTCGATGCCCGGGTACATGCGGCTGTACAGGTCGATGCAGGAGTAGTCGTAACGACGTTTGGAGTCGCGGTAGTAGGAGCTCTCGTAGTGAGTCAGGCGCGTCGGATCGAAGCCCTTGACCCACAGCAGTGCCGCCTCGAGGGTGCAGCCGTAGGAACACTCGTTGCCCGCGGACCAGGAGATGATGCTGGGACGGTTCTTCTCCCGGTGGACACACAGTTTCATCCGGTCGACGGTGGCCTCGGTCCAGGCGGGATTGTCGGCGATGGGTTCGTTCCAGTGCTCCACCTGGTTCTCCCAGGACGGGTCGGCCAGGAAGCGAGTCTGGGTGCCGTGGCTTTCGTTGTCGGCCTCGGACATGACGTAGAAGCCGTACTCGTCGCACAACTGGTAGAACCGCGGATCGTTGGGGTAGTGGGAGCTGCGCACCGCGTTGATGTTGTGCTCCTTCATCAGTCGCAGGTCCCGTTTCATGTGGTCGAGGTCGACGACGGGACCGGAGACCGGGTCGGAGTCGTGCCGGTTGACACCCCGCAGGGTGATGGGGCTGCCGTTGAGACGCACGACCGCGTCCCTGGCCTCGATTTCCCGCACCCCGACCCGGTCGGTGATGGTCTCGTCGGGGCTGGTGAGGGTCAGGGTGTGGAGGTAGGGGTCCTCCGCGCTCCACGGGTGGGGTGCCGTGATGGTGAGCCGGGCGCGGTGGGTGTGGTCGGGGCAGCCGGCGAAGGGCTCCAGGACGCCGCAGGCCAGCACCCGTCCTTCGCGGTCGGTCAGCTCGGCGGTGGTGGGGACGACCCCACCGCGGTAGGAGCCGCGGATCTCGATGACGGCGGTTTCCGGGGTCGCGTCGACCACCGGACCCAGCGAGGTCGTGACGGTGTAGTCGAACAGCACCGCCTCCGGGCGGTGCAGGAGGTAGACGTCGCGGAAGATGCCGGAGGTGCGGAACTTGTCCTGGTCCTCCAGGTAGGTGCCGTCGCACCACTTGAGCACCAGCACGGCCAGGCGGTTGGTGCCGGAGTGGATGTGTTCGGTGACGTCGAACTCCGCGGTGGCGTGGGAGACCTGGCTGTAGCCAACGTAGGCGCCGTTGAGCCACACGTAGAAGCAGGAGTCGACGCCCTCGAAGACCAGCTGGGTGGTGGGTGCGGCGGGATCCGGGGTGTGGTCGAAGTCGCGGATGTAGGCGCCGCAGGGGTTGTCCTGGGGGACGTGGGGCGGATCAAAGGGGATGGGGTAGCGGACGTTGGTGTACTGGTGGTGGTCGTATCCGAGGTGCTGCCAGGTGCTGGGCACCTGGATCATGGTGAATCCCTCCGGGCCGGCGTCCGTGGTCTCCCAGAAGGGCTCGGTGAGGTCGTGGATGCTGGGCAGGTACCGGAAGGCCCACCGACCGTTGAGCAGATGGAAACGGTCGGATGTCTCCCGCTCCCATGGAGCCGAGGCGGCGGGGGCGGATGCCGGCACGTAGTAGGCGCGGGGCGGCAGCGTGTGTTCGTGGAGGACCCCGAGGTCCTCGAAGTATCCGGGAACGATCATCGTTCGGACTCCCTGAAGGTCGGTGGACACAGGGGACGTGCAGCCGTGCAACGTCCTCATGGTGACCTTCACACAATACTTGAAGATCCGTGTTATGGCACTGTTTCACGGGAAATATCTCAAGATATCGGCGTCACGAAGTGAAGCATTATGGTAACGTTCACAAAAGCTATGGGTGGGGTCGTCGTTGCGCTCCTGATAGCCTCCCGTCATGCCGAGGCAACGCCGGAGCGCGGAGGGAGCGCCAGCGATGGGTGACGTGGCCCGTCTGGCCGGCGTGTCCGTGCAGACGGTCTCGCGCGTGGCGACGGGGTCCGAACACGTGCGCCCGGAAACCCGCGAGAAGGTGCTGCGGGCCATGAACAAGCTGGGGTATTCCCCCAATCGCGCTGCCCAGGCCCTGCGCCGCGGCTCCTTCAAGACGATCGGCGTGCTGACCCAGCGGATCCAGCGCACCGGCGAGGCCCTCACCACCGCGGGCGTGCTGGAGGCCGCCACCGCCGCCGACTACGCCGTCAACCTCGTCCAGGTGGAACGTCCTGTCTCCGACGACCTGCGCCAGGCCGTCTATCGGCTCTCCCACCAGGCAATCGACGGTCTCGTCGTGGTGCAGGCCGGGCGGGCCGGTCGCGAACACCTCGTCCTGCCGCCGTCGATGCCGGTGGCGGTCTCGGACTCCACGCTCGTGGACCACTACCCCTCCGCCAGTGCCGACCAGGTCGGCGGGGTGCGCGACGCCGTCGAACACCTCCTGGGGCTCGGGCACCGCACCATCCAGCACGTGTGCGGGCCGAGGGATTCCCAGTCGAGCCTGATCCGCAGGGCCACCTGGGCCAGGTGCCTGCGGGAGGCGGGGCTGCCCGTCCCCGAACCGATTCCCGGCGACTGGAGCGCTGCGGCGGGCTACGCGGCAGGCCGACTGCTGGCCGCCGACTCGGAGGTGACAGCCGTGTTCTGCGCCAACGACGAACTGGCCCTCGGTCTGATCCGGGCCATGCACGAACAGGGCAGGCGGGTGCCCGGCGACGTCTCCGTCGTCGGTTTCGACGGCTTCGACGTCGGTGAGTACAGCTTCCCGCCGCTGACCACCGTGCGCCAGGACTTCAGACGCCACGGTCGCGAAATGGTGGGGCTCGTGCTGGAGCAGGTGGCCTCCGGGGTGCGCGACGGCAGCCGGAGCATCATCATCCCCACCGAACTCATCCTGCGGGGCAGCACCGCCCCGCCTCCCGCGGCGTAGAGGGCTTCTCGGACCTGGATGAGCCGGGTTGCGACGAAGGAGTGCGCCGTGGCGAAACCATTCCGGCATATGGTGCTCAGAGGCAGCCCCATGTCTCCGGGTACAGCCGCGACGGCTTCGACTCGACCTGTTCTGGCGCTTGTGGGGCGGTGCAAGCCCGTAGGATTCGCGCATGGAGATTCTGGTCGAGGGGGGAGCGGAACGACAGGTACGGCCTGAGCTGGGGGAGCTCCGGCTGGGGCTGGAACACGAAGGCGACGACCGGGAGTTCGTCGTGGGCCTCACCTCCGACCTGGCAAAGCGGTTCTCCGAGGCCGTAGCGCCGCTGCACCCGCAGGCCGTCGTCTCGTGGGGGTTGGAGCCGGTTCGGGTGTGCACGTGGCGGTCGCAGCGCAGGGGTGCCCTGCGGTACCGGGCCTCTGCCGAGGCGACGGTGGTCTTCCGGGACTTCCAGGCGCTCGCGGATTTCGCGGTGAGGTGGGGAACGGCCCCCGGGGTGGAGGTGCGTCACACGTCCTGGAAACTGACCCCGGAGACGGAACAGAAAGTGGAGGATGAGTTGCTGACCGAGGCCGTGCGGGCGGCCCGTCGCCGCGCCGACATCATGGCTCGGGCCGCGGGCGCGGAGGTGAGCGTCTGCGTCGAACTCTCCGACCACCGGTCGGATCCGCAGCTCGCCTACGGCGAGGCGGTTGCGATGGCCGCCGCGGCGCCCGAGGGTGGGGGAGGGGTCGTGGAACCCGACGAGATCCACCGCGCGGTCAGCGTCCACGGCAGGTTCCGGACGGAGTGAACGATGGTTGATGTCGCGCTTGCGCGCGCCCGGCTCGTCTCCCAGGGGCTTGTTGTCCGCAGGTGGGAGCGTCCCGTCGAGGTAGCGGCCGCGTTCGGCGCGCATCAGGGCCAGGACCTGCCCGGGGTGCTGGCGTCGATCGCGTTGCGCAGCGACGGCGGCATCGAGGCCGTCGTGGAGGCCTGTGCCCGCGGTGAGATCGTGCGCGGCTACCCGATGCGCGGCACCGTTTTCCTGATGGCCGCAGCCGATGCCTGGTGGATCACGCAGCTGTGCGTGGACAAGTCGCTGCGGGAGTCGGAGCGCATCCTCAAGGGCCGCGGGATCTCGGCGGGGCATCTCGAACGCGCCGCCGAGATCGCAGCCGAACTGCTGGCCGACGGGCCGAGGCCGCGCGCGGAGCTGCACGCGCACTGGGCCGAGGCCGGGCTGTCGGAGGTGCAGGGCGCGAACTATCACATGACCTTCCACCACATCGCCACCGGAATGCTGTGCTACGGGCCGGTCATCGACGGCGATCAGCACCTCGCCCTCACGGAGTCATGGCTGCCCGCAGGCACCGGGCTGGAGGATCGTTTCAACGGCGACCGCGACGCCGCCTGCGCCGAACTGCTCGACCGCTACCTGACCAGCCGCGGCCCCGCGACGCTGCGCGACTTCTCCTGGTGGAGCAAGCTGTCCCTCGGCGCCGCCCGTCGGGCGTTGGCGCTGATCCGGGAACGTTTCGAGGAGCTGCCCGGTGACGAACCCCGCTACCAGCGGGTCGGGCTGGCCGACGAGGTCGCCGAGGTCGGGAGGTCGGCGTCGCGGCCACTCCTGCTGCCAGGCTTCGACGAGTTCATCCTCGGATACCAGGACCGCCTGTTCGCCCTCACCGAACGCGACCACCCGAAACTGGTCCCCGGCAACAACGGGATGTTCAAACGAAGCGCCGTGTTGGGAGGTCGCGTGGTGGGGTCGTGGAAACGGGCCGGAACCCCTGGCAGGCGTCGCCTGGAACTGACCCGTTTCGAGGCCCTGTCGTCCCGGTCGGAGTCGAGTTTCGAGAAGGCCTTCCACACCTGGCCGTTCCTCACGCAGTGAGCTCCCAGCCAGCTGGTTGAGCCGGCCTGCCGGTATCAGCGAGTGGGATGTGTCGACACCGTCTCGACGTGGAGGTTCAGCGGCGGACGGTGCGTTCCATCCTCACGTGCCCCAGCTCGAAGGGAGCCAGGCTGGACCAGTCGTCGTCGAAGGTGAACTCCGTGAAGGTGGATGTCGGGTACCAGCACTGGAGACGGTCGGCTTCCTGGCTGTCGGAGGCGTTGCCGAGGTGGGAGGCGAGCGCGGGGATGGTGGGGGCGTGCCCCACCACCAGGAGACCGTTCACGGCGGGATCGGTTTCGCTGATGTGCCGGATGAGGGCGTCGACACCCTCGTAGTAGAGGTCATCGAGGTATTCGACGGGAATGTCGAGGCCGAGTGCCGCGAAGGTCTGCCGGGCGCGGGTGGCGGTGGAGACCAGGGCGTGCTCCAACCCGAGGGGACGCAGTTGCAGGCCTGCCTCCTGGGCGTCCTGGACGCCGGCGGGCAGCAGCTCCCGTGAGTGGTCGCCGCGGGGATGGCTGGCCCGGGTTTTCGCGTGGCGCATCAGCACGAGTTGTCGCATGGGGCGAGTCTACGAGCTCTACCGGCACTGGTCCGTCGTCCCTGATTCGTTTTGCTGGCCCTATTCCCTGTTTGCTGGGCTTGTTGATGTGTGCTGGCCTCACAGCGCAGGCAAACGTGAACAAGCCCAGCAAACCGGTGGTAAGGCCAGCAAAGCAGCATGAAGGCCAGCAAACCGACGCATGGGGTGGGGTGGGATCCGTCAGCGTGATCCTCGGGCGATGTGATCTTTCAGGATGTGGCGACCGGTTTGACGGCGACCATGAGATCGCGGCGGATGGAGGAGTCGACGCGGTGCGCGAACCGGTCCCACGCCCCGCCGGTGAGGACCTCCAGGCCGGCGTTGGTCAGCAGCGCTGCCAGGTCCTCGCGGGGCATGCCGAGGGTGTTCCAGCTGATCCCCAGCGACCCTCCCGGGTGCAGCTGCCCCGCCCACACCGGGATCGTTTCCGCCAGCAGCTGCGCCGGGGTGCGCGACCTGCGTCCGCCCGACGTCGATCCGTGCACCACCCCGTAGGGGGCGTCGGTGACGATGGCGTCGAAACGTTTCTTTCCGTACAGCGAGCCCGACGAGCGGGCGTCCCCGGTGAACACCGTCGCCACCAGTTCTCGCTTGCCGACGGTGATGCGTGCGTCGAAGCGACGACCGATGCGCACCCCGTCGCGACGCACCGGGGTGACGGCTGCCGTGTGTTTGACGTGTTTGCGGCGCAGCCAGGTCTTGTAGAACGCGGCCATCGCGTCGAATGCCTTGTCGTCGGCCTCCACTCCGAAGGCGTCGTGACCTGCGATGAGTGCGGTCGAGACGGTGGTGCCGCGCCCGGCCATCGGGTCGAGCACCCGGTGGGGGGCGTTGCGCCTGGCCGCCGCGACGGTGACGTTCAGCAGCAGTCGGGTGAACTGTTCGTTGGTCTTTCCCTGGTACTTGGGGATGGTCACGAGGTCGTCGTCGAGGACATCGGTGTGCGGCAGCGCGACGGGCCGCAGCAGGTCGCCGTCGCGCTGGAACAATGCGAATGCCGACGACTGCCGCGCGATGCCTGCCAGTTCGTCGCGACCCATGCGCTCGGCCTCGAAGGCCAGGTAGTCGACGCCCGCCACCTCGGCCTGCGTGATCTCCGAGACGAAGGGAGCGGTGATCTCTAGTTCGGCGGCGGTCAGCGTGGCCGCCTCGCCCGCGTAGACGCGATTCGCGGACGGGTTGCGCAACAGCAGGTACGACGACATGGGGGCAAGTCTTTCACGTCGCGACGCCGCAGGGGCTCACCGCAGGAACAGGGCCTTGAGGCGCAGCGATGCCACCCACACCCCGAGCATGGCCAGGACGACGAAGTAGAGGGCGTGACCTGCGGTCAGCCAGCTGACCGCGCCGGCGTTGAGGTCGCGGAGCATTTCGATGCCGTGCCACAGTGGCAGGCATTTCACCGCCGCCGCGATCGGGGCCGGGTAGACGTCGACGGGGTAGAAGGTGCCGGAGAACATGAACATCGGCATCAGCACCAGCATGATCCAGTCCATCTGCTGGAAGGTGCGGCAAAACGACGTGGCCGCTATCCCCAGGGCCGCGATCCCGAGGGCGATCAGCAGGCATGCCGGGATGGCCAGCAGCACCCACCACGACCCGACGAGACCCAGCAGCGCCATGACCGCGACGAAGCTGGTGGCGTAGATGCCGCCGCGCACCAGAGCGACGGTGATCTCGCCCAGCGCCACGTCCAGCGGCCCCAGCGAGGTGCTGAGCATCGTCTCGTAGAGCTTGTCGAACTTCAGTTTCATGAACACGTTCCAGGTGGCATCCATGACCGCCCCGTTCAACGCGGAGGTGGCCAGCAGCGCGGGCGCGATCCAGGCGGCGTAACTGGTCCCCGCCTGCACCTGGCCGATGAAGGTGCCCAGCCCGATTCCCATCGCCAGCAGGTACAGCACCGGTTCGACCGCCCCCGTGGCCATGAGCAGGCTGTTGGCACCCCAGTTCGCTTTCAAACCCCGGGCTGCGACGACGGGGAATCTGCCGCTGAACGAGGCCGAGTGGTGTGTCCCGGCCAGCAGCGACTGGCCGTCCGACAGTTCGCTCGGCGGCACAGCCACCGGTTTCGACGCGGCCTGTTTTCTGGTTCGTTTCTGGCGGGGGCGGGGCAGGACCCCGGTCAGTCGCAGGTGGAAGATCCGCCGGGCGATCAACAGTCCGGCGACGCTCAGCACGATCAGGTAGGTGACGTGCACGAACGGCAGCCACGCCGGCGCGGCCTGCCCGAGGGTCAGGATGCGGGTCAGGTTCACCCCGTGCCACAGCGGCGAGACCCAGCCGATCGGGTGCAGCCAGCCGGGCAGCACGTCGAGGGGAAAATAGGTGCCGGAGAACAGCGTCAACGGCAGCACCACCAGCCGCGAGAGGATGGAGAACTGGCCCTTCTCGTCGTGTTGGAGGGCCGTCCAGGCCATCACCGGGTTGCCGAACGACCACGCCGTCAGCACCGCCACGGGAAGCAGGACCAGCACGCTCGCGGGGGTGATGGCCCCGAAGACCAGCAGCACCGCGATGACGGTGGCGCAGTTGATGAGGTAACGCACCGTTGCGCCCAGCCAGTGTCCCTCCGCCAGCTGCGACGGGGTGGTGGGGGTGGAGGCGGCAGCCTGGTACAGCTCGTGCCACTTGAAACTGGAGAACACCCCGAGGGTGTTCTCGGCCTGGGCGGCGTGCACGGCTGAGGAGAGCAGCATCGCGGGCGCCACGAACTGCAGGAAAGGCACCCCGAGCGCCCCCGGGCTGGCGGCGTCCACCACCACTCCCAGGCCCACCCCGAGCGCCAGTACCGTCAGCAGCGGTTCCAGGGCGCCGATGGCGAACAGGCTCACCCACCAGGAACGCAGCTGCATGACGACGTTACGGGCGTGGTGGAAGGCACCCCAGCGTGCGACCCGCGCAGCCTGGGCGTCGTGATCGACGGGGGAGAGGGTCTCAGTCAATCAACGACCTCCCCGTCAACCTCAAGAACACGTCCTCCAGTGAGCATCGTCGCACCAGCGACGAGGTCGGCTCGAGGCCGCGTTCCATGACGGCGCGCAGCGCGGTCTCGCCGTCGTCGGAGTAGACCAGGATCCGGTCGGGGAGGGTTTCCATGCGGTTCCCGATGCCTGTGATGCGCTCGGCGGCCCCGGCGTTGCGGGTGGAACCGAAACGCAGCTCCACCACCTCGCGGCCAGCGTGTTCCCGCACCAGGTCCGGTGGGCTGCCCTCGGCGACGATCACGCCGTGGTCGATGACGATCAACCGGTCGCAGAGCTGCTCGGCCTCGTCCATGTGGTGGGTGGTCAGCACCAGCGTGGTGCCCTTCTCCTTCAGCTGGAACAGCCGATCCCACAACACGTTGCGGGCCTGCGGGTCCAGGCCCGTGGTGGGTTCGTCGAGCAGCATGATGCGCGGGTCGGAGACCAGCGCCCGGGCGATCGTGAGGCGGCGTTTCATACCGCCCGAGAGGTCGTCGACCCGGGCGTCGCGTTTGTCAGCGAGCTGCGCGAAGTCGATCAGCTCCTCCGCCTTGGCGGCCAGCCAGCGTTTCGGCAGGCCGAAGTAGCGACCGTAGAAGATGAGGTTCTCGCGAACCGTGAGCTGGGCGTCGAGGTTGTTGTTCTGTGGCACCACCCCGAGGTGGGCGCGGATCCGCGGTCCCTGCTCGTCGGGATCCATTCCGAGGATGCGCAGCCGACCTCCGGAGCGGTGCGAGACCCCGGCGATCATGCGCATGGTGGTGGACTTGCCCGCCCCGTTGGGGCCGAGCAACCCGAAGGACGTCCCGGGTTCGACCTCGAAGTCGATGCCGCGCACCGCCTCGAAGGTCCCGTAGGACTTGCGCAGCTCCTGGGCCAGGATCACCGGATCGCTCACGGGATAAAACCCTACGCCGTCGCCCCGCAGAAATCCGTGCCCGGCAGGCATCACCGCCAGCCGGGCTGCCCCTGGGGCTGCTGGTAGGTGGGTTGGGGTGGGGACTGCTGCCCCTGGGGCTGCTGGTAGGTGGGTTGCTGATAGGTGGGCTGGGTTGGGGACTGCTGCCCCGTGGGCTGCTGCGCTTCGTGGGATATGGGCGGGAAGCAGTCGATGTAGCGCTCTACGTAGGCTTTCTGGCCCTTCCCTTGTTCGACGGACTTCTCCACGTGGGGAAGCTGGGTGCGCATGAAATCGACGATGGCGATCGTGACGGTCTTGTTTCTGTCGTTGCGCCAGAACACTGCGGGTTCGATGTGAATCCTGTTGACGCCTGCATGGTCGAACACGTCGAGGCAGTGATTCGAGCCGGTGAGACGCATGTGCGCGATCTCCGGGTAGGTGATCTGTCCCAGCACGTCGTTGCCCTGGGCGAGGACGAACCGACCCTCACCCATGTGGACCTGGCGGACAGGGTCGAGCAGCCACAGGAGCAGAAACAGCGGCGCGAGCGCGGGGGACAGCAGCATTATGAGCAGGGCTCCAGAACCGCCGGTGATGACGTAGATGTCTTTGTGGTTTTGGACGACGAAGACGACGACACCGATCAGGTACACCACGCAGATCAGGGGAGACAACCATGTGAGTGGGTTGCGGACGCGAAACTTGATGGTTTTCACCAGGTTTTCCTTCCGTCTCGGGCGTTCGACGGGCCCGGGACGGCCGTAGCGTAGCGTGAGCCCCTCGTGATCCCGTAGGCGGTGGACAGAAGAACCGCATGGGGTGTGGCATCCCCTCATCCCCGCGGCCGGGGAACACGATCCGGGGGTATCGTCGCCGTGTGTTCACCCCGCGTCCCGCTGATCTCCTCGCCGTCCTCGCCGGGGGGTTCGTCGGAACCGCCGCACGTCAGGTCGTGCTCCTGCTGGGGCCTGCCGCCGGTCTGGCGGTGGCCAACCTGCTGGGGTGCGCGCTGCTCGGGATACTGGATGCGATCCTCGGGTCGCGACGGCAACGGCTGCGGTGTTTCTTGGTCGTCGGCGGGATCGGGGCCTTCACCTCATGGTCGTCACTGGCTGTGCAGGGGCTCTCCGTGACGGGTTTGATGGTCCTGGTGTTCGAGGTGCCGGCCGGGGTGGGTGCGGCGTGGCTGGGGCGCCGTCTGGGAACGCGGCTAGTTCGGCGTGGGCGGACCCGGACGTGATGCCGTTGCTCGTCGCACTGGCTGGGGGAGCGGGTGCCGTGGCCCGTAATCTGGTGGATGTGGCCGTGGCGCGACACGGGCCCGCATGGGCGGCGACGTTGGGTATCAACCTCGCGGGTTCGCTGCTGATGGGGCTCGTCTCGACCGCGGATGCGGCGGTCGTGGCCGTCGCCGGGGTCGGTTTCTGCGGCGGGTTCACCACGTTCTCGACGGCCTGCCTGCAAACCGTGCGGCTCCTCCGGGGCTGGCGGGCGGCAACGTATGCGGTCGTCACCGCGACCGGGTGTCTCCTGTTGGCGGGTGCGGGTAGGATCCTCGCCGGTGTGGTGGTGAGCTGATCCTCCCCGTCGTCCCGTTCAGGACGTATGTGATGCCCACCGCTGCGGTTCTTTGATGCCTCGTCGGTTTCAGGCGAGGTTGACGTGGTGGTGCTCGAAGGATGTGCCTTTCGCGCGTTCGATGGAGGCGATGATTTCGTCCTCCGCGTCCTTGCGACCGGTCCAGGTGGCACCCTCGACGGACTTGCCCGGCTCCAGGTCCTTGTAGACGCTGAAGAAGTGCTCAATCTCCAGAAGGATGTGTTCGGCAACCGAGTCGAGGTCTTTGAGGTGCCTGCGGCGGGTGTCCGCGGTCGGAACGCACAGCACCTTGTCGTCGCCACCCATCTCATCAGTCATGCGGAACATCGCGACCGCGTAGCACTGGATCAAGCAGCCGGGGAAGGTGGGTTCGGCGCCGATCACCATGGCGTCGAGGGGATCGCCGTCGAGCCCGAGGGTGCCTTCGATGAAACCGTAGTCGTAGGGGTACTGGGTGGATGTGAACAAGGTGCGGTCCAGTCGTATGCGACCCGTCAGGTGGTCCATCTCGTATTTGTTCTTGGTGCCCTTCGGGATCTCGACCGTGACGTCGAACAGTACTCGGCTCTCGGGGTTGAAGATCTCAATGCTCTCGATGACGTCGTCGCTCACTGTCGCTCCTATGATTGATGCGCCGCCGTCCGTTGGCGGCCAGTTTTCAAGCACTTTACCGGACGAGGAGCGTCGATTTGTCCCCCCAGAACATCCCGTGGCGTCCCGTGATCATCGGGGGGGTGGTCGGGACGCTGTTGATGGCCGTTTTCATCACTGCGGTCCTTCACGGCGCGGCATCATCCGAGGCCGGGGCGCCGGCCTCTGTGAGTGCCTCCCCGTCCTCGCCCGCGCCGTCCCCGCAGCAGCGACCAGCCGGTCCCGTCTCCGCCGCGCCGGAGGCCGCGCCCGGCAAGCTTCCGGACCGCACCGTGCTGGAGCAGCGCCTCAACTCCCAGGACGTCGCCGCCCTGAACAAAGGTGTGCCGGAGGGATCGTCACTGAGCCTTGCCTATCAGGTGCTCGACGTCGAGACCGGGGACGTGCTCGCCGCATCGAATGCCGATCAGCTCCTGGTTCCCGCATCGAACACGAAACTGCTGACCGTCACCGCCTTGTTGTCGGTCTTCGACGGCACCGAAACCTTCGACACCACCGTCGTTTCCCCGGCTCCCGGGCAGCTGGTGCTGGTCGGGGGCGGTGATCCGCTGCTCGCCTCCGTCGCATCCGGCGGCACCCCGAAACGCGCCTCGCTGGAGGAACTGGCCGCGAAAACCGCGGAGAAGCTGAAGTCGCAGGGCCTCAGCACGGTGAGCCTCGGCTACGACGCCTCCCTGTTCCAGGAGTCGTGGGCCACCACCTGGCCCGCCAGCTACCGCGACCAGGTGACCCAGATTTCCGCGCTCTGGGCCAACGAGGGCCGCGACGACAAGCAGGTGCGCTCCACCGACCCCGCGGGTGACGCCGCCCGCATCTTCGCCGCCCAGCTGACCGCCCAGGGCATCACCGTCGAGGGCAGCCCGGCGTCGGCCACGGGCTCCGGGGAGGAGATCGCGAAGGTCAGCTCACCCGGGGTGCACGCCCTCGCCGCGGCTGCGATGGAAACCTCCAACAACTCCTACACCGAGGTGCTCGGCATGCAACTGGCCCGCAAACTGGGCCAGCCCACCACGTTCGCCGGCACGGCCACCGCCGTGCAGCAGGAACTCACCCGTCTGGGTCTGTGGCATGAGGGGGCGGTGCTGTACGACGGTTCCGGCTTGACCCGCGAGAATCACGTCACGGCGTCGATGCTGGCCGGGGTGGTCCGGTACGTGATGATCACCCCCCGGGCCTCGGTCGTGCAGGAGGGTTTCCCCGTCGCCGGGGTCTCGGGGTCGCTGGCCAGGCGCTTCGACGACGAGATCTCCACCGCTGGTCGTGGCATCGTGCGGGCCAAGACCGGAACCCTGTCGCTGGTGTCCACCCTCGCGGGAACCACCGTCACCACCGATGGCCGCGAGGTGGCGTTCGCGTTCATGACCAACGGCTCCACCGACGGCTGGGCCGCCCAGGTGTGGAGCGACCGGGGGGCTTCTCTGATCACGGGGTGCGGCTGCTGATGCAACGCCGACCCCACATCTCCTGGTCGCTGGCGCGGGCCGTCGAGCGGCTGCTCGCCGACCCGGGGCCTGGTGTTGCGCGACCGGAGGCGGTGCGTGAGGTGGCCGCGCTCCGGGCTGCGGCCCGCAGGGCCGGTGACCTGGCCGTCGAGTACTCGCGACTGGGTGGTCCGGCTGCTGCGGAGATCGCGGTGGTGGATCGTCCGGGATGGTCCCGGCGGGCCGCGGCGATGGCCCGCGACCTGCTGGGCCGGTTGCCGCTCGAGGAGCAACCCGCCGGTCTGCGACGCAGCCTGACGGGGATCGGCTACGGGCTGGGCGTGGGGGTCTCCTTCGCGGCGATGGGCCGGGGTCTGCTGGGTCAGTACGATCCCTGGTCGAAGCGGCTGATGCTGGTGGCCCCGAGCATCGTCGAGGTGCGGCGCGGACGCGGTCTCGACGCCGACGACCTCCGGCTGTGGGTGAGCCTCCACGAACAAACCCACGCGGTGCAGTTCAACTCCGCGCCCTGGCTGCTCGGTCACGTCGAGGAGCTGATCACCGCGCTCGGCGTCGACAATCCCTCCCCGGTGGAGATGGCGGAGGGGGTCCGCGCGGGCCGTGGCCTGGGCTCGCTGCTGGTTACCGCCGAGGGGCAACAGTGCCTCGACGCCCTCACGGCCACCATGACCCTCCTGGAGGGCCACGCCGACCTGGTCGCGGACACAGCCGGGGCGGTGCACGTGCCCTCGGTGCGGCAGCTGCGCGCGGCCTTCGCCCGTCCGAGTGCCGGCACCGGCTGGCGACGCCTGATACCCGGCCTCGACAAGGGCCTCCAGTACCGCGACGGCCTGGCTTTCTGCCAGTACGTGGGTCTTCGGGCCGGGATGGAGGCGCTGACCGCCGCCTTCGCGGGACCCGCGAACCTTCCCACCGCGGCGGAGATCACCGACCCCGACTCCTGGCTGCGGCGGATCCACGGCTGAGGAGGCGCAGGGAACGTGGCCAGGCGTGAACTCGGGCCCACCGCGCTCAGGGTCGGGCAGGCGGTGGCGGAACTGCTGCCCTCCGGTCCCGTCGTCGTCGGCGTCTCCGGTGGTGCCGACTCCATGGCGCTCGCGCTGGGGGCCGTGTGGGCCGCACCTCGCACGCGTTCCGAGGTGCTGTGTGTCGTCGTCGACCACGGCCTGCAGGCAGGGTCCGCCGAGGTGGCGGAGCGGACGGTTGACGCGCTGATGTCGCGTGGCATTGCTGCCGAGGTGCGGCGCGTCGAGGTGGGACGCGACGGCGGAATCGAGGCGGCGGCCCGCCAGGCGCGCCTGGCGGCCCTGTCGCGCGACGGGTATCCCGTGCTGCTGGGACACACTCTCGACGACCAGGCAGAGACGGTGCTGCTGGGGTTGCTGCGCGGTTCCGGCATCCGGTCGCTGGCCGGCATGTCGGCGCGGCGCGGCCCCTTCCTGCGACCGCTGCTGGGGATCCGGCGCGCCGAGACCGAGGCGGCCTGTCGTGAATGGGGGGTCGAGTGGTGGAGCGACCCGATGAACACCGACCCGCGGTTCGCGCGGGTGCGTGCTCGCTCGGCGCTGGCGCTGCTTGCCTCGGAGCTCGGTCGCGACGTCGCCGTCGGCCTGGCCCGCACCGCCGACCTGGCTCGCGGCGACGCCGACCTCCTCGACGAGCTGGCGGAACTCGCCCTCGCCCGGGCGGCCCGGGACGACGCCCTCGACGTGGCCACTCTGGCCGGGCAGCCGGACGCTCTCCGGGGTCGGGTGCTGCTCGGCTGGCTGCGAAACCACGGCAGCGAGGCGACCCGGATCCACGTCGCCGCCGTCGATGACCTCGTGCTGGCCTGGCGGGGCCAGGGTCCGGTCGCGGTGCCGGGAGGGTCGGTGAAAAGGATCGCGGGACGGCTTGAATGGGTGGCTGGCTAAACTGGAAGCGTGCAATGAAGCTGTAGCCGAACTCACTGAGGAGAGGAATCCGATGGGAACCGGTGTTATCCATCACCACCGTTCCGCCGGCCTGCTTTCCCTGCTTCCTGGCAGCGCCCATGTCCCATTCGTGACGACTGCTCTACGACGAGACCTGCCGTTTCCCCCGGATTCCCGGGTACGAAGAGGGGTGATGTCGTGAACCGTCACATCGTGATCGGCGCCCTGGCGGCGTTGGTGTTCGTGGCTGGGGCCGTGCTGTCGCTCATCCGGAGCGACACCCTGATGGCCGTCGTGTGTGGGCTGGGTGGTCTCGCCTTCATCGTCCGCACGGTGCTCGCCGTGCGGGGATCGTTACGGAAGAAAGATGACTGACCGGCCACAGTATGCAGCGGAGCCCCTGCTTACCGTGCGGGGACTGACCGCGTGGTACAAGGCGGGCTCCCCGGTGCTGAACATTGGGGAACTCGACGTCGGTCAGCACTCCGTGGTCGGGTTGTTGGGCACCAACGGCGCCGGCAAGACCACCCTGATCAACACGCTCGTGGGGGTTCACGAGCACGCCAGCCTCCAGCACATGACCTGGCGCTCCCGTGCCACACAGCCGCGCGACAAGGCATTCCAGCTCGGACGCTACGCCGTGTTCACCGAGAGCAGTGGTTTCGCGTACTGGTCGTTGGATCCCTACCTGCGTTTCACGTCTCGCGTCTTCGGTCGCTCGCCGGACCCGTCGCGCGTGGACGAGCTGGTGGCGGGGTTCGGTTTCGAGCCGTTTCGTCGCAAGACCATCGGAAGTCTGTCGACGGGAAACAAGAAGAAGGCTTTCCTCATCGCGGGGCTGAGCCTGGGGTTGCCCCTGCTCATCCTGGACGAGCCCGTGGACGGACTGGATTTCGAGGGCACCGAATTTCTCTACGATCGCATCAACGCCTACCGTGACACCGGAGCGGTGGTGATGAGCTCCCACGTCGCAGAGAGCTTCACCCGGTGCTGCGACCACCTGTACGTGCTCGATGGGGGTGACCTCAGCCGCCCCTATCCGCTGGATCCCGCCACCGACATCCGCGCCCTGCTCAAGGAACGTCACCGATGACCCTGGTCCTGCTGCGCGCTTTCACCACACGTCGCCGTGTCGTCGTGGATGTGCTGATCTGGGGCCTGGCCTGGGTGCTGGCCCCTGTGGTGGAGCTCCGGATCTCGCCGACGATGTACGTGGTGGGTGTGGCCGCCGCATCGCTGGTGTCGTCGGGCCTGCTGGTGAGCGCGACCTTCCGGGTGGATGTCATGCGGGATTACGCCCAGCTGCCGCCCCACCCAGTCCGGGTGAACCTGGCGTTTGCGGCGGCTGCGTGGATGCTTCTTGTGGCCGAGATCGTGGTGCCCGCTGCCTTGTTCGGCCTGCGGCTGGGACAGCTCGCCGCGCCGGACGTCTGCGCGATGCTCGTGGTGGCGGCTTGCGGTCCCCTGTCAGTGACGGCCGTGCTGGCCTCGGCCGGCACCCGGCCGCGATGGGCCGGGCCGCTGCTGGTGGTGGCCCTCGACGGGCTGGCGGTGTGGGCCTGCACGGTGGTGCCTTCGTGGCTGGTGGCCGCGGCGCTGTCCGCCACGTTGGTGGCCGGGCTGGCCGCCCTTCCCACCACGGGCCTGCTGCCCACCCGCGGTTCCGCCGCGATGCGCGGACGGGCGGGGACCAACTATTTCCTGCGCGCCTCGCTGGCGGATCGTGTCGTGTGGATCAACGCGGTGGGGTTGTTCGCCGTGGCGACGGTGTTCACCGTGACTTCCTGGGAGCAGGGCCTTCGGTTCCCGCTGGCATGGGCGCTGATCGCCGTCAATAGTCCCTTGACCACGATGATCTCCGGCGATCCTGATCTGGCGAGGCAGCTGACAATGCTGGGGCGGCCCGCACTAGCCTGGTGGCATTACGCGGCGGCCGTCGCTGTTTTCCTGGGAATGTTCAACGTCGGGGTTGGCGTGGTGTACTGGCTGCTGGGCGCCCGCGACCTGCCGCTGCTCGCCGGGCTGGTGGTCGTCGTCACGGCGCTGGAGGCCCTCGCCGTCCCCGCGCTGGAGCGTCACGCCCCGCTCCGGGGGCTCCGCACCCGACGTGACGCCTGGCGGCACCCCCGCAAATACCTGCTGCCCGCCGCCCTGCTGCTGGCCTTCGCGTGGATTCGGCTGGGCTGAGGACGACTCGCGACTGGCAGTGGATTTTCGCCGACCGGGAGGAAGGACCCGGTTGGGTGCTGCGTGAGCGCGCAAGGGCGCAACCGCTTACCCGGTTGTGGTGAGCGAATCCACCAGGCCAGCGGCCGATGGGGTGTCGGGGGCGGGAAGCAACCCGACGGAGGTCGTCACCGCCTCCGACTGGCCACCCGAGTGGGTGAGGGTGCCGTCGCCGTGGGCGGTGAGCTGGGAGGCGTGGTGTCGCAGGGCCTCCTCGACGACGGGCTGCAGGTCGCGCAGGTCGAACCAGCGGACCCCATCGCCCGGGGAGTGGACGACGGCCGCGAAACCCTTCCCGGTGCGCTGCGCGGCCGCCAGGGACGCGTGGTGGATGCGGACGTGGTCGGGATGTCCGTAGCCGCCGTCGGTGTGATACGAGATCACCAGGTCGGCATCCACCGTCCGGATCCAGGAGACGACGTCTGCTACGACATCATCGAGGTCTGCCGAGCACAGCGAATCTGGTTCCGCGTCCTCGGCGGGACCTGCGAGTCCTTCGCGGATCCAGCGCATCCCCGAGTCGCGGTAACGACGTCCCGAACCGGCGGGCGGATCCCCTAGGAAGGCGTGCCGGGACACCCCCAGCACCCTCAGGGCCCCGGCCAGCTCGCCCTCCCGGTGGGTTTCCAGGGCGGGGGTTCCGGCCAGGTGCGACAGCGGCCCCGGCACCACCTCGCCGCGTTCCCCGCGGGTGGCGGTCAGCAGGCTCACCTCGTGCCCGGAGGTCACCAGCCAGGCGATCAGCGCGCCCGTGGCGAGGGTTTCGTCGTCGGGGTGGGCGTGGATGAAGGTGATTCTCACAGGATCCTCCGGTACTGCTGCAGGGTGTTTTCCGCGGCGCGCTCCCAGGTCATCGCCAGCGCTCGGTCTCTTCCAGTGGCGCCTATGAGTGTGCGGCGTGGTTTGTCGGTGAGCAGCGCCTCGAGGGCCTCGGCCCACGTGCGGGGGTCGTGGGTGGGGATCAGCAGGCCGGTGTGGGTGTTGCAGATGGCTTCGGTCAATCCCCCCGACGCGGCGGCCAGGACGGGAATTCCCGAGGCCGAGGCCTCCAGAGCGATCAATCCGAAGGTCTCGGAGTGTGACGGCACCAGCATCACCGAGGCGTGCCGCACGATGCGGGCCAGCGACTCGCGGTCCTGGCCGGGCAGGAAGTGCACCTGTCCGCGCAACCCGAGGTCGTCGACGAGAGTGTGCAGTTCGGCCTCGTAGTCCGCGAAGTCCGCCGAGGCCTCACCGACCACCGCCAGGTCCGGGCGGATGGCGTCGGGCAGGCAGGCCACGGTGCGGATGGCGACGTCGGGGGCTTTGAGGGGTTGCAGTCGGGCGGCGAACACGACGTAGCCGGGTCGGATCCCGGGCGGCGCCCAGGGCTGGGTGGCGGGGTGGAACAGGTCGACGTTGACGCCAGGGCGCACGATCCGTACCCGCTCCGGATCGGCCCCGCAACGACCGATGACCACAGCCGCCTCATGACGGGAGACGCATAGCACCAGATCCGACTGCTCCGCGCACACCACCTCACCGTCTACCCGGGCAGGTGATTCGGGAGGTTCCCCGTCGCGCAGCGGCGAATTCGGGTGGGCCGCCACCGAGTGGAAGGTCATCACGTGCGGCACCCCCCAGGCGCGGGCGACAGGCAATGCCGCCACCCCCGACATCCAGTGGTGGGAGTGGATCAGGTCGTGGGGTTCTAGGGCCTCCATGGCCTCCCGGAACTCGTCGATGTGCTGGTCGATTTCGCTTTTCGGCAATGGGGTCGGAGGGCCTGCGGGGAGACGTCGCAGCGTCACCGACGGGGCCACGTCCTGCCGGTCCGGCTGGTCGGGGTCGGTGCGGCGGGTCAGGAATTCCACATCCACCCCGAGCCTGCCCAGCGCCCGGGCCAGCGCGGCGATGAGCACATTCATGCCCCCCGCGTCAGCGGTGCCGGCGCGTTCCAGGGGGGACGTGTGCATGGTGACGAAAGCGACACGAAGTCCGGCTCCCGGCAGGGAGGGCTGATGGCTCATGGTGTTGTCCTCCGGATTCTCCGGGGATGGTGTTCCCCGCAGTGATGCTACTGCGGGGAACACCATCGTTGGCGAAAACCGATGAGAAGAAGCCCTTTTTATCGAAGGTGAATCATTTCCAGGCCGCCAGGAAAGCCTTGCCGTTCTCGGCGACTTCCGAGGCTTGCCCGTCGAGTCCCATGGTCGCAAAAACGGCTCCGCCATGAGCGGCGGCGATGCACGATACACCACCTGGTGAGTCCGACGAGTCAGTCGCGGTGCGCCTTCCGCAGGTCCAGTCGCCGAAGGTCTCGGGGTTCTCGAAAGCTTCAGCCATGCTCTTGGCCTTCGATTCACCCGCGAAATAGATGACCGAGAACATCTGCGACCCCTTGCGGTAGAAGGTCAAGAACTTGCCTGGGCTCAGGGCCTCGAAACCATTGAACGACTTGGGCATCTCGGGGACGTTGCTCAAACTACCCGAGTCCTCGTCGGTGGTCTCCGGCGAGGTGGGCTTCTCCGTTTCCGAGTTCCTCGTGGTTGGGTTTGGCGTCTTGTCGTGGGACGGGGTGGTGCTGCTGGGAGTCTGTGAGGACGCCTGCGTCGTGGTGGGGGTCGCGGATGGATTGGCGGCTTGCTGGTCGTTCCTGCCGAGGAACCACCAGGCTCCAAAGGCCAGGGCGACGACCAGGACCCCAGTGAGTGCAATCAGCAGAACGTTGAGGTTCTTCTTCGGTGGCTGTGGGGGTGTGTTGTAACC
Organism: Arachnia propionica; assembly: GCF_037055325.1. NCBI lineage: Bacteria > Bacillati > Actinomycetota > Actinomycetes > Propionibacteriales > Propionibacteriaceae > Arachnia > Arachnia propionica. The sequence continues at coordinate 2,868,280 of NZ_CP146373.1, read as the reverse complement.
GCCGCCGTAGGGCTGCTGTCCGGCATAAACAGCTGGGGGTTGCCCGCCGTAACCCGGCTGTCCGTAGGGCTGGTTGCCCTGTCCGGGTTGAGGTTGCTGCTGGCCGTATCCGGGTTGGGGTTGCTGTCCTGCATAACCGGCTGAGGGTTGCCCGCCGTAACCCGGCTGTCCGTAGGGCTGGTTGCCCTGTCCGGGTTGAGGTTGCTGTTGGTCGTATCCGGACCATTGGTTGTTGCTCATGCGTACCTCCTGCCTGTCATGGTAACGGGGCATGGGATCGACGTATTCCGGAGCCGTCAATCCTGCTGGTTTCTGCAGGTTCGGGTCGCGAGGTGTCAGCACCCCTGTCGGTCATGTCCTCCGGGAGGTGTCTGATGGTGGAATCCGTGGTGGTTGCACGGGAGCATCGTGGGTGTCTGTCGGGGTGGCAGGTCAGCGCTTCTCGGAGCGCGCGGTGCTATTTCCAGGCGTCGAGGAAAGTGTCGGAGATTTCCGTCAGTGTGGAGAAAGGCGTGTCGATCATGAGCGTGAGCACGGTGCCGGAATGGGCCTCGGTCAGGCACATGGGGGTGTTATCGGAGTCCTTGCCGCAGGTCCATTTCCCGATCTTCTCGATGTTTGTGAGGTCGGTGGAATTTGCTTCGACGGTTTCTCCCTGACCGTAGGCGACGATGAAGAAATCCCCATGCGAGTTCTTGTAGGTGACTGCTTCCCCCTGGGGCGTGCTGGTGCGTGTGAAGTCGCCGAAAGATGTGGGCATCTCCGGTGCAGTGCTGAAACCTTTGCTCCGGGTGGTCGAGGAGCTTGTGGGGCCGGTGCTCTTCTTCTTTGAAGGGGAGGAGGGACTCTCAGAGCGTTGGGTTTCTTGTGGTGCCGCGGTCTGCGTGCTGGAGGTGGGGCTCGCGATCGGTTGGTTGTTTTTGCCGAGAACCAACCATGCCCCGACAGCGGCGATCGCAACCAGGACGGCGACGAGCGCAACGATCAGTCCTGTGTTGCCTCCATTGCGCGGGGGCATGCCCTGACCAACGGGGCCCTGGGCGGGCTGAAACCCCTGCTGTCCGTAGCCGGATTGCCCGTAGCTGGGCTGTCCGTAGCCGGGCTGTCCGTAGCCGGGCTGCTGATAGCCGGGCTGTCCGTAGCTGGGCTGAGGAGGGGTGAAGGATGGCTGCTGTGGATATCCCGACTGTGGAAGGGGCTGCTGCGGGTACCCCTGCTGCGGCTGTCCTCCCGGCGTGGTCCACTGGTTGTTGCTCATTCATACCTCCTTGCCCCACATCGTATGAGGTTCTGTGAGTAGATGTTCCGGCACGTGGTGTGGGCCCCTGAACGCCCCTCAAGCGAGTTGCACACTCTCCGTGCAGTCGTGCTAGAGTTCCTCCCCGGACGCGCGAGTGGCGGAATGGTAGACGCGCTGGCTTCAGGTGCCAGTGCCCGCAAGGGCGTGGAGGTTCAACTCCTCTCTCGCGCACGGTGTGATGTCTCGGGACATTGGCATAGCCTGAACCTTCGTTTTGGAGGTTCAGGTTTCTTTGTTTGGGCCGATGGGTTGGTAGTCGCGGATCGGCTCAACCGGCGTGAATCGACGCTGCCTCTCAACGGGCGGGGACCTCCTCGACGGGCGCATTGAACTGCGACTGGTACAGCTCGTGGTAGCGACCTTTCGCTGCGAGCAGATCGTGGTGGGTTCCCTGCTCGACGATGGCGCCGTCGTTCATGACGAGGATCAGGTCGGCGTCACGAATGGTGGACAGGCGGTGGGCGATCACGAACGACGTGCGACCACTGCGCAGCGCTGCCATCGCCTTTTGCAGCAGCAGTTCGGTGCGGGTGTCGACCGATGAGGTGGCCTCGTCGAGGATCAGCAGTTCCGGCTCCGACAAGAAAGCCCGCGCGATGGTGATGAGCTGCTTCTCACCCGCAGAGACGTTGTTGCCCTCCTCGTCGATGACGGTGTCGTAGCCGTCGGGCAGGGAATGGACGAAACGATCCACGAACGCCGCCTTCGCCGCGGCCAGGATCTCCTCCTCAGTGGCGCCCTCCTTGCCGTAGGCGATGTTGTCGCGAATGGTGCCGCCGAACAGCCACGTGTCCTGCAACACCATGCCCATGTTGTCGCGCAACGCCCCCCGATCCACCGTCGCGATGTCCGTCCCGTCGAGGAGAATGCGACCGGAGTTCAGGTCGTAGAAACGCATCAACAGGTTCACCAGCGTGGTCTTGCCCGCGCCGGTGGGCCCCACGATCGCGACCGTCTGGCCCGGCTTCGCCTCCAGGTTGAGGTGTTCGATGAGGGGACGATCCGGGCTGTAGGAGAAGGTGACGTCCTCGAAGACGACGTGCCCGCCCTCGGCGGTCAGGTCGCGGCCCGGTTCCGGCGACATCTCGTCGGCGTCGAGCAACTCGAAGACCCGCTCCGCGGAGGCCACCCCCGACTGCAGCAGGTTCATCATGGACGCGAGCTGCGTCAGCGGCTGCGTGAACTGGCGCGAGTACTGAATGAAAGCCTGCACGTCGCCGATGTTCATCTGTCCCGTCGCCACCTGGAGACCACCGAAGACCGCGACGATGACGTAGTTGAGGTTGCCGACCAGGAACATCACAGGCATGAGGATCCCGGAGAGGAACTGCGCCCCGAACGACGACCTGAACAGTTCCTCGTTGCGGGTGCGGAAGGTGGCCTCCACCTCTGACTTGCGACCGAACACCTTCACCAGGGAATGGCCGGTGTAGGCCTCCTCGATCTCCGAGTTCAGCTCGCCTGTGGACTTCCACATGTCGGCGAACCGCCTCTGGGAGCGTCGCATGATCAACGGCACGATCAGCATCGACAGCGGGATCGAGACCAGCGTGACCAGCGCCAGTGGCCACGAAATCCACATCATGATGATCAGCACCCCGACCACCGTCAGCAGCGAATTGATGAGCTGCGGCAGGGTCTGCATCAGGGTTTGGGAGATGTTGTCGATGTCGTTGGTGACGCGGGAGAGCAGCTCGCCGCGCGGCTGCCCGTCGAAGTACGACAGGGGCAGGCGCTGCAGCTTGGCCTCCACGTCGCTGCGCATCCGCCGCACCGACTTCTGGGCCGCGCCGATCAGCAGCCAGTTCGAGACGTAGGTGGCGACGGCGGAGACGATGTAGAGCGTCAACACCAGCGCCAGGATCGACCCGATGGCACCGAAGTCGATGCCCTGACCGGGGGTGAAATTGACGCGTTGCAGCATCTCGACGAGGGTGTCGTTTCCGCCGCTGCGGGCGGTCTCGATGGCCTGCTCCTTCGTGACGCCTGCGGGCATGTTCTTGCCGACGATCCCGGCCAGCAGCAGGTCGGTGGCAGCCCCCAGGATCTTCGGGCCGAGGGCGGACATCACGACGGCGCCGACGGACAGCGCCAGCGCGACCGCCACCGCGATCCGGTGCGGTTTCATGATTCCGAGCAGGCGCTTCAGCGACGGCAGGAAAGCGACCGCGGTTTCCCCGGAGCCGCTGGGACCGCCGGGCCCGAAGCTGATCTTCCCCGGGCCGTGTGCGGGACGTTTGTTGGCCGCGGGTTTGGTGGCGGCCTTGGTGTTCTCGGTGGTGGTGCTCATGCCCGGGCCTCCTCGGCGCTCAGCTGGCTGTCGACGATCTCCTGATAGGTGGCGTTGCTCGCCAGCAGTTCATCGTGGGTGCCGCGACCCACGATGCGACCGTGTTCCAGCACGAGGATCTCGTCGGCGCCCCGGATGGTGGCGACGCGCTGGGCGACGATCAGGGTGGCGCGCTCCGCCGTCGCCGGGGCCAGGGCGGCCCGCAGCCGGGCGTCGGTGGCGACGTCGAGGGCGGAGAAGGAATCGTCGAAGACGTAGATGGCGGGTTCCTTCACCAGCGCCCGCGCGATGGACAGACGTTGCCGCTGCCCGCCCGAGACGTTCGTGCCGCCCTGCGCGATGTGGGCGGCGAGACCGCCGTCGAGTTTCTCGACGAAATCGGCGGCCTGGGCGATCCGCAGTGCCTCCCACATCTGCTCCTGCGTGGCGTCGGGGCGCCCGTAGAGCAGGTTGGAGGCCACCGTCCCGGAGAACAGGTAGGGTTTCTGCGGCACCAGCCCGATCCGCGACCACAGGGCATCGGGGTCGAGGTGACGCACGTTGACGCCGTCCACCAGCACCTCGCCGCTGCTGACGTCGTACAGGCGGGGGATCAGGTTCACCAGGGTGGATTTGCCCGACCCCGTCGACCCGATGATCGCGGTGGTGCGGCCCGGGGTCAGGGTGAACGACACGTTCGCCAGTACCGGGTCCTCCGCGCCCGGGTAGGTGAAGGTGACGTCACGGAACTCGACGACTCCTGTCAGCTCTTGCGGTGTGACCGGGTCGGTGGGGGGAGCCACCGTGGGTTCGGTGTCCAGCACCTCCAGGATGCGGTCCGCCGACACTGCGGAGCGCGGCGCCAGGAACAGCAGCATCGTCGACATCATCACCGAGATGAGGATCTGGATCAGGTAGTTCAGGAAGGCGGTCATCTGACCGATCTGGATGTCGCCGGAGTCGATGCGGAAGGCGCCGAACCAGATCACCGCCACCGAGGAGACGTTCACCATGAACATGGCGATCGGGAACAGCAGCACCATCCAGCGGGAGGCGCGCAGCGTGACGGAGTAGACGTCCTCGTTGGCGCCCTCGAAGCGCTTCGACTCGTGGTCCTCGCGAATGAAGGCGCGGATCACCCGGATGCCGCTGATCTGTTCGCGCAGTACCCGGTTGAGGTTGTCGAGGTTGGTCTGCATCTGCTGGAACAGGGGAGAGGCGAAGATCACCAGCAGCGAGACCGTCACGCCCAGCACCGCGACGCTGACCGCGATGATCCACGACAGCCCGAAGTCCTCGCGCACCGCCATGACGAAACCGCCGACCATCATGATGGGTGCCCCGACGATGATGGTCAGGGTGGTTTGGGCGATCGTCTGCACCTGCAGGACGTCGTTGGTGGTGCGGGTCAGCAGCGACGACGCACCGATGTCGCGTATCTCGCGGGTGGAGAACGACAGGGCCCGGTCGAAGATGGCGGCCCTGAGGTCGCGGCCCAGCGACATGGCGGTGAGGGCGCCGAACCAGGTGGCGCCGATCTGCCCCGCCGCCTGCACCAGGGAGAACAGCAGCATCAGGGCGCCGCTGTGCCAGATCAGGTCGGTGTCGCCCTTGACGACGCCGTCGTCGATGATCTGCGCGTTCAGGTTCGGCAGGTATAGCGACATGGCGGTCGCCAGCACCTGGAGGACCAGGACGGCCAACAGCTCCCGCCAGTACGGTTTCAGGTACGTGAAGATCAGCCGGTTGAGTCGTGCGATCACAGGGAATCCTTCCTGCGGGCTCCGTCGAGGGCGAGGCGCGCCAGGGTGGCGGGGTTCAAGCTGGTATCGGGAGATCTGCCGTGCGCATACCCCATGGCCAGGGTGATGACGAGATGGGCGAAGTCCTTGACTGGGATCGTCAACTGGGTCTCGTGCGGGGCCAGGCGATCACGCATCCAGTTTGCGATGTCACAGACCCGGGCCTCCCACAGCTCCATGATCCGAAACCGGATCTCGTCCTGGTCACCGCCCCGGTGCGGTCGGGGGATGAAACGCCCGAAGGTGGTGACGTAGTCGGCGGCGGTGGACAGACACACCTCGGTGGTCTCGTCGACGGTCGTGGTGGGGGAAGCCGCAGCGAAGATATCGGCGAGCCGTTCGGGGGAGAGGTGGTCGGCGATGGTGGCGGCGATGAGGTCGCGTCGGGTCGGGAACACCCTGAACAGGGTTCCCTCGGCCACCTTGGCGGCCTCCGCCACCTGCCGGGTGGTCACGTCCGGACCGTGGTCCAGGATCAACTGGCGGGTCGCGGCAATCAGCGACGCCCGTCGTTCGGCGGGTGGAAGAGGTCGGGCACGGGTCATCACGACGCACCAGTGTATGAGTGAGTACTCACTCATTCAAGATGAGGCGGGCCAGCCTGTGGCGTGGGTGTTGTGCGACGTGTCGTCGGGCTATGGCTCGACGATGACGCGTGCGCTTATTGCTTGTCCTTGGGCATGCTGATGACTAGGACGTCGCCATCCGTGGTGAATGGGGCAGGGGTGAGGGACTTTTTCGCGGGGCCTTTGAGTACGGCTCCGCTGTCTGTGCTGAATCGGGCGCCGTGACTGTCGCAGACGATGTCCTGCCCCTCGATGCGGCTGACCTTCACTCCGGCGTGGGGGCAGGCCGCGTAGTAGGCGTGGAAGGTTCCTGCTGCCGGCTGTGTCACCACGTACCAGCCGACCAGGGCTCCACCGCCTACGGGTACATCGGATTTCTGGACGCGCTGGGTGCCGCCGTCGCCACTGCGCTCCATGCTGCATCCCGACAGGCCCACGACGGCGAGGGTGGCGCCTGCGCCAAGGCCCAGTGAAGTGTGGATCAGTGTGCGGCGTGTGCACGCGTGCGGTGACGCCTCCCCGTCTGGATACATACCCACTCCTAAATGAGACATTGTGTATCAAATACGATATCGTGCGACGAGTCGGAGTGCAAAGCGGGGCGTTTCAGAAGGAGGATGGGAGCCTGTGAGCAGGGCGCAGAACAATCCTCGGAGGAGGGGGAAACGGTCCCTGCCCGATGGCTCCTCGGCTCTGGGGGTGAGGGAACGGCTTCTCGCTGCTGGAGTCGAGATCGTCTCCGAGGTCGGTTTGGATACGGGACTTGGGAGGCTCAACTTCGAGGAAGCCATCAAACGGGCGCACGTGGCACGAGCCACCGCGTATCGCCAATGGTCGACCAAGGAGGCTTTCGGGAATGCCGTCCTCGTGGAGCTGGCCAAGGGGCTGCACCTCGCCTCCGATTTCGTGGCCGAGGTTCCGGCCATCGTCGCGGACATGGTCGGTGATGGATCAACGCTAGCCACACCTCAAGGGCGTCGGAACCTGATCGTCGACCTGACCCGGACGCTCGTCAAAGGTGATTTCGAAAGCATCCTGCAATCACCGAGCTGGCATCTGCACACGGCCCTCAGTGCCGCGTCCTCCTCGCTGACCGATCCCGAACTTCGCGCCTCCGTTACCGCGGCACTGCGCGTGTCCGATCAGAGACGCATCGAAGCTCGCGCCCAGCTGTACGGGCAGTTCGCGGCATTTGCGGGATACCGTCTGCGCGCCCCCCTGGCGGGCCCCTCCGGTTTTCGACAGATGTCCGAGGCGGCAGGTGCCGCCTTCACGGGTTTCCTGATTCGCGCCCAATACGACACGACCGTCACGGCGGAGACCATGCGGCTCCGGGCATTCGGTATGTCGGAACCGCGCCAATGGAGTCCGCAGACTTTTGTGTCGACAAACGGAATCTTTTCGTACATCGAGCCCGATCCGGGCATTACATGGGATCAGGAACGAATCTCAGACCTGCTGCTGACCGATTTCGCCAGCCTGTTTCGCGACCCACAGTTGTAGTCGCGAAACCTGACGGGTTGGTATCGCATCACTTGCATGTGAGGTAGGGGGCCTGGTTGAGGTCGTCAGGACGAGGCCCTTCGGTCCCTCGCGAGGCTGGATTCGGTGCCATGTTGTCTGATCCCGGGCGTCGTCCTGGGAGAAATATCACTACAATGCTGAAAGCCGCGAGCGGAGAAGTGGTTTGAAGACGCTTCGGATGTGTCGTTGGGATATTTCGATGGGTTGTTGTTGCCTGTCGGATAGCCTGATCGGCGCCTGATGGTTGGCGTGCATCATGCCGCTTTCCTCTTGTGGTTGCAGTTTTTATTAGTTTTCCCAAGGGAGGGAAGAAATATAATGGCACGCCCGTGCCCGGGGGGTCCTGCCCCCGAACTCAAAGACCTGAAATCTCCGTCTTTTCTTGATCCGCAACCGGACCTGACCGGAGCTGCTCTCTCGGAGCTGACGCTTTCCTTCTGGGCCAAGAGCGGCAAATCGGATCCGACGACCTGGCTGTCCGTGAGTCAGCACCTGATGGATGCTGCCGATGTCGCGGGGCTGCTCTTCGACCACTACCTGTCGGAGCATCACCGTCGGCTCCTGGCGTTGGTCTGGGACGGTGACACGTCCAAGGCGCGAGCCGCACTGGTTTTCCTGGCGGGTGTTCACGACGTCGGGAAGATCTCGCTTCACTTCTGCTGCCAGCACACCGGACTCGCGGAGTTCGTCCGTGAACTCGGCCTGCCCGTCCCGGAGAAGAGGGACGTGCAAAACCGCGAGCATCTTCCGCACGGATTCGCCAGCCAGTTCGCGCTGGTGGATGCCGTGGCGGCCGGCGGCGGCGAGAGAGAGCGCGCCGCCCAGTGGGGTGTCATCGTCGGCGTCCACCATGGCCGTTACCCGAACCCGGCGGTGCTCGGGGCGGCTCGTGAGGAATATGAGAACGGGGACGGTTGCTTGGGAAGCGAACCCCGCTGGCACGAATCCAGGCAGGAGATTATCTGGTGGATGGCCCGTCGGTCTGGTTTCCCTATCGAGAACTGTGCTGAGACGGCGCTGCCCGAACTGCCGATCAGCGTGGCCGCCGCCTATTCCTCGGTGGTCGTCATGGCGGACTGGATCGCGTCGAACGAGGACTACTTCCCCCTCCTTCCCCAGGAGGAGCGCCGGGAGCCATTGAACCCGGCGGAACAGCGGCAAAGAGTGGAGCGAGGATGGTCGCTGGCGAAAGTGCTTCCCCCCGTGAGAGCCCCGAGGCGCGAGGAGACGAACCCTCGCGACCACTATCGCCACAGGTTCGGCTGGGGCCCCGAGATGCAGCCGACCAGAGCCCAGCAACGAGCGGTCGAGATCGTCAACGACGAAGACCCGGACCTCATGATCGTCGAGGCCCCTCCGGGATCGGGAAAGACCGAACTGGCCTTCGCCGTCGCCGAGGGACTGATGCGGAAACGCGGGCTGCAAGGGGTGATGATTGCCCTTCCCACGCAGGCCACCACCGATGCCATGTATGCCCGTTCCGTAGCTTGGCTGAAATCCATTCTGAAGGACAGCCCCCAAGAAATCGGTATCCATCTGGCGCACGGCAAGAACGACCTCAACGAAGGTTTCCTCTCGCTTTTCGGTAGGCGACAAACCCCCATGCAGGTGTACGACGACGAATCGGGTGGCGGCAGGGAGAACGGCCTTCTGGCCAGCAGATGGATGGCGCTTCGATGGCGCGCCACCCTGTCGCCGGTCGTCGTAGGGACGATCGATCAGGTGCTACTGGCCGCCCTGAAATCGCGACACGTCCTGATGCGTCACCTGGGGTTGATGGGCAAGGTGGTGATCATCGACGAGGTGCACGCCGCCGACACTTACATGGAGGTGTACCTGGAGACGGCACTCACCTGGCTCGGGCTGTACCGGGTACCCGTCGTGCTGCTCTCGGCCACGCTCCCGTCGGATCGCCGGCGGGGCCTCGTCGCCGCCTACCGCCGCGGACGCACCCACGGCGAACTGGGTGACGATTCCGGCCTGGACGGCGATATCGGGTACCCGGTGATCACCACAGTGGGCGAGGAGGGCCGCACCATTCACCGCGAGGTGGTCTCGGGGGGCGGTGTTCACACACCCAAACGAATCGTCCCGCTCGATGTGGTTGACGAGAACTCCGTGGTGGACCTCTTGCGGGAGAAAACAAGAAAAGGCGGCTGCGCCGTCGTCATACGCAACACGGTCAGGGCAGCCCAGGAAACCTACGATGTCCTGGCGCAGAGGTTCGGCACCGATGAGGTCACGCTGCTGCACTCGCGTTTCCTGGCCTGCGATCGGGTGGAACGCGACAAAAGGATGCTGCGCCTCTTCGGCAAGGATGGTTCCAACCGTCCCGGGCGGCACATCGTGGTCGCCACCCAGGTCATCGAACAGAGCCTGGATGTCGATTTCGACGTGATGATCACCGATCCGGCCCCCATGGACCTCGTGTTGCAACGGATAGGGCGCCTGCACAGGCACCTGGGGCGGAGAAGACCGGCTGGGTTGGAGGAGGCCGTCTGCCACGTCATCGTCACCGACCGCGGCGCCTCGCCGTGGAGTTACGGGCGTGGCAGCGAGGTCGTCTACGGGGCGTATCCGCTTCTCAGATTCCTCGGTGTCCTGGCCGAGCACCCCGACGGATTGGTGGTCGAGGAACCCGGCGACTACGCGGCCTACACGCAGCTTGCCTACTCGACGAAGGAAGTCGGTCCGCAATCGTGGGCAGAAACCGTCGAGAAGGCCCGGGAGAAACAGGGCGTCGAGAACCGCAGGTCGATCGACAAGGCACATCACTACTTCCTGGGTGGCAGCGAGCTGCCGACGTGGGAAGCAGACGCCTTGGTGTCCTCGTTCGCCGGGGACGCGGCGACAGGGGAGGAGGGTCTAAACAAGGAGGGCATTTACGCGCAGGCGGCGGTGCGGGACACGGAAGATCAGATTCCCGTGCTCATCGTGCCTTTGGATCCCTCGATGGGAAACGTCCCGGTCATTCCTCCGTGGTTGGAGGATGAGGACGGCATTCCGGTGGCCCTGGACGTCGGAACCTGGCCCAGTGCCGAGCAGGTGAGGCGGGTGCGATCCTGGAGCATCTCATTGCCGCCGTGGTCTTTTAGGGATAAGGGCGATTCTCTTGACGAGACCATCGAAAAAATTGTCAGTGCCATCTGGGATTGTGAAATCACCCGGAACTGGGAGTGGCTCGAACACCCCCTGTTCAGGGGCGAGCTGATTCTCCCGATGAGCCGTGTGGACGCGTACTCGACTCGCCTGGAGACAGAACTACACAACCGCAAACTCGTATACACCCAGGAGAAAGGGCTGGAGGTGCAGGAACTTGACCGAATGTGACTACAACCTGCTGGACGAGGAGTGGATCCCCGTCCTGCTCACGGACGGTGGCGTGGAAAAGGTGGGAATCCTCGGGGCATTCGAGCGCGCCCACGACATCGAGGATCTCGCCTGCGAGCTGCCGACGCAGAAGATCGCCATCCAACGTGTGCTCTTGGCCATCTGCTACCGGGTGGTGCCGTTGGCGAATAAGAAAGACTGGAAAAACCTGCGGAGTGCGGGTTTGCCGGTGGATGCGATCCGTGCCTATCTGGAGAAGTGGCGTGACCGCTTCTACCTGTTCGGTGGAAGGTATCCGTTCATGCAGGCTCCGGATCTGCGCACGCCGAAGGGTGCGGTGTCCGGGCTGGAGAAGATCGTCGCGGACGTCCCGGACCGCAAGCGACAGCTCTTCACCACCCGTAACGGACGGGCCCTGAAACGCATCACCCCCGCGGAAGCGGCTGTCTGGGTGATCCACGCGCAGGCATACGATCCCTCCGGCATACACTCGGGCGCCGTCGGCGACGATGGGATGAAAGACGGCAAGGGATATTCCATAGGCCCTGCGTGGTGCGGGCAGACCGGCACCGTCTGGCTCCGGGGCGACAACCTCAAGGAGACTTTGATGTTGAACCTGGTCGTCGCGGATACGGTGTGCCTTCAGGGACCATCCTCACAGAGCGACGAGGCGGCCTGCACGTGGGAATCGGAGGCGGTGGAAACCGCGGCGCGGCGCGACTACAGCAGGGAAGGCAATCCGGACCCGAACGGGATCGGCATTCCTAGGCTGCTCACCTGGCATTCCCGGCGGATGCGCCTGCACGGCGACCGCGATGGCGTGACCGGGGTGCTCCTGGCCCAGGGCGACAAGCTGGGGCCGCAGAACATGCAGCGCTTCGAACCCATGAGCCTGTGGCGATACTCCGACTCACAGTCCAAGAAGTTCAAGGAACACGTCTACATGCCCGCCAAGCACGAGCCGGGACGGGCCTTCTGGCGGAACCTGCCATCCACCCTGCCGGTGAACGAGAAAATCCCCGGCTTCGACAAGCGTGAGCAGCAAAAGTTCCAGCAGTCCGCCACCCTGCTCTTCCAGACGCATTTGAAAACCTTGGAGCTGGATTTCCCGGCGCGCATCCGACTCGAGGCCGTCGGAATGACCTATGGCAAGAAGGAAGCGTCCATCAAGGATCTCTACCATGACCAGATGACCTTGGCGAAGGTTCTGTTGGAGGAGGAGGGCAAGGCACTCGCCTACTTGGTGACGAAGCAGGTTGATAACGTCGAAGAGGTTGCCAAGGCCGTCGGAATCCTGGGTGCCAACCTCTCCAGGGCGGCCGGGGAAAGCGGGGACGGCGCAGGCGAGGGCGCCCAGAAACGAGCCAAGGAGAGGTTCTTCGCGCAGATCGATGATCCGTTCCGCTCCTGGCTGGCGTCACTCGACGGGAATAGCGATGTCGAGAACAAGCAGCGGGAGTGGACTGAGACCGCCCGGAGAATAGCGAAACAGGTCGCCGGTGAGCTGATCGCATCCGCCCCCCGCTCCGCGACCACGGGGCGGAACACTGGCAAGACCTACATGAGCAGCGGAATCGCCGAGAACTTTTTCAACAAGGAGCTGAACAAAACACTGCCACCCACCAACTCCATGAAAGGAGAGAACAAGTGACCGCGGATACCGTGGATGCCACCCCGACCGATGAATCCGAGAACGTGGACTGGAACGGTCCCCTGCGCTCAGCAGACGACGTCAAGAAACGAGTGCGCAGCGTGATCAGAATGCGACAGAAAAACGATTCGGCCGCGGTGGCCGCCCGCGCCCACCTGCGTTCCGCCGCCGGACGGGAGGTCGGGGACGTGCCCGCCATCTGGTCCTACACCCTCGACAGCGGGTCGGAGAAAGAACTGGGACAGAAACCAACCGTGGGGGAGCGTGCCGTGCACACCGCGCTCACGCTGTGGGCCCTGCACCAAGGATCGAACGACGCTCCCATGAACAGCACATGGAAACACGAACGCACCATCGGCGCTTCCGTTCGCAGACTGGCTCACGCCGACATGGGAGGTCGTGAGCGAGCTGAGGAGCATCCCGTCTACAAGCGATTGTGCGCCATGATCGCCGCCCCCACCTTCGAATCCTTGACCGTGCACGCGCGGGGCCTGGTCAGCATGCTCGGCAGCGCGGAAATCCCGATGGACTACGGACGTTTCGCGGCGGACCTTTACAACTGGCAGAAACCGGAGCGCCGCGCGGGCGTGTTGCGTCAGTGGGGCCGTGATTTCGCTCGGACCCCGGCCGATGAGGAACAAACCGGCTCCTCCACCACAACCTCTATCCCCGAACCCAACTAATTTGAAAGGAACCACTTCCATGGCACGTTTCGTCGACATTCACGTCCTGCAGACCCTCCCTCCGTCCAACCCGAACAGGGATGACACCGGAGCCCCGAAATCGGCCACCTTCGGCGGCGTTCGCCGCATGCGGGTCTCCTCCCAGGCCGTGAAGCGGGCCACCCGTCAGGACTTTATCGATTCCCTGCCGGAAGGAAACCGGGGAATCCGCACCAAGCGGGTCGTCGAGGTGTTGAGGGACGCTGTCGTCCAGCGTGATCCGGCATTGGCTGAGACCGCTGCAGGCTTGGCTGAGATGGCACTCACCGAGATGGGTTTCAAACTGAAGAAACCTCGTCGCAACAAATCCGAAGCGATGACCGACGAGCAGCTCAAGGAAGCCGGATTCCTGGTGTTCCTCTCCGCCAAGCAGGTCGACCACGTGGCGGACGCCATCGTCTCCGTCGCCCACGCCGACGACCCGAAGAAGGCGTTCAAGGAACTCAAACCCAAGAACCTGGCCGATGTCGATCACTCCGTCGATATTGCTCTCTTCGGGCGAATGGTGGCGGAACCCAACAGCCTCAACGTCGATGCCGCCTGCCAGGTGGCGCATGCTCTGGGAGTGGGGGCCGTCGAGTCGGAGTTCGACTACTACACCGCCGTGGATGACGCGAAGAACGCCGACGACGAGGCGGATGAGGGCGCGGGCATGATCGGTTCCATCGAGTTCGCATCGGCGACGCTTTACCGCTACGCGACCATCAACCTCGAGCTGCTCAAGGAAAACCTGGGTTCCGAACAGGTGGCTGAGGAGGCCGTGAAGGTCTTCATCGACAGTTTCGTGCGTTCCATGCCCACCGGGAAGATCACCACTTTCGCGAACCGTACGTTGCCCGACGCGGTTCTGGTGCAGCTGCGGGACGATCAGCCGATCAACCTGGTCGGCGCCTTCGAGAGTCCCATCGTGGCTGACCAGAAGGGTTTCGTCGAGCCGGCCGTGAAAGAATTCGTCGGTTTCGAGAAGGAACTGCGCGAGGGCAGCGGCCTGCTGCCCGAGAAGTCTCTCGTCGCTTGGACGGTCGCGCGCGCCCAGGGAATCGAGGCCCTCGGGGAGCGTGTCCCGCTGGTGGACCTGGGTGAGGCAACGGTCACGGCGCTTCGGGACGCTCGATGAGCAAGGTCCTCGTACTCAGGCTGGCAGGCCCCATGCAGGCATGGGGCTCCTCCAGCCGTTTCACTCGACGCTCCACGGAGGCCTTCCCAACGAAGAGCGGCATTGTGGGACTGCTCGCAGCTGCTCAGGGGAGACGCCGCACCGATCCCATTGAGGATCTCGCGAATCTGAGGATGGCGGCGCGTGTGGATCAGCCCGGTGAGCTGCTGCGTGATTTTCACACGGCACACCGTGAAGGAACCTCCATGCCCCTCTCGGATCGTTTCTACCGGGCGGATGCGGTTTTCGTGGCATTCGTCGAGGGGCCGGCAGAGCTCATCGAGGGGCTGGCCGAGGCCCTCCGACGACCGGTTTTCCCGCTCTATCTGGGAAGACGGTCCTGTCCCCCGACCATGCCCTTGTTCCTGCAGGTACACGAGGGCAGGGCGTGGGAGATCATCACTCAGCTGCCGTGGCAGGCTGCTCGTTTCTGGCAGCAGCAGAAGAAGTGGGAAGAACACATTTCCCTGCGGGTGGTGGCCGACAAAGGAATTCTTCCGGAAGATGAGCCGTCATCGTCCTCCCACAGCCTGCAGGACGTACCCGTGAGCTTTGACTCCACACGGCGCCTCTACGGGCTGCGTTCGGTCGATGAAACAAGGGTGACGATCCACAATCCGCAGTATGAAAAACCCAAGGAATCGCCGGTCCCGAGGTCCGGCGGTCACGATCCCATGGCGGTGATCTGATGTATCTCACACGTGTGTACCTGAACCCATACCGTCGCGGTTGCCGGCACCTGGTGTCATCTCTTCAAAGGCTGCATGCGGCCGTTCTCACCAGCTTCCCCCCGGGAGTTCTCCACACAGAAGGTGGGGGCAGGGTGCTGTGGCGGCTGGACAGGCCAAACGACAACCGCCAGGCCAGCAGAAGCGCAGGCACGGACGTGAGTCCTGGGCTCTGTCTCTACATTTCCTCGCCGGCGGCCCCCGATCCTGCTGGTCTCGTCGAACAGGCGGGATACGAGACCGAGGGAGGGGTTGTGGTGAAGAAACTCGACGATTTCCTGGCCACGTTGGAGGAAAACCAGGTGTGGGGGTTCCGCATAACGGTGAACCCGACCTATCGCCGCACGGACAATGACGGCAGGAAACGGCTCCTGGGGCACGTCACCGTGGCTCAGCAGACGCAATGGTTGCTGGATCGTGCGGAGGCAAACGGATTCCAGATCCCGATGTCTGCTGAGGTTGGAGGGGACCTGCCGGTTCTCGAAAACAAGGCAGGAGAACGAGTGGACGGAAAGAATCTGCTGGTTTCCCTGGTGGATCGGCGTGTCGAGAACTTCGTCCGGGTGAAGGGCGAGGACAAACGTCCTGTCACCCTCAAGTTGGCGACCTTCCAGGGGACTCTCAAAGTGACCGATCCGCGGGCTTTGCGGTCGGCACTCGCCAATGGAATCGGTAGGGCCAAGGGCTACGGTGCTGGCCTGTTGACGTTGGCACGGCCATGAGGGACATACCGGGAGCGCGGCCTCCGGCTCCGAAAGACCTGGTTCGGATCCGGGACCGCCTCACCTTCTTGTATGTGGAAAGGTGCACGGTGCATCGGGACTCCAACGCGATCACCGTGACTGACGCCAGAGGCGTGGCCCATGTTCCAGCGGCTGCGTTGTCCGTCTTGATGATCGGGCCGGGGGTACGTGTCACTCATAGTGCCATGTCTGTCTTGTCGGAGAGCGGCGCCACCACGGTGTGGGTGGGGGAGAATGGTGTGCGTTACTACGCTCACGGCGTTCCGCCGTCGAGGTCCTCCCGTTTGTTGGAGGCGCAGGCCAAGGCCGTGAGCGACCCGGTTCTGCGGGCTTCGGTGGCTAGACAGATGTATCTCATGCGATTCCAGGGCGAGAACGTTGGAAGCCTGAGTATTCAGCAGCTCCGGGGTCGTGAGGGAGCCCGGGTCAGGAGGCTGTATCGACGAAGCTCCAAACGTACCGGGGTGCCGTGGGACGGTCGCGAATACGATCCGAACAATTTCGACAATTCCTCTCTGATCAATCAAGCCTTGTCTGCATCAAATTCTGCGCTGTATGGGCTGATTCATGCAGTGATAGTTGCGCTGGGGTGCGCCCCGGGTTTGGGTTTTGTCCATACCGGTAATTACCGTTCTTTCGTGTATGACATCGCTGATCTGTACAAGGCTGATCTCTCCATACCCGTTGCCTTTGATGTCGCCTTGGAGAACCCGGAGGTGGGAGTTGGTACCGAAGCTCGGCGACGGATGCGGGATGCCATCAGGGAAAGCAGAATCTTGGAACAGGCTGTTCGCGACATCAAGGAGCTGCTGAGCAGGGGAGGTGCTTCTCCGGAGGATGATGATGAGGACTTGATCGTCGATGACCTGCATCTTTGGGATGATCTTCTGGGAACGGTTGCGGCCGGCGTCTCCTATGCCGAGTGGTGAGTGCTGATGGTTGTTTTGGTTCTGTCAGCTGTGCCGGATGGGTTGCGTGGTCACGTGACTCGGTGGTTGCTGCAGATCTCACCAGGTGTGTTCGTGGGTAATCTCAGCGCGCGGGTCCGGGAAAGGCTGTGGCAGATTGTTACCGAGACGATGGGAACCGGGCGGGCAATCATGGTGTTCCGCGCCAGGAACGAGCAAGGAATGTCCTTCCTGACATGGGGTGATCCATGGGTGCCAGTCGATTATGAGGGGCTAACCCTGATGGTCCGCCCAGGTCCTTCAGGCGACGAGCCAGACGACTCACGTCGCCAGGAGGGCGGTCGCCGCAGACGCGGGGCGAGTGACTTCGAGAAGCGGAGACGTGCGAGGAGGGGGTTCCCAAGATCCGACAGGTCCAGCTGATAAAATCCCTTGTCAACAAGTGTATTCCCCGCGAGAGCGGGGATGATCCCCAAGCCCGTCAAAAGGGCACCAAGAACGCCGAGTATTCCCCGCGAGAGCGGGGATGATCCCGGTGAGAGGGCTGGCGGTACGCCCATTCTAGAGTATTCCCCGCGAGAGCGGGGATGATCCTTCTCTCACCGATAGAGGTTAGGTGTCGATTTAGTATTCCCCGCGAGAGCGGGGATGATCCCAAGTGGCTGGGCCATGGGGCTTCCTCGGGAGTGTATTCCCCGCGAGAGCGGGGATGATCCTGATTCGATGGATATTTCGGTCGACACCAGACAGTATTCCCCGCGAGAGCGGGGATGATCCTTGCTGGGTGCGGAGAGTCTACTCCGTAAGTTCGTATTCCCCGCGAGAGCGGGGATGATCCTGTCGCCACCACTCCAGCGAGGCCGACGACGACGTATTCCCCGCGAGAGCGGGGATGATCCGTTCGATCGCCGGACATTCCGGGATACTCTTCCGTATTCCCCGCGAGAGCGGGGATGATCCCCCTGAGACTGGCTCTGCCGAGCATGACCCTCTGGTATTCCCCGCGAGAGCGGGGATGATCCCTGGGGCGACTGATAAGGCCGGTTCAGAGGGCGGTATTCCCCGCGAGAGCGGGGATGATCCCGGTGGTAGACCGCCTAGAGTCTATCGTCGAGGGTATTCCCCGCGAGAGCGGGGATGATCCGAGCTGAGATCTCCGCATGGATGGTTCTTCCTGGTATTCCCCGCGAGAGCGGGGATGATCCCGTGCTGGTCGGAGGGCAGGCCAGCCCACAAGAGTATTCCCCGCGAGAGCGGGGATGATCCGTCATAGTCCGTAACGTTTCCAGGGGTGACCGTGTATTCCCCGCGAGAGCGGGGATGATCCTCCTGCAGGATGGCCTGGTTGACCCCGGCCTGGGTATTCCCCGCGAGAGCGGGGATGATCCTGGCTTAGTGGCAGATGCTCCATGATGTACTTGGTATTCCCCGCGAGAGCGGGGATGATCCCCCTAATCTCCCAGAGGTTAACACCAAACTACAGTATTCCCCGCGAGAGCGGGGATGATCCTACCTCATGGATGAGGTGTATAAGATCAGTAATGTATTCCCCGCGAGAGCGGGGATGATCCCCGGTAACCTTAACTCCCATCATCAGAGAGCCTGTATTCCCCGCGAGAGCGGGGATGATCCGACTCATCCGAACACCGATTGGAAGGCGGTTCAGTATTCCCCGCGAGAGCGGGGATGATCCCGAGCTGCCCACCATTTCAAGTATCGCTGAAGAGTATTCCCCGCGAGAGCGGGGATGATCCCCACAGTGGGTGAAGTCGATCTGGACAAGGCTGGTATTCCCCGCGAGAGCGGGGATGATCCTCGAGCGCAGCGTACAGCGCTATGGACACTGCGGTATTCCCCGCGAGAGCGGGGATGATCCGACCGTTCTCGATCGCCGAGTAGAGCTGTCGCCGTATTCCCCGCGAGAGCGGGGATGATCCGGACCCGCTGGACCTCAAGGTCCTCCTGGACCAAGTATTCCCCGCGAGAGCGGGGATGATCCGTTAAGTGCCGGGATAGACCCGTAAGTGTCCTCGTATTCCCCGCGAGAGCGGGGATGATCCTGCTAACTACTCGAACGTGCGTGAATTCCGGAAGTATTCCCCGCGAGAGCGGGGATGATCCCAAGAAGAGCCTTTACGATTGGTGGATCAACGCGTATTCCCCGCGAGAGCGGGGATGATCCTCTCCGGGCCGCCGCCGTGCTGCGGTCCTTTGCGTATTCCCCGCGAGAGCGGGGATGATCCGATGGCCAGGTTGCCTATGATTCGGCTGAGCGGGTATTCCCCGCGAGAGCGGGGATGATCCGTTTTTCGGCTGGGTTGCGGAGCCTTCGGGTGAGTATTCCCCGCGAGAGCGGGGATGATCCCGAATTGCGGCGGTTCCTGCCTGCCAGCATCACGTATTCCCCGCGAGAGCGGGGATGATCCGTGAGAGAAGCTGGGTGAGAATGTTCATTTTGTGTATTCCCCGCGAGAGCGGGGATGATCCCCCGCCAGATTTACAGGACTGTTCCCGAAATTTGTATTCCCCGCGAGAGCGGGGATGATCCGAAGGCGATTCTATTCGCTCCAATCTTTGCCACGTATTCCCCGCGAGAGCGGGGATGATCCGATTTTTCATGGTTCCTCCTTCTCTAGTGATTTGTATTCCCCGCGAGAGCGGGGATGATCCTACATCCCAGTTCACTCGTGCCGGAAGGGCCACGTATTCCCCGCGAGAGCGGGGATGATCCGTCAGGTGTTATGCGCCGCGCATGTCGCCGGAAGTATTCCCCGCGAGAGCGGGGATGATCCCGTGCTGGCCATAACGTGTCTCCTATCTATCAAGTATTCCCCGCGAGAGCGGGGATGATCCCCGCTGCCGCCATAAGGACTGATCATGGGCAACAGTATTCCCCGCGAGAGCGGGGATGATCCTCCTTACACCCCCCCCTCCCACTGGATCCCAGGTATTCCCCGCGAGAGCGGGGATGATCCTGATAGCTTTGCTAGCTAGGCTAGCGTTTGGTTGTATTCCCCGCGAGAGCGGGGATGATCCCTTAGCGTCAATAACAAGTTTGTATACATCTGCGTATTCCCCGCGAGAGCGGGGATGATCCCTAGCCGTAGGACCAGGGAATGGGGACGCCGTCGTATTCCCCGCGAGAGCGGGGATGATCCCACCCAAAAGGACATGGCGTTGAGGGAGGTTGAGTATTCCCCGCGAGAGCGGGGATGATCCGATGTTGACACCGGCCACGAGTGGCGGTTGAAGGTATTCCCCGCGAGAGCGGGGATGATCCTATGAACGTGATCCACATGGGCAGCCGTAGGATGTATTCCCCGCGAGAGCGGGGATGATCCGTTCCAACCGCATCATCATTGAACAGCCACTCCGTATTCCCCGCGAGAGCGGGGATGATCCGCGTGGCGGCTGGTTTGTCCCAGGCAATACGTAGTATTCCCCGCGAGAGCGGGGATGATCCCCATGGCCGGCTCTTGTTTCTTCGGTGAAGGTGGTATTCCCCGCGAGAGCGGGGATGATCCACGGGTTGATCGTTTGCTGCGAGCCGGCGTGTACGTATTCCCCGCGAGAGCGGGGATGATCCGGATGCGGCGGCTTCGTCGGGATCGACGAAACGGTATTCCCCGCGAGAGCGGGGATGATCCGGCTTCCAGATAGCCCCCACCATCGCCATGCTCGTATTCCCCGCGAGAGCGGGGATGATCCTTCTGGACGAGGAAGACCGAGGACGGGTAATAGGTATTCCCCGCGAGAGCGGGGATGATCCGGCGTAACCCAGCGAGTAGGGCAGGTCGAAGGGGTATTCCCCGCGAGAGCGGGGATGATCCGGGAAAAGACTGTTGCGACAGCTTACTCCAGAAGTATTCCCCGCGAGAGCGGGGATGATCCCCTGTCCTGTAAGACTCAATTCACCAACAAAAGGTATTCCCCGCGAGAGCGGGGATGATCCGCTGTTCCCGTTCCGCACGGTCAGGAGGTACACGTATTCCCCGCGAGAGCGGGGATGATCCGAAGGAACTCCAACTTACTTTGACACGGTATGTGTATTCCCCGCGAGAGCGGGGATGATCCGAGCGGGCCGAGTATCGCACTGGGGCCACCAAAGTATTCCCCGCGAGAGCGGGGATGATCCATCCTCGACGGCATGGAGTTGTTGCCCGGCGAGGTATTCCCCGCGAGAGCGGGGATGATCCCTCAGCGTCCAATTAGGGGATGCCTTCTACGACGTATTCCCCGCGAGAGCGGGGATGATCCGGGCCGGAGTTCATCGACTGAAGCCATCGCTGGGTATTCCCCGCGAGAGCGGGGATGATCCCAGGTTGTTGAGGCTGTAACGGTGGAACGCCTGGTATTCCCCGCGAGAGCGGGGATGATCCTCCGAAACAGCTCAGCGATGGCCTCCCTGCGCTGTATTCCCCGCGAGAGCGGGGATGATCCCAACAACGCCGGTTTCTTCACCGTTGATGGGCGGTATTCCCCGCGAGAGCGGGGATGATCCTGCCGACAGCGAGGCGGGTGATCCACCTCGACCGTATTCCCCGCGAGAGCGGGGATGATCCGGGGGAACCCGACTGGACAGACACCTTCCTCTAGTATTCCCCGCGAGAGCGGGGATGATCCGAACTCACTCGGCCGGCGAGTGGTTCATCGCGTGTATTCCCCGCGAGAGCGGGGATGATCCGGCCAAGGATGGCGCGGATTGTCATGCGGGACAGTATTCCCCGCGAGAGCGGGGATGATCCCCTCTACCTAGAACTGGGGTTGGCAGGGGGGGAGTATTCCCCGCGAGAGCGGGGATGATCCCGACGGCACCCGCGTTACGAAGTAAGGAACAAAGTATTCCCCGCGAGAGCGGGGATGATCCCCCCGCCGGCATTTTCCCTTCCGACGAGGCGGCGTATTCCCCGCGAGAGCGGGGATGATCCGGTCGCTCGGATGTGCATATGCACTGCAACGGAGTATTCCCCGCGAGAGCGGGGATGATCCCAACTACCGTCTTATCAATCTCACTGGCCGACCGTATTCCCCGCGAGAGCGGGGATGATCCCTCTTATGGACTTTCGTTCCTCGGAACAACAAAGTATTCCCCGCGAGAGCGGGGATGATCCGCCCGGGCCGTAGCAACCACAAAGTCTAGCCTTGTATTCCCCGCGAGAGCGGGGATGATCCCTTAGGGCAACCTAAGTTGTGAAACCGGGAAACGTATTCCCCGCGAGAGCGGGGATGATCCGGCGTCGAGGGCGAGCTGGTATCTTCCGTCGGTGTATTCCCCGCGAGAGCGGGGATGATCCCCTCGGCTGGGGCGTCGAATGCCCCACGCCCGTGTATTCCCCGCGAGAGCGGGGATGATCCCTTCCTGCCAAGAAGCGCATTCACCGGCACCTCGTATTCCCCGCGAGAGCGGGGATGATCCCTTAGGGCAACCTAAGTTGTGAAACCGGAAAACGTATTCCCCGCGAGAGCGGGGATGATCCCCGTCCCAGCAATCCTCGTGCAGCCTCGGCAGCGTATTCCCCGCGAGAGCGGGGATGATCCTACCACCATCACTTCCTCGGCCTCGGTTTCCTGGTATTCCCCGCGAGAGCGGGGATGATCCTGTGTTTCTGCGACCTCAGCTTCGCGCCCTGAGGTATTCCCCGCGAGAGCGGGGATGATCCCGGCGTCGTGCCACCGCAGGCAGTAGCTGCTCTGTATTCCCCGCGAGAGCGGGGATGATCCTCCCGTAATCGCCGTCTTGGAGGGCTTGGGACAGTATTCCCCGCGAGAGCGGGGATGATCCGCAGCAGTCACTACTTCCCGTCGCGAAGTCGGCGTATTCCCCGCGAGAGCGGGGATGATCCCCTGACGCTGGCCGGTCCCGGGCCTGGTGGCTGGTATTCCCCGCGAGAGCGGGGATGATCCCAACCGCCCGCCACGTCCGAAACGAAACCGGTCGTATTCCCCGCGAGAGCGGGGATGATCCCGACGCGACCGCGTGCTGCCACTCCCGCAACGCGTATTCCCCGCGAGAGCGGGGATGATCCCAAGGAGAAGACACGACCCGAACCAGCACGAAAGTATTCCCCGCGAGAGCGGGGATGATCCGTTGATCGGTGCGGGCGTCGACGAGTCGGGTGAGTATTCCCCGCGAGAGCGGGGATGATCCGTACGCGTCGGTTCGGGCACCTGGTTCCCGGGAGTATTCCCCGCGAGAGCGGGGATGATCCTCATGCATGTCCGCAAGTCGCTCGAGGACATCAGTATTCCCCGCGAGAGCGGGGATGATCCCGCACTGCTACTTCAGGTGATGGAGCGGTTGCAGTATTCCCCGCGAGAGCGGGGATGATCCGGCAGCACCGACAGCCATCAACAACCCATTCCTGTATTCCCCGCGAGAGCGGGGATGATCCTTGTTCCCCGGCGAAGGCCGCCGATTCGCGGCAGTATTCCCCGCGAGAGCGGGGATGATCCTTGTTCCCCGGCGAAGGCCGCCGATTCGCGGCAGTATTCCCCGCGAGAGCGGGGATGATCCGTCGCTGCTGCTGCTGACCGATGAGGACCTCGCGTATTCCCCGCGAGAGCGGGGATGATCCGTTTGTGTTGGCGGTCGACGTGTCACCGAACCGGTATTCCCCGCGAGAGCGGGGATGATCCCCTGCGAGACAGGGATGCGAGGTCGCGGGCCGGGTATTCCCCGCGAGAGCGGGGATGATCCCTCATTGGCCGCAGCATGATTCTCGGCGGCCGCGTATTCCCCGCGAGAGCGGGGATGATCCTGACGGACGGTCGCGCTCTCCAAGGCCGCGGTAGTATTCCCCGCGAGAGCGGGGATGATCCCTCATTGGCCGCAGCATGATTCTCGGCGGCCGCGTATTCCCCGCGAGAGCGGGGATGATCCTGACGGACGGTCGCGCTCTCCAAGGCCGCGGTAGTATTCCCCGCGAGAGCGGGGATGATCCCACCGAACCCCACCACTGAGGATGAAAAGGCCAGTATTCCCCGCGAGAGCGGGGATGATCCCACGCCGCGAAGGAAGTGGCTGCCGCGCAGCAGGTATTCCCCGCGAGAGCGGGGATGATCCTTGCCCGCCGACCACAAGGCCGAACTCAATGAGGTATTCCCCGCGAGAGCGGGGATGATCCGTTGGCCGTGAACCAATGGAAATCAACGGGCGAGTATTCCCCGCGAGAGCGGGGATGATCCGTTGGCCGTGAACCAATGGAAATCAACGGGCGAGTATTCCCCGCGAGAGCGGGGATGATCCCGCATCCACTGAAGGAGTGCTACCCCCCGGCGGGTATTCCCCGCGAGAGCGGGGATGATCCCCGGTCCCAATCCTCCACGCTCCGGGCCGGGTCGTATTCCCCGCGAGAGCAGGGATGATCCGGACCGGCCCCTCATCGACCGGATCCGCAACCTGTATTCCCCGCGAGAGCGGGGATGATCCGGGGCGGCTTGAGCCGCCCCTCAATCCCTCGAGGTATTCCCCGTGAGAGCGGGGATGATCCCTGCGACACCGTGTTGTTCTTGGGTTCGCAGGACGTATTCCCCGCGAGAGCGGGGATGATCCTCCCACCTAAAGATAGATGATCCGGCCGGGAGCGTATTCCCCGCGAGAGCGGGGATGATCCGGAGGATCGGTGAACATTAGTGCACTGCAGGCCGTATTCCCCGTGAGAGCGGGGATGATCCCTCAACCACCACGCCGCAGCAGGCAACGAGTCGGTATTCCCCGCGAGAGCGAAAATAATCCCTATACTGGAGAATTATCTCAGCTCTCTCGAGTTTTTGCGGGAATCTGGTTATTTATCCAGCTGGAGGGGGAATCGAATAGAGGGTAGAGGCGGCTCGTGATTTAGCAGACCTCGTCTCCGGCGTCCAATTTCGATTGGCGAAATATCGGGAAGATTTTCTGTGAGTCGGGGTGTTCGTGAGATTACTTATAGTCATTTGAATCCCTATCCAGGTGGAGTTGGTGATGGCTGCAAAATGTCTCGCAGGGGTTAAGTTGAATCTGTTTAGAGGTTTACTGGCTGCTATCCGTATCTTGGGTGATTTCTGAAGTTTTTTTGAAAGGTTTTTTTGATGGCTGGTGTCTTTGATGCATGTCGATTATAAATCGGATGGAGAGGTGGCGGGAGTTGGGTGCTGAACTCGCGGGTTATTTGTTATCCGATAGCATCCTCTGTAGTCGGGATTGGTCTCGTCACGTGCTGACGGATGGTTTTAAAGGAGTGCTTGATGTCTGGCTCCCTTGTTGTTCAGCCCACGACCGTTCGGTGGCGGCTGGAACCCACCGCCCCCTTCCGTGTCGAGGACGGCATTCTCGCTGCCCACGGGCTTCGGGGACGCATCCTCGGCACCAAGAAGGAGAACACGGATCTGCGGGAGCAGGGCAGTGGGGTCGAGGCGCTGGCCGGACACCACGACGCTTTCGGTGACGGACCTCAGCATCGGCATGCCCACTGGCTGTGGCTGCCGACGCTGGGTGCCGGCGGTGAGCTGACGGGGCAGGTGGAGGATCTGGTGCTGTGGGTGCCCGACGGAATACCTGCCGACACGCTTGCCCGGCTGGCCGGGGCGAGGTACCTGCCCCGTTGGAGCAACGCACCCAAGGGGTATCGCTCCGGAGCTGAACTGCACCTGCAGCTGATGGGTCCCGTCGATACGGTGATGCGTGAATACACCAGCGTCGATGCCACCACGTGGGTTTCTGTGACTCCGTTCCTGACCGACCATTTCCCCAAGCAGAACAAACCGCGGGAGGAGTTCGCGCAGAAACTCGTGGAACGTGAACTTGGTTTCCGTCACCCCGGGGGCGCGCCGCCAGTGAGGGTGACGCTGCTCGCCGACTGGGAGGATCAGGACGTGGTGAGGTTCCGTCGATACCGTTGGAACGAATCGATGGCGCAGCGTCGCCGCGGAATGCTGCTGCAGCTGGACTTCGACGACCCCCTGCCGAAGGGGCCCGGGGATCGTCCGGAGCCTCTGGTGCTTGGGTCTCTTTCGCATTTCGGTTTCGGATTGTTCCGCCCGGTGGAGCGATAACCATGTCGGAACGGGGGGAGTACTCGGTGGAACCGCAGCTGGTTCCCGCGAGGATGCTGAACGAGTTGGTGTACTGCCAGCGGCTGTTTCATCTCGAATGGGTGGATGGCCGCTGGGCTCACAGCGACGACACGGTCCAGGGTTCGGTGGCCCACGACGCGACGGATCGGCGTTCCGGTCGGATGCCCGCACCCGATGAGGAGGAGAAACCGTTCACCTCGATTCAGGTGGCGTTGTCGGATCCGGACCTCGGGGTGACGGCTGTCATCGACCGGGTGGATCACGAGGACGGATCGTCGAGTCCTGTGGACATGAAGAAGGGGTCCGGCCCCGGCGATGGCGGAATGTGGCCCGCCGACCGGGTGCAGGTTTTGACTCAGGCGGTGCTGTTGCGACGCGCCGGGTATTCGGTGAACCGCGCCGAGATTTCCTATCTGGGATCGCATCACAGGGCCTCGATCGATGTGGGGCCGGACGCGGAGACGGAGGTGCGGGAGCTGGTGGCGTTGGCACGGAAGGTGGCTGCGCAGGAACTTCCGCCCCCGCCGTTGCTGAACGATCCGCGCTGTCCTCGTTGCTCACTGGCGCCGTTGTGCATGCCCGATGAGACGAACTATCTGCTCGAACGTTCCAGTGGGCAGCCGTGTCGGATCATCGTCAAAAATCCCGCCACCAGACCGGTTTATGTGAACACGCAGGGGGCGTCGGTGAAGGTTTCTGGTGGCCGACTGCTGGTGGCGGTCAAGGGCGAGACGGTGGCTGAGCGTCGACTCCTTGACGTCTCCCAGGTGTGTGTTGTGGGGAACGTGCAGATCACCACCCAGGCGCTCAAGGCATTGTGGCGCAGGGGTGTGGTGCTGCACCAGCCCCGCTACGGCAGACCCGCTCTTGCTCTCGACCTGGCCGAGGAGTTCCGCGCTCTCGTGGCGGAATCCGTGGCGTTGCAGTGTTTCAACAACGGTGAAATCAACGAGAAAAGCTTCATGCGGGGACATCTCGGGGTGGTTCTGACCGCGGACGGACGACGCTCCGTCATCAAGGCGTACGAACGTCGCCTCGACATGGAGCTGAAACATCCGCTGTTCGGGTATCAGGTGTCCTATCGGAGGGTGCTGGATCTCCAGGCGCGGGTGCTGGCGGCTTCCTTCACGGGAGAACTGGATTCCTACACCCCATTGATGACGAGGTGACCCATGGCTCGACGACGATATCTCATCTCCTACGACATATCGGATCCCAAACGACTGCGAGCCACCTTCAAGCTCATGAAGGGCTACGGGAAGTGGCTTCAGTATTCGGTGTTCGTGTGTGACCTGAGCAAAGCGGAACTCGCGATGTGGGAACGGGACATCCGCGATGTGATCGCACTCGCCTACGACTCGGTGGTGGTGATCGACCTCGGTACACCGCAAGACGCCGACATCCGTATGCTTGGGGTACCGCGTAGATTGCCCGACGAGGGACCCGTGGTGGTGTGAGCCGCTGCGAGACCTGTGGTCGTGTCGTTTCCCCTAGGGAGCGCTCGCAGGGGTTTGACTAGGTGTTTTACCCCGTGACAACTCAACAGAGTGTTACTGCCGGGGTCCGCGAGACGCAGCGCTCGCAGACGTTGGTAAAGTTCCTTGTCAGGACCGCCTTCCGAGGCGAGCCATTGTTCCGGTCTCTAAGACCGGACTTCATTGAGACATGGGGATGATGCCGCGATCAGCAAGGGCAATGATCATTGTTCCGGTCTCTAAGACCGGACTTCATTGAGACCATTTGTGCTGGGGTGTAGGACATGATTTCTTCTTGCATTAAGGCTTATTCACAGCCATCCTCAAACGCGCTCTGACTAGGGGTTTCACTGGTTGACACGTCGCCTGTGAATAAGCCTCATTGTTCCGGTCTCTAAGACCGGACTTCATGGAGACGTGAAAGCCTGTTGACGGCATTATTGGCGTCGTTCCGAGGGTGATAGTCGCGGTGCGACCTGATCGTGTTGCTCGCGGCCCGGATCTCCCGGATATTCTATGGGCTGAGCGTGACGGGGTCGGGTCAATCGGGGTGTGGGAAGAATGCCCGGTCCGTGTTTCGCGAAGACTTTTCCTCTGGTGACACTCCTGCGTTCGGGATCGCCACCAGAGGCTCCTGCGACCTTCTAGGCGTGCAGGTGTTCCTTGTGTCGTTCTGCTACCTTTTCCGATTCCAGCTGCAGGGTGCAGTGCTCGATGCTGATCTCGTGATGCGTGACCAAGCATTCCTGGATTTCGGCGAGGATCTCCTGCGAATGCCCATCGGTGAAGCATTCGTCGGCCAGCACCACATGGGCCGTCAGGACCGGAAGTTCGGTGGAGACGGTGGAGGCGTGGAGATCGTGGACCCCCTTGACGTGAGGCTTTTCCATCAGGTGCTGCCTCACCTTGGCCAGGTCCAGTTCAGTGGGGGTAGCCTCCAGCAGGATCGACCCCGACTCCCGCAGCAGCTTCAGGGCGCGCGGCACAATCAGTGCTGCCACAAGAAGCCCGGCGACGGTGTCGGCGCGGGTCCATCCGGTCACGGCAATCACCGCGGCGGAGACGATCACCGCCACCGACCCGAGGGCGTCGTTCAACACCTCCAGGAAAGCGGCACGCATGTTCAGGTTGCTGTCCTTGCCGCCCAGCAGCACCAGCAGCGACGCGACATTGCCGAGCAGGCCGATCACACCGATGACGGCCACCCCGCCCGCCTCCACCTCCGGAGGGGCGAACAGACGAAGCACACCCTCGTAGATGGCGTACCCGCCGACGCACAGCAGAATCGCGGACTGCGCCCCGGCGGACAACACCTCCGCGCGCTGCCATCCCCACGTGTGACGCTCCGAAGGGGGACGTTTCATCAACGTCGCCGCAATGAGCGCCACCACCAAGCCGACGGAGTCGGTCAGCATGTGCCCGGCATCGACGAGCAGCGCCAGGCTGTCCGTCACGATCGCGCCAACCACCTCCGCGGCGAAGATCACCCCGGTGATCCCCAGCGCAATCCCCAGGCGGGTCCGGTTCGTCGATCCGTGCGCATGATTGTGGCTGTGCCCGTGGGAGTGGCCGTGATCGTCATGCCCGCGGACTGCGCGACCGTTCTCGTCGTGGGTTGTGGTGTGATGCTCGTGACCGTGGTGGTCGTGGTGTTCGCTCATGATGTCTCGACTTCCGGTTCGCAGGTGACAGGGACCTCACCGGTTGCAACCAGAAGGTCGTCGGCGGCTGCCAGAAGATTCGTGGTTAGTTCTGGCTCGGCCAAGGAATAGAAAGTGGCGCGGCCCCTCACCCGTGCGGTCAGCAGCCCGCTGTCCCGCAACCCCCGCACGTGGGCCGACACCGTGGACTGCGCCAGTCCCAGGTGCCCGACGAGGTCGGCCACCCGGTGCTCCGACAGCATCAAGTGCTTGACGATGGCCAGTCTGTTCGGGTCGGCGAGGGACCTAAACAGCGTCGCTGCCATCTCGGTCTCGGTGGCGGGAGTTCCCGTCTCTTTCATCGTCATGAGACGATGATAACGGTTGGTGCCGATGATGCCAAGGGGTTTTGGCGACGGAATCTGCCGTGTACTCTCCGATGGGTAAGCCCCACCTTGGTTGGACGGAGAACGGCATGGCACATCCCTGGGAGATCTACGACGCACTGATCGACGCGATCCCGCAGGAGGTGACCCTCACCACGGTGAACGTCGGCGCCCAGTGGACCCGGGTGATCAACTCAGCCGGCGGGATCGGCATGGCGTGGACCATGAACATCAAGACTCGCCCCGACAGCTTCCCCGGGGTCACCCTCGACGGCATCCCGCTGCGCGAAGCCGCGGGTCTGATTCGCAGCTGGAACCTGGCCGAGGCCTCCATCGGGCAGGCCGCCATCAACTCCTGGCACAGTCGTCCGGAAACCGCGGAGGCGAACGGCTTCGTCTCTACCGGGCAGGGCATCAACTGGGGCATGGTCTTCGACCCCTACGCCACCGACGTCGCCGGCAAGAAGGTGGCGGTCATCGGGCATTTCCCCTTCGCCCAGAAGGCCCTCGAAGCGGCGGGGGAGTACATCTGCCTGGAACGCAACCCGCAGCCCGGCGACTACCCCGACTCCGCCTGCGAATACCTCCTGCCCGAATGCGACTACGTGTTCATCTCCGGTTCCGCGTTCGTCAACAAAACCGCGCCGCGCCTGATCGAGCTGTCACGCAACGCCCACACCGTGCTGGTCGGCCCGTCGGTTCCGCTCAACCCGGTGTTGTTCGACCACGGCGTCGACACCATCACCGGGTTCGTCTCCCCGAACCCGCAGCAGCTCGACCGCGCACTGGCCGGCGTCAACATGAAGGGCATGTTCGCCGCCGGGTACCGTGTCCACCAGCATCGCCCCGCCTGATCAGTAAGGAGATCCCATGGCCGAACAGAACCAGGTTCCCGTCAACACCCCTGACGTCTTCGGCGCCCCGGAGGTGTCGGGCAGCGGTGGGGCGATGACCGTGATCGACTCCGTCGCCTCCGCCCCACATACCGATCCGTCACGCCCACGCCCCGGCGTGCGCAGGCAACTCCAGGGTGATGGGGCCAACGTCATCCTCATGAACTTCGCGCCGGGCCAGTGCCTCGACGACCACAAGGCGGCGCACCCCATCCTGGTGCAGTGCACGCAGGGCAGGCTGCTGTTCACCTGCGGCGACGACGTGGTGGAGATGGGGCCGGGGGTCGTGCTGCACCTGACCAGTCACCTCACGCACCGCGTCGACTGCCCCGCCGACGCCCCCGAGAAAAACGTCCTGATCCTGACCATGCTGACGGGGGAACGCCACCAGTGACCACAGCTGTCTGCCCCGGATTTTCCAAAGGGAAGATGAGCGTCGCCCCCGTTGACTAAAGTTCATGCATGATCATCTACAGGGGCTGGGGAGGAATGGGCATAGTTCTGCCCGTTCTAGGAGCCGGCATCATGCTGGCGATCGCTTCGTCGCTCAAACTGTCCAACGCGATGTTTCTGAAGTTGGCCCTCGTCGGGGGCTTTCTGGGTGCCGTGGGGGCATGGTTCCTGGGGCGGTGGCTGAACCAGAAACGCCCCTTCGTCAAACTGGAGGAATGGAAGGCGCAGCGGCGCGTGGAATTGTGCTCCCTGGTGGATCAGGGACAGTTCCAGATCGCTCCCGGCGCTCCTGTCCCCACCAGCAAGGAGGAGGGCTACGCGCAGGTGGAAAAGCTACTGGAGCGCGAGGCCCGGGACCTGTCGCCGAAAATGCTCAATCAGCACTCCCTCTACGGAGTGCCGCTTCACATGGTGGGTCTGGGGATCGGGGTGCTGACCCTGGGAGGTT
The DNA here is from genome assembly GCF_037055325.1 of Arachnia propionica. Classification (NCBI taxonomy): domain Bacteria; kingdom Bacillati; phylum Actinomycetota; class Actinomycetes; order Propionibacteriales; family Propionibacteriaceae; genus Arachnia; species Arachnia propionica. The sequence goes on along the minus strand of NZ_CP146373.1, from coordinate 2,837,235 downwards.
TCGTCGCATCCTTCTTCACGTCGTGACCTGATGCATTGTTGAATGAATCACAACTCCTCACCGCGGGGTCGGGAAACCCTTACCATTCGGGCATGATCATTTTTCGTGGCTGGGGGCTTTTGGGGGCTGGCATCCCTGTATTGACCGCGTTCGCTATCGGTGCCCTACCGATGAGTCTGTATGGAGACAAGAGCGCGATTGCCAATATCTTCATAGCTCTCGGTGCGCTCGTTGGTGGTGCCCTGGGCTTTCTGTGCGGGCGATGGCTCAACGTGATACGTCCCCGCACCAAGGTGGCCGAATGGCAGGAACAGCGACGCGCCGAGCTGCGCGCCCGTGTTGATGCGGGCCAGTTCCAGATGGCCCCTGGCGTCCAGGTTCCCGCCTCCAGGGAGGAGGGCTACGCCCAGGTCGAACAGCTGATCGCTGCGGAGAGCCCCGAGATACTCAGCCAGCTCAAGAACATCCACACCCTTTTCTACATTCCAATGCAGTGGTTCGCGATCGGTGGGGGAGTGGCGATGTTCTGCGGGTTCTTGTCGAACGTGTTCCGCTGAGGTCGCCGGTTCCTCAGCCCGCGGAGGGACGCAGCAGGGGGTAGAGAATCGTCTCCCGGATGCCCGCTCCCGGGTTGAGGAGCATCACCAGGCGGTCGATGCCGAGCCCCATTCCACCCATCGGCGGAGCCCCATACTCGAGGGCCTCCAGGAAGTCCTCGTCGAGCTGCATCGCCTCCGGATCCCCGGCGGCTGCAGCGAGGGACTGGCGCACCAGCACGTCGCGCTGGATCACCGGGTCAATGAGTTCGGTGAAACCGGTGCCACGTTCCATGCCTCCGATGATCAGGTCCCAGGCCTCGATCTTCCCGGGCTCGGAGCGGTGCGGGCGAGCGAGGGGCTGCGCCAGCGACGGGTAGTCGTGGACGAAGGTCGGCTGGATCAACCTGGGCTCCACGAGATCCCCGAACAGCTCCAGCGACAACTTGCCCGCGTTCCACTTCGGGTCGTACTCCACCTCGCGTTCGTCAGCGACAGCCCTCAGCTCCTCCAGGGAGGTCTCGACGGTGATCTCGCGACCTGCCGCCTCGCTCAACCCGTCGAAGAACGGCAGCCACCGCCACTGACCATCGAGGTCGATGGTTCCCTGGTCGGTGTCGACCTGCCGGGAACCGACGGCGTCGGCGGCGGCGACGATGATGTCGTGGATCAGTTGCGCGATGGTCCGCTGATCACCCCACGACTGGTAGGCCTCCAGCATCGTGAATTCCGCGGAATGCGACGAATCGATGCCCTCGTTGCGGAACACCCGCCCCATCTCGTAGACACGATCCGCGCCGCCGACCATGGTGCGTTTGAGGTGCAGCTCCAACGCGATGCGCAGGCTCATGTCGATGTCGAAGGCGTTGAGGTGCGTGGTGAAGGGCCGGGCCGCGGCGCCACCGTGGACGAGCTGCAGCTGCGGGGTCTCCACTTCGATGTAACCCTGCCGGTACAAGGTGTCGCGGATGGCGTGGGTGATGGCGGCGCGTTTGCGCACCATAGCGCGCGCATCCTCCCGGGCGATCAGATCGACGTAGCGGCGGCGCACCCTGCTCTCCTCGGACAGCTCCTTGTGCAGCACCGGGAGGGGACGCAGCGCCTTCGACGCCATCCGCCACCGCTTCGCCATCACCGACAACTCACCGCGTTTCGACGAGATGACGCGGCCCTCCACCCAGACGTGATCGCCCAGATCGACGTCCGACTTCCAGGCCGCCAGGGCCTCCGCTCCGACCTCCGCCAGCGACAACATCACCTGGAGGCGTTCACCGTTGTCGCCAAGGGTGAAACCGTCCTGAAGGGTCGCGAAGGCCAACTTGCCGGTGTTGCGGATGAATACGACGCGCCCCCCGACCTGCACCACGTCGTCGGTTTCCTCCCCGGCTTCCAGGTGTCCCCAGCTCTCACGCACCTGGAGGAGGGTGTGGCTGCGGACCAGGTCGGCGGGATAGGGCTCGGACTCTGCGGTCAGCAGCCGTGCCCGCTTCTCCTTGCGGACCGTCGTCTGCTCCGAGTCGGTGGGTTCGGTTGCCTGGGTGCGCGGTTCAGTCACGGTAGAGAATCCTACCGTTCGCGGTCGGGGCCGATGAATCGTCAGCGGGTGGCGTGAACGATCACACGGATACCCTCGTCGCCCACCTCCCAGGTCACCTGCGACAGATCCGTCACGTGCACGTCGGCGCGGAGGACGTCGGCGGTGTGGGTGCTGAGGATCCCGAGCGTGGGGAACCCGCCGGCCCGGGCTGCGGTGATGCCCACGGGTGAGTCCTCCGCCACGAGCGCATGCGACGGTTTCACGCCGAGTCGCTGCGCGGCCAGCAGGAACGAGTCGGGGGCAGGTTTGCCGTGCTCCACCTGGTCGCGGGTCACCACGACTCGGGGATGGGACAGGCCGGAGGCGTGCAATCGGGCGTCGAGCAGAGGCTGCGTGCAGGAGGTCGCGATCGCCACCGCATCACCGGGCAACACCCGGAAGGCATCGACCGCCCCCGGCATGGGCACCACCCCTGTGGTGTCGGAGACCTCCAGCTCCTCGATGCGTGCCGCCGCCTCGTCCCAGCGTGTCGCGTCGGGAACCAACGCCTCCGTCAAGGCGCGGCTCGGCATGCTCATGTACTTCGGCATCTGGGTCAGATCGACGTCGTACTCCGCAGCCCATCGGGTGTAGGAGCGAACCATGGCGTCGTGGGAGTCGACGATGGTGCCGTCGTGGTCCAGGATCACCGCGTCGAAGAAACCGACGGTCTCACCGCCGGCGTGTTCCCACCCCATCTACTATTTCCAGAGCGTCATGAGGCTGAAACACGCGATGATCAAACCGAGGGCGATGAGGATGTTCCAGTCACCCAATGCCCTCATGAAATCGATGTGAGCCCCCGCCAGGTTCCAGGTCACCATCCAGAGCACACCCAGCAACCCGACGGGAATGAAGGTCCACGGAACCCACCGGCGCTCGGTGTTGGCGGCCAGGCGTTTGCGTTCCTTGCGTTCCTTGCGAGCCTTTTCGAGCTCTTCGGACTGCTTCTTGCGCGCCTTGCTCTTGGCTTCCTTGCGCACCTTGGACTCGGGCACCGCGCCCCTCCTTTCGCCTCTGCCGACCAAGATTAGTGGAGTTGACCGGTCGGAAACACATCCGAGGTTCGTGCCGCGTAGGGTTGTTTCATGAGTGAGACCCGTCTGATTCGGCTTCTGAAACGCATCAGGGGACCCCGCGACGATGAGAACCCCCGCAGCCTCAGAGGCCGGGTGGGGACGGGAATCATCTGTGTCCTGGCGGGTGCGATGCTCACCGCCTCCGCCATCGCGGCCCGCGGCACCGACCTGCGATCCGACCGCAACACCGACCTGCGGGGCCTGGTCGCCACACAGGCTCAGCGGAACGAGCAACTGCGAGGCGAAGTCGCGGAGGTTCGAGCCGAGGTGGAGGAACTCGGACACCAGCAGGGGGCATCCCCGGAGCTGGAAAAGCAGCAGCGTGTGGTCGCGGAACAGGCCGCGGTCGTACCCGTCACGGGTCCCGGAATGCGAGTGACCCTCACCGATGCCCCCACCGATGTGAGACCAGCAGGCGTCGACGACGACGCCCTGGTGGTGCACCAACAGGACATCCAGGCCGTCGTCAACGCCCTGTGGAAAGGTGGGGCAGAGGCGGTGAGCATTCAGGGACAACGGATCATTTCCACGTCGGGCATCAAGTGTGTCGGCAACTCCGTGGTCCTGCACGGTATTCCCTACGCGCCGCCCTACGTGGTCGAGGCAATCGGCGACGCCGGTCGCATGGCCGCTGCCCTGAAGGGGTCCCGGGCGTTGACCACCTACCGGCAGTACGCCGATGCCTACGGTCTGGGATACCGGGAAAGTGTGGAATCCTCCTTGTCTTTGCCGGCATTCCAGGGCGCCTTGGGAATTACCCACGCAAAATCCAGGTGACAGGAAACACCGTCCCTCACGAAGTCGCCCCGGTGTGGAAGCGACACAGGAGCAACCGAAAGGGTCGTGTCGGTGGGTTTGTTCTCGTGTGACGTTGTGATTTCTGTCCTCCAATCGGACTACTACTGAGGGAGGGTGGGCGTGTGGTTGGATTGGTGCATGGTGGACAGTGGGGTTCGTGGCGGTTTTGTTTTGTGGTCGCGTCGGGGTGTGATGCTGCTGGGTGTGGGGGTGCTGGCTGGGTGTGGTGATGTGGTGGAGGATCGGTCGCAGTTGCCGGTGCTCCTGGCGGACCCCCTGGCGGCGGAGGATTTGTTGGCTCTTCCCCTGAAGAAAGGCTCCGAAAAAGGGTACGGGCGTCCCTTGGGTAAGCCCCGGTTCACCGAGGTGAGGAGGGTGTTCTCCTTGGGTGATGCTGATCGGCAGGAGATTTTTGATCGGGCGGTCGCCTTTGCTAAGGAGGCGGGGTGGAAAAAGGAGCACGAGACCGGTCTGCCGCCCAACATGGTGTGGAATGGTGAAAAAAATAATCCTAGGCGTGAATGTGGCGTCTCTATTTCTGATGACGATGCGGCCGATCTGATAATCAGGATCAGGGTTCTTGAAGTGCCCTGAGTGGGGTGGGTGAAATCTGAATGGCTTCAAAACCGTGGGGCTTCTTCGCGGTCGTCGTTACATATGGTCTGGTCAGGGGTTTAACTGGCTGGAGGGGCGGGGTGAGCGGTTCGTGTCGGTGGGATTTGTTCTCGTGTGACGTTGCGGATCCTGTCCTCCAATCGGACTACTTCTGAGGGAGGGTGGGGTGTGGTTGGATTGGTGCATGGTGGACAGTGGGGTTCGTGGCGGTCTTGTTTCGTGGTCGCGTCGGGGTGTGATGCTGCTGGGTGTGGGGGTGCTGGCTGGGTGTGGTGTTGTGGGTGATGTGGGGGAGGATCGGTCGCAGTTGCCGGTGCTCCTGGAGGATCCTATGGCGGCTAAGGATCTGTTGGGTCTGCCTCTGAAGGAGGGCTCTGAGAGCGGGTATCGGCGTCCTTTGGGTAAGCCCAAATTCACTGAGGTGAGGAGGGTGTTCTCCTTGGGTGATGCTGATCGGCAGGAGATTTTTGATCGGGCGGTCGCCTTCGCCAAGGAGGCGGGCTGGAAAAAGGAGCACGAGACCGGCCTGCCGCCCAATATGATATGGAATGCTCAAAAAAGTAACCCTCGACGTAAATGCGGTGTTTTTATTGCGGACAATGATGCGGCTGATTTGATCATTATGCTCGAAGTTGTTGAGAGGCTGTGAGTGGGGGCGGGGAAATCTGAATAAGTCCAAAACTGTGGAATACATTGGAGGAGTTTTGAGAAAATTACTTCGACTGGTTGTGTTGGCGGCGCTGTTTGTCGCCTCGGGGATATTGCATCCTGCGGCGGCGAAAGCCGATGAGGTGATGGGGCCTCCGCATCCGTCTCCCAAGCGATTGTCGGTCGTTCAGCTCGGTGATTCGTTCTCGGCGGGGAATGGCGCAGGATCCTACTACGGTGCGGCGTGGTGCGAACGCAGCTCCAAGAACTGGGGGCAACGGTTCGTGGAATCAGCGAGCTCCCTCGGTATTGATGTGAGCTACGTGAATCGAGCCTGCTCGGGTGGAGTTCTTGGGGACATCTTTAAGCCCGGAATCGTTGAGGAGCAATACCTGCGCATCGCCGAGGGGGATTCCGAGGACGACGTGCGTTCCAAACTGGAGCGGGAGGATGCCTGCTCACTCAAGTCGAGCGAAGACATTATCGGGGTCGAGTACCAGATCAGCCGACTCGGAGGAACCTCGTATTTCACCTATCGGTGCAAGCTGACCCTCAGGCCACAGGCCGATTCGGTGGACAAGGGCACCGATCTGGTGCTCATGACAATGGGGGGTAATGACGCAGGATTCGCTGATATCATTCAACACTGCCTTGCTCCCGTTGGCCTGCCTCAATACGGTGGCGGAGATGGGAATAAATGCAAGAAAGACATTCAGGATACTTCTAATAATTTGTCGCGGATCATGAATGATCTTGAATCAAACATTGATCAGCTTCTTTCCGAGAAGATGTCGGGTAATCCTTCCTCCCAGGTAATTCTCATGAGCTATCCCCTGCTCTCGCTGGACAAGCCCTTCCTCCTCGAGACCGACTCGGGGCAGTACGACGCCTCGGCTGCCGTGCGCGAACTGGGAATGCAAGCGGTGGAGTATCAGAAGCAACTCGTGCAGCGCTTGAACGTGAAATATCTGGGTCGAGTAAAGTTCGTCGAGCAGACCCCCGTAGCTTTCGCCGGACATGAGCCAGACCCTGATTTCAATGTGTGGGGGATGACGGAGAAAACGAATCCCCAGCGCTGGCTGAATGAGTTCATGGAGACGGAAGGGGAGTACAAGGACGGTAAGATAGAGGCTCAGGGATCCCTCACCTACACGAATTTCTGGCATCCGAACATTGCCGGTCATCGTGAGATGGGCAGGTTAATCCAAACCTCCGGGGTATCGCAGAATGCTCCATTGCTCGGTGGGCATCAGGCCAAGAGGGATGTGGTTTTCGTGGTTGATGCCACCTCATCCATGCGTGACACATGGTCGGAGACGGTGGCGTCGATTCAAACGACCATGCTCCCTTCCGTCTTCGGTGGCGATACCCGGTACGCGCTCGTGACCTATCAGGACCACCCGGAAGGCGGCGGTGTGGCCGGAAATTATCCATCGCGGCTGGATCAGGATTTCACCGAAAATCCCGGAGACATTCTGGACGCGCTCGGCAAAGTGGAGTTGGCTCCCGCCGGCGATCCCGCGGAATCGGTATACAGCGGAATCGTGCAAGGCCTGTCGCTGCGCTGGCGCAAGGACGCGAGCAAGGTGATGCTGGTACTGGGAGACGGACCGGCCAAGGATCCCGAACCCGTCACCGGCCTGACATGGCAGACCCTTCGCCTTGGTTCTTACGCGGTTTCCAACGCCCGGGTTTCAACGGTCGGTAATCCCGCCGCGATGGGCGCAGGACTGGCAGAACTCACCGAGGCCACGGGTGGCAGGACGATCCCCGACGGCACGAGCGGGAAAACGCCGCAGGACATCGCCGATGACGTGACCGAGGATTCCGCTGACAAACCCTTCGCCTGGCTGCAAGGGCCCTATGTCGCCAAGGTTGGCTCCGAGGTTCGGCTGGACGCCCGGGCCAGCTACTCACCCAATGGTGACGTGGTGAAGTACGAGTGGGACTTCGACGGCGACGGCACCTTCGATCAAACCACCACCGCCGACATGGTCGTTCACCGCTACGACAAGGAGGTGAGCGGTCACGTGATGGTGAGAGTCACCGATACCAAAGGGAAAACCTCCGTGGGTTCCACCAAACTCGACATCACCCGGGACGGGGACGTCATACCCGACGCTTACGACAACTGTCCGGATGTCGCGAATCCCAACCAGCAGGACATTGACGGCAACTGGATCGGGGACGAGTGCGAAGATCCCGAGCAGTTCCTCCGTCCCCCCTCACCCTCCCCGACACCGAGTCCTTCGGCATCGCCCACCCAGACCGTGACGCCCTCCGTCGCTCCGTCGGAGTCGCCACGTCCCACGGTCTCCCCGAGCCAGACCGTCTCCCCGACGGTGGAACCGATTCCGAGTGCTTCGCCCACGATCTCGGAGGTCCCGAGCCCGTCGCCGACCGCCAGCGACTCCGGAGGCGTGACGGTGCCGCCGGAGCCTCCCCGGCCACCATCGACACCTCCCACGGTGTCGCCGCCGACGGGACTGCCGTCGCCCACCTCGGCCCCGCCGCCCAGCAGGTCGCCAGTCAAACCCGGACTGCCTCGAACCGGATACGGCGCCGGGTAGCGGACGCCAAAGCCGTTGGGCCCTTCCTGCGGGCCCAACGGCTTTCTTTGTCAGGACAGGTGAGGAGACGCCGCGGCGTGGGCGCGTCGGTTGCCGCAGCGTGACAGAATTGCGCCCGTGGCACGCATCCTCGTCATCGACAACTACGACTCGTTCGTCTACAACATCGTCTCCTACCTCGCCCAGATCGGTGCCGACGTGGAGGTGTGGCGCAACGACGATCCGCGTTTCGCGGAACCCGGCTGGGAGGACGCCTTCGACGGGGTGCTGCTCTCACCCGGCCCCGGCACCCCGGAACGAGCCGGAGTGTGTGTTGACGTCATCCGGCGACTCGGCGGTCGCACGCCGCTGTTCGGGGTCTGTCTCGGTCTCCAGGCGATGGCTGTTGCCCTCGGCGGTGTCGTCGACCGGGCCAGCGAACTGCTGCACGGCAAGGTCTCACCCGTGACCCACGACGGCAAAGGTATTTTCACGGGCCTGCCGTCACCGCTGCGCACCACCCGCTACCACTCCCTCGCCGCCGTCGAAGAAAAACTCCCGGAGGAGCTGGAAATCACGGCCCGCACCGAATCCGGGGTCATCATGGCCATACGTCACCGCGCATGGCCGATGGAAGCGGTGCAGTTCCATCCCGAGTCGGTGCTCACGGAGGGCGGCTATCAGATGCTCGCCAACTGGCTTGCAACCTGCGGTGACACCGAAGCGCCAGCTCGCGCCGCCCGTCTCAGCCCCCTGGTCGCCGCCGACATGAGCGTCTAAAACACACCGCTACCCTCCCAGACCAACACAAGGAACCCTCGGGCGACGGTGGGGTGTCGACTCGAGCCGCTCGCTTCGCTCACGTGTTGGCTCACACGGCGTGTGGGGTGAGCCAGCACGTTCACACCAATGAAGTCTCTCAGCTGGGCCGCTGCGTTGGGGTTTGGGACGGGGCCGGCGCCTTGGTGGAGGTTGGCTGCGCACTCGGACTAGCAGTGGGCTGGTTCTGCTGGGGCGGGATGGCGATCTCCACCGAGACGTCGGAGGTGTTCTTATCCAGCTCCGTGTCTGGGTCGAAGTTCTGCGAGTAGATCCTGTTGATCGGTTTGCTGGGGTCGCTCGTCGTCACCTTTGTGATGCGCAGATTGCCCGTGAAACCTGCGTTCTTGAAGGCTTGGCTGGCCTGATTCTCGTCCATGCCGATCAGGTTCGGCATTTTCGCGGTGGTGGGGGCGGCCTTTGCGATGGTGATGGTGATCTTTCCGGACTTGCGATCCAGCGCTGTGCCATCCTCGGGATCCTGGGCGAAGACCTTCCCGGCAGCCTGTTCGGTGCTCTCCTTCTCCACCACGTTCACCTTGTTTTTGAAGCCCTTCTCGCTGGCCAAGGAACGGGCCTGCTCGGCAGTCATGCCGCTGAAGTCAGGCACCGCGGACTTGCCCGTGGCGATCCGCACAGTGATGGCTTGGTCCGGGGCGGTCGCCTGGCCCGCTGCCGGTTCCGTTTCCTGCGCCTGATCCTTCACGGCGTCCGCGGCTTCTTTTGCCGGGTCCATGTCCTCCTTGGAGATCGTGCCTGTGAAACCGGCCTCTTTGAGCATCTTCGAGGCCTCGTCGAATGACTTGCCCTTCACGTCGGGCATCGGCAGCTGGTTCGAGCCCACGCCCACCTTGAGGGTCACTACGCTTCCGGCCTTGGCCTGCACACCTGCTTTCGGATCGGTGTCGACCACCTTGCCTTTGTGGGCGTCGTCGGAATCGGCGGTCTCCACCTTCGTCTCGAAACCCTGCTCCTTCAAGGTGGCCTCAGCGGAGGCTTGGAGAGCGCCCACGACATTCGGTACCACGACCTCCTTCGTACCCGGGTTGAGCACCATGTAGAGGGCTGTCGCAATGCCGATCACCAGCAAACCGACCAGCACCGAGACGACCACCAGGGTCTTGCGTTTCTTCTTCGGTTCCTCCTCGCCCTCCACGGGCTCCATGGTGTCGACGGCACCATTCAGCGAGGTGGCCTCCGCCGCGTTCGCATCCGCGGGAGTGAGGGGGCTCGGGGCCGCACGTCGGGCGGAGGACGGCATCACCGTCGTCGGCATCTCGACGGGGGAGGAGTAGGCGGCCATCACGGGCTGCCCGTTCAAGGCGCGCAGAATGTCCTCGCGGAACTCGCGGGCGTCCTGGTAGCGGTCATTCGGCGACTTCGCCAACGCCTTCAACGTGATGGCGTCCATCGGTGGGGTGACCTCCGGGTCGCGCTGGCTGGGCGGCACGGGCGTTTCCCGGACGTGCTGATAGGCGACTGAGACGGGGGAGTCGCCCTTGAACGGCGGCTCCGAACACAGCAACTCGTAGAGCAGACACCCCACCGAGTACAGATCCGAACGCTGATCGACCTTCTCCCCGCGCGCCTGCTCCGGCGACAGGTACTGTGCGGTGCCGATCACAGCGGCGGTCTGCGTCATCGTCGCGGAGGTGTCGGCCACGGCCCTGGCGATGCCGAAATCCATCACCTTGACCGTGCCGGCGGGGGTGAGCATCACGTTGGCCGGTTTGATGTCGCGGTGAATGATCCCGGCCCGGTGGCTGTACGACAACGCGTCCAGCACTCCCGCGGTGAATTCCAGCGCACGGGCCGGCACAATCTTGCGACCGTCGCGCAGCACCTCCCGCAGGGTCACGCCCTCGACGAGTTCCATCACGATGTAGGGCACCATCACGTCCGACTTGGTGTCGCGTTCCTCACCGGTGTCGTAGACGGCGACGATGTTCGGGTGGTTCAGGCCCGCTGCGGATTGTGCCTCGCGGCGAAACCGGGCCTGGAAGGTGGGGTCGCTGGCCAGGTCGATGCGCAGGCGTTTGATGGCCACGTCGCGGACGAGTCGTAGGTCGCGGGCCCGCCAGACCTCAGCCATGCCGCCACGCCCGATGATCTGGTCGAGCTCGTACCGCTCGCCCAGCAGGGTGCCGCGCTCAGTCATCGCACTGGTCCTTTCAATTGATCGGGAACCATTGTGGCCCATCGGACCCAGTTTCCGCCTGTCCTCATCGGAGGGACTCCACGACAGCCTTGAACACAGGTGCGGCGACCTTGCCTCCCGAGATGTCGTTGCGTTCGACCGACGTGCTCTGCACGAAAGTCACAACGGCGACGTGCGGTTCGGTGGCGTAACCGACGAACCACGCGTAGGGGGGACGGTTGGGGTCCGACTGAGCGGTACCGGTTTTGCCCCCGATGGTCATTCCACGGACCTGTGCGGGCGAACCGGTGCCGTCGCTGACCACATTCTCCATCATCTGCTTGAGTTGTTTAGCAGCTCCCTCGCTGATCGGACGACCCGCCTGCTCAGGTTGGACCGTCTGGATCACCTTGAGGTCGCTTCCGGTGACGCTCTTGACCACGTGCGGCTTCATCAACACCCCGTTGTTGGCGATGGCGGAGGCCACCATCAGCATCTGCAACGGGGTGGCTGCCACCTCGTACTGCCCGATGCTGGACTGCGCCAGATAGGCGGGATCCATCTGGGTGGGGAACTTGGAAGCCGTCGCCGGCAGGTCGATGCCGGGAACCGAGTTGAAACCGAAACGCTGTGCCACCCCCAACATCTTGTCCTGCCCCAGTTCCACACCCAGCTTCGCGAAAGCGGTGTTGCAGGACGTCGCTAGCGCGTGTTCGAGGGTGGTCTCCGTGCCTCCGCAATCCGTGGAATTGCCGATGCCGTGGCTGGAACCCGGTGCCTGGTAGCTGGTCGGGGACGCGACGGTGGACGAGGGTTCGTACCCGGCCTCCAGCGCAGCCGCTGCGGTCAGCAGTTTGAAGGTGGAACCGGGGGGATAGATTTCCCGCACCGCGCGGTTCTTCAGCGGCTCGGCGGAATCGTCAATCAGGGCGTTCCAGTTCTGCGTTTCCGTCGAGGGATCGGTGGAAGCCAGGAGGTTCGGGTCGTAGGTGGGGGTGGAGACCAGTGCCAGGATCTCGCCGGTGGTGTAGTCGATGGCGATGGCAGCCCCCTGCTGCTTGCCCAGGGCCTTGACCGCGGCGGCCTGCGCCTTCGGGTTCAGCGTCGTGTTCAGGTTCGTGCCCTGCGCTTTCTTGCCCGTGAGCAGGTCAACGATCCGGGTGATCGTCTGCGACGACGCGGTGCCGGTCAGTTCCGCGTTCCAGGTGCGCTCCAATTCCTGTTTGCCGTAGGAGTACGAATACCAGCCGGTCACCGACGAGTACATCGCACCCTGGGGGAAGGTGCGTTGCCACGGGAACTTTCCTGATGCGGGCGACGACATCGCGATCGCGTCGTTGCCGACGAGGATCGCACCCCGGTTGGTGTTGAACTCGGCATCCCTGACCCGCACGTTCCGCGGATCCTTGAGCATGTCCTCCGACCTGGCGATGGCCAGCCAGGTGATGTTCACCAGTAATGCCGCCATCAGCAGTGAGATGAAGATGCTGACTTTCCGCAGGGGACCATTCATTTCGCAATCACCGCTGTCGACTGTGCAGGAGTCATCAGCTCCTGCGGGGTGGCTGTGGCGCGCTGGGGCATGCGCGCGCGATGGGAGATCACCAGCAGGATGCCGATGATCATCCAGTTCGCGATCAGGGAGGATCCGCCCTGGGACATGAACGGCGTCGTCAGGCCCGTCAACGGCAGCAGACGAGTGATGCCACCGATGATCGAGAACACCTGCAACGCGAAGGTGAATGCCAGCCCACCCGCCAGGAGCTTGCCGAAACCGTCAGGGCAGATCAGTGCTGTCTTCATGCCGCGGGCGACGATGAACCCGTACAGCATCACCATCGCCATCATGCCGACGATCCCGATCTCTTCGGCGAGACTGGCGGCGATGAAGTCGCTCTCATTCATGGGCGTCAGCCACGGCGAACCCTGCCCCCAGCCGCGCCCGAACAACCCACCCCAGGCGTAACCGAACTGGGCCTGGATGATCTGGTAATTGGCGTCGTAGTCGCTGAACGGATTCAACCAGGAATTGACCCGGCGCGGCACGTGGCTGGTGAACCTCCAGGCGAGCAGCCCCGCGATCACGAACGCGACACCCGCGAGGATCGGCCAGGCCGGGCGCTGCGTCGCGACGTAAATCATGAAGGTGAACAAACCGAAGAACAACAGGGCGGTGCCGAGGTCGTTTTGGAAGACCATGATGCCCAGCGAGAGGAACCACATCACCACGATGGGACCCAGATCGCGGGCTCGGGGGAACTCGAGTCCGAGGATGCGTCTGCCGGCCAGCGCCAGCAGGTCGCGTTTCTCGTAGAAATAGGCCGCGAAGGCCAGGGCCAGGAGGATCTTGGCCACCTCGGCGGGCTGAAAACTGAACGGGCCGAGCCCGATCCAGATTCGCGCGCCGTTGAGTTCGCGACCGACCCCCGGCATGAGCGGCAGCAGCAGCAGCACCATGCCTGCCAAGAACAGCAGGTAGGGGAAACGCTGGAGCCGGCGGTGATCACGCAGCCAGATCACGACCGCGGCGAATAGCAGGATACCGAACCCTGTCCAGAGCAGCTGGTTCGTGGCGGCGTGTGTGTTCTTGGCGTTGTCGAGGCGCGCGATCATGGCCAGCCCGAGCCCGTTGAGCAGGAAAACGATGGGCAGGATCACCGGGTCCGCGTAGGGAACACGCCACCTGATGACGAAGTGTGCAGCCAGTGCCATGCCGAACCAGATGAGGGTGCCGGGTATCAGGTTGTCCGGGGGTGTGCCCCTCAGGCTCAGGTAGGAGACAACCCACCCCACCACGCCGAATGTGCACGCGATGAGGGTCAGTACCAACTCCACGCCACGTCGTTGCCGGTAGATGATGTACTCGCCCGTCGCCGAGGGCTGCTGCATGACCGACATCAGCAGGCCTCCGGGTCCGCTTCCTCGGCGGCCGTCGGGCTCATCGGGGCGAGTAGCGTCGGATAGTTCGACTGTCCAGTGGGGCTGGACGGCGGGGGCGCGGCGGTGGTGTTCGTGGGCAGGCCCGGACCTGCTGTTTCACTCGGCTGAGGCTCACTCGGTTTCGTGACGGGCCCGAGGCGCTTCTGACGTGCGTCGCGGCAGCGGCTCGCGTACCCGTCGAGAGCGTTGGCCGTCTCGTTGGCGGAGGTGAGGTCGGAAAAACCGATCGTATTGGCCACCTGGCGTTGGAAGAACATCGGAAGATCCGCGATCCGGGTTGTGCGGCGCTCCACCAAGGTGTTCATCTTGTAGCCGAGCAGCGATCCTGGGATGCCGTTGTAGATCCCGACCCTCCCGTCGGCGGAGGCGATGAAATACCGGGAGGTGCTGTACATCCGCACCCCCCAAAAGGCCGCTCCCAGGACGGCCAGGCACGCCAGAATCGCCATCATCGTCGTGGGCCAGCGGCGTTTGTTCTTGTTTTCTTGCGGTGCGTAGCGTGCCTTCTCCGTCGAGTCGTGGTCGGGATCCTCGATGGGCTCGGGTTCCGGCTCGGGATAGCCCGGGCCCTGCTCGTCGTGGGTGATGGTGGGGATCTCGCGCTCCAGGGCAGAACCGGCCAGCTGCGCTTCAGCGGCGTCGAGTTCATCGTCTTGTGGCACCACTTTCGCCAACACCAAGGAGATGTTGTCGTGGCCGCCGTGTTCGTTCGCCAGGGCCGCCAGCTGGGTGACGCACTCGTCGAGGTCGTCGAGGCCCATCAGCTCGTGCAGCTCGTCTTGGGTCATCAGGCCGGACAGGCCATCGGAGCAAAACAGCAGCCGGTCGCCCTTGCGCACGTGCAGTTCAAAGAAATCCGGATCCGTGTCTCCGGCCCCGTTGAGGACCTTCAGGATCAGCGACCGGTGTGGGTGGGTGGCAGCCTGCTCCGGCGTGATGCGGCCTTCGTCGATGAGCGACTGCACCCACGAGTGGTCGTGGGTGAGCTGTCGCAGCTCGCCGTCGCGCAGCAGGTAGGCGCGTGAGTCGCCGATGTGTGCGATGCCCAGCAACGTGCCCGAGAAGGCGGCACCCGAGAAGGTGGTGCCCATTCCGTCGAGTTCCGGGTCGTTCTCGATCAGGTCGGCGAGCTTGTCGTTGGCGCGTTGCACGATGCCCGCCATGTGTTCGAGCAGGTGCTCGTCATCGAGGCGACGATTTCCGTCATGGGCCTCCGCGACCGCGACGGCGGAGGCCAGGTCTCCGGCAGCCGCGCCACCCATGCCGTCGGCGACGACCAGCATGTGCGGGCTGGCGAAGGCGGCGTCCTGGTTGTTCTTGCGGACCCGTCCCACCTCGGAGTAGATGCGGAAGTCGAGGGAGAACATCGGCCTCACACCTCCAGCTTCATCATGGTGCGACCGATGCGAAGGATGTCGTTGACCCCCATCGGGGTGGGCTCGGTGATGCGTTTGCCGTTCACATAGGTGCCGTTGGTGGATCCGAGATCGGTCACCACCCAGGTTTCCGGGTCGCGCTGGACGAGCTGCGCGTGACGGGAGGAGGCGTAGTCGTCGTCGAGGAGGATAGTGGAATCGGATGTGCGGCCCAGGTTGATGGTCGGCTCCAGAGGAATCGAAAGACCCTGCTGGGCGCCCTGGGTGATGGCGAACCGGGTGGGTTGGCGCTTCCCTCTGCCGCGTCTCGTCGGGGCCTGTTCGTTGGCAGGCAGGTCGGAGGCCGACACCTTCCGACCGAACATGTCCTTGCGGATCACGTCGGCGAGGATGCCGATGAACAACCAGAGCAGGGCGAGAAAGACAATCTTGATCGCCGCTGCGACGAGATCGGACATGGGCTCACGCCTCCGACGGCGAATGCACCAGCATCCTCGTGTTGCCGATCTCGATGCGGGAACCGTCCCTGAGCTGGGCGGCCTGCACCCGGGACCCGTCGACGACGATGCCGTTGGTGGAGCCGAGATCCTCGATGCGGATGGTGCGGTTCTCCAGCGGTCCGGAGACCGAGATCATGGCGTGGCGGCGCGACACCCCGGGGTCGTTGACGCGTAGGTCCGCGTTCGAGCCGCGACCGATCACCAGGCCCGGGGGCACCAGCGGGTGCCGCACCCCGGCGACCTCCAGGACCAGCTGCTGTGATGCCCGCGGTCTGGGTGCCGGAGGCTGATCGGGGGCCGTCGCGACGGCCTGGCTGGTCACCCGGAACTGTCCCGTGGGCAGTGACTGTTCCAGCATGTAGAGGATCTGGATGGAGCCGTTGAACACGTAGGAACGTTCCGCCGCGTGTGCCCTGAGTTCCGGGATGATCTCCGAGTTGAGGGTCTTGGTGTAGGGAAACAACCTGTTGTAGTCGTGAGGGGAGAGGGAGACCGTGAACACGTTCGGCACCAGCCGCTTGTCGCGGCTGAGGAGCTTGGCCTCGGAGTCCAGTTCCCGTTGAATACCCGCAGCGATCTCGACGGGCTGCACGTCGCCTTTGAAGGCGCGGGCGAAAACCTTGTCCACGGCAGCGCCGATCCTCTTCTCAGCGCGGTCGAACACGCCCATTCACCCTCCTCTCAACGGGACCAGCTTAGAGGACAGGCCAATCGTGGTCACCTGACTCGCCTGTCCCTGGGCTGTGAAACGGCCCGGAATACTGCGGGACGACCGCGCGACCGGTTCATGCAGGCCGGTGAGGACCCACCCGTTCGTCCACGGGGTCCCGGAGCCGGGGTCCCGCCGGCCCTCACCCGGCGGTCGCGTCAGTGGCGGGGTGGCCGAAGGTGCGGGCGAAGGCCTCGAGGATGTCGGTGGATCCCTCGACAGCGCTGATTTTCTCGGCCGCGAGATCCGCCTCGACGCGGGCAGCGACCTCGCGAACCTCGGGGGAGGTGCGAAGCGACTGGATGATCTCCTGCTCCACCATGTTCCACAGCCAGGCGCGTTGCTGGGACTGGCGCCTACCGACGAGTTCCCCGGCCTTCTCCAGGTCGGTGCGATGCTTCGTGACCGCCTCCCACACGTCGTCGAGACCGGCTCCGGTGTAGGAGGAACAGGTCAGCACGGGGGGGCGTCGCCTCGACTCGTCGCTGGAGATGAGTTTCATGGCGATGCTGAGCTCGCGCGCCGAAACCCGGGCCTCTCCCTCGTTGTCGCCGTCGGCCTTCGTGATGGAGATCACGTCGGCCAGTTCCAGGATGCCGCGTTTAATGCCCTGCAGCTGGTCCCCGGTGCGGGCGACGTGCAGGAACAAGAAGGTGTCGACCATGCCTGCGACAGCCACCTCCGACTGTCCCACGCCCACGGTCTCGACCAGCACGACGTCGTAGCCGGCGGCCTCCAGCACCAGCATCGACTCGCGGGTGGCTCGGGCCACACCACCCAGATGCCCGGCTGACGGTGAGGGGCGGATGAACGCCTCATCCCGCATGGCGAGATCGCCCATGCGGGTGCGGTCGCCGAGGATGGAACCGCCGGTGCGGGTCGACGACGGATCGACGGCGAGCACCGCCACCTGGTGGTGGTGTTCCTCGATCAGTTTGATGCCCATGGCGTTGATGAAGGTCGACTTGCCGGCCCCGGGAACCCCCGAGATGCCGACCCGGAAGGCCTTTCCGGTGTGCGGATTGATCAACTGCAGCAGCTCGTGGGCCTGCGCCCGGTGTTCGGGTTTGGTCGATTCCACCAGGGTGATGGCCCTCGCCACATGGCCCCTGGACCCTTCGACGACCTTGGCCGCCAGCTCCGCCACATTGAGATTCCGCATGAAAGCCACCCTATCCCCACTTCCCGGTGTCGTCGGGGGTGGGGAAGGGGCCCGCCGGCCCGGGGCGGCTCAACGCTCCGAGAGGCCCTCGATGCGGTGCATGATGACGCCGTCGTAGCCGAGCATCGCCCAGTCGGATTCGTAGTCGCCGATGCGCGGCTCATTGGCCTTGCCCGCGACGTTGTTCAGCAGCAGCGAGGGGAAGTCGACGCCACACTCGTAGGCGTGCGGGTAGACGCCGCCGAAACGCGGATTGACCTCCAGGATCGACCAGCCCTCGGGGGTGGAGAACAGGTCCACGTCGATGGTGCCGCGGAAACCGCAGCGCGTCACGAAATCCTCCACGAGCGCGAACAGGGAGTCGTCTTTGAACGACACCGACTTGTCGGCGGTGCCTGCCCGCATCCGCAGCTTCTTCTTCGCGAACATGGCCGCCACGTTGCCGGAGATCATGTCGACGTAGACGTCCACGTCCACCGGTTCGCCCGGCAGGAACTCCTGGATGATCAGCCCCGGCGTGGCGGCGAAGGCCGCGTCCAGCTCGGTTCGCGAATCGATCCGCGCAATCCCCGCGGAGGCCGAACCCGTCCGCGACTTCACGAACAGCGGGAACTGCGCCACCCCCGCATCGAGGTCGGCGTGGCAGGCTTCGAGATCGATCCAGGACCGCGGGGTCGGCAAGCCCTCCGCCGTCAACCACTGGTACATCACCCACTTGTCGAAGGCCCGCTCCACCACCTCGGCGGGGGAGATCATCACCTTCGTGCCGATCGCCTCGAACTCGTCGACGTGTTTCGCCAGGAGGCTCAGCTCCGGATCCAGCAGCGACAACGCCACCGAGATCTCCTCGTCACGGCAGATGCGCAGGATGGTGGGCAGGTAGTCGGGGTCGTTGATCAGCGGCACGACGTGATGGCCGTCCGCCGCGTACAGCGCGGGGGCGAGCTCGGAGGCGTCGGTGGTGATGACGCGACCGCGACCCGCCAGGGCGCGCTTGAAATACGTAACGGTCTGGACGCGGCTACCCGCGGTGAGGATGAGGACGTTCATGTCCCGGTTTCCCTTCGTCTTCGTCTCCGGATCACTGCCAGGTGTTGCCGGCCAGGTATTCATCGACCCCCCAGCGCTGTCTGACGACACTCAGCGAGGAATCGGCGTGCCGAGCATAGACCCGCGGCAGGTACTGGATGAACAACGGATTGAAGGTCATCGTGTAGGAGCCCACCTTGTGGTAGACGATCCGGTCTCCCTCCCGCAGTCGCGGGGCGTCGGTGAGGGGCATGAGCCGGTCGTTATCGAGGCAGGTGAACCCGGAGATGATCTGCGGAGTAGAGCACGGTTCGCCGTCGCTGTGGACGGTGTGCTCGTAGGCCGATTTGCGCAGGAACGGGTCGAGGTTGGTGCGCGACCCGTCGGTGACGACGATGATGTGGTCTTGTACCGGCTTGGTGTCGATGACGCTGGTGTGCAGTTCGAAGGGCACCGCGACCAGGGCCGCGCCGGGTTCGATGATCAGCCGGGTCCGGGCCGGATCGACGGCATCCCCCAGGGCGTCGCGGATGGCGGTGACGTACTGGTCGGGGGTCGGGAAACGGTCCGAGTCGCCCCCGAAGAACCCGCCCCCCAAGTCGATCCAGTCGAGTTCCAGGCCGTGTTCCGCGATGATTCTGCGGGCGGTGTGACCGGCGGAGACGTAGGTGTCGAGCGCTCGCGTCAGCGATGTGACGTGCAGGTGCAGACCCGCGATCCGCACCCCTGCGGCGCGCATCTCGGCGATCGCGGAATCGAGGTCGCCATTGTCGGCGTGGAAACCGAAACGCAGCCCCGCCGATCCGCTGGCGGTGTGGTCGGGGGCGTCGCGGTTCACGTCCCAGTTGACGCGCAATCCCACCGAGTCGACGCGTTTGCCCGCGGCGGCCCGCTCGGCCACCCACCGCAGTTCGCGCCGCGAGTCGAGGTTGACCATCGCCCCCGCCTCGAAGGCCTGCGTGAGCAGCTCCGGGGTCTTGACGGGGCCATTGACGATCACCTCGGCGGGGTCGTGTCCGACGCGCAGAGCCAGCTGCCATTCCTCCTCGGAGACCACCTCGGCGGGCACCCCGTTGCGCCCCATCCACGCCACCAGCCACGGCAGCGAGTTCGTTTTCACCGAGTACGACAGGACGGCTCCGGGCCAGCCGCGGTCGAGGGCGTCGCGGAACGAATCCACCTGTCGTGTGAGCAGGTTCTCGTCCACCACGAACGCCGGGGTCTCGATTCTGTCGTCCATCGCTGTCTCCTCGTCGGGGATCTCCTTCTGCGACGATCCTACGGGCGAGGCGCTGTTGCGCACCTCATCGAGGGGTCGCGCGACCCGGATGGGGACACCGGGTCGGTTTCCGGTAGTGCGCGTCGCGTATCGGTACATGCCTTTTCGGCGCTGTTCACGTGGTTATCGGGAAGCGATCCTGGGGCTAGACTGCAACCCGGAACCAAGCGATTGAGAGGCGGACCCCATGGCTGAACCCCGCATTCTTCCGTCGGCGGACCTGGATGACGGCATCCAGATCGGCGACGGCTCGTCGATCTGGCATCTCGCCCAGGTGCGAGGCGGCGCCGAGATCGGTGAGAACGTGATCGTGGGGCGGGGAGCTTACATCGGCAGCGGCGTCCACGTTGGGGACAACTGCAAGATCCAGAACTACGCCCTCGTCTACGAACCCGCGCACCTGGAGGACGGGGTCTTCATCGGCCCCGCCGCGGTGCTCACCAACGACACCTTCCCGCGCGCCGTCAATCCTGACGGCACCTCGAAGAGCGCCCACGACTGGGAACCGGTCGGGGTGACCCTGAAGCGCGGCAGCTCTGTGGGTGCGCGCGCCGTGTGCGTTGCCCCCGTCACGATCGGCGAGTGGGCGACGGTGGCCGCCGGCTCTGTCGTCACCCGTGACGTTCCCGCCTACGCGCTGGTGGCCGGAGTGCCGGCCCGGCGCATCAAAT
Source organism: Arachnia propionica (assembly GCF_037055325.1). Classification (NCBI taxonomy): domain Bacteria; kingdom Bacillati; phylum Actinomycetota; class Actinomycetes; order Propionibacteriales; family Propionibacteriaceae; genus Arachnia; species Arachnia propionica. The sequence goes on along the minus strand of NZ_CP146373.1, from coordinate 2,816,812 downwards.
GGGTGGGTCGCTCCGGTTTTCCCCTCGAGGAAACCGGTCCCAACACATTCCGTGACCCGCACACCGGCGACGAGTTCGAACAGGTGGGCGAGACCCTCAACCTCGTAAAGGAAGCCTGATGACCCAGTCCTTCATTCCCCCCGCAAAGCCGATCATCGGCGATGAGGAACGCGCTGCCGTCGACCGGGTGCTGCGTTCCGGCATGATCGCCCAGGGGCCCGAGGTGGCGGCCTTCGAGACCGAGTTCTCCGAGCACTTCAAGCTCGGTCGCGCCTGCGTCGCGGTCAACTCCGGCACCTCCGGTCTGCACCTCGGTCTGTTGTCCTGCGGGATCGGCGCAGGCGACGAGGTGATCGTGCCGTCGTTCACCTTCGCTGCCACGGCCAACTCCGTTGCCCTGACCGGGGCCACCCCGGTGTTCGCCGACATCTCCGCCGACGACTTCACCCTCGACCCCGCATCCGTGGAGGCCTCCATCACGGAGCGCACCAAGGCGATCATGCCGGTTCACCTGTACGGCCACCCCGCCAAGATGGACACGCTGCGCACCATCGCCGACTCGCACTCGCTGCTGCTGTTCGAGGACGCCGCCCAGGCGCACGGCGCCTCGCTGAACGGCACCCCGGTCGGTGCCTTCGGTGAGTTCGCGATGTTCTCGCTGTACCCCACCAAGAACATGACCTCCGGTGAGGGCGGCATGGTTTCGTGTGTCGACGCCACCATCGAACGCAACGTCCGCCTGTACCGCAACCAGGGGATGCTGCAGCAGTACCACAACGAGGTCGTCGGCCTGAACAACCGCATGACCGACATCCATGCCGCCATCGGTCGGGTGCAGCTGACCAAAGTCGATGCCTGGACGAAGACCCGCCAGGAGAATGCCGCGTTCCTGTCGGCGAACCTGGAGGGCGTCACCCCGCCGCCGGTCGCTGACGGCGCCGTCCACGTGTACCACCAGTACACGATTCGCGTCCCCGAGGACCGCGACGGCCTGGCGAAGGCGCTGAAGGAGGAGTACCAGGTCGGCTCCGGGATGTTCTACCCCGTCCCGAACCACCGCCTGAAGCCGTTCCAGGTGCCGGTGGAGCTGCCGGAGACCGAACGCGCCGCCAAGGAATGCCTGTCGTTGCCGGTTCATCCGTCGCTGACCCAGGAGGACCTGGAGCGCATCGTGAATGCCGTCAACACCCTCGCGAAGGCTGGTGCCTGATGAGTAATCTGCGTGCCGGTCTCATCGGCCTCGGAATGATGGGGCGTCACCACGCCCGCAACCTGCGTGCCATCGACGGGGTTGACCTCGTCGCGGTGGCTGATGCTCAGGGCGACCCGCACGGCGTCGCTGAGGGACTGTCCGTCCTGCCCGATATCGACGCCCTGCTGGAGCAGAACCTCGACTACGTCGTGATCGCGGCTCCCACCATGTACCACGAGGAGATCGGCCTCAAAGTGGCCGAGGCCGGCGTGCACGCGCTCATCGAGAAGCCCCTCGCGAAAACCTTCGAGGACGCCCAGCGTCTCGTCAAGGCGTTCGCGTCGAAGGGGCTTGTCGGGGCCGTCGGCCATATCGAGCGCTACAACCCGGCGCTGCAGGAGCTGCGCAAGCGTCTCGAGGCGGGTGAGCTGGGCGACCTGTACCAGATCTGCACCCGTCGTCAGGGCCCGTTCCCGGCACGCATCGCGGACGTCGGGGTCATCAAGGACCTCGCATCCCACGACATCGATCTGACCGCGTGGGTCACGCAGCGCGACTACGAGCTGGTTGCGGCCCGCACCATGTTCAAGGCGGGACGCGAGTACGAGGACATGGTCTCGGCCACCTGCCAGCTGTCGGGCGGCCTGATGTCCAACCATCTCGTCAACTGGTTGACCCCGACCAAGGAACGGTTGACCATCGTGACGGGCGAGAAGGGCATGTTCATCGCGGACACCCTCACCGCTGATCTGACCTTCTACGCCAATGGCCGCATCGCCACCACGTGGGACGACATCGCCCAGTTCCGTGGGGTCTCCGAAGGCGACGTGACCCGTTTCGCCATCGCGAAACCGGAGCCGCTGCGCACCGAACACGAGAACTTCCGCGACGCCATCCTCGGTCGCGACTCCGACGTCGTCACGTTGGAGCAGGGTGCCCAGGTGGTGCGGGTCTGTGAGGCGATGATCGAATCGGCCGCCACGAACCAGTTCGTTGACGTCCGCTGAATCCGATTCTCCACGTTTCCGGTCCCGGTGGCTCGTAGCAGGAGCTGCCGGGATCAGCGTCCTGGCCTGGTGGCTGCTGCACCGCTGGTGGTTCATGTCCGGTGACGACTATCTCCTGATCACGCAGGCAGGGGACGTCGCCGGGAGGTTTTCGTTCGGCGACTGGCTGAGATTCCTGGCCCACGAGTGGGGTGAGATCAACGGGCGCACCTCCGACAGTCTGCTGCGTGCTGTGCTGCGTCCCGGTCCGTGGTTCTATCCACTGTTCGCGCCGTTGATGCTGACCGCCACCGGCCTGGCGGTGGGCGCCTGGCTGGCTGCCACCCGTTCGCGTGGCGATCGCGCATGGCTGTACCCGGTGGGCCTCATGGTCGTCCCGTTCCTGTTGTGGCTCAACCCCTCGTTCTCCGGCGACGCCGTGTTCTGGACGGCGGGAGCCATGAACTACGTCTTCCCGCTCGGTGCAGCGGCCGTGGGACTGGCCGGCATGGTTCGGATCCTCGACGGCGACGACCTGCCATGGCGGTGGGTGATTCTCACCGCTGTCGGACTGGCGCTGACCGATTCGCTGCATGAGATCGTCGCGGGTGCCCTGGCGGCAGTGGCCTTCGTCGTGATCGTTACCGCCCGCGGCAGGCTGTCCATCAAAGCGTGGGTGCTGACCGGCACGTCGCTGGTGGCTTTCGCCGCCCACATGTGCGCGCCGGGTCTGTGGAAGCGCAGCGGAAAGGTGGCGGACAACGCGGGGGCCGGCTCCGTCGTCGAACAACTCACCCACTCCGTCGCGGTCTCCTTCAACGTGTTCTGGGGCCGTACGATCTGGATCTGGCTGGGGTTGGTCGCGATTCTGGTGTGGGTGGCGGTGACCTCGCGACGCCGGGGTCTGGTGTCGTTGTCGACGGCTGGCGGGGTTGGTCTTCTCGGTCTAGTCTCCAGCGCCTACGCCCATCGCGCGCCCGTCGGCGATGACGTCGGGCAGGCGCTGCCCCCGGAGGCTGCTGCGTTCGCAGCGCTGCTGCTGGCGCTGGTGCCCGTGGTGTTCCTGGCGGTGTGGGTGACGTTGGCCCATGAGCGCGAACGACTGGGGTGGGTTCCGGTGGTGGCCTGGGCGGGATTCGTCGGTTCCAACGTGTTCGTTCTCGGCAGTGGTACCTCCGGGGATCGGGTTCATTTCCTGCCGGCTGCGTTGTTGCTTGTCACCGTGCTGTCGCTGGTGTCCGTCCTGACTCGGGAGCTGGTGGGTCGGAAACGCATCGGGCTGGTGGGAATCACCTGGGTGGCGTTGGGACTGCCCGCGGTGATCTGGGCCGTCAGCGCCTGGGTGGGGTTGCAGGCCAATCAACGTTTCGTCGAGACCGAGATCGTCCAGCCTTTGAAGGCAGCCTCCCCAGGCAGTGAGGTTGTCGTATCCACCAACCTTCCGGTCCCGTCGATGTCCTATGGGTTTGCCTTCCTCATGCCCCGCTACGAGGAGGCCCTGAAGATCTACTACGACCTGCCGCGGGATCTTCACATCACCAACCCGTGACCGGCTCCCCTGCTTCAAAAAGCTGGGATACACTTGGTCACCGCTCCATTCAGAGGAGCGGATTAAGGGTTGTGGCGAAGGAATGATTTGAGTATCTCCAAGCTCCTGCACAGTAGCGCGTTGCGCTATCTGGTGGCCGGCGGCCTGGCTTTTGCCTTCAACGTTCTACTTCTGAACATCTTTCGTGAGGTCGTGGGGATTCCCACGAGCCTCTCCGCACTGCTGGCCTTCTGGGCTTCCTTCTTCTTCACCTATTCCCTGCAGCGCCTGTTCGCTTTCCGTTCCGAGGCTTCGGTGCGTGCGTCGTTGTTTCGTTATTCGGCCCTTGTTGCGTTCAATTCCGTGGTCGTGGCGTTCATCGTGACCGTGTGTCACGACCAGTTCGGCCTAGGACTGGGTTCCTCCCAGCTCATCGCCACCGCCAGCACCACCGTGTGGAATTATTTCGCCTACAAGGGCTGGGTGTATGCGAAACGTCCGTCCGCGGAGGAAGCACAGGCTCCGGCGGAGGTCACGGCGGATGAGTGACGTACCGGGATTGTCCATCGTGGTGCCTGCGCACAACAGCGGTCCGCGCCTGCGAGAGACGCTGCAGCAATTGACGCGGGAATTGGGTCGTGACGATGTCGAGGTCATCATCGTGGAGAACGGGTCCTCCGACAACACCTGGGAGATCGCCGAGGAGCTCGCCCAGGGGTCCTGGAGTTTTCCCGTCCGGGCGGTTCGATCCGAGGTGGGGCTCGGCGCCGCATATCTCACGGGGGCTTCGGGAGCGAGAGGGGACGTGGTTCTTCTCACCGCCGACGACCTCCCCTTCGGCGTCACGGACATCCGTTCCTGGGAGTCGATCGGCAGCCCAACGGCCCTGGTGATCGGCTCGAAGGCCCACCCGGCCAGTGTGGTTCCCCGGTCGATCCCACGCACCGTCATGTCGTGGGGGTACCGATTCCTGCGCCGGGTGATCCTCGGCATGAGCGTGGCGGACTGTCAGGGAACTCTTTTCGTGGACAGGGAATGGTTGCAGCGACGCATTCCTTCTCTCCGGGAACACGGCTATCTGACGAGCACGGAGATCGTCTACCTGGCGCAGCTTGACCGCACACGTGTCATTGAGGTTCCTGTTGTTCTTCACAGCGGCCATGCAAGTGGTAGAACCCGGATCAGGACATCGGACGTCTGGGATATGGCATTCGGACTTCTCAGGCTTCGTCGACGCCGTCGGGAATTTCGTGCGACGGCGGGGGAATCGTGAAAAGAACAGGGGTTTCACGGACCAGTTCGAGACGTTGAATCCTGAGGGAATCATTATTGCGGTGTGGGGCGAAAAAGAAGTGCCCCACCTGTGGGTGGGGCACTTCAGTAGTTCGCGTGAAGAAAACTCACAGAGCGTTCTTCAGGGCGCTGGCCGGAGTGAACTTCGCGACGCGGCGGGCCGGAATGGTCATGGCCTTGCCGGTGGAGGGGTTGCGTCCCTCGCGCTCGGCGCGCTGTGCGGTGGAAGCGGTGAAAACACCGGGAAGCTGGATCTTCTTGTCGGCGACGAGTGCCTCGGTGATAACGGCACCGAAGGCATCGAGCGCGGCCTCGGCCTGTGCGTTGGTGAGCCCGGCCTTGGCCGCTATGGCCTGGATCAGTTCACGCTTGGTCATTGTGTCTCCTTAAGAAATTTGAGTACGCAAACATACTTTGACCGATCTTGGGGTGATGTCAAGTCGGGACGCACCGAAACCTTCAGATATGGCCGTTCGGATGGCAAGAAACCTCCAGAACGGTTACCAGATCGAGACTCCTCGGCCCATTCCGTAATATCTCCAACCGGATTCCTGCCACACTTTGGGGTCGAGCACATTCCGACCGTCGATGATGGCGGGTGAGGCAACGATTCTTCTCAGTTCCACTGGATCCAGTCCGAGGAATTCCTTCCATGGGGTGAGTAGAAGTACCGCATCAACCCCTGTCAGGGCCTCTTCGACGGTGTCACAGACCCGCATTTCGGGTTGGCGACGGCGCAGTTCGGTGCCGGCTGCCGGGTCCACGACCCGCACGTCCGCGCCGCGCGCCCACAGCCGGGAGGTGATGTCGAGGGCGGGGGAGTCGCGCAGGTCGTCGGTGTCGGGTTTGAAGGTGATCCCGAGCACCGCCACCTTCCGGCCCGCCAGCCGCCCCGAGACCGCTTTTTCGGTGAGCGTGACGGCGTGGTCGCGGCGGCGCAGGTTGATGGCGTCCACCTCGCGCAGGAAGGTGAGGGCCTGGTCGATGCCGAGTTCCCCGGCGCGCGCCATGAAGGCCCGCAGGTCCTTCGGCAGGCAACCGCCACCGAAACCAATGCCTGCCTGGAGGAACTTGCCCCCGATCCGGTCGTCGTGGCCGATGGCCTCGGCCAGTCGGGTGACGTCACCGCCGGTCGCGTCGCACAGCTCCGCCATGGCGTTGATGAAGGAGATTTTCGTCGCGAGGAAGGCGTTGGCGGCCACCTTCACCAGTTCGGCGGTGGGAAGGTTCGCCACCACCAGGGGGATGTTCTCGGCCAGCATGGGCGCGTAGCAGGCATCGAGGATTGCCTTGGCGCATTCTCCTGCTGCGCGGTCCTCGGGAAGGCCGTAGACGATGCGGTCGGGATGGAGGGTGTCGGCGACGGCGTGGCCCTCGCGCAGGAACTCCGGGTTCCACGCCAGCAGCACATTTTTACCACTGGCCTCCAGCCGCTCGGCGAGCCGCTGCGCGGTGCCGACCGGAACCGTCGACTTGCCCACCACCAGCGCCGGAGTGCCGGGTCTGGGGGCAAGGTGCTCGATGATGGTGTCGATGGCTGCGTCGATCTGGCTGAGGTCCGCGCCCAACCTGCCCGACAGCTGCGGGGTGCCGACTCCGATGAAGACCAGGTCGGCATTGGAGAGGCGTCGCGGGTCGGTGGTGAAATCCACTCGACCGGATGCGACTGTTCGCGCCAGGATCTCGGGGAAACCGGGCTCGTGGAACGGGGCCTTGCCCTGCGCCAGCTGGGAAACCCTGTCCTCGTCCACGTCGAGTCCCACGACGTCGTGGCCGATCTCCGCCATGCAGGCCGCGTGCACCGCCCCGAGATAGCCACAACCGATCACTGCAATCCGCATGCGCTGAAGGGTAGCGCGTGGGATTCTCACGGTTTCCGGGGGAGCCGGGGACGCGAGGAACGAGTGATCCGTGTCGCAGCCGTAACGAGGGGGTCCGGGGACGTGCGCTGTCGGGTCGGGAGCGGCCTCTCAGACCATCTCGAGGGTGGCGGGATCGGGGCCGATGCGGTTGCCCGCGTTGAGCGCGTCGATGGCCGCCCGGTCCTCTGCCGAGAGTTTCATCCCGAGGGCCGCGAAGTTCGATTCGATCCGTTCGGGGGTCTTCGACTTCGGGATCACGACGAAACCGCGGTCCAGGTGCCAGCGGATGATGACCTGCGCCGGGGTGGCGCCGAGCCGTTCGGCGATGCGGACGACGACGGGATGCTCCAGGTCGGCGGCCTGCCCCAGCGGCGACCAGCTCTCCACGACGACCCGCAGGTCCGAGCAGTGATTGATCAGATCGTCGGGCTGGAAGGTGGGGTGCAGTTCGATCTGGTTCACGACCGGGGTGATGCCGGTCTCGTCGACGATGGTGTCAAGATGCTCGGGCAGGAAGTTGCACACCCCGATGGAACGGACCAGGCCTTCGGAACGGAAGTCGATGAGCTGCTCCCAGCTTTCCACGTACGTTCCACGTGCGGGGCAGGGCCAGTGGATCAGGTACAGATCGACGTGGTCGAGGCCGAGTTTCTCGAGGCTCTTTTCCAGAGCGGGCCGGGCGGAGTCGCGGCCCTGGGCCTTGTTCCACAGCTTCGTGGTGACGAAGATCTCGTCACGCGGCAGCGAGGATGCAGCTATCGCGCGTCCCACACCCACCTCGTTGCGGTAGATCGCAGCGGTGTCGATGTGCCTGTACCCCGCTTCCAGGGCGTGGCTGACGGCGGCGGTGGCCTCGTCGTCGGTCATCTGCCAGACTCCCAGGCCGAGCTGGGGGATGGACTGGCCGTCGTTCAGTGTGGTGAGCGGAGCACTTGTCATGACCCCCATTGAACACCCTGATGGAAAGGAGCATCACCATCCTCGGCGAAGGGTGAGAGAATGTCCCTCATGCAATCGCTGCCTGCCCTGCTCGATGCCCGTCTGCGCGCCGTCACGGGGGTGGATCCGGAGATGAGGCCGGCCACGAAACCCCAGTTCGGGCATTTCCAGTCCAACGTGGCGCTGCGCCTCGCCAAGGAGCAGAAACGACCCCCCCGGGAGGTCGCGGCGGACATCGTCGCCCGGCTCGACGTCTCCGATCTGTGCGAGCCTCTGGAGATTGCCGGGCCGGGATTCATCAACTTCCGCATTCGCGCCGACGTTCTCGCCCAAGCCGCCACCGCCGTGCTCGAGGATCCGCATCACGGGCTGAGTCGCACCTCGCATCCGCAGCGGGTCGTCATCGACTACTCGGCGCCCAACGTCGCCAAACAGATGCACGTCGGGCACCTGCGCACCACCATCATCGGCGACTGCTTCAACCGCATCCTCACCGCCCTGGGGCACGAGGTGATCCCGCAGAACCACATCGGTGACTGGGGCACCCAGTTCGGGATGCTGGTCGAACACATCCTCGAGGCAGGAATCGACGTCACCACACTCGACCTCGCCGGCGCAGAGCAGCTCTACAAGAACTCCAAGAAACACTTCGACGAGGACCCCGAATTCGCCACCCGCGCCCGCGCGCGTGTGGTGAAACTGCAGGGCGGCGACGAGGAGACCCTGGCGATCTGGCGGCAGCTGATCGCGGTCTCCCTCGCCGGGTTCAACGCCGCCTATCAACGCCTCGGGGTGCTGCTGACCGACGCCGACCTGGCGGGCGAGTCGACCTACAACGACGCCCTGCCGGAGGTGGCCGCCGACCTGGCCGAGCGCGGCGTCGCCGTCGTCGACGACGGGGCGCTGGTGCTATGGGTCGACGGTTTCGATGCGCCGCTGATCATCCGCAAATCGGATGGTGGCTACGGCTACGACACCACCGACATGGCAGCCATCCGGCACCGGGTCCGCGAGTTGAAGGCCGACCGGATCATCTACGTCACCGACGTGCGCCAGTCGCAGCACTTCCAGGAACTCTTCGAGGCCGCCCGGAAGGCCGGTTATCTGCCCGACGACGTCGAGGCCCAGCACGTCGGCTACGGCATGGTGCTCGGTCCCGATTCGCGCCCGTTCAAGACCCGCGACGGCGGAACGGTGTCGCTGACGAGCCTGCTCGACCTGGCGGAGCAGGAGGCCTCACCCGAGATCGCCCTGGCGGCCATCAAGTACGCCGACCTGTCGGGCGCGATCCACAAGGACTACGTTTTCGACGCCGAACGGATGGTGCAGACCACCGGCGACACCGGGCCGTACCTGCAGTACGCGCACGCCAGGATCTGCCAGATTCTGCGCAGGGCCGAGGCCGAGAACATCGGCTGGGGGGCGGTCGTGGTGCTGGAGGATCCTGCCGAGCACACCCTCGCGCTGGTGTTGAGCCGCTTCGGTGAGGTCGTCGACGAGGTGGCCCAGGCACTGACCCCCCACAAACTGTGCGGGTACCTCTACGAACTGGCCGGTGCTTTCTCGGCCTTCTACGAGGCCTGTCCGGTGCTACGTTCCGAGGGAGAGGTGCGCTCCTCGCGCCTGGCGTTGGCGGCTGCCACCCGCGAGGTCCTCGCCCAGGGCCTCCACCTCCTCGGAATCGAGGCCCCCGAGCGCATGTGAGGCCCCTCCTCACAGCTGGTTGAGCCGAGCTGCTCGTGGTCCGAATCCACCGGCTCGCGGTGTGAAGCCTCGTGGGTTTCGTGACTGTTTTTCTCCGACCGCTGGTCGCGGTGGATCGGCCTCTCGGCCCGGTTCTGAGGGATGACTCCTACCGTGGTCCCATCCGGGGTGGGGGCGTCGGCCTGATGGTGGTTCCCGGTGGGTCGATGCGCCCTGATTTTTCGGGTTTTCTGACCCAAGACCTGGGTTGTAGAAGACAATTCGGCAAGGGCTTTTCCTTTCCTGCCGGATATCTGGAGCGGTGCTAGGCTCCCAGCCAGATCGTGAGCGATTCCAAACCACCGGGATGACCGGATCAGTGGGTCCGACGGGAAACTCCCCGGCTTCGTGTCGGGAAGCGAATACACCCGAGGAGATCCGGAGTCACACATCCGACGAATGGTCGCGGAGGAAAAGCATGCGGATCTGGAATCTAATGGAGCCGACCTGTGCGGCTGATGGCGGTCGTGCGCTCAGGACGTTCTGAGCGCACGACCCGAGGAGTGAGCGAGAGAGAAAAGAATATGCGGGCCCTGACCTGTGCGTGGCGCTTCGTGGTGCGCAAAAAACTGAAGACATTGATAATGTTCGGAATTCTGCTGTGTTTGTCGACGGTCATGCTGAGCATGGTCGCGGTGAAAGGCTCGACGGACGCGGCGGCGTCGCAGGTCGGTCAGCAGCTGAAGGCCGGTTTTACCCTCGAGAACAACCGGAAGAACAATCCCGGGACTCCCCGGGGTGGTGGTGTCGTCAAGGAAACCGACATCGACGCCGTCAAGGGCGTGTCCGGGGTGAGCGATCACCTCCGTCGTATGTCGTTGACCGCCGACCTGGTGGGGGCGAAGCCGCTGAAACTGCCCAATTCCCAGCGCGACTACGACGCCCAGAAGGAAAAACTATTCGGGAACCTGGTGGGCGGCTATGGGGAGAACAACACCGAACTGGACGTGAACTTCCGTTCCGGCAGCCTGAAACTGAGCCAGGGACGTCACATCAACGAATCCGACGTCAACAAGGCAATCATTCACGAGGATCTCGCCAAGGCGAATGGCCTGAAGATCGGCGACAAACTCAAGCTGAAGGCCAACCCGGAGGATGCCGACAACGTGAAAAAATCCACCGAGGAGGTGGAGGTCGAGATCGTCGGTCTCTTCTCGGGGGAGAACATCAAACCCGCTCAGACTCGCGTCGAGCTGGTGCAGAACTCCGTCTACACCGACGTGACCACCACAAAACAGCTCGCCAAGTTCGAGAAGGGTGAGGAGATCTACACGGACGCCACCTTCTTTGTGGAATCCGCCAACACACTCGACGATGTGATGAAACAGGCCGGTCAGTTGGGGGTCGATTGGAAGAACTTCCAGCTCACCAAGACCAACCAGATCCTTGCCGGCGTCACCGGCACGGTGAAGAGCATTTACAAACTTGTCGACACGATGGTCGTGGCCACGGTCATCTTCGGCGTGGTGGTGATCTCCCTGGTGCTGTGGCTGTGGGCCCGGGAAAGGCGACGCGAAACCGGCATCCTGCTGGCGGTGGGCACGTCCAAACCCGGAATCGTGGCCCAGCACATCCTGGAGCTCGTGCTGATAGCAATCCCGGCCTTCGGTGCGGCGTGGTTCGCGGCCCAGGGGGCGGCCCAGTTCATCGGCAACCAGCTGGTTTCCCAGGCCGCGAAGGCGACGTCGAAGGAGATGGCCTCGCAGCTCGGTGGCAGCGGCCTCGGCTCCGACAACGAATCAGCCCTGTCCGGCAAGACCCTCGACCACGTCCAGGTGATGCTGGACACCGGACAGTGGGCCCTGGTGTGCGGAATTTCCTTGGCCCTGGTGTGTGTCGCGGTGCTGATCGCTTCCATCCCGACGCTGCGCGCCAAGCCCAAGGCCCTGCTCACCCAGCTGTCCTGAGGTGCCTGCGATGTCATTGTTGAAACGCGCCTGGCTGTCGGTCAGCAGGCGTATCGGAAAGAGCGTGGTGCTGCTGCTTATCATGACGGTGATCTTCACCGCCCTGGTGGCGGAGGCCAGCGTCCGCGGCTCCATGCAGGCCCTCCGGGAGAGCGTCAGCCGTGGGGTGCCAGCCGGGTTCGTGATTCATCCCGGAACCGGGGAACTGAGCCTCACCGACGCACAATCCGTCAGCGGAGTGCAGGGGGTCACCGGCCACAACTACGTCCGAGCTCTCACCGCCACGCCGTCGGCCCTCACGCTCGTCGAGATGCCCGCCAGCGGGGTGGAGCTCTCCGGTGATGTGGCACCCGAGGCGGGCGTCACGGGAGTGACCCGCAGCGACCTGGTCCAGGGTTTCGCCGCCAAGCAGTACACCCTCGTCGAGGGACGCCATATCGCCGAGGGCGACCAGAACTCGGCGATCATGCATCAGGAACTGGCGGCGAAGAACGGCCTGAAGGTGGGGGACCGGGTCACGCTGAACCGTGACGGAAAATCCGTGACGGTGACCATTGTCGGCCTGTTCACCGGGACCAGCGGGAAGGCGTCGCTGCCCTCGGAGATGGCGGAAAACACTTTCTACACCGACCTGGCCTCCAGCGGGGAACTCGCCGCCGGGCAGGGACTCACCGAGGCCCAGTACCTGGTCGCGAGTGCCGACGAGCTGGGAGCGACGATCGCCCGGGTCAAGGCGCTGTCGCTGCCCTGGGACACCTTCCAGGTGGAGGACAACGCCAAAACCTTCGCGGGGGTGCTCTCCGGGATCGCCACCGTCGAGGGGTTGCTCAACCTGATGCTGGCGGGGGTGAGCCTCGCGAGCGTCGCAATCCTGGTGTTCGTGCTGGTGTTCTGGGTGCGGGGACGGGTGTACGAGATCGGGATCCTGCTGTCGGTGGGTACGGCCAAGAAGAGCCTGCTCGCGCAGTTCCTGATCGAACTGACCATGATCGCGCTCGCCGCGGGTGGCCTGGCGGCCCTCGCCTCCGGGCAGGTTTCCCGCATCCTCGGCGATTTCGTCGTCGGGCAGGCAGCGGGCACGGGTGACGGCCAGGCCGGCGTCAACGTCCCGCCCCCCAGTTTCGCCGCCGCCTCGGCGCTCGACCTCGGACGCGCCTGGCTGCTCGGCTACGCCGTCGTCCTGGTGTCGGCGGTGGTCGCAATGATCCCGATGCTGCGGCTCACGCCGAAGCAGATTCTCTCCAAGATGAGTTAGGAAATCACAGATGAGCGTTCTTGCGCTGGAAAAGGTCAACTACGCCTACGATAAAATGGCGCGAAAACTCCTTGAAAACGTCACCCTCGAATTCGAGGAGGGAAAGTTCTACGCGATTCTTGGTGGTTCCGGGGCGGGCAAGTCGACGCTGCTCGGATTGCTCGCCGGGCTGGATGTTCCCACCAGTGGGAAGATCTTTTGCAACGGAAAGGACATCTCGGAGGAGGGACTTCCCAAACACCGCAAACGCAACGTGTCGCTGGTGTTCCAGAACTACAACCTGATCGACTACCTGACCCCGCTGGAAAACCTTCGCCTGGTGAATCACCGGGCAGATGCCCGGGTGTTGGAGAAGATGGGGTTGGAGAAGGAGGAAATCAACCGTAACGTCATGAAACTCTCGGGCGGGCAGCAGCAGCGGGTTGCGATCGGTCGGGCACTGGTCTCCGACGCCCCCGTGATCCTCGCCGACGAACCGACGGGCAACCTCGACGAGGACACCGCCAGCGACATCATCGACATCCTCAAGACCGCCGCACACGACAAAGGCAAGTGCGTCATCGTCGTCACGCACAGCAAACAGGTGGCCAAGGCCGCCGACGTCGTGCTGCGGCTCAGGAACCGGAAGCTCGTGGCCTGAGCGTGAAGGGTTCCGTGGTGGCTCTCGGCATCGTCCGACCACGGAACCCTTCCGATCCCTCGGTTCTGGCGCCGTTGCGACAGGACCACGAGCAACCGGAAGCGGCCGGGATCCCTCTGCCAGGATCCCGGCCGCCCCTTCGGCACATGTCAGAGTGACAACGGGGTCACGGCTCCCGAAACAACCGTCGCGGTGCCCTTCGCACCCAGGGCGAGTTCCTGGGCCCGGGGATCGGCGAACACCAGCAGTGATCCCACAGGGGCGCCGTCGTCGACGAAGACCTCCACGCTGGAGTGATCGACGTAGACGTGCAGTCGCACCGTGCCGTTGACGGGACGGTAGGCGACCTCACGTCGCAGGGCGAATTGTGCCGTCCCGCCGTCGCGTCCCGGCACTGTTTCCAGGCCACCGGCGGTGCGGTCGAGGTAGAAGATGCCCTCGGTGGGCATGACACCCACCCGAACCTCCTGGAGTGTGCCGTCGATCTGGCCGCGGCACAGGCTCAGCCACGCATCGCTGGCCTTGGAGACGTCGAGCGTCAGATCCAGTTCGACGACCCGACCTGTCCCCAGCCCGGTGGTCGTGTCCGTGGCGGATAGCCCGCCGATGTCTGCTGCCCGGCCTCGCAGCGCATCCAGTTCCTTCACCGGTTGCTGCCGCAGAAGCCGTACCCCGTCCCGGGTGGTCAGCGTCAGTTCGCGGGGAATGCTCATCTGGTTCTTCCAACCCTCGGTGGGCATCGAGTAGGGGTAGGCCCAGTTGCCCATCCACCCCAGCCAGATGCGGCGCCCCTCGACCTTTTCGAAGGTCTGGGCAGCGTAGAAGTCCTGACCGGCGTCGGTGAAGCGGATCCGGTCATCCTCGGGGAAAAACGTGGAGCCGTCGAAATCGCCGATGAAGTACTGGGCGGTCGAACCGTGGGTTTCGTTGTTGTCGCCGATTGACATCGTCAGCACCCACCGGGTCTGGCCGGTGGAGACGTCGTCGAGGGGGAACAGGTCGGGGCATTCCCACACCGCGGCGTGGGAACCTTTTCCCTCCCCGAAGTCGCTGGCGTGCGTCCAGGACCGCAGGTCGCCGGAACGGTATATGGCGATGCGGTCGCCGAGGGAGACCACCATCACCCACGACTTGGTCGGTTCGTGCCAGAAAACCTTCGGGTCGCGGAAGTCCTTGCGGCCCTCGTTGGGGATGACGGGGTTGCCGTCGTGGCGTTTCCAGGAGCGACCGCGATCGGTGCTGTACGCCAAGGACTGTGCCTCCCCACCTTCGGTGGAGGTGTAGATCGCGACCATTCCGCCGCCCGGAACCAGGCCGGAGGTGTTGGCGCCGTCGTCGACGCAGCTGCCGGACATCGCCAGGCCGAGGGCGTCGTGTTCGAGGGCGGTGCCCAGACGTTCCCAGCGCACCATGTCGGGGCTGACGGCGTGCGCCCAGGTGCCGTCCTGCTGATGGAACAGGTGGTATTCGCCCTGGTGGAAGATCAAGCCGTTGGGGTCGGCTAGGTTCCCGCTGGCGGGGGTGTAGTGGTACACCGGTCGGAAGGGATCGGTCTTGGCTGTGGCCTCCGAGGGGATGTGGGACGTGGGGGTCGGCGAGAGGGGACCGGACGCGCTGGGGGTGGACGATGGCGGGGAGGCCGTGGCGATGTCCTGGTCTCGGGTGCCGAGAACGAGCGCCCCGGCTGTTGTTCCGACACCGAACAGCAGGGCGCGACGACCGTACTTTCCACTGATCATGTCCCAATGTCTACTCCACCACCGGTTCATCGAGTCCGGAAGCTGGGTGAGCCGGGTCGCGACGAGGAAGCGGCCCGTGTCGAAACCGTGCCGCGGCAGGTCGTTTTCAGGCGGCGAGTTGTTGCAGCGTCGACAGCACGGAGGCGCCGTAGCCGCCGCCGAACAGGATGGCGTGCACCAGCAGCGGGGTCAGGTGGTGCCAGGGAATTCTCTCCTGCCAGCCGTCGGCCAGCGGGTGGGTTTCGTTGTAGGAGGCGAACGCCTCCGCGCCGAAGCCGCCGAACAGCGCCATCATCGCCAGGTCGAACTCGCGATGTGCGTAGTGCGCGGCTGGGTCGATGAGCCAGTTGACGCCCGTGACGTCCACCAGGCGGTTGCCCGCCCAGAGGTCGCCGTGCACCAGCGACGGGGGCTCGGGCGGCCCGCACAGCTCGTCGACACGGAGGGAGAGGACGTCGAGCAGCCGCAGGGCCTCGGCGGGCACCCGTTTCTCCGCGACGGCCCGTCGGGTCAGCGGCAGCACCCGGCGTTCCAGGTAGAACTCGGACCACGACGACGCCGGGGTCAGATCCACCTCGACGGACCCCAGATATCCCGACGTGTCGCCGTCGAGGCCACCGAAGTGGGGCGCGGGCAGGCTGTGCAGCCGGGCCAAGCCGACGCCCAGCGCCGTTTCGGTGGCGGGACCGCGACCACCTTCGTCGATCCATTCGAGCACCAACCCGCGGGGCGAGGCGGCCAACACCTCGGGAACCCGCAGCTCCGGCGGTGCGGCCTCCCGCAGCGCCCGCAGGCCGCGCGCCTCGCGTTCGAACAGCATCCGGGTGGGGGAGGGGTGCGTCTTCAGGAACACCGGCCCGGAGGGGGTATCGAGCCGGTAGGCCCGTGCAATGTCCCCGCCACGGACCGGGGTGACGCGGATCACGTCGAGGTCGGCGATCAGCTCTTCGGGTAGCGACATGTCCCCAAGCTACCGGCGCCGATCCGGTGGTCGACAAGCGGACCCGACCATGGTTCCTGGGGGATCCGGTGCGGCTTTCCGTCGACTTCCGCTCGCGCGACGTCCTGATGGTCGACGTGCAAGGATGGGGGCACCATCATGACATCACACCAACTCAACCGCCGGTTGTCAGCGTTTATGCCTTTCGTCGTTCCGCTGGCGATCGTCGTCGCGGTGCTCTTTCCCGAACAGCTCGGGGTTCTGCTGCCCGCCATCGCGCCGGTTTTCTTCGTCATCGTTTTCGCCGGTTCCTCGACGCTGCGGGCCAGGAGCATCGTCGAGACGTTGCGTCATCCGCTGCCGCTGCTCCTGATTCTTGGGATTCTTCACGTCGTGATGCCGGTCGTCGCGTGGGCGGTGGCCCGGCTGGGGTTCGCGGGCAGCCCCGACATCGCAGCGGGCATGGTCTTGGAGTTCCTCGTGCCGACGGCGAGCGCGGGTTTCGCGTGGATCGCGATCTGTGGCGGCAATCTGACGCTTGGGCTTGTCGCCGTGTTCGTGGATGCGGTGCTGACTCCCGTCCTGCTGCCTTTCGGGGTGGAATTCCTGACCGGTGCCCACGTCTCCGTGGATTCTGGGGAGCTGATGCGCAGCATGGTGGTGATGGTGCTGGCGCCGTCGGTGCTGGCGGTCGCATTCAATGAGGCGACGGGTGGCAGGGTGAGTGGGAGGGTCATTCCGTGGCTGCAGATGGTGGTGAAGTGCGGGATCGTCGTGGTGATCCTGGCTTCCTCCACACGTATCGCGCCGATCGTGTGGACCCTCGATCCGATGCTCCTGGTGATCACCGGTGTCATGTTCCTGATCTCCTTGGCCGGTTACGGGTTTGGCTGGCTGGCGGCGCGCCTGACGGGGCAGGGCAGGGCGGTCACGGTGGCGATGATCTACGGGTCGGGGATGCGCAACATCAACGCCGGCGCGGTGATCGCCGCGGCCTTCTTCCCGGCGGCGACGATGTTTCCTGTCATCATCTCCACCCTGTTCCAGCAGGTCACGGCGGCGCTGATCTCCTTGGCGATTCAGCGACGCCTACCTGAGACCGCCCCCGGCGACGGCTGAGAGGCAGCACAGCAGAAGGGTGCGGCACCACCCGTGAAGTTCCTGCGGTAGTCAGCATTCATGCGCGGGGATGCCGAGTTCGGGAATGGGGAGATCCATGTCGCCGGGGATGTAGTCATCGCCGTGAGAGGTGTCTTTCCAGGTGGGGTATTGCCAAGCCGTGTAGCACAGTTGTTGGGGGCTGTTGATTCCTGCGATGTCCTGGAGGAGGGTTGTAGGTTTTTGACTGGCTCCCGCTGTGGTGACGGCATATTTCCGGTCGTGAAAATATATTCAGCAATGCCTAAAGAGCATGGTCTGTGAGTTTGTGAAATAGTCGGCGCGCGAGATGTTTTTCTTCTGTCTGTGGTTTTCGGATCGCTTGTTGAGGGGTTTTATTCGTAGTAGCGGGCTCCTTAAGGCTTATTCACAGACGGCGCGCCAGCCAGGAAAACCCCTAGTCAGCGCACACTTGAGAAGGGCCGTGAATAGACCTCCTTGTGGGGTATAAAAAGTGAAGGTTACCTCATGTGGGCCGCGGACCAGTTCGCATACCCCATCGTTAATGGTTCTCCAAGCCTTGAGCGGGCGTTTTCCGATGATCGTCTTGAAACCCTTTCCCCATTCAGTTGAACCCGCATTGATGTACTTGACAAAGTGGTCATTTAGTTGGATAGGCTCGCTATGGTCTCTCCTGTCGGTTGTTTCGGCTGCGGCAAATAGAATTCTGCGAACCTCGCCGGTGCTTCTTTTGCCGACTAAGACATATTCGGAAAATCTTGAGAAAGTGGCGGTGAGTACTTGTTCACTGTCGAAGATGGTCCAACCGAACTCGCCCGTAGCGATTTTTGCGAATTCCTCGGTGGTCATGGGCCAGGGGAGGCCTGTGAGGCGGTTGGCCCATGTGGTGAATTCTTCGGTGGTCAGCGCGTTCATGGTGTGTTGTACGTATTGCTGGGGTTGTCTTTTCCGGTTTACGGGTCGGGTGGTGTCACCATGTGATGGGGACTTCGTCGAGGTTGTTGGTTTGGAAGGTTTCGGTGAGGGCGTCGACGACTTGTTGTGCGGGCCAGGTGTCGGGCACTTTGATGAGGGTGCCGTTGCCGAGGCGTGCGGTGGTCAAACCTTCCGCGTGGGTGGCGATGGTTCCGACCCAGTCGTTGATCCACACCCGATACCCGAACGGGATCTTCCAGCCGCCTCGGCGGGTCATCATGAGGATGGTCATTTCCTGGCCGGTGACGAATGCGGGGTCGAAAGCTATGACGGCGGCGTGAATCGATGCATCCCACAATTCACCCGCCGAAGCATGCTCCGAGTGATAGAAATCCTGTGAAAACTTGGGCGAAGCGATTCGTTCGATGAGCCGCTCCGTGCCAGCTCGCACATTGAAATCGGTGTTCAAAGGGTCAGTGCCGTTGAGTAGGGTGATGCTGTATCCGGCGCCGCGGCTGATTTTGCCTTCCTCGGTCTTTACTGCATTGTTCTTCACCGCTGTGACCAAGTCTTCCTCGGTGCCGTCCCACTCATCCCTCAGTGGCCTCCAGTGATCCAGTTTGATTTGGGTGGAGAATTCTTTCATGAAACGCATGGACATGCGGGCGATGTCTTCCGGGGTTTCGCTGAGGCGTGTCCAACACCCGCGTGTGGAAATGTCATCGAGATCGTGGGTCATGTTCGTGGTCACCTTTCAGGAGTGTAGATAACATCAGCGCCATAGATTTTCTCCTTCGCCAAGATTCTGCTGATGGCGTCGGCTCCTTCTCTGGCGGGGAGGTGTTGTTTGAGTGTGGTGGCTACTCGTAGTAGCGGGCTCCTTGTGGGGTGTAGAAGGTGAACACAATGACCTTCGAGGTGCGCTCCAACTTCAGGATTTTATCGTCCTGGATCTTCCATGTAACCGATGACTCTTCTCCCAGTCTTTTCTGTGCTTCCTTTCCCCAAGTCTTCGTTCCAGCGGAAACGTATGCAACAAAAAGATCATTCAGTAAAAGAATATTCTCTCGCTCGCCCGGGTTGCCTCTTGCTATGAAAAATAGCACGTCATCGATTTCATTCCTGTCGTTTACGCTGAACATCACGTGCTCGACATGTCCTGAGAAAGTGGCGATGAAGTGTTTCCCTCCGTTGCCCAAATTCCATCCGAAGTCTTTAGACACTGTCGTGGTGAATTCTTCGAGGGTCATGGGCCAGGGGAGGCCTGCGAGGCGGTTGGCCCATGTGGTGAATTCTTCGGTGGTCAGTGCTGTCACGGTGTGGTTTGTTTCCCCTCTAGGGGGGTGTGGGGTGGTGTCACCATGTGATGGGGACTTCGTCGAGGTTGTTGGTTTGGAAGGTTTCGGTGAGGGTGTCGACGACTTGTTGTGCCGGCCAGGTGTCGGGCACTCGGATGAGGGTGCCGTTGCCGAGGCGTTCGGTGGTCAAACCTTCCGCGTGGGTGGTGATCGTGCCGACCCAGTCGTTGATCCACACCCGATACCCGAAGGAGATTTTCCAGCCGCCTCGGCGGGTCATCATGAGGATGGTCATTTCCTGGCCGGTGACGAATGCGGGGTCGAAAGCCATAACGGCGGCGTGAACCGATGCGTCCCACAACTCGCCCGCCGAAGCATGCTCAGAGTGATAGAAATCCTGTGAAAACTTGGGCGAAGCGATTCGTTCGATGAGTCGCTCCGTGCCGGCTCGCACATTGAAATCGGTGTTCAAAGAGTCAGTGCCGTTGAGTAGGGTGATGCTGTATCCGGCTCCGCGGCTGATTTCGCCTTCCTCGGTCTTTACTGCATTGTTCTTCACCACTGTGACCAAGTCTTCCTCGGTGCCGTCCCACTCATCCCTCAGTGGCCTCCAGTGATCCAGTTTGATTTGGGTGGAGAATTCTTTCATGAAACGCATGGACATGCGGGCGATGTCTTCCGGTGTTTCATTGAGGCGTGTCCAACACGCATACACGGAAATGTCATCGAGATCGTGGGCCATGTTCGTGGCCTCCTTTCAGGAGTGTAGATCACATCAACGCCATAGATTTTCTCCTTCGCCAAGATTCTGCTGATGGCGTCGGCTCCTTCTCTAGTGGGGATGCGTTGTTTGAGTGTGGTGGCTACTCGTAGTAGCGGGCTCCTTGTGGGGTATAAAAGGTAAACAAAGCCAACGGGTCGGTGCGAATGATTTGCAGAATGCAACCCGAATTATGCTTCCATGCAATCAGTGGCTCCGGGCCGCGCTCTGTCCTTATTGGCTCCCCCCATGCCTCCGATCCCGCAGTCGCATAGCTGACGAACAAGTCGTTCAGTCGGGCTCGGTAATCTCTATTTTCTGTTTTCAATCTAGCTAGCGGAAAATATGATTTCCGAATTTCGGTTCCATTTCTCTTGGTGAGCAAGATATGCTCGGAATGGGTCGAAAAATTAGCACTGAAACGCTGGTTTCCTTCGGTTGTGGTCCATCCGAAGTCTTTGACTGCTGTTGTGGTGAATTCTTCGAGGGTCATGGGCCATGGGAGGTTCGCGAGGCGATTTGCCCATGTGATGAATTCTTCGGTGGCCAGTGCTGTCACGGTGTGCTGTAGGTATTGCTGGGGTTGTCTTTTCCGGTTCGTGGGTGGGGTGGCATCACCATGTGATGGGGACTTCGTCGAGGTTGTTGGTTTGGAAGGTTTCGGTGAGGGCGTCGACGACTTGTTGTGCGGGCCAGGTGTCGGGCACTTTGATGAGGGTGCCGTTGCCGAGGCGTTCGGTGGTCAAACCTTCCGCGTGGGTGGTGATCTTGCCGACCCAGTCATTGATCCACACCCGATACCCGAATGGGATCTTCCATCTGCCTCGGCGAGTCATGCGAAGAACGGCTCGTTCCTGGCCTACGGCGAATGCGGGGTCGAAAGCCATAACTGCGGCGTGAACCGATGCATCCCACAATTCACCCGCCGACGCATGCTTAGAGCGATAGAAATCCTGCGTGAAGCAAGGTGACGCGACTCGTTCAATGAGTCGGTCCTCGCCGGCGGAAACATTGAAGGTGGTATTCAAAGGGCCACGGTCATTGTTCAATGTGGTGCTGTATCCGGCTCCGCGGCTGATTTTGCCTTCCTCGGTCTTTACCGCATTGTTCTTCACCACTGTGACCAAGTCTTCCTCGGTGCCGTCCCATTCGCCCTCCAGTGGTTCCCAGGGGCCCGTCTCAAGTCGGGTGGAGAATTCTTTCATGAAACGCATGGACATGCGGGCGATGTCTTCTGGTGTTTCGTTGAGGCGTGTCCAACATGCGCGTGTGGAAATGTCATCGAGATCGTGGGTCATGTTGGTGGTCACCTTTCAGGAGTGTAGATCACATCAACGTCGTAGATACCTTCGCCTTCCAAGATTCTGCTGATGGCGTCGGCTCCTTCTCTGGTGGGGATGTGTTGTTTGAGTGTGGTGGCTACTCGTAGTAGCGGGCTCCTTGTGGAGTGTAGAAGGTGAACAATACCAAGGATCGTGTGCGGACGATCTTCAGTATACAGCTGGCCGGATGGGTCCATGTCATCAAAGGCTTTTGGCCATGCTCTGTCTTGGTTGGGTTCCCCCAAGTCTCTGTGCCGACTTTTGCATAGCTAGCAAACAGATCATTCAACTCTATTTCAGAATCTCGGTTTTCCGTTTTAGTTCTAGCTAACGGAAAATGAATCTTTCGAACTTCCTCTTCGCTTGTCTTTCCAACAAAAACGCGTTCGGAATAATTCGGGAGAGTGATGGCCAGCACCTGTTTACCGTCAAAGATGGTCCAGCCGAACTCGCGTGTCGCGATTTTTGCGAATTCCTCGGTGGTCATGGGCCAGGGGAGGCCTGTGAGGCGGTTGGCCCATGTGGTGAATTCTTTGGTGGTCAGTGCTGTCATGGTGTGCCTTGTTTCCCCTCTAGGGGGTGTGGGGCGGTGTCACCATTCGATGGGGACTTCGTCGAGGTTGTTGGTTTGGAAGGTTTTGGTGAGGGCGTCGACGACTTGTTGTGCGGGCCAGGTGTCGGGCACTTTGATGAGGGTGCCGTTGCCGAGGCGTTCGGTGGTCAAACCTTCCGCGTGTGAGGTGACGGTTCCGACCCAGTCGTTGATCCACACCCGATACCCGAACGGGATTTCCCAGGCGTCTTGGCGGGTCATCATGAGAATGGTCATTTCCTGGCCTACGGCGAATGCGGGATCGAAGGCGGTGACGGCGGCGTGAACCGATGCGTCCCACAATTCACCCGCCGACGCATGCTCCGAGTGGTAATACTTCTGTGTGAAGCAAGGTGAGGCGACTTGTTCGAAGAGTTGGTCCTCGCCGGCGGAAACATTGAAGTGGGTGTTCAAAGGGCCGCGGTCATTGTTCAATGTTGTGCTGTATCCGGCGCCGCGGCTGATTTTGCCTTCCTCGGTCTTTACCGCATTGTTCTTCACCACTGTGACCAAGTCTTCCTCGGTGCCGTCCCATTCGCCCTCCAGTGGTTCCCAGGGGCCCGTCTTGATTCGGGTGGAGAATTCTTTCATGAAATGCATGGACATGCGGGCGATGTCTTCCGGGGTTTCGTTGAGGCGTGTCCAACACCCGCGTGTGGAAATGTCATCGAGATCGTGGGTCATGTTCGTGGTCACCTTTCAGGAGTGTAGATCACATCAACGTCGTAGATACCTTCGTCTTCCAGGATCCTGCTGATGGCGTCGGCTCCTTCTCTGGAGGAGATGTGCCATTCCAGTTTAGCACCGGGGGGAAGTACCCTGCGTTGCCTCTTCGCCTCATCAATCAGCTGTTGTTGCATGCCTTTGGTGTGGGTGGGGTCGTAGTAGACGCGTTGGTATCCGCGTTTCGCGTCGAGGTAGACTTCTTGTGGGGGTTGTCCCCGCCACGTGCGCCCGTCGATACGCACAGGTTCGCCATTTGAGTCGTAGCGTGTGTATTCGGGCATTTCGCCTTTGTTGTTGCGTTTCCAGCCGGTGATTTGTTCCTGGTATTTCAACCAGTTTTCTATTTTCGGGTTCTCCTTGCCGTTGGTGTTGCCTCGGTTCACGTGTTCCACGCCTGGTGTTCCGGTGGCTCGGTTGTGGGTTTCGGGCGGGGTGTGTGGATGGGGGTCTCCGGGAGCCAGGCCATCACCAGAGGAGTAGGTCTTCCCTACCGCTGGATCGTAGTCGGGGAACGCGACAGGTTTCCCTGCACGCCCGTAGCCGTCGCCTTTGTTCCAGGCACTCCAATCCTTGGTGGCTGGGTCGTAGCGCATCTCCCAGCCGCGTCCTCGTCCATCACGGGTGGTCTCTACGAGTGGTTCCCCGGTACGCGGGTCAACATGTTCCCCCTTCACTGGGTCGAATGCGTTGTCGTAGGCGTGTTTCACATCCGCGTCGGTGTAGTCGACTCCGAATCTTTCTTTGGCCTGGCCCGGGCGTAGTGTGTTTGGAATCTCTTTGCCATCCCAGGTTTCCACGGTGGGTGGATCAGGCAACTTCGACGCATCAGGGCTGGTGTTCTGTCCTGTAGGAGACGACCCGTCACCAGCCTGGGATGGGTGTTCCGGGCTGGTGGGATGGTCGGGATCAGTGGAGTGGCTGGGTTTGGTGGGTGGGTTGTGGTTGTTGGTTGGTGTGGAATCGCCGTCATGTACGTGGGGGTTCCCGCGACTGGAGGGGCCGGTGTGTTCCTGGTCGTGGTGGGTGTGTGGGGTGTCCCCGTTATTGTTCCTGGTTGTTGGGGTTGATAGATCCTTTGGGTGGGGGTGTTCGGGGTTCTTCCCGCTGGTAGGGGATTCCGTATCGCCGTTGCTGGTGGGGTTGTTTTCTGGGTTGTGGTGGGGTCGTGGTTTCTCGATCAGCGGGTCAGGACGTGGACCGCTGCCGGTGTTCACGTGGGGCTGCTGGCTAGCGCCACTGTTCGCACTACTATGACCTGCACCACCACTACCCGCACCAGACCCATGACCGGTGCTGTTGTGACCGGAACCGGCGCCCACAGCGGAGCCAGTACCGGTGCCGGAGCTGCTGCCAGTGTTGATGTGGGGTTGTTGGCTACCACTGCTGGTGCCGGTATGACTTGCACCGCTGCCTGCACCAGACCCATGGCCGGTGCTGGTGTGCCCGGAACCGGTGCCCACAGCGGAGCCAGTGCCGGTGCTGGTGCTTGTGTTGGCGTGCCCAGAGCCACTACTGGTGCTGGTGGCGCCCGTACTGTTTCCGGAACCGTTGCTGGTGCCGGTGTTTGCGTGGGGTTGCGGGCTACCACTGTTGGTGCCGCCATGGCTTGCGCCACTACTGCCTGCGGTGCCCGCACCGGAGCCGCTACCTGTACCGGAACCGGTGCCGGTGCCGGTGCCGGTTCCTGTGCTGGTGGTGCCGGTATGACTTGCACCGCTGCCTGCACCAGACCCATGGCCGGTGTTGTTGTGACCGGAACCGGTGCCCACAGCGGAGCCGCTACCGGTGCCGGTGGTGGTGGGGTTGTTGGCGTCTAGGTTTAGGCCGTGGAGGGGGTTCAGCCTCGCTCCGGTAGGGGAGTGGGGTGGTTGGAAGTCAGGGCCCGGTCCTGAAGACTTCGACACACCACCACCCCCGCCGCCGTTGCTGGTGGTGGTGTGTGGGGGAGTGCCGCCGTGGCCACTGGGGGTGTGTCCGCTGGGAGTGAGCGGCCCCGGTTTCACTGGCCCCGGTGCTGCTGTGTCGGTGAGGTCAATAGAGGTTTTGGAACGAAGTTTCTGGATCTGCTCCAATCCCAGATCAACAACCTTGACTCCACCTCGGATCAGCCAGCCACCACCAGGAAGTGCATAGTCCGCGGCACGCGTGGCCAGGTTCAACGTTGCGAGTGCCGCAGCACCCAGTTTGGTACCACCGATAACACCCTTGACCGGTCCGGCGCCAGGGATACGAGCAGAAGCAATATTGAGCACAGACTCAGTCACGGCGGACACGGCACCGTCTTTCTTCCACTTATGGAATCCGTCTCTACCCTCAAGGTGAGCATCCAAATCAAAACCCACCATCCCCGAGACAGCCTTCGCTACGACCTTGTAACGATCCGCCACCCACTGGGCCCCATCCTTACCTCCAAGAAGCGTCACCCCAGCCGCGACCACAGGATTCTTCGCCACCCACACCGACAACGCGAAATCCCCAACCCCCACCCACGCGTTACTAGCGTTCTCCCACGACCACGACCCATCCGCACCGATCCCAGCCATGGCCTTGAAACCGTCCCAGGTGTTCTTCGCGAAGTTTCCCACCCCGTGACCCACCGATTCCGCACAGTGTACGGTTCTTCTCCACCGGCGCGCCCCAGGGCATCATCTCCCCGGACTGCATGAGCGCATCCGCCGAGATCCCCTCCACCGCGGGCAGCTCTACCCCATCCAGCAACCCATTAATCGTATTCGCGCACGCAGCAGCCGCTGTGGTGAGAGTCTCCACCACCTTCGCGTAACGCCCCAACAACGCGTTGTTACGATCCACTACCTCCTGATGATCCCGCCACTTGTCCCCATACTCCGACAACGTGGCGCTACGAAACGAAGCAGCCTCCTGCTCCAATGTTGCAAGCTCACTCTTGACCGGTTCTATCGCACCGGCGAAATCATCCAACGCACTAGAAGCCTTCTCAAACTTCGTTTTAATCGTCTCCGACGCCGTCGCCGCCGGAGCCATCAACCCATACGCCTGCTCCGCTTCCGGAGCCACATACACAGCCGGTAAACCATTCCACAACCCAACGATCGCATCCATCCGGGAATCAATCGTTTGTCCCATGGACTTCAGTTTTCCGGAGGCGGCCCTCACATTCTCCGCATTAATATCCTTACTCTTGCACGGAAATGCCTCCGGTATCACCAACCCGTCACCCGACTGCGGCTGCTCACCCATGACGCACCACTTTCTTCTTGCTTTGGAATTTACTGGTCATCTTTGTAGCCGTGGGTTTCGAAATAGGAGAAGTCGCCGCTCGACGCCGACACCGACATCTGGCGTTGGAACTCGCCGACCATGTCATCCTGACCAAGGGCGTAGGCTTTAACCGAGTTCTTCACCCCAGCCGCGCCGGCAGCGACGCGGTTCGTGACCGCTTGCAGATTCGACTTCTGATTCTGCATCAACGCCTGCAACGCTTCGGGTACCTTCGCGATCAGGCCGCCGGCTTCACTGATCCCAGTGAAAATCGCCTCGAACTCTCCATCGCCCAATGCCGCGATCAGGCCCTCCTGCTCGGTTCCCACGCCCGTCAGGATCTTTTCCACCCCAGCAGGATCAATCTTCCAACTTGTCATGAGAGTCATATCCTTTCCCGTATCAAGCCACCGATCTCGGCGGCGATCGCCTCGGCCACTGTGCGGCCTTTTTCCGTGTTGTCAAAAGGCACCATGATGTCGCTCCACAGCCCGAATGCCTCCGGTGGATCCACCAGCGCAGCTGCTGCCTCCCGGGCATCGTGGATCACCATGGGGGCATGCACCGTGAGAATGTGTTGTCCGGTCTCGTCGTGCAGGGTGCAGACCTGGCCGTCGAGCCATTCGAGCATTTCCCCCGTTATTCCCAGTCGCTTGTACGCGCGGTGGTGCACCTCCTCAGTGAGGGGGACGTCGCTGAGCAATACCAGCTCCGTGGCCATCGGTTCATCCTTTCGTTTCTTTCCCGGGCGGCAGGTCGTCGAACTCGACAGCCAGTGCAGCCGCCAGGCGTTCCTGGTCGAGGTCGTGGGCAAACGCGACCAGCTGATGCCACAGCTCGTCCCTGCCGCTGAACCTCACCAACAAGCTCGGTGCCCGCCTCAAACCCAGCGGCGTCACGTCGTGATGCGCTGACAGGGCCGCCACATCGATCTGCAGGTCCCGTACCGCCGGAGCCCCGATCAACACCGCCAACGGCACGTCCATTCTTCTTCTGGACACGATCTGTCCCAGCGACCCGTCCAGATCAACCACTTCGCTGTACGAGACCATCGCCAGATTCGGACGGAACCCCTGAACCAGACCCTGGAGGGTCTCGGTGATCGCCGGATGCATCGCCAACGGCGCCCCCTCCGGGAGGCCTGCCGGCTTCCCGTACTCGCCAGCTGGCACCAACCCTCGGGTGTGCTCCAGCAGTCCGTTTCTGGTTCTGGAGACCTGGAAGCTCACCGGCTCTCCGTTCTCGCCGCGGGCAAGATGACGTTGTGACACGGGCATCTGCATCCGCAGCGAGTAGGTCACATCATCCCTGTTCCACACGTTGGCCAGTGGTTCGCACTCACCCCACCGCACCAACCTGCCGCCACCCAGACCCGCAACCATGTGCTCGGCCACCGCTCCGCACCGGGTTCTTTCCTGGGCCCGCTCCCGGGTGAACACGTCGAAGAAGAAAGCCCCCTGGGCGGTGGGGGCCAACTCCCGGAAGGACCACAACTTCTCCCGGCCCGCCAAGGACTTCTCCCACAGGTCCTGAAGCCGTTGGAGGCGATACCCGGACCGACCGTCGTAGATGGCGCCGTCCTCGCCCCGGACGACCCACAACCCGCCGGAGAACCGCAGCTCGTCGGCAACGAACCATCCAAGATGGGCTGCCGTGGAAGTGCCCAGGATCGGTTTGACCCGACCCTCACGGGCATCCCGGATGAATCCACGAACGGCAGCCGTGAGCGTGACCCGTTCACTCGAACACAGCAAGGCCCGGTAATCCTGGCCCCACTCATCGGCGAAGGGAGAAAATGCGACCTTCGTCATTCGGGGACGGCCGAGCGTGCGGTCGACAGGGCCCTGGCGGCCACGTCATCGTTCTCCGCCAATGATTGACGGATCGCTCCAATCACCTCACGTACCTGACGACCCGCCATGTTCCACTGCTGTTCCAGATGCGCATACTCATCCGAGACCCCATCAGCCTGATATGCACTCATCGCCTGCTTCACATCAGCATCCCGACGATCCAACGCAGCCTCCAACTCCGAAGCCACCGCCTCGAAATTCCCCTGCACAGCCTGAGACGCACCCACACTGTAATCATTACGATCCATCTGATTACCAGACATCACACACACTCCCAACACAACAAACCAGAAAAATAAACAAACACCCCCCAAAAAAAGCAAAACCCCCCAACAAAAACTACTGCGGACCGATACGCGACAAAAACCCCTCAGCACTGAAATCAGCAGCACCCTCCGCCGACGCATGCACCGACGCACCATCCTCAGCCGCCGTCACAAACGCCCGATTCTGCCCCGAAATCGAACCAACAATCCCAGCCAACGCAGAATTCAACGACGCAGAAATCTCATCCACACTCACCTTGAACTTGTCAAACGCAGCCCTCGCCGGACCATTCACCTGACCCGACAACGGCTCAGCAGCCTCAAACAACCGCCTCACCAACACCCCCAAATCCTCAGACTCCGTCTGAGACCGCTGCCCCAACACCACCAACGTGTCACTCTCCATCGCGAACTTCACGCGAAACACCCCTTCCCGAAAAAACAATTCCTCACACACAAAAAAATTTGAGGTCCCCATACCCTCACCCACCCCACCACCACCCCACAACCACCCTTTAAACATCAAATACAACCCGCCCGCCACCGATCCACCCCACACGCCCCCGACAAGCGACAACACCCCACAACACGCCACCATGTCCACCAAACGGACGACAACCGGAAACCACTCAGGCATAACACACGGTTAACGCCCACCCACCCGACACGAAGCCGGTGGACGCTCTGGGGAGGCGCCGTCGGGTCGCGGATCGGACCGTCTCCTTTCCGCAATGCTGGCACCGCTCCTGCCCGGTCATCCCGGGTGATACCCTCGGCCCTGCCGCTGTTCGCTAGAACCATCAGGAGACCCATGAACTGGCTGCACGCCGTCATCCTCGGCATCGTCGAAGGGATCACGGAATTCCTTCCCATCTCCTCCACGGGACACCTCAACATCGTCGAGAAGCTGTTCGGCTACGAGATCAGCTCGGAAGGCATGACGGCCTTCACGGCGGTGATCCAGGTGGGCGCCATCCTCGCCGCGATCATCTACTTCTGGAAGGACATCGTCCGGATCGTGGTGGCCTGGTGCAAGGGCCTGGCCAGCAAGGAAGCCCGGCAGGACCCCGACTACACCCTGGGTTGGGGTGTGATCCTCGGGTCTATCCCGGTGGCCGTGGTCGGGCTGTTGCTCAAAGACTTCATCGAGGGCCCGGTTCGCTCCATGTGGGTCATCGCCGGGGCGCTCATCCTCTGGAGCGTGGCCATGTGGCTGGCGGACCGTCAGCAGAACCTCACCAAGGGCATGCGCGACGTCAGCATCAAGGACGCCCTGATCATCGGCTGCTTCCAGGCCCTCGCGCCGGTCTTCCCAGGCATTTCACGTTCGGGCGCCACCATCTCCGCGGGTCTGTTCCTGCGTTTCGATCGGGTGACCGCCACCAGGCTGT
The DNA here is from genome assembly GCF_037055325.1 of Arachnia propionica. Lineage (NCBI taxonomy): Bacteria > Bacillati > Actinomycetota > Actinomycetes > Propionibacteriales > Propionibacteriaceae > Arachnia > Arachnia propionica. The sequence continues at coordinate 2,787,306 of NZ_CP146373.1, read as the reverse complement.
CCTTCTTCCTGGGCATCCCCGCTCTCGTTGCCGCCGGTGGGCTGGAAGCCGTCACCGCCGGGAAGCACATCGCCGACGCCTCGATCGGCTGGGGACCGACGATCGTCGCCACCGTGGTCTCCGGAGTCGTCGCCTACGCGACCATCGCCTGGCTGCTGAAGTTCGTCTCCTCCAACAAGTTCACGAGCTTCCTCATCTACCGTGTGATCCTGGGTGCAGTCATCATCGCCCTGATCCTCGCCGGCCTCGTCGCTGCCTGAGCTGAGCGCCCCGAGTCAACCAGCTTGGGAGGGATCGGGGCGCAGGTCTGCGTCCTGTGCTGCGAGCGCCGCGCCGATGATTCCCGCCCGGTTGCGCATCTTCGCCGGGACGATGGGGGTGCGCAGCTTCAGCAGGGGCAGGAACTTCTCCGAATCCTTCGACACCCCACCGCCGACGACGAACAGGTCGGGGGAGAACAGCATCTCGATGTGGCTGTAGTAGCGCTGCAGACGTACGGCCCACGCCTTGTAGCCGAGCTTCTCCTTGTCCTTGACGGAGGAGGCTGCCCGGGTCTCCGCGTCATAACCGTCGAGTTCCACGTGTCCCAGCTCGGCGTTCGGCACCAGGACCCCGCGATGGATGATGGCGCTGCCGATTCCGGTGCCCAGGGTGGTCATGATCACCAGGCCGTCGTTGCCCTTTGCCGCGCCGTAGTGGACCTCCGCCAGTCCGGCGGCATCCGCGTCGTTGACCAGGGTGACGGGACGTCCCAGATGATCCTCGAAGAAGGTCGCGGCCTCGAGTCCCGCCCACGACTTGTGGAGGTTCGCCATGAACGGCACCTTCCCGTGCACGACGGGGGCGGGAATGGTCAAGCCGATGCGGGAGTCGGCGGGAATCTGCTCCTTGAAGTTCTCGATGATCTCCGCCACCACAGCCGCGACGTTCTTGGGGCTTGATTTCGAGGGGGTGGGGATGCGCACCCGGGCTTCAGCGAAGTCTCCGAGCGCCAGGTCAACAGGGGCGCCCTTGATGCCGGAACCGCCAACGTCAATGCCCAGGATGTTCATGCCGGCAAGCATAAGGGTTCAGCCCTACCCGGGGGCATCCCGGCTTGCCAAGCGGATGTGTTCCTCCGCTAGACTGAGCCCGTCCCTGAGCGACGCGCGGGCGTAGTTCATCGGTAGAACGGAAGCTTCCCAAGCTTCAGAGGCGGGTTCGACTCCCGTCGCCCGCTCCATTGCTTTCCCTCCCCCATCCGTTGGGCAGGCCTTCGCGGGCGAACGCCTGCCCTGTCGACACAGGCCAGCGCCACGGCGCAGGCGAATGGCAACAAGGCAGGCGAGTCCGTGGGGGAGGGGCCAGCGCGGGCGGCCTCCTAGCGGAACATCACCCAGGCCGCTTTGGCGAGCACGCGGGGATCTCGCTCGTAGTGGTGCAGTGTCGTCAACGGCTTGTCCAGGCCCAGCAGCGTGTACACGGCGACCTGTGCGCACCGCACCGAATACTGCTCGGTGAAAACCATGTCGAACGGCATTTCTGCGAACTGGCTGATGAACGCCAGGTTCTTCGACCCGTCGGGCACCACCTTCGGACGGTCCAGCGTGGTGCGCCGGTTGAACAGAGCCGACGCGTAGGGCATGTGAGCGGGAACCACGTTGATCACCGTGGACATCAACTCGTCGACGCGATCCGGGATCGGGTGCGCGGTGGTGTCGATGCGACCCAGGTGTCCGATCGTCTCCAGCAGCATCTCTCGCCCCGTCATCTCGATGAACGGTTTGGCGATGAAATCGCCCAGGCGGCGCGGATAGAGCGCATATCCCCAAAAGACTCCCTGCTCGGGGGTCTGGGCGTGGTAGTGCGGCTGGTGGTGCACCACCAGGGAGATCAACGGGCCGGAGTCGACGAAGGTGTTGAGCGCGTTTCCGGGCCGCTGACGGGTCAGCCGGGAGATCTCGTTGATGAGGCTGTGGTCGGAGGTGGTGACGGTGAAACTCGTCCACTCCGACTGCGAACGGTCGTTGAAGAACTTGTCCGGATGGCCGAGGTTGTAGAACCGTCCCGCAGCCTGCTTCCACAGCAGGGCCGACGGCGCGTAACGGTGGTCCTCGACGATCGCGGTGTCTAGGTCGCCGATCGAGGTCGAGTCCGTGATGGAACCATTGGTGGCGAACACGAGATCCTCGGGATGCACCTCGATCAGGCCTTCGGCGTCGTTGTTGTCCACCTCCTCGTACTTCAGGCCGGTGACGATGATCTCGTCGCGCAACGGGGTATCCGCGAAGACGAACTCGGTGACCTTGCGGTTGGTGATGAAGGTGACGCCCTGTCCCTGTAGGTGGGCGCGCAGCGGCAGGATGACCGACTCGTACTGGTTGTACGGCGTGCGGGTGACCCCCTCCAGGGTGTTGATCCGGGAGAACTCGAGGATCATGCGATTCATGTAGCGGCGCAGCTCGGCTGCGGAGGAGACGTCCTTGAAGGCGAACGTGGTCTCCCACATCCGCCAGAAGTTCGTCGTGAAGAAGTCCGGTGTCTCGGCGAACCAATCGCGAATCGAAACGTCGTCGAGTTCGCTCTCGCGCGACTCCGGCAGCGTCATCAACCGGGTCAACAGCAGGCGTTGCTTGTTGGTGAACTGCATGTGCCGGTACCCCTTCGGCCCCGAGACGCGCAGGCCCTCGGAATCGATCAGCCTGCCGATGTCCTTGGTGGGGTGCGCGTGATCGAAGTCGAGGATCTCCTGTGTGACGGACTTGCCCGGCTGGTCCAGCGATGGCACGCTGCCCATCACATCCCAGAAGTTCTCGTAGGTCTCCTCGTTGAGCATCCGCCCGCCTCGGTTGAGGAAACCCGCAGCATTGCTCAGTGGGTGGTGCCCGTACTCACCCTCGAATTCCTTGACGGCAGCGCCGTCGTTCGCGCCGTGTGTGTCAAGTCCCAGGATCGTGATCTGGTCGCCGCGCCAGCCGCCGTCGCGGATCAGATAGATGGCGGCGGCGAGGTTCCCGATCCCTGCGCCGATCATGTATGCCCTGCGAGTCATGTCTCCCACGCTTTCATCCATCCGGTGCCGCGCCCTCCGCGACGTCCCTAAAACGGATTGTACTCCGTTCGGAGTGCGCTCCAAAATGCTATCGTGAAAGCAGTCCCAATGACGTCCCATGAGCCAGGTGGTGAGGATGAATATGCAGCAGCCGGCGCCGGGAACCTCGCTGCGCGAGCGCAAAAAGACGGCCAAGCAGGAACGCATCCTGGAGGCCGCCACCAGGCTCTTTGCCGAGAAGGGATACGAGGCGGCGACCACAGCAGAGATCGCGGAGGCGGCAGATGTGGGGGTGGGGACCTTGTTCAGGTATGCCGGATCCAAGGCCGAGCTGCTCGTCGCGGTGATGAACAATCGCTTCGCCGAGGGAATTGAGGCCGGTCTGTCGGGGGCTGCGGAAGGCCAGACGACAGCCGAGTCGATCGTCACCATCCTGCGCCCGTTCGTCGAGGAGTCGATGACCCACCCCGAGAACATGCTCGCGTACGAGCGTGAGGCTCTGTTCGGTAGCGTCGAGCACCGGGAAAAGGCCACCAGCAGCGTCTCGCGCGTCGAACAGGCCATTCTTCAGGTCTTGCTGCTGCGTCGGGCGGAACCGCGAGAGCCCTCGGCTGATCTCGAGGACATCGCTCACACCATCTATGCCGTGCTCTACCTCGACATCGTCAAGGTCATCACCGGGCGCAGCGCCAAGGTGGACCTTCCCGCTCGGATACGATGCTCCGTCGACTTCCTCACCGGGGCGCTGCTCAAAACCTGAATCCGCCGCCCGGGTTTGTTTTCGGCTGCCGGATTGTTTCGACTCGGCTTTTTCTGGCGCTCACACCGGTGCGGCCAGCTCCGGATGGGAAGGGTGCTCGCGCTTCGGGTCAACCGGCTTTGCAATGGTGATTTCGGTTCGACCAGGGCGAGAAAGAATTGTCCCAAAGCCCAAAAGTTATATTCCTTTGGCCGGGTTTGAGTGGTCGTTTTCTGTGACGAAAGAAGGGTATTTTCGTCTGCTTTTTCCGGGTCGTGGGGACTGCCCTATGCTGACCAGTGATTGTGCTTCGCCGGAGGTTTTCCGGGATTGCAGGTCCAGGAGGGGAAATCATGACTGATGTCCGAGAAGTATCGCCGTGGCGGCGTTTCATTGCGGTGCTGGCTGCTTTTGTGTTGGCCGTGATGGGTGTCTACGTGCAAGGTGTAGTAGCGCATGCCGAGGAGAACAGCGCCATCTCATTCGGGCCGGTGACGCTCACCCATGTCACCGAGACCGGGGACCCCGTGCCAGCTCCCGGACGTCAACTCCTGCGGGGAAACTTCTTTTTCCTGGATGTTTCCTTCGATGCCACAAAAGCCAACCCGCAACCGGGGGACAGCTTCTCCATTTCTATGCCTGAGCCGTTCGTGAATCGCGACGCGGGAAATTCTCGGCAAGAGGTCATCAAGCCTCTCATGGTCGGTGCGACCCGGGTCGGTGACTGCAATATCAAGGCCAGCCTCATCACCTGTACCCTGAACGATGCGGTGCGGGGTCGCACAGACATCCTGGGGACGCTCCGGGCGCAGTTGGTGGCGGACGGGGTCACGTCCAGGACCAGCAGCACCTTCGTCATCAACGGACAGAACCATGTGCTCCAGCACCCCTGGGGTGAGGATATCGTCGCGCCCAGGATCGTGCCGTTCACCCCGGGCACCAGGGCGGTCAAGGGGGCCACCGGAGTCGGCTCCGGGTCGAAGGCCATCAACTGGCGCGTCATCTTCGGTGGCACCTGGCTGAAGAACAACTATCCCAACGGCGGACCCGTCACTATCAAGGACACCATCAATGCAGGCATGGAGGTGCCGGACCCGTCCACGGTGCAGCTCATCGAGGTGTACGGCGATCCCGTCACCGGCAAGGCCACTGACCGTGTCGTCGCCAAGGGGGATGGTACCGGTGAGCTGGACGGCTTCAAGGTGACCCCCAGCTTCGAGGGACTAACCGTCACCTTCAAGGTCGAGGGGCCGCTTTCCGCGGACAAGGACTACCGGGTCGACTTCACCACTCCCTTCACCGGCGGCGAAAAGGTGATTCCCGGATTCCAGTACACCAATGCCGCGACTTTCGTCGAGGCGGGTCACACCACTCCCACTGCTGTTCGCAGCTATTTCGAGTCGTTTAAGGCGATCGTCACCTACAAGCAGGGTTTCGGTGGCTTCGAGGTGAGCAAGAACATCCAGGGTGACGTGATCCCGCCGCGGGGCCAGAAGTTCGATGTCACCGTCAACTACACCCTGCCTGCAGGCACCACGGCAGCGGACTACCCCGGCTGGAATGCACCTGAGAACCCGACGAAACTGACCGTGACGGTTGGGAGTACCACGCCGTACATGCCGACATTCCCCAAGGGAACCGTGGTCACTCTCAGTGAAGAAGCTGGTTCCGCCGACCCCGCGACCCCCGGGATCGCCTGGGGCACCCCGGTGTTCTCGTCGGCCAACAAAAAGGTGAGCATCAATGGCGACAAGACCCAGGCCACCTTCACCATCGAGGACCAGGTGACCCTTCCTGTCTCGCTGATGAACACCACCGAGGCCTCTCTCAGCGGAACCTTTGCGATTTCCAAGACTGTTGTTGATGGTGGTTCTGAGGGCACCGATAGCTTCGGTGTTGAGTACAAGTGCTCCGCCGCGGGCGAGAATGATGAGGGAGCTGTTGCCGCCACGGGTACCGTCGCGGTGACTGCTGGTGGTGAGAAGGTTGTGGGTAGGTTCCCGGTTGGAACTACGTGTGAGGTGGTTTCCGAGGTTCCTGCCCCGCGGGCTGGTTATTCGTTGAGTGTTGACAGGGGGCAGTCGGTGACTGTTGTCAAGGACGACACCGTCAAGGTGAATGTGACGAACACCTACGCCAAGGAATCCGTCCCGGCTCCTGGGCCGACCGGCGCTCCTGCACCCACGTCTTCCGCCTCGCCGAGTGCTCCGCCGTCTCAAAGCGATGCGCCAAGTGCCTCGCCTGCACCGAGCCCATCGGTGGATCCCACTCTCACCATTGAACCGACCGCACCCGGCGTCCCGACGCCCACCGGGAAGGAAACGAGGAAGCCGGTCGTGAGGCCCGGCCTGCCGAGAACCGGCAGCTGAGTCGCTGACCCGACGAACGTCCGGGCCCGGGGAACCATTTCCCGGGCCCGGACGTTATTATTTCCCTACTGCCGCGTGAAACCTGACTTGGAGGGGTTGTTGTCCATTCGTTCGACATGTTCGTTCGCTGAACGCGGCTCCAAGAAGTGACATGATCCTGGTAGCAGGTTTCCGCGACGGAGAGAGAAGCAGATGACGATTTGGCTCGAGAAGCTTCTCGTCCCCGATCTGCTCGAGGCATACCTCGAGCACGGGTACGGGTTCAACTTCGGATACGCCGTGGCAGCGGACTCAATCGGCTCCGAGGACTCCGCCAAGGATCTCGTCGCCGCGCTCGACCTCGATGGCCCTGAAGGCCCCCTGGCCGGGGCGGAAGTCATCCACACACTGCGTTTCCCGTTGATGCCCACAGATACCGTCTACCCCGCCATGGGAGGCACCACCGACGAGGAACGCGCCGTCGCTCGAGGGGACTTCCTGGAATTCCCGCCCTTCAACGGCAGCGGTGTCATCGACCTTCCCAGCGACCCCCAGGCCTCGTATCTCTACGTCGACCCGACGATCCTGCGTGCCGGCGCGCAGATCCTGAGGCGGGAGTCCGGAGGAGCGCCTGCCGAGGTCCTTGCGACCTACCGGGGCCTGTTCATGGGTTGGAAGAAATCCGATGGGACGAAAACTCCGCCCGGACGGCCCGACCCGCTCAGCATGCAAGCATTCCGGGTCAAGGAAGCCGACTCCTTCTCTCCAGGGCAGTTCAACTTTGACGACATCGGCAGGCTGCTCGACGTAATCGGGCTCCGCCGCGACGACAGCGGTATCCAGCGACGCATCGTCATCGAACTCGACCAGATCGCCCAAGCCGGGATCGTCAAGACCCATGGCACCTGGGACGGCTTCCCGGTGCGTGCCATGCGCATCACCGACGACGGTGAACACTGGGAGGTCATGTCTCTGGCGCACGACTCCCACGCCGCACAGGAACGTGGGATGCAGCGCATCGAGGCGGGGGTTTACAGCGCCATCGTCGCCCCCAGCCAGGTGCAGACGGTTTTCACCCTGCTCTCCATGCCGTCCTGGCCCCAGGGCTGACGTCCAGCCGTACGAAGATGCCGGCCTCCTCAGGTGGAGAGGCCGGCATTGTCGTGTGTGGCAGAACCGACCGATTTCCTGAAAGGCGACTATCTGCGGAGCCCTGTGTGGCGCCCGTGGAACGCTTCCGAAGAGAAAATTGGCCGAAAGGTCGACAGGCGCCTATACTTTCGATGACAGTTTGTTTTTCAATGATTTGGTGTGTCAGGGGAAGGCCGCTCCGCCTGGTCGTGTCGTCAGTGAGAGGTGTCCATGAAGTACCCGTGTTCGCTTCTGCGGCGGGCAGTCGGTGAGGTCGCATTCAGTAGCAGGTGCCGCCCGCATCGACCCTCAGAGCCTGCCTGCACCCATCAGACCGGACTGCCCACGACCGGCCACAATGGCTGAGTCGGGCAGGACGAGAAGGTTCGAGGCCGGGTGAATCCCAGCCCCGAACCCGCGCGAGGAGGCCTGCCCTATTCCTCCCCATTAGCTGGGCAGGCCTCTTCGCGCAGACCCGGCCACGGTCTCGAAACTGTGCCCGTCGGGTCCGTGTGTCCCCTGGTGGGGCCACGTCAATCGCCTTCCGGGACTACCGAAAACCGTCGCGAAGAGTTAAGGTCAGCCATGCGATGTTCATCGCTTCCGGGAACCCTTGCAGGCTCTCCGGCGTTGAGACCTCGGGAGGGAAAAATGAATCTTCATCGTGCGCGCACTTCGCGACGACGTGTCGCGACCGCGGTTTCTGCCATCCTCGCGATGTCTACCACCTTCCTCGTCGCAGGGGAGTCTCCGGCTCAGGCGAAGATCAATTCCGGCATCGTCTTCACCGACGCCACCTTCAAGCATGTGGACTCTTCGGGTGCCCCGGTCACGGGTCGTCAGGAGGTCTGGCAGGGCGACAACCTCGAATTCAGTGTCAACTACGACGGAACGAACGCCCGAGTGGCTTTTGGTGATGAATTCACGGTCGAGCTACCTGCTTTCCTCAAACTCCAGGACACCGCCGCCCGCAGGCTGATGACCACCGCCGACGGATCCAAGGCCGGTGAGTGTGTCCTCAACAACACGGACACGAACTCGACCATCAGCTGTGTCTTCAAGGAAGCAATCCGCCGGAAAAACGAGGTCAAGGGATCCATCCGCGTCAACCTTCAGGTCGCTGAGACCACCACCACCGCGACCACCGACATCAGCCTCAGCGGAAAAACCCAGACCGTTCCTCTGCCCTACGACAAACCCATCGTCGTCAAACCCGTCGAACCCTGGAAACCCGCGAGCGAACCGGCAGGCCAGGCCGAACAGCTCACCTCCAACTCCAAAGGCATCAACTGGGATGTCACGGCGCCCGGCACATGGATCAACGCGAACCACTCCTCTGGGGCCCAGGTGGTCATCAAGGACACCACCGCCCCGGGAATGTTCTCCGCCGAAGCCGCGGACCGGGTGTACAACCGTGTGATCGAGGAGTGCAGCGATCCGCGGAACCCGAACACCAGTCTCTCTCGTGTCGTTGCGGATGGAGTCGGCAAGAGTGTGGACGGATTCCACCTGAAGGTCGACTCCGTCGGCCAGCAGGAGACAACCCTCACCATGAGCGGGCCGTGGAGCAACCGGTGCACCTATCACGTCAAACTGCGCTCCGTGTTCGCCGACAACCAAACCGTCGACAAGGCCACCACCTACGTCAACACCGCATCCTTCCAAGCAGTAGGCACCACGGTGACCGCCGAGAGCAGGTACCAGGAAACCTTCGAGAGCTCCGTCAGCTATCAGGAAGGTGTGAGGGTGAAACCGGCTCGCGGCATCACCGATGTGCCACTGAGCTCCGAGAGCGCCTGAGCGCGGGAAAACGCGTCCCCGAGGGGACTGCACCGGAACGCGACGTGCCCACGATCTGCCTTTTGAGTCGTTTGTCACAGCCCGGATGGATCCGTGGGCTATTGTTCCCATGCGGACGACGGGAGGCAGGAACACATGGCGGACAAACGGCAACGACTCGTGATCGTCGAATCACCCACGAAAGCGACGAAAATTGCCGGTTACCTCGGTGACGGCTACATGGTGGAGTCCAGTCGCGGCCACATCCGCGACCTCCCAACCGGCGCTGCTGAGGTGCCCGCGAAGTACAAGGGCCTCAAATGGGCGCGCACCGGCGTCAACATCGACGACAACTTCGCCCCCCTCTACGTCGTGGCCGTTGACAAGAAGGCGACGCTGCGGGAGCTGAAGCAGAAACTCAAGGACGCCGACGAACTTCTCCTGGCAACCGATGGTGACCGCGAGGGTGAGGCCATCGCGTGGCACCTGCTGGAGGAACTCAAACCCAAGGTGCCCGCCCATCGCATGGTCTTCCACGAGATCACGCCGACGGCCATCGCCGAGGCGGTCGCCAACCCCCGCCAGCTCGATGCCGACCTCGTCGACGCGCAGGAGACCCGCCGCATCCTCGACCGCCTCTACGGCTACGAGGTCTCCCCGGTGTTGTGGAAGAAGGTCATGCCGAAACTGTCGGCGGGTCGCGTTCAGTCCGTGGCCACCCGTCTCATCGTCGATCGGGAACGGGAACGCATCGCTTTCGTGTCCGCCGGCTACTGGGACCTCGACGTGATCCTCGACGGCGGCGCCGAAGCCGATCCCCGCACCTTCCCGGCGCGCCTGACCTCCCTCGACGGGGTGCGCGTCGCCCAGGGCCGCGACTTCGACTCCACCGGGCAGCCCACCAGCGCCTCGGTCGCAGTCCTGGATGAGACCACCGCCACCGCACTCGCCGCGGCCCTCGAGGCTGCCGTGTTTCGTGTCGACAAGGTGGAGGCCAAGCCCTACACCCGCCGTCCCTACGAGCCGTTCCGCACCACCACCCTCCAGCAGGAGGCCGGCCGGAAACTCGGCTTCACGTCGCAACGCACCATGTCGGTGGCCCAGGAGCTCTACGAGAAGGGCTTCATCACCTACATGCGAACCGACTCCGTCACCCTGGCGGACTCCGCCATCGCAGCGGCCCGCGACCAGGTCGAGCAGCTGTTTGGAGCCCGCTACCTGCCTCCGAAACCTCGCATCTATGCCTCGAAGGTGAAAAACGCTCAGGAGGCCCACGAGGCCATCCGGCCCGCGGGTGACGTCTTCACCCATCCCGACGCCACCGGCCTGTCCGGCGATGCCCACCGCCTCTACCAGCTGATCTGGATGCGCACCCTCGCCTCCCAGATGGCCGACGCGAAGGGGGAGCAGGTCAGCGTCGCCATCTCCGCCGCCCCCACCGCGTCGGTTCAGGCGGGGGCGGGCGTGGTGGAACGCGTCGAGCTGACCGCATCGGGCCGCACCATCTCTTTCTACGGCTTCCTGAAGGCCTACGTCGCCGGAACTGACGACGACTCCACCAGCGACGACAAGCAGTCGCGGCTGCCGCAACTCGTCACGGGTCAGGAACTCGCCGCCGAGAAGGTGAAGGCGGCTGAGCACGAGACCAAACCCCCGGCCCGCTACACCGAACCCTCGCTCGTGGCGAAACTGGAGGAACTGGAGATCGGGCGCCCCTCCACCTACGCCTCCATCATCCGCACCATCACCGCCCGCGACTACGTGTTCAAGAAAGGCTCCGCGCTGGTGCCGACCTGGCTGGCGTTCGCCGTCACCCGGTTGTTGGAGGAGCACTTCACCGAACTGGTGGACTACACCTTCACCGCGCACCTGGAGGAACTGCTCGACGAGATCGCGGGCGGCAGGGCCAAGCGACTGAAGGTCCTCACCGACTTCTACCGCGGCCCCGACGGGGACACCGCCACGGGCCTGCAGAAGCTCGTCACCGAACTCGGTGACATCGACGCGAAGGGGCTGTCGACCTTCCCGCTTGGCGATTCTGGTATCGACGTGCGTGTCGGACGCTATGGCACCTACGTCGAGGCCGCCGACGGGCGTCGCGCTAACGTCCCCGACGATCTTCCGCCCGACGGGTTGACCGCGGAGGTCGCCGAGGAGCTGCTCAGCCGTCCCCTCGACGAGGAACGCGAGCTCGGTGTCGACCCGGATTCCGGGCACATGGTGGTGGCGAAGAACGGTCGATTCGGCCCCTACGTGACCGAGGTGCTGCCGGAGGGTACCCCGAAGTCGGTGAAACCCCGGACGGCGTCGCTGTTCAAGTCGATGTCTCTCGACAGCATCGACTTGGCCGCAGCGCAACGCCTCATGAGCCTGCCCCGGGTGGTCGGCAAGGACCCGGAAGGCGTCGAGATCACCGCGCAGAACGGTCGCTACGGGCCGTATCTGAAGAAGGGCAGCGATTCGAGGTCGCTGACCAGTGAGGAACAGATCTTCGACATCACCCTCGAAGAGGCCCTCGCCATCTACGCCGCCCCCAAGGTTCGTGGACGAGCGGCTGCTGCCCCGCCGCTGAAGGAGTTCGGCGTCGACCCGTCCAGCGGTAAACCCGTCGTGCTGAAGTCGGGGCGGTTCGGCCCCTACGTCACCGATGGCGAAACCAACGCCACCCTGCGTCGCGACGATTCACCCGAGACCATCACCCCGGAACGCGCTTTCGAACTGCTCGCGGAGAAACGCGCCAAGGGTCCGGCGAAGAAACCCGCCCGGAAGACCACCGCCAGGAAGAAGACCACAACCGCAGCGAAGAAGACCACGACGAGGAAGAAGGCCACCCCCAAAGCCGAGTGAGCCGGGGCGGCGTGTTCTCCGTCAGCTGACTGAGCGGGTCGTCTGGCTCGGACAGGGTCTCGTCCCGTTTCTCCGCCTGCACGACCATCCGCCCGCGCAGGCTCCCCGCGGGTGACGATCGGTTCGGTCCGCGGAATTGACCACCGCTACGTTCGCAGTCTGGATGCGTCACCCCGGGGGTTTCCCGCAGCCGGCGCCGAGGCCCCTGCAATCCGCTGCCCAAAAACGGTTGACAGCGGAGCAGACAATTCCGGGAAGGGCCGCCACCGCTGTCGCTAACCAGTGGAAATTCCGAGGAGCATGATCAAGTTTGTTTCGGGGTATTGCATGCATCCTGTTGCCAGTATTGAAACATGTAGAAGCATTGTTCCTCCTCGGGTTCTCTTCTGGGCCTATTTGCTGGTTCCTGACCTGGAGGCTGGTTCGTCTTCTGTCCAGTTTTCTTGTTCGGCTGTTGTCATGATTCTTTAGGCGTTATTCACGAGGGTTGTTTCTCGATGAAACGCCGCCAGTAATACAAAAAGCATCGACTGTTTCATGAAATGATTGAGTTGCAACATAAACCAATCACGAAAGCAGCCGATGCGTTACCAGCATGCAACGGGGCTTTCCGAGGAAACAAGTGACGAGATCACCTGCCGTATCGCCGATGTGATCGAAGGTCGAGGGAAGAATCTATCCACATGCCGTATCTCCCTGCGGGACCAGGTGGTGGCCTGCCTGCTGATCCTTCGCCAGAACCTGCCCCAGATGGTGGTCGCCGACCTCCTGGGAGTCTGTCAGCCCACGATCTCCAGAACCCTGGCGACGTATCACTGTCCTCCTCGAAACAGTCTTGCTCTTCCTCCCTGGTGGACTCGCCGAAGCGATCCAGCAAGGACACCTCATCCTCACTGACGGCACCCATGCCCCCTACCGGGAACCGCCCAACCAGTCCCGCACCAACCACGACAAAGACTTCAGCACTGCCATCGCCCGAATCCGCGTCAACATCGAACACTGCATCGCACAACTGAAAACCTGGAGAATCCTGTCACACGGCTACCGCGGACGCCTCAAAGAACTCCCCGGAATCATCCACCTCGCCACCAACCTAGAAATCCTAAGAACATACGCCCACAATCAACCCCGTGAATAACGCCTTAAGGCCAAGAGAGCCGTTAACCCTCGGCGGAACGAAGTGCAGCCTCCTGACATATATGCCAAGCCACAATCTGGGAGCGTGAACTTACGTTGAGCTTTCTGAAGAGGCGTTGAATGTATGTCTCGACCGTGCGCTGGCTCACCCCAAGTCGCACCCCTATCTGGTAGTTGGTTAGGCCTTGACTGATAAGTTTGGCTACTTCTTGTTCTCGGGGGCTCGGGTCGGAAGCCGCCCCAACCTGACTGTCGTCAGGAGAACGTGATTCTGGGTGAAGAAAAACGAAGGTCCGGTACTGGTCCTCGAGTGTGACTACAACCTTGAGTTCTTCGAGTTCAACCAGTGCTTGGAGTGCGCGTTCCCTAGAGAAAGTCAGGAGTGGTAGCAGCCCAGTCAACCGAAAGGGGCTACCCGAAAGAGTTGCAGCGATCGTAACTGCGACAGTATCTTCTGACAGATCGCCAATATTTTCAACCAGTTTGAGGCCCCAACTGATGCGTTCATGCATACAGTCGAACAGCATCCGAAAGCGTACACCATCAAATTCTTCACTAGCGCCTCGTCTTGTACACTCTTCAAGAGCTTCGCAAAACGGATCTAGATTGACAAGCCCCTTGACCCCCGAAAGGCTTCCGGATCTCTCCGCTCGAAGAGAACGCTTCTTCACAGTCACCCCTTTAACCGCTGCTACCCCAATGCTCCCGGGAGGAAGTCGTGCGTTGGTCCTGCGCTCCTAGTTCAAGTTGGGCGCATGCCCTTCACGCTCCGCGGTATAGCGGTTCGCGGGTTCAGTGCCTTCGCCCTCGTGTCGGTAACAGCAGGCCTTCTGCCTCCAAGCCGGATACATACAAGATAGCTCGTATCGACGTCAAGCGCCACCCTGTCCGTGTATTTCCGGACTAGAGACGCGCTTCGTTCCGCGCTTAACTTGAGCATGCGAGGAATCGCAGCTCCGAGTTTCCGAGCGAAAGGCGTTCGGAGGAGTAGTAATCAAGGAGGTTGAGTCATGCTTCTCAACAGCACTGAAGTAGCCGAGCAGCGGACGTTCGCGCATAACGACGACGCTGGTGTACAGATGGTGGTTCCGGCAGGGACCACTGGCACCACGACGGCTGCGGTCGTTACCGTCGACGACGAGTGAGTCGACGTCGCCATTGACCGGCTCGCGACTCTGCAAGCGGGTTAACGTAGTTGGCCTCTGGGTGCGCCATTAACGCCCGGAGGTCGACTCCGCCCGGCAGACGTGTTGCTGAAGTTTGAAAAAGAACATATGAGGAGGACATGTGTCGGATCGACCTGCTCGAAAAATCAACCACAAACCACTAGGTGCCGAGGAAGTAGAAAGTGGTTTCCTGCTGTCCTCATCCGAGCTGAGGCATCTCGCCATCAATAATGGATATAAAACTTGGCAGCCGTCCATCCGGTCAACCGGGTTGCGTTCATCCGAACTGACACACAGAACCTTGGGGCAAGGGCCCAGTAGTCGAATCGCAGAACAGTACCTCCTTGCTTCCCGTTTGGCGCGAGGTGACGTGAGAGTTCAGGTCTCCACGCGCCCCTACTTCAGCGATGAAGGCCTGCGGACCGTCTCGCTCATTGGTCAGGAAGACGCACACCCCGATGACGTAATCCCTCTTCCGATTCCACGAACTATCGACGCTGGTCTTGGTGAGACTATCATGGGACGACGTAGCCGCCGTTCGTTCGAATCAGAAGCGATTTCTTTACAACAACTCACCGATATCATTGGGCATAGCCTCGCTGAAACGGGGCGGGCTCGTGTAGAACTCAGCAGTGGCGATGAAGTTCAATTTCCGCTCTATGCAGCAGCGAACGGTGGGGGCCTGCGACCGCTCGACGCGTACGTGTTACCCCTGCGGGTCGAAGGGCTTTGCCCTGTCGTGCACCGGTACGACAAACGACGTCATGCGTTGATACGCACTCCCAATGCCGCCGATGCGACAAAAATTGTTGATACCTGTATTTCCCCGCCTGACCAGGAGCACATGTCGCGGTCCTCGGTCGTCTTCATCCTTGCCGGTAGACCGTGGCGGTCGATGCGGAAGTACGGAGCCCGAGGACTGCGATTTCTATTCGTCGAAGCCGGTCACATCGCCGCGTTGATGGAATTGGCTGCATCTGCGCTCAACCTGGGAGCAGTGGAGTGCGGAAGCCTGTGTGATGACGAGGTGCATGACCTTCTGGGAATCGACGGGCTATTCGAAACCTACATTCATTCAGTCATTGAGGCTTATTCATAGGGGTGTTTTGGCTTTCTCCAACTAACGCTTTATCCGAGGGGGATGTGGGGGCGGCTTGCCCGATCTGAGACAATTCAAAGTGTTCTACTACAAAGACTCTCAGATGAAAGACAAGCCGCTGCCGTGAATACTACCACGATCCTTGAGCGTGATCAGATCCTTGACCTGTGTGAACTGATCCACACATCCCGTTCCGGAAACCTTCCTGTAGCAGGATCCCGTGCCCTAGGCTTGTTCCGCTGTATCCAAATCACTGTGTTAACACTCAGACACAACCTCACCCAAGAGTTACTGGCCGACATCCACACGGTTTCCCAAGCCACCATCTCGAGAGTAGTGGCGGTCTACACTCCCTTGATCGCCGAGGCCCTCCAAGCCTGGGTGCCCGGCACGGGGGACCTCGACCCAGACCGCCAGTACATCATCGACGGTACTCTGGCGCCCTGCTGGTCGTGGCACGACCGTCCCGAACTGTACTCAGGCAAACACCACACGACGGGGGTGAACCTGCAAGTGGCCTGCACCCTGACCGGACAGCTCGCCTGGATCTCCCCACCCCTGCCAGGTAGTGTGCATGATGCAAAGGCCATCACAGAATCCGGATTCCTCACAACCCTCAATGCTCACAATCATATCGGGGACAAGGGCTACATCGGATTGGGAATGATCACCCCCGCCCGGAAACCCGCCCATGGTGAACTCACCGACACCGATAAAAGAAACAACACGACCATCAACCGCGTCCGCTACCTCATCGAACGTGTCATCGCGAACCTCAAAACCTGGCGTGTCCTGCACACCGATTACCGTCGCCCTTACAACACCTTCGAAACCACAATACAAGCCGTCACGGGACTCGTCTTCGCCTACACCCCATGAATAAGCCTCATTGTTGGAAGGAACATCTCGTGAGCGTGCAGAAGAATAGCCTTTATAGTGTGAAGAATCGCTACTCAGTCGTTGTGCATGATGTCAACCGCGTGGAGTTCCGTTATGGAGTATGGAACCCGACATCTACGACGCTGAGCGACGAATCAGAGTCAGGCAAGCTTGCGTCCACCATCGCATTACTCGACGGCGAGCACACTATTGAACAGATTGCGAAGGAAACCTGTCAGGAGAGCGAGGACGTTTGCGCGGTAGTTGAGTATCTCGAGGGGAAGGAAATTGTCTCTGCGGAGGCAGATAACTACCTCGACCAGTACGTTGACTTGATTCAAGGTCGACGTTCCCCTCTTCGTAAACACTTCGAATCTGTGGTTATCGTCGGCCCCGCCGAGATTTCTGAATCTTTGCAGATGGGGCTGGCGCAAACAATGCCAGAACTAGAGATTACGCTCGCCAATGAGGGCCACCCCTTGGCATCGTTGACCCACGCCGATGCAGTTTGGTTGGAAGATGGTTTGGAATTTCATCGCCAGATGCAGCGGTTCGAGAGTCTGCGCGGTAGCTTCGTCATTTACACTGAGGCGGTAGCTGATCCAGTGAGGGCTAGAATCGTGGATCGAATCATGGACTACTTTGAGGTGCCTTGGCTCTATGGTGTCGTTGACGGCCCGTTCGTCCTCGTGGGTCCGACGACCGTGCCGAGGCGCACGCCATCTTGGGACGCCTATGAAACACGTATGCTGATGAACCTTCGCGAAAGCTCCTCGTATCAGTCTTATAAGAAGGCTCTCGCGCAAGGCCGCGTCAGTCAGGACAAGACGTTCGAGGTGCAGCCGGTGCTCGCTCAGCTTCTCTCTGCCCATCTCTTGTCCGAAGCGGTTTCATGGGTGACTACAGGCACGGCAGGAACCATGTTTCACGCCTACTCATTCTTTGCCCCAACCTCAGAGTTCGCTGTTCACGAAATCCTTCCACTGCCTGATAGTACTGTAGGTATGTCGGTGGCAGAACGTGATGACTTCGAGCTGTACTTCGGGACACGGACACTGGAGGAGATCGCGGAATGACTACTTCAAGTAGCATCAACCTGTCCTCAACGGACCATCACCCGCGGCTGAAACCCGACTTCGACCGTTTGGCTCGCCGAATCATCAGCCCACTTACCGGACTCAGCCGCACTCTGGGTTTCATGATGCGTGGCCGCGACGAACCACGGATCATCGTCTCCGGCGCACAGCTGACCGGTGTTGAGTGCCTCCTTGGACGCAAGAGTGGTCTCACCTATCATATTGGTGGATGCGGTATTTATACTGAAGAAGCCCTGATTCGTAGCGTGGGCGAGACAGTCGAACGCTATGCCCAAGTCGTCAAACCGCTTACTGCCGACTACGAGAGCATCTTCGAAACACAGGCCTCGATGACTTTAGCAGGCAGGTCCACTCTTGTCGGGCCCTTCGCGCGCCCGTTCCGCGACGAACAGTACACGCAGGAGAAGTTTGCCTACTCCCCGCTCGAACCGGATTCCCCCATAACATGGACACCGACTCGTTCCCTTATCACTGGCGAGAAACGGTGGGCGCCAGCACAGTTGCTCTACATCGGGTACCAGCTCCGTAAACGTGAGGGCGAGCCGTGGCTAAACTCTGCCGTCACGACTGGTAGTGCGGCCCACACCTCGCCCGAACTCGCGATCCGCTCGGCGCTCTACGAACTGATTCACGGAGACGCAGCGATGGGTCACTGGTACACCGACCGTGTTGCGCCCCGAGTGCGTTTCAGTCAACGCACCACGGCACTTAAAGCGCTGCTTGAACGGCATCTGGCTGGCTCGCAAGTGACACCCACCTTCCATTACCTCGAATTGCCGGGCTTCAACGTTCACGTCACTGCGTGTGTGATGCGCTGCCGCCGGGGGTCGGGAAGGGGACATAACCTTGGGTTAGGTATCGCCTCCAGTCTCGAAGAATCGCTTTATAAGGCATTCCTCGAATCCGCAGCAGGGGTCCAATTGTCGAAGATGTTGCGAATATCTCCCGAGCTTGTG
This sequence comes from Arachnia propionica, assembly GCF_037055325.1. NCBI lineage: Bacteria > Bacillati > Actinomycetota > Actinomycetes > Propionibacteriales > Propionibacteriaceae > Arachnia > Arachnia propionica. Next base: position 2,769,097 of record NZ_CP146373.1, on the reverse strand, counting down.
GATGGCGCCGTTGGCGCGCGCACGACGGACATCACACAGATGTTCGATCTCGACGCTAACGTCGCCCACTATGCGCGACCTGATGGCGCCTCTATCCTCGATGAGAAGTTCCCCGAAGACCAAACTATCGATGCCGATGACCTACCTGCTGATGGAGCGCTGGACGTTCGCTCTGAGATCGATGCAGTGATCGACGGCTACAGACGCCTCGGCGCAGAGCTCGTGTTCTCCGACTGCACCACGCCTGAAGCTCGCAGGCTAGGTTTCTACGTACCTCGAGTCTGGTCTCCCGACACCATGAGCCTGTGTTTGCCGAGTGCCCCGCCGCTAAATCACCCACGCTTCCAGGCGTATGGGCCGGTCGCGGAAACTATGCTTCCGCATCCCTACGCATAAGGCTGGAAGGCAGGAGTGATTGCTCTGACAGCCCTTGCTTTGGCAGGTCGACCGCTAAGCGCGCACGTTCTCGCTTGGTGCGTCAGCCGAGGGCGGCTGGTGCGGCCCGGCGTAGTCTTCATTGTCACGATGACGCCCATCGCCCTCGGAGGCATCGTTGCTGGAGCCACGATTCGCCTAGTGCCCGACGAGTTCATCTCTGTCGCTGTCCATGCGCTGATCGGCTTAGGGCTCGGAGGGCTCTTCGTCCTAGCTGAGTGCTCTCTGACACGGTACGTGCACCCAATGACTCGACCGGCGAGGAAGGCGAATAGCGTTGACGAGCGCCTACACACCGATCCGCCGGTTGCCAGAGCCGGCGGAATCGCCCAGATTTATTGCCAATGGTCTAGTCCGCAGAAGTTGGCCATCGCCCGTCCATGGGCGTTGCCGGAGCTCTGTCTCGTTGCGATCCTTGAGGAGATTCTCTATCGAGGTATTGTCAGCTTTGCGGCGCTCAGGATTGGGGTGCCGGCAACTTCGATCTCGCTGTTGGTTGTGTCCGCGGTGCTTTTCGGACTATCACATGATGCTTTCGGCACGCACCAGATTATCCTCAAGACAACATATGCCATCGTGCTGACAGGGGCCACACTGCTCACTGGGTCGCTGCTTCCTGCCATTGTGGGCCATCTGGTGATCAACGTCTTTTCGTGGGCACAGAACCAGCGTTGGATGCGGGCAGTTGAAACGCAGAAGGAGGTCGGATGACCACCGTAGACACGTCCGGTCGCCAGCTACTCTGGGAATCCGGGCGAGCATACGCGGTGGCCTGCGTTGGCCTCATCGGCGGGCTTGCGCTGTCAATTACGGTAGGTTGGCCTCAGTCGACTGTCTCTGTGCCGGAAGCCGTCCTTACCGGTCTGTGTCTTGGTCTCGCAGAGGCAACGATTTTCCTCAACGGGTATCTATGGCTCGGCCGCACGATTTCCGCCTCACGCTGCTGGGGAGGAACGCGGATCCCCAGGAGGACTGCGGGATGGGTCTGGGCCGCCTACCAGGGAGCATCGCTCCCATTCACCATCGCTCAGCGCCGCTTTCAGCAGGGCGAACTCGGCACTCTGTTGGCCCTCGTAGTGGTCACGGGGCAGGAGCTTCTTCTGCGCGCAGTTCAAACCGGCCTGACACCCATCCACCCGCTGCTAGGTGTCGGGGTCAGCATCGCACTTGGAATATTTCTCGTGATATCGCCGAGAGCACCATGGTTTCACTCGCTCTTCGCCGTGTTTCAAAACGCCCTCATCGGGTTGGTGCATGCTCTCGTCTTTGTCATGAACGGCAGCCTGCCCGCCGTGGTGACCGCTGCTGCCACTATATACCTCGTCCTAAAACGCCTATAGAAGTCAAAGAAAATCCTCTGTTATGGTAAACTTTGCCCCGCACGCCCCTCACGGCCTTGTTGACGAGCCCATCACCGCTATCCTTCAAGGGGCCGCACCCAACCAGCCGTTGTCGGTGGAGATTTCGACGAATGATCACGAACAACGGCGATGGTCTCGTACGCTCGAAGTGCACGCGGATAGCTCAGGCCGCATCGATCTCACTCAGGCCTCACAAGCCGATGACGGCCTCGGGTACGACCCCCATGGTCTTGTTCATCAGCTCACTCCTGACGAACCAGCCCGATGGACGAATCAGATCTCGTTCACGCTGCACCCACTCACCATTCTGATCAACGTGCGCGATCCCGCGACAGGAGCCCCACTCGCATCAACCGAGTTCGTGCGAACTTTCACAACCGCGGACGTTATTCGACACGAATGGCGTACCAATACGACCACAGCGAATCTCTACAAGCCTACTCATATACGTAACAGCCGCGCCGTCATCGTCCTTCCAGGTGCTTGGGGAGGATTCGACTGGTGCAACCAGATTGCAGCACTCATCGCATCACGAGGAAGGCCAGCGCTCGCATTACCTTACTTCGATTGGCGGGCAGAGTATGGGCTCCCTAAGGCCATCGAGCACATCCCGCTTGAATACGCACAGGACGCCGCTAGACGCTTGCACAATGAGTCAGGGATTGACCCCAAAGGGACGAGTGTGATCGGCATGTCCAAAGGAGCCGAGTTTGCGCTCGCGTGGGCAAGTCATGATTCGAGTGTCAATGAACTTATCGCATTATCGCCCACCCTCTACACGTGGGAGTCTGTGCGGGAAAACGGGAAGCCGCCGGCACGTTCTTCCTGGACGTTCCACGGTGAGCCTCTGCCGTTCTTGCACTTCGACGCCGACGACGAGTTCTATGAAACTCTGGACAAGACACTGCTACAAAAGTTCCACGATAGAGCCGTCCAGGAAGCTCCCCCCAACACGGCTGCGCGGCTGCCTGTTGAGCGCATCAAAGCGCGCACGCTCCTTATCTCACAGGAAAGCGACACGCTCTGGCCGGCGTCGCTGATGGGGAAGGAAATCATTGCGGCGATACAGCAGGCCGAGACAGGCGCCCAGGTTGAGCACCAAATCGTACCGGGTCGTGGTCACGCCATGTTTGTTGCCGGGGTACCTGCTAATAATGTCGACAGCTCCGCTCGCATTAACGGTCTCGCCCAGACTGCGATCTGGTCCTACATCCGTGAGTTCTTGCAGGTCTAACCAGATGTACCGACACTCACGCGCAAAGAAGAGGAAAACCGCAGTGCGGCATACCGAGAAAGAGCCCCGAGGGTGGTGTCAAAGGGCCGTAGCACCAGTGCTTGTCAGGGAGGGGTTGTTGGTGCGGCGTGTGTTGACGTTACGGGACCGGGCGGCTATCGCGAAGAGGGTGAAGCGTCCTGAGTTTTTCTGGGGTTAGGGTGCAACGGGTGTTGGGTCCTGGTGGTGAGTGTAGGCGACTTCGACTTCCGTGGGGGTGTGGTAGTCCAGGGCTTCGTGCAGGCGGGCTGTGTTCCAGCAGTGGACCCACTCCATTGTGGCCAGTTCGACGGCCTCGATGGGCTCCTACAGGTGTTTGGAATGGATGAGTTCGGTCTTGTAGAGCCCGTTGACGGTTTCGGCTAGGGCGTTGTCGTAGGAGTCGCCCACGGTGCCCACGGAGGCTGTTACTCCTGCGGTGGTGAGTGCCTCCGAGTATGCCAGGCTGACGTACTGGGAGCTTTTGTTGCTGTGGTGGATCAGGCCTTCATGGCCGCGGCTGGTGCTTGTGCTCAGCAGGGCGTGCTCGAGAGCCAGCAGTGGTAGTCCTGTGGTGTGCAGGCTTGCCGAGACGGCCCAGCCCACGATGTGGCGGGTGCAGACGTCGGTGATGAACGCGACGTAACACAATCCCGTCAGGACACGCACGTAGGTGATGTCGGCAACCCACAGCTGGTTCGGGCGTTCGGCGGTGAACTGGCGTTCGACGAGATCGAGGCGGGTATCGGGGTGTTCGGCAGGGTGTGTGGTACGTGGTTTCCGGTCGCGGCGTACGCCCTGGAGGCCGGCGATCCTCATCAGGCGGGCGAGCTGGTCACGACCGATCTGCCAGCCGGAACGCAGCATCGCGTGGTGCATCTTCCGTACCCTGTAGACGCTGTAGTTCTCCTGGTGGATCCGTTTGATCTCAGGTAGCAGGACCTCGTCTCGTAGGGCCCGCACCGAGGCGGGGCGGGTCTTGGTGGCCCGATAGGCGCGGGAGGTGATGAACCCACACGTGGTCGCACGCAGAGTACGGCAGATGGCCTCGATCCCGAAACGGTCACGGTGTTCGTCGATGAACCGGATCATCTCGTCGTGGGGCGGTCGAGTTGTCTGGCGAAAATAGCCGACGCAGCCTTGAGGATCTCATTGGCGCGGCGGGCTTCGGCAAGCTCGCGCTTGAGGCGCTTGTTCTGTTCCTCCAAGGACTCGGCCACAGGCCTTGGTTCTGCCTCGGGGCCGTATCGGTTGCACTACAACCGCAAGGTCTCCTCGCCAACGCCGACCTGCGGGGCGATGACCCGGATCGAACGCGAACGCGGACCTCCCTCGACCGCTTGACGTTCTAGAACCAATCGGACCGCGCACTCACGCAACTCTGGACTGTTACTTCTTAGGCATGTTCCAATTCTCCTTCAACTAGATCGGAACCAAACCCAGGACGGTTCAGTTGTAGCGGTAGTAGCCGTCTAGGTCTCTCACGCGTGCCTAGTTCTTCTGCTCGACGTAGCAGCCGTCGTTCTTCTTGTCCGAACGGCCGCGGGTGAAGGTGATCTTGTGGGTTTCGCAGTAGTGGAGCAGGTGGTGGTTGATGAACTCGCTGCCGTTGTCGGAGTCGATACCCTTGACCGGGAACGGGGTACTGCCCGGTGGCATGGCCGATGGTTTCTACGGCCCACTTGCGGGCCCGGTTGGGCACCGACTGGTTGATGGTTCAGCCGGTGGCGATGTCGGTCATGGTCAACGTGCAAGTAGTACTTGCCCGTCGCGAGGCCGCCGTCGTGGGTGAGCAGCTCGGTTTGGTATCGGTTACGGTGATCTCGCCCTCGGTTCGCAGCGACGGCACTAGCGCGGGTATGGAGGGGGTCAGGATCTTGTTAGTTGGGGCCCGCAGCGATACCTAGTACTGGACCAGGGTAGGCAGTAGCTCATCACCGTTGACCTGGGGTCGAGGCTGGCGGGGCTGGGTCGGTTTGATGGCCAGTGCCTCATGCAGTGCCGTGCGGGTGTGGTCATGGTGCCAGCCGGTCAGATCATCCAACTCGTCTAAGGTGCGGGTTTTGCTCGTCCGATCAGTACTGCGGTTACGTCAACGCCTTTTTGTCGCGGTCTGCCGTTGGTTGATTGTTAACTCCATGCTCGGTCATGTCTAGCCGGGGGCCCGCATGGGGCAATGAACCCGGTAGTCGGGGAAATCGCGTGAGGCAGTGAAGCTGTCTGGGCGAAGGTTTGAGAAGAGTCAACTCGAGCTGTTGACCTCCATTAAGATACGTGCTAGTTTGTATGTATGAGACGAACTGCTGAAGACGCGGCAAAAACCCGCGTTGCGCTGCTGGAAGCAGCGCTGAAGTCCTTCGAGGAGAAGGGGTGGAGGGGGGCAACATTTGAGTATGTCGCGGAGCGTGCAGGCGTCACACGCGGTGCGTTGAACCACCATTTTCGCGACAAGCAGGCCCTGCTGACCGAGGCGCTTGATTGGGGTTGGCGGGATTATGGGCAACGCTTGTTTGTTCAAGACAACGAGGCGGCAGGAACATCGGCCTACGATGCTTTGAAGGCACTGTTGACTGAGTTCACTCGACTCCTCGCCGGCGACGCGCGATTCCGCTCCTTGGTATCAACGACAGTCCTCGTTGCTCCGCAAGCCCTCGAGTATTCCGAACATAACAGCGCCCTCGACGAATGGCGCAACCGCATCGAAGGCTTCATTTCCAAGTCCGAGAGAGACAGCGATCTCCCCGCAACGGGTGAAATCGCTAGCCTCGTGCTCGCGTTTCTTCAAGGGTTCACCGTAACTGCGGTGACTCGGCCGCAAGACATTCCGCAACCCGACAAACTTGATGCCGCTATCGCGGCGCTGGTGAGGGGATTGCTCGACATCTAAGGACACACTTCACGATGACTACTACCCCCACCCCTCGCGCGGCGAGTGCAACTCCGGCCCGCGCCACCGCCGTGGCTGGAGCCATTCTCTTCACCGATATGCTCCTCCAGGGACTTGCCATCCCGGTGCTTCCACTGTTACCCGCAGTCGTCGAACAAGGTGCAGCCGCAACCGGTATCCTCTTCGCTTCGTATGCGGTAGCCATGGTGGTTGCCACGCTCTTCGCTGGACGCCTCGTCGATCGCCGCGGTCCGAAGGGTCCGCTTGTGACTGGTCTGATCGTTCTAGCGATTGCGACCCTACTGTTTGCCGCCGGCGGGCCCTATTGGCTCCTCTTGGTCGCCCGCTTCGTCCAGGGGATCGCTGGCGGTGTCGCATGGGTCGCGGCCTTGTCGCTCATTGCAGCCACAACAGGTTTTGATAAACGTGGTCAGATGATGGGTATCGCAATGTCCACCGTGACTCTAGGTGTACTTGTCGGTCCGCCGTTGGCTGGTTTCCTCGTTGACGCGTTTGGGCCGGCCTCGCCATTCTTGGTGGCAACGGTCGTCGCCATCGTTGATCTCATCCTGCTAGTAGCCTTCATTCCAGGGTCGCCCCGACAAACCGATGACACAGCTGGGCCCTTCACCGTGCTTCGGGTACCGGGATCTGCCTCCATCGTTGCCGCGATCGCGATCGGGGCCGCGGTCCTCGCTGCGGTGCAACCAGTACTTCCTGGCCACCTGGGAGCACAGGCGACGAGCACTACGATCGGCGTGCTCTTCGGCGTCGCCGCGCTCGTGAGTATCATCGCGAACCCAATCGTGGGCAGATTCGTCGCCTCAGCATCGCCTCGAGTGCTTATCGGCATCGGTATCGTGGCTGTCGTTGCCGCACTGCTTGTTCTCGGCTGGTCGACCAGCATCTGGCAGGTCGGTGTTGGCATGGGCATTCTAGGACTTTCGTCGGCGATGCTGCTCGCCCCGGCCACCACGCTCATAAGCGAACAAGGATTTCGATCGACCCCTCCGACGCTTGGCGGTTCATTCGCGCTTTATAACCTCGCGTACGCAGCAGGCTTGGCTGTTGGGCCGCTAATGACCGGGTTTGGTGTCCAACAGACCGGCTTTACCGCCGCTATGGTAATTGCTGCTGTCGTGCTTTCAATACTTGGCGGCGTAGCTCTCACTAGGCTTCCCGGCCTCCAGAACGTTGCTGTTAACGAGGATGGTCGTGCCTAATCGCAGGGCTCTCGAGCGTACCCTCGCTCAAATCGATGGGCATCGATGAGCGGGGGTGCGCCTCGTACAGACAGCTCACAGGCACCTACCAGCTCGGTAGCATTCAACTAGCTATTGGCCACGTTCAGGTCGATCCCTACGTTCCACCATCACGTATGCGAGTTATCCTCGACCCTGATACGGCGAGGCTACCTGCTTGACCTGACCAATGATGTGATCGGACGGTGAGCGGTCGCCGACTTTCTGACGCGCCGGTTCTCCGAGATTGCCCACCGCGTAATACCAAAACCCTCCGGAACTGGTAATAGTGGATTGGTCAGCATCGGCCAGCCAGGCCAGGAAATCCTCGAACGTACCAGTGTCATCGCCTCAGACCGCATCGAAGCACGAATCGATGAAGCTTATTCATGGGGTGTAGGCGAAGATGAGTCCGGTGACGGCTTGTATTGTGGTTTCGAAGGTGTTGTAGGGGCGGCGGTAATCGGTGTGGAGAACACGCCATGTTTTGAGGTTCGCGATGACACATTCGATGAGGTAGCGGACACGGTTGATGGTCGTGTTGTTTCTCCTGTCGGTGTTGGTGGGTTCACCATGGGCGGGTTTCTTCGCGGGGGTGCTCATTCCCAATCCGATGTAGCCTTTGAGGTCTATTCACGGCCCTTCCCAAGTGTGCGCTGACTAGGGGTTTTTCTGGCTGGCGCGCCGTCTGTGAATAAGCCTTTTTGTCTCCGATATGACTTTGGCCATTGAGGGTTGTGAGGAATTCGGATTCCTTGATGGCCTTTGCGTCATGCACGCTACCCGGCAGGGGTGGGCAGATCCAGGCGAGGTGTCCGGCTAGGGTGCAGGCCACTTGCAGGTTCACTCCTGTGGTGTGGTGTGTGCCTGAGTACAGTTCGGGACGCTTCGACCATGACCAGCAGGACATCAAGGGTGCCATCGATGATGAGGCTTATTCACAGCCTTCCTCAAGTGCGCCCTGGCTAGGGGTTTTACTGGCCGCCACGCTGTCTGTGAATAAGCCTCATGGGGTCCTTGCGTATGAGATCTCGCTGCCTGACACGTGCTGAACAGCCACTCAGGAGCAGGCAGGCGCACAGGATCAAGGTGGTGACCGTCATTGTGGTTCGGTGGTGCATCATTGCCTCCCGGGTGTGGTGATGCTGACACTACCCGGGAGGACCCTCCGGATGGAGGAGTTTCGGAAGAAAACCTCCAGAAGGCGACATGTGGGCTCGACACGGACTGCTCGCCCAAGGGGTTGCGGTCCGGATCAACCAGCCTGGGGAAGGGGTCTGGCCCAACCAGGTCGTCACCTCGAGCGTCGCTCCGGTTTCCTCGGGCCTTGTGGGAAGGTAGATGCCATGGGTTTCGAGCGACCGGCGGTGATGCGTTTCGACCTTCCCTTCCAGGCTGATGCCCCGTCCCTGTTGTCGGATGCCATCGGGATCACCGGGTTGATGGAGCGCCGCGCAGCCAGCCACGGCATCGATGTGACCGTGTTGGACAGCGCCGACGACCGGTTGCTGCGCGCCGGGGTGGTGCTGGCGCATCGGGTGCTCGGCGGGCTGGGGGACTGGTACCTCGCCGCACCCGCATGGGCTCCGCATCTGCCCGCCGAACGGATCGTTCCCATGGGGGCCACCGCTGAGCTGCCCCAGGAGTTCGCCGACCTCACTCGACCGTTGGTGCGCCGCGCCGTGCTCGGACCGGTGGCCGCGCTGGAATGCCAGCGGGTCGAATACCTTCTGCGGGGACCCGACGGGCCCCTGGGAAGCATCCGCGACGAACGGGTCACGGTGCGTCGCGGAGGTATGGCGACGGCCCGCTACCGGGAGGCCACCCTCACCCCCACCGACCTGCTCGGCAGACACCAGCTGGAGCACGTGCTGGCCGCGCTGGACGCGGTCTCCGCGACCGCCGTCGACGAATTCCCAAGCCTTCAGCAGCGCCTCGGCCCGCCCGCCACCGGTGGCACCGACTTCCCGACCCCCGGTCCGCTGAATCGCGGAGCAACCATGGAGGCGTTCGTGACGGGGCTGTTCGCCGCCGATCTGCAAGGTCTCGTCCGGGCGCAGTACCGCGACGAGGAAGCCATCACGGATGCCCTCCAGAAGTTCCGGGGACACGTGCGGGGGTTGGCGAACGTTCTCGACCCCGAGTGGCGGCAGGCCGTGGAATCCGCCGTCGAGAAGGCTGCCACGCCCCGGCAGGTGGCCCTCGACGTGACGGACCCGCTGGTGACTGCGGTGCGTGCTCCGCGGCTCGGCGACGTCTCCGCCGAACCCGCGGCGATGCTGCTGCTGAAACGCGCCCAGCAGGGGGCCTACATCCTGGCCGACCGCTGCCGGTCGCTGACCGCCGACTCCCCCGACTCCGACTGGCAGGCCGCGCTGGCGGCGGCCGAGCAGATCCACGCCTGTGGGTTGGTGGCGGTGCGGCTGCACGGCAAACCGGGAACCAAGCTGCTGAACACTATCACGCAGGTTGCCCGCGACCTGCGGGACTGCGTCGCGGACGTTGACCCCCCGGATCTGGAGGGCCTCACCCCGGCGGAGGCCTTCGAACGAGGCCGGGAAGCGGAACGATGCCACCAGCGGGTGCTCGCTGCCCGCGCCGGTTTCGTTGCCGATTGGCCCGAGCAGGTCGTCAAGGTTCGCAAACTACTGGCTAAGGTGCGCAGATGAGCACTTCCACGACCACCCCCGGTTTGTTCGTCGTCTTCGAAGGCGGCGACGGGGTGGGCAAGTCCACCCAGGTGGTGGAACTCGTTTCCCGGCTTCGGAACCGCCGCATCGAACCCGTCGTGACGCGGCAGCCGGGCGGCACCCCGATCGGCGAGAAGCTGCGCGAACTTCTGCTGGACCCCGGCCACCCGGAGTTGACCGCCCGCACCGAGGCGCTGGTCTATGCCGCTGACAAGGCCCAGCACGTCGAGGAGGTGATCCTCCCCGCCCTGGCATACGGCAAGGTGGTGGTGTGCGACCGCTACGTCGATTCGATGATCGCTTACCAGGGGGCGGGTCGGGTGCTGGATCTCGCCGAGGTGGAGCAGGTGGCGCGCTGGGCGACGGGCGGGCTGCGGCCAGACCTGACCGTGCTGCTCGACATCGACCCCGCTGAGGCGGTTGCGAATATCCGGCAACAGGATCGTCTGGAGGCCGCAGGCCTTGACTTCCACCGTCGCGCCCGCGAACACTTCCTCCGGCTGGCCGGCGAGGACCCGGAACGTTACCTCGTGCTGGGCGCCCGCGAGTCGCGGGAGAACATCGCTGAAAAGGTCGCGGAGAAGGTGCTCGCTCTGCTCGGGTGAACTGGGTTGTTCGTTTCTCGCGGTCCGGCTCGACCAGCATGGGAAAAGGGGTTCTTCGTCGGTGGGGGATGGCAGGATGAGCACGTGAGCGTGTGGGACGAACTCGTGGGTCAGGACAGGGCCGTTGAGACGCTGCGACGTGCAGTGGCGGGTGGCAGACACGCCATGACCCATGCGTGGTTGTTCGTCGGACCGCCCGGGTCGGGGCGTTCCAACGCGGCACGGGCGTTCGCAGCCGCCCTGCAGTGCCGCGACGGCGGTTGCGGGCGCTGCAACGACTGCCGCACATCGCTGTCTGGTGCCCATCCGGATGTGACCCTGCTGCGCACCGAACAGCTCAGCATCGGCGTCGATGAGATGCGACAGCTGGTTTCCAGAGCCAATGTCGCACCCGTGAACCGCCGCTGGCAGGTGGTCGTGATCGAGGACGCGGACCGCGTCACCGAACGCGGCGCTGATGCGCTGCTGAAAGCCCTCGAGGAGCCCGCCCCGAAAACCGTGTGGCTGCTGTGTGCCCCCAGCGCTGACGATGTGATCGTCACCATACGTTCCCGTTGCCGGGAGCTGCGGCTGGTCACCCCACCGATCGAGGAGGTGGCGAAACTGCTGGTCCGCCGTGACGGCGTGGACGAGGTGATGGCCCAGTACTGTGCCCGCGCCGCCCAGGGGCATGTCGGTCGCGCCCGGGCCTTGGCGTTGAACGAGGAGGCCAGGAAACGGCGTCACGAGATCTTGTCGCTGCCCGCCCGGCTCAACACCCTCACCGATTGTCTGTCGGCAGCCGAATCCCTCGTCGCATCCGCGTCCGAGGAGGCCGGGCAGCTCACCGCAGATCTCGACGCCCGGGAGATGACGGAGCTTCAAACGGCGTTGGGAATGGGCACCAAACGCGTCAAGGCGCGTGGGATTCAGGGAGCCATCAAGGAACTGGAGGACCAGCAGAAGGCCCGGGCGAAACGTTTCCAGCGCGACGCCCTGGACCGGGTGCTCACCGAACTGACCGGCTACTACCGTGACGTTCTCGCCTGCCAGACCGCCCCTGGTGTGTCGTTCGTGAACGCAGACATCGCCGAGGAGATCACGGCCTTTGCTAGACGCACCAGGCCGGAGCAAACGGTGCGCGCCCTCGACGCCCTGCTGGAGGCCCGAAAGGCCCTCGAGGGCAACGTGGCGCCCCAGCTGGCCCTCGAAGCGATGTTGCTGGGGCTGGGGCGGGCCTCACATCGCTGACAAGGGCCGGGGAAGGTTCAAAACCGGGCGCGCCTCAATTGCGCTCGCCGGGTGCGGTGAGAACATGGGCTCAAGCGTTGACTGATTCAGGAGGGTTCATGTCTTCACGTGACGCAGGTGACTGGGTGCGGCAGGGCACGCCCCGCGGCGCCGACTGGGAGGATGAGCAGAGCGAGTACGGCACCGCCTTGGATCCCGCCGAGTGGGACGATCACGCCGCCGAGCAGTCGGTACCCGTCGAGAGCCCGAACCCCAGGCCCCGCCCGGCCACCCGTGCTGCCGGAGCGCAGGATTTCGCCAGCACACCGACGCCGCAACCCACGACCCCTGAGGCGCGGGAGAAGGCTGTCAGGTCGGAGCCCATCGCATCACACGCCCCCGACATCTCCTTCCAGGCTGCAACACCACCCGCGCCCACGGAGGACGAAGAAGCCAACGAACCCACGATGGTTTCCGGGCTGAGGATGCCCGAGCCCCGGGACCCGGATCCGAGGCCGGCTCCATCGTTTATCTCGACGCAGGAACCCGCTGACCCCGAGAACGAGGAGACCTTCGCGCGACCCTTGGGTGTGCCGCAGCCGGAACAGGCTTTCCCGCAGCGCGTGGAACCCATCACGTCGCAGCAACCCGGGACGGTTTCGAACCAGCTGAACATCGACGCATGGCCCCTCGAGATGCCCGAGGAACAGGAGGAACCTGCTCCGAAGAAGAGGGAACTGACGCTGGAGCAGCGTCTCGGGGGAGAGAGCGTGCGGGAGGTTCCCGAGGAGTCCGTGGAAACCCCGCGGCCCCGCCCGGAACAGGTTCCTCCGCAGTATCCCGACCCCGCCGTCACCCAGCGTTTCGAGCGTGTGAAGGAGCAACCCACCCAGCCAGCCGCCGAACCCGTCGCGTCTCAACCTGACGAGGTTTCCTCGGCGACGTCCCCGGGATTGTTCCGCGGTGATGCGTCCAGTGAGTCCGACACCACCGAGGAAACGGACACACACTCCGAGGCGACCGCGGTGATGCAGACGCCCCCGCAGGAGGTCCCCACCCCGATCCCGGCTCCCACACCCATTCCCGTCGCGGAGCAGGAGGAGGAACGTCGCCGCCAGGAGAAGCTGGAAGCAGAACGCGCAGCCCGCAACGAAAGGCTCGGGGTGGTCGAGACCTCCCCGAAGAATGCCTCGCGGGCGCTCGTACAGAAACCTCGACGCACGACCGATGGTCCGCTGGGCAGCCTCGGGTTGTTCTTCCTGCGCCTCATCACCGCTGCGATCCTGACGGTCCTGGCCTACCAGGGACTCACCAACGTCGACGGCGCCACCGAGGTCTTGGGTCGCACCCATCTTCCGGAACCCCGAATGGTGGTGTGGATCGGGGGCTTCCTGTTGGCCGCCATGGCGTTGCTGCTGGTGATTGGCCTGTTGCAGCGGGTCGTCGGGGTTCTGCTGTTGGTGATGGCGATCTGCTCCCTGGCGTTCATTCGCTGGGGCGCGTTCAGTCCTTTCCTGCCGGGGCTCGATGGGTTCCTCGGTGATCGTGACCTCCTGCTGGGGGCCGTCGCATTGTTGCTGACCTGTCTCGGCGGCGGTGGCTGGGGCATTGATGCCGCGTTCAGGCATTCCCGCGAGGCGGCGAAGGAAACCGTCGATCAGTAGCGGTTCGGCCGCATCCAGCGGTGGAGAAGTGGAAGCTGGTTGCAGTCGACCTGCGAGCGTCAGTGACCGGGTCGTGGTGAAACCTGCCGGGCGGGCCGGGCAGCAGACGTGGTCGCTGTCCGGCCCTGACGCTGTCCGGCCCATCTGATCAGCAGGTCGGAGGGGCTGCCTCAGCAGCCGTGTTTGTTGTGGTTGGTGGGGCAGGGTGCTAGCGCGGTTGGGGTGCCGGTCGGGTTCGGTGACGGCGATGGTGAGGGCGCACTGTGTCGTTTCCCGTTGGGAATGTTGACCGCGAATGCCTCGATCACACTCGTGTGCACCTGAGACGACAAATCCATTTCGATGGTTCCTTGCTGCCCCAAGCCGTTCCACACAATCACCCAATGCGCGGTCGCGGTGATCGTGTAATCCCCGCGCTGATGATAGACATACCCGCACGTCGGCGACGGCTTGTCCTCCTCCTGCCAAGGGAGGTGTTCCATTCCCTTGTCGCACACTTTGGTGTCTCCGTTGCCCATCTCCCAGGTCACCTTCGTCACCGCCGCGGTGGCTGTGATCGCATACCCTGCTTCGGTCACGGTTTTGGTGATCGGCCCCCACGTGGAAGGACCTGGGTCTCTGATCCACATCCAGTTGTGCCACCCGACATAGTTATGCCCTGTAGGCAGCTTTTCTAACGGGTCAGGCCACAGTCCGATGTCTGGGGCGTGAAGATCCATCCGCTCCACCGCAACCCTCGCCAACACCACAGGCTCCGGTGCACCCGCGGGAACAGTAGGCTCATCACTAGGAGGAGTGGGTAGACCAGGAAAATATCTGGCGCAGGTTCCATCAGGCTTGTAGAGCCCGCACTGGTCCGAAGAACGGTGTTGACCGATCGAATCCCGCCCAGGACGGGCGGGTTTCCCAGGACGACCGGGTTTCCCGGGCTGCCCACCAGACCCCGGAGCCCGCACCTCAAACACACAGGCGCCAGAGTACCTGTCTCTGCGTGCGCATCGAATATTGCCGTCTGCATGGGCCAGCTGTGGAGACAGACCGGCTTCTGCCAACAGACACACCACAACAACAGCAATGACCATGAGGCGTTTCATTTCGGACACCCCGGAGCCGAGTCGTTCGTGGCATCCCCGAACTTCCATCCCTCCTCGGTTTTGACCACAGTCACATTCCACTGCAGGTACCGCGGTCGCTGCGACGAAATGACCACCGATTTCCCGGTCGCCAAATCGATCACATCAGTTTTCCCAACGTCCGTGCACATCTGCACATCCACCGTCCGCACGCCATCAACCTCGACCGGCTCCGACGCACCCGTGATGTGAACAACCGTGGCCCCTGTTCGCACATGCCCTTGCCGGCGATAGTCGTTCAGCACATTTATTTCTATTTCTTGGCTCTGTCCCGTGGTGATGTCCTTCAAAGGCTGAGGATCACCATCAGGATTACCGAACACCTCGTCAGAGATGCGGACGTACTCAATGACGGTATTGGCTGCCTCCAGCTGCTCCGGGGTGAAAGTCTCCGACGGTTGCGGCCCCGACGGCGTCACCGACTTCGACGGCCGCGAAGACGAAACCTCAGAAGACGGCGACGAGGAAACAGGACTCCCCGACCCCGACACACCACCCCCCGGAGCAGACGACCCCCCGCTACACGACACCAGCACCGAGATCACCGCCGCAACCACACCGACGCGACACATCACCATCCGACTCATCACACAACACCTCCATTGGTGCCACAAATCCCGAAAGCGGCCCCTCCGCCCCGGGATTCCACTGACACTAGAACCACACACCAATACCTGGAGACAACAAAGAGAAACTCTGACCAAAAGTTAAGGATCTGACGAGGTCGGTGAGCAGGTCCTGACTCTCAGCGGGGCGGGAAGGGCTGTGGGTGTTGTGTGGCGTGTCGGTGTCTGCGGTTACTCTGGTGGTCATGCCCAGAGTCATGGCCGTCACCTTCGAGCAGTACGGTCGTCTGCACTATCTCGATCCGGACGGTGGTGACTATCGCGTCGGTGACCAGGTGCTCTACCCGACCGACGACGGCGTGGAGGTGGCCTGTGTGGTGTGGGCTCCGGAGGAGACGATGGTGGAGGCGCCGCTGCCGAAATGCGCGGGACGTGCCACCGAGGCTGATCTGGAACGCGATGAGGCCAACCGGGAACACCGTCGCAGGATCCGTGAGATCGCGGTCGAGAGGATCGCCGCCCACGGGTTGCCCATGAAGGTGATGGCGACCGACTACATAGATTCCTCGAAGGAATACGACAAGCTGGCGGTGATCTACTTCACCGCTCCGGGCAGGGTGGATTTTCGGGCCCTGATCGGCGACCTGGCCCGTGCCGTCGGGGCGCGTATCGACCTGCGGCAGATAGCCTCTCGCGACACCGCCAGACTGGCCGGGGGCGTTGGCATGTGTGGCCGGGAGCTGTGCTGCACCCTGTTCCTCGACGATGTGGAACCCGTGTCCATGCGGTTGGCGCGCAGCCAGAACCTGACGGCGAACCCTCTTCAGATCCAGGGGGTTTGTGGGAAACTGTTGTGCTGTCTCGCGTTCGAGCATCCGCTCTACGTCGATTTTCTGAACCAAGCGCCGCCGATCGGTGCGCGGGTCACCATCCCGGACGGTCCGGGACGGGTGGTCGGGCACGTGGTGCCTGCAGGTGAGGTGGCGGTGCGGACCACCGATGGTGTGAGACGTTGTCCGCTGGCGCATGTCTGTGTCAGCAAAAAGAACCGAGGGGCGCGCCACGTCGCCCCAGAGGAGGAAAGCTGATGCGCAGAGGGATTGTCTGGTTCCAGGGAATGCTGATCTTTCTCGCGATTGTTCTCGTGGTGGTGTTCTTCGCCAGCGGGATGCTGTCCCCGGGAAAGCAGCAGGAGAGGGAGAAACCGACGGGTGAGTCGTCAACTCAGCCGGCTCCCGCTGTCGGCGATCAGAAACCCGGGGTGCCCGCGATTCCTGTCTCCGATCACGAGACATGGCCGCAGGAGCCGGTCGAGAACCCCGATCGTCAGCTCGACGTCAAGGCGTCCAACCCCGCGGTGCAGCTTCCCGCTGCCCTCGGTGATGACCTCACCCCCTACTGGCAGCAGTCCCTGAGTTGGCAGCCCTGCGGTGCTACCCTGTGCGCCACCATGAAAGTGCCCCTGGACTGGGACAACCCCGGCAAGGCGGCGCTGGACATCAAGGTCACGAAGATGCCCTCCGAGAACCCGACGAAGGGTCCGTTGTTCGTCAATCCCGGTGGCCCCGGCGTGGAGGCGGGATCGTTCACCACGACCCTGGGACGTGACAGGTGGAAGGGGTACGACATCATCGCGTGGGATCCGCGTGGTTCCGGGGAATCCACCCACGTGCAGTGCGGCACCACCGAGCAGACGGACAAGGCCTATTTCGCGGACGGCACCCCGGACGACGAGGCGGAGAAAACCGCCCTCAACGACACCTGGGCCGCTTTCGCCCGGGAATGCCGGGAAGCTTCCGGTGAGCTTCTGGATCACCTCACCACCATCGAGAACGTCCGCGACCTCGATCTGCTGCGTTTCCTGACCGGGGCGGAGAAACTCAACTACGTGGGGGTCAGCTACGGCACCTTCATCGGTTCGATGTACGCGGAACTGTTCCCGGAGCACACGGGGCGCCTGGTGCTGGATTCGGCTGTCGACATCACCAACGAGGGGGAGGTGTTCCAGGCCGAGGGTTTCGAGACGGCCCTCGGGCTCTATGCGGACTGGTGCGCGGGCGAGGAATCCTGCTCCCTCGGGAACTCGCGCGACGAGGTGACTTCCCGCATCAACTCCTTCCTGCACGGGCTCGACGCCAACCCGCTCAAGGTCGGGGACCGGCAGATGACGCAGGGCCAGGGAGCGAACGGCATCGCTTTGTTCCTCTATTCAGGGAAGGAGGCCTACCCGAGGATCACCCAGTTCCTGGAAGCGGCATTGAACGGCGACGGCAGGGGCATCCTCAAGGCCTCCGACCTCCTGACGGGTCGCACCGACAACGGATGGGAGACCGTCGCCTACGCTTTCCCGGCCATCCGCTGCGTGGACCATCCAGACGCGGGGGTGGCCGCCACCGATGACATGCGGAAAGAGGTGGCCGAGAAAGCCCCGGTGTTCGGCAGCAACATGAGTTCGGAACTGGTCTGCGAACGCTGGACCGCCAATTCCGCACCCAACCTAAAACTGACCGGCAAGGGCGCGGCACCGATTCTGGTGGTCGGGTCGACGGGTGATTCCGCGACCCCCTACCAGCTGGCCGTCAGCATGGCGAAGCAGCTCGAATCCGGGCATCTGCTCACCTACGACGGTCCCGGTCATGGTGCCGTGACGGCGGGCAACGCGTGTGTCGACGAGACGATCACCGCTTATCTTCAGGAGGGCACCCTCCCCGAGGACGGCAAGACCTGCAGCTGAGAATGCGCATTGCCGACGGGCACGGACGAGTTCCGTGTCTCCGGGTCTACCCTTGGGACATGTCTGCGACAAGCCGGTTCATCGATCGCATCTGGCCTCCTGCCTGGCTCTACTCCACGTACGAGGCCCAAGTGATCAAACGGCTGGATCGCTCCGCCATGCCACGGCACGTCGCGGTACTGGCGGACGGCAACCGTCGGTGGGCACGGCTCAACGCACCCGGTCAGCCCCTTGTCGCGGGGTATCGCGCAGGGGCCGCGAAGCTGCAGCAGTTCGTCGAATGGTGCGATGACATCGGAATACCTGTCATCACGTTGTGGGTGTTGAGCACCGACAACCTCGACCGATCCGCCGCGGATGAGCTGGAACCGCTGCTGGAGGTCATCGACGAACTGGTGGTGGCGCTGGCCGACACGGGGCGGTGGCGGGTGCAGGCGGTCGGTGATCTCGACCTGCTGCCCACGGAGCGGGCCGCCAGTCTCAGGGCGTCGGCGGCCAGAACCGAAGCGGTGGTGGGCATGCACATCAACGTCGCGGTCAGCTACGGTGGCCGACACGAGCTGCGCGACGCCTTCAGGTCGCTGCTGGCGGAACGGGCCGCCCAGGGGCGCACCCTGGAGGAGGTGGCGGCCACCGTTGAGATCGATGAGATCTCGGAGCACCTGTACACGAAGGGCCAGCCGGATCCGGACCTGATCATCCGCACCTCGGGGGAGCAGCGGCTGTCCGGTTTCCTGCTGTGGCAGTCGGCGCACAGTGAGTTCTACTTCTGTGAGGCCCTGTGGCCGGACTTCCGCAAGGTCGATTTCGTGCGTGCCCTGCGCAACTACACCCAGCGGGAACGCCGTTTCGGTCGGTAGCCGCTGAGGTCAGTGACGCAGCGCCTCGACGAGCTGCTCGATGGTCTCCTGTTTCGGGGTACGACCGTCGGCCAGGGTGATGTGGCGGGAAAAGTAGTTGGCGTGTGAGATCGGTCCCATGTTGACGGTGTGGATACGACCATCCCTGAGGGCGCGACCGTAGGGGGACAGGGGTGCTGTGAACCAGCGCCCGGGGAAGGCGAGGGTGCCCAGCGACTGGGTGTGGTCGCGGCTGCCTTTGAGGTGCGTCAGTGAACCGATGTGATCCAGCCCCGGATCGTCGGCATAGACCCCGCCGATGGAGACGACGTCGACCCGCACGTCGTGGGCGGCCAGGAAACGGGCCACCCCGCAGGCGATCTGCGCACCACCGGAGTAGCCGATCAGCGTTACCGGCGCCGGGTCGTCGGGGTCGTAGCCCGCGTTCAGGAGGGAACGCCACACCACGCACGCGACCCCGAAGTTGTAGGTGCCGCCGTAGCGCGGATCGGCGGAGACCAGCACCTGCATGACGTTGCGCAGATTGATCAGGAAAGGCAGGGGCGACCAGGGAAACCGGCGTCGCACCCAGTCCAGGCGACGCCACAACCAGGCGGTGGCGCGCTGTGGCAGGCCGCGATTCTCCATGGCGTAGGGGAATACGTCCTCGGTGATGATCACGTCGGGAAGCTGGTTGCGTACCTCCTCCAGCACCGCGTGTTCGCGGCGCGATATCGACCTTCCGTCGAGCACCGCGATGCCCGACAGATACACCGCGAACCGCCGGATGCCGGCGGCGGGTGCGGGTTTCGGGGCCGGAAGGGAGGGCGTCGGGTAACGTCGCGCCCACCATTCGAGGGATTCGAGGGGAGCCAGCAGCGCCAGGACGATGATCACCAGCAGCGTCACCTCGAGCAGGACGAGAATCATTGGTCGGATCATGGGAGCGCCTTCGCCTCGATGGGGATGAACGGCGCTCCGGCCAGCATGTCCCGAGGCCCCAGGATCGCAGGCCGGCCCGTCACCAAGGTCCAGATGCGACCGGTGAGGTACGCGATGGGATGCCCGAGCAACCGCGAGGCGAGCTGCATGATGCCCCAGGCCAGGCCGGTGGCGATCAGGGCCTGCCACCAGCTGGTCTCCATGGCCGCTGTCACCAGCAGCCACAGGCAGATCGCGCTCCAGCCCTGCTGGATGCGCCCGATCAGCACACCGAGGTGGGGGATGAATACCAGGAATCCGTAGGCCAGGGGAGCGGTGGAGGACAACGTCACCGCCAGCAGGTCGGTGAGGTGCATGCCGTGCTGAGTGATGGGACCGGCTACGGCCCACAGGATCAGCGCCTGGATGGTGTACAGCAGGGTGAGAAAGATCCCGCCGACCAGCAGCATCGCCAGGAACCGGACGCCCCTGACGCGGTTGATGAACAGCACGGCGCAGTGCCCGAGCAGGGTGGAGACCCCCGCCGCCAGCGCGATGAGCCCGGCGGTGGGCAGACTGGGTAACCCCAGGGAGGGGTCCTCAATCACCCGGAGTGAGGCCACATCCCAGATGGTCGTCAACCATCCGAAGAAATCCACGCCCCCATTGTCGCGGAACGCTCCGGGAATCGACGCAGGTTCCACGCCGGTTCCGCAGGTCAGCTGAGCCGGTTTCAGGGGAGGGTCGTGTGCCTCACTGCTCAGCGGTGTGCTTCTCGACGGCTGCCCTCGCCTCGTCCAGGTGGGCCTGGCAGATGGTGGCCAGTTCCTCGCCGCGTTTCCACAGCGCCATGGACTCCGCCAGGGTCGTACCACCCGACTCCAGCATGGCGACGGTCTTGACCAGCTCGTCGCGGGCCTCCTCGTAGGACAACGTCGTGGGTGTGGTCATTGGGACTCCTTCGGGTGACTGTCCTGCGTGGTGAGGGTGAGTTCGCCATCGGCCAGATGGGCCGTCAACGTTCCCCCGACGGGGGCATCGGCGACGCCGGAGACGACCTTCTGTGCCTCGTCGACAAGCAAGGCGTATCCGCGTTGCAGGGTGGCTGCCGGGGACAGGGCCCGCACCGCCGACAGGTGAGAAGCCAGGTCGGTTCGTCTGCTGGTGAGCTGCTGGTCGACGGCGGTGCGGAGCCGGTGACGCAGCAGGGCGAGGCGGTCGCGGTGCCCCTCCAGAGCGGCGGCGGGACTGGCGAGGACGGGGCGGCGTCGCAGCTCCGCGAGTTCCTGCGCGGCCTGTCCGATCCGCGCCTCGATGGCCTGCCGAAGCCGGGTGCGGGCCAGGACGACGAGGTCCAGTTCGGCTGCGAACTCCGGAACGATGCGTGAGGCCGCGTCGGTGGGTGTGGAGGCCCGCAGGTCGGCGACGAAATCCAGCAACGGGGTGTCGGATTCGTGTCCGATGGCGGAGACCACAGGGGTGCGGCAGGCTGCGACTGCCCGCACCAGGCCCTCGTCGGAGAACGGCAGCAGATCCTCCAGGGCCCCGCCGCCGCGGGCGATGACGATGACATCGACCTCCGGGTCCTCGTCGAGGTCCTGGAGGGCCTGCATCACCGATGCGGCAGCACCCGGCCCCTGGACCGGCGAATGTGCGACGGTGAAACGTGCCGGCCAGCGACGGGTCACGTTGCGCAGCACGTCGCGTTCGGCGTCGGAATCCTTGCCGGTGATCAGTCCGATGCGGCGGGGCAGCAGCGGTAGCGGGCGTTTGCGGTGGGGATCGAACAGGCCCTCGGCCTGGAGTTTGCGGCGCCGCGCATCCAATTCGGCCAACAGCCTGCCAACACCCGCCACCCGCAGCTCCAGGCATTCGAAACTGAGCGACGCATTGGGCTCCCACACCCGCGGTTTCAGGCGTACCGCCACCTGCGACCCCTCCGGCAGCGGGCCCGCCGCATCCAGCACGAAAGCCGTGGTCGTCACCGAGCAGGAGACGTCGGCGAACCGATCCCGCAAGGTGAGGAACTGGGTGGGTGCGGCGCGGCGTTTGATTTCGATGACCTGCGCCTCCACCCAGATCTCGCCGAGCCTGCCCACCCAGTCCGCGACCGCGCCGACGACTCGCGCCAACGGCTGCGGATGTTCGAGAGAACTGGTTAGGGCCATGTCAGGGAGCCTACCCATGCATCCCGATGAGTACCCGGACTACGCTTGGATCATGAGTCAGCAACCCCTCGACAGATCCGAATTTGAAGCCGCGCTCTCAGCTCGCAAGGACCTCGGTCCGGAGATGGAACCGGCGCTCGTCGAATCGTTCGCGGAGAAGGTGGTTGCTGAGATCAGGCGCCAGCAGGCGATGAACCCGGGGGGCATGTCGCAGACGCTCATTCCAGCCGGACAGAGCCGTGTGCAGCGCCATAACCGTTCCTACAGTGCGATGGGGTTGGCGATCACCTCGATGGTTCTGGCCATCCCATTGACAGCCATCGCGCTGGCATATGGCGGTACCCTCATGGGAATGGTGATCTGGGCGGGGATCGTCGGCATCAATTTCGCCGCCGCCCTGGGGAATTTCAAGTTCAACGACCCCTCGTCGAGCTGACGTCCAGCCACCAGCAGTAACCCGGCCAGATTGCGACTCCCGTCCCCGGAAAACACCGCCGGTGTGGGCCTCTTAGTATTCGGTACTGTGAGCAGCAGGAGGATGACCCGGAAACCCGGAGGACATTCGCAGGGCTGGGTGCCGAACCATCACGGGGCCTGGGCGATGGTGATCATGCCCTACGTGATGGGGATGATCTGGGCCATCGGGGCCGGACGGTTCTCGTGGCCGCTGGTGTTGCTGGCCCCGGTGTGGGTGATCGGCTACTTCGCTTTTTTCGCGACGGCGACGTGGCTGAAGTCGAACTTCAAACCCCGGTATCGCCGCGCCGTGGTCACCTACGGTGCGATCACAGCCGTCCTCGGCCTCCTGCTGCTGGCGCTGAAACCCGCGTGGTGGGCGTGGGCGCTGGTGTTCGGGCCGCTGACCGGTGTCGGGTTGTGGCTGGCGTGGAAACGCCGCGAGAGGTCGTTGCTGTCGGGTTTGGTGACGGTGCTGGCTGCCGCTGCGTTGCCCCTGGTGCTTGGCTCAGAGGGGCCGCTTCACCTCGATGGTTTGCCGGTGCTGGCGGGGCTGTCGCTGGCCTGTTTCGGGTATTTCTTCGGCACCGTGTTCTACGTCAAGACCAACGTGCGGGAACGCGGTCGGGTGAGCTACATCGCCTACTCCGTTACCTGGCACGCGGCCTGCGCGGTGCTGTTCGCGCTCGTCGACTTCCACCTGCCCCGCTGGTGGCTGGTGGCGTTCTTCATCACCTGCACTCTGCGGGCGTGGCTGGTGCCCTCGCTGGGGGTGATGAAGGGCCGCAAGGTGACCACCAAACAGCTCGGCTACACGGAGATGATCGCCACCGCGGCGCTGCTGGCGATCCTGATTCCCGGGGCGTTGACCGCCTGACCGACGGTCGGTCGGAAACACCGGGGGACGGTGTGCGCCCCGTACACTGGCCCGCATGAGCACCAGCAAGCGGGTCATCGTCGCTGCGCCACGTGGATACTGCGCGGGCGTGGACCGCGCCGTTACCACCGTGGAGAAGGCCCTTGAGAGGTACGGCCCGCCCATCTACGTGCGCAAACAGATCGTGCACAACAAGCACGTCGTCTCGACCCTCGAGGAGCGGGGGGTGATCTTCGTCGACGAACTGGACGAGGTGCCCGCCGATGCCCTGGTGGTGTTCTCCGCGCACGGCGTCTCCCCGGCGGTGCGTGAGGAAGCGGCCCGCCGCGAGCTGCGCACCATCGACGCCACCTGCCCGCTCGTGACGAAGGTGCACCGCGAGGCGAAAAGGTTCGCCGCCAAGGACACCGACATCCTCCTGATCGGGCACGCCGGGCACGAGGAGGTGGAGGGCACCATGGGGGAGGCCCCGGACCGCACCACCCTCCTGGAAGGTCCCGACGACGTCGACCGCCTCGACATGCCCGCCGACAAACCCCTCGTCTGGTTGTCGCAAACCACCCTCAGTGTCGACGAGACCATGGAGACCGTCACCCGCCTGCAGCAGAAGTTCCCGCTGCTGATGAGCCCACCCACCGACGACATCTGCTACGCCACCCAGAACCGGCAGCAGGCGGTCAAACAGATCGCACCCCACTGCGACCTGATGATCGTGGTCGGGTCGCGGAACTCGTCGAACTCGATGCGCCTGGTGGAGGTCGCGCTCGAGGCCGGCGCGAAACGTTCCGAACGCATCGACTATCCCCACGAGATTCAGGACGCCTGGCTCGACGGCGTCTCCACCATTGGTCTGACCTCGGGGGCCTCCGTGCCCGACGAACTGGTGCAGGGGGCGCTGGAACTGTTGAGGGAGCGAGGTTTCCCGAAGGCCGAGGAGGAAAGCCTCATGGAGGAGAACCTGACCTTCGCCCTACCGCCCGAGCTGCGCCGAGCCATCAAGGAACACGACCCCGTCTGAGGCCGGGACATCCGTGCTGGATGACGTGTTCTCCCCGCCTGGTCGGACCGGTCAGACGAGGAAACGGAAGTAGGGGCTGGTGGAATCGACCTCGTTGACCTCCATGCCGCACTCGGTGATGCGGGCCAGGAGGAAACGGTAGTCCCCGGGGTTGCTGAGTTCGACGCCGACCAGGGCCGGGCCGACCTCACGGCTGGAGCGTTTCACGTACTCGAAGTAGGTGATGTCGTCGTCGGGGCCGAGCACCTCGTCGAGGAAACGCCGCAACGCGCCCGGTTGCTGCGGGAAGTTGACCAGGAAGTAGTGCTTGCGACCCTCGTGCAGCAGCGACCGCTCCACGACGTCGGCGTAGCGGGCGACGTCGTTGTTGCCACCCGAGACGATGCTCAGCACTCGCGACCCACCGGGAATGTGGATGCGTGTGCCCACCCCGCCGGTGGGCAGGGCGGCGGCTGCGAGGGCCCCGGCGGGTTCGGCGATGATGCCGTCGGTCTGGTACATCGCGAGCATCTCGGAGCACACCTGCCCCTCGGGGATGCGGGTCAGTTCGATCTTCGCCTCGTTGATGACGCCGAAGGTGTAGTCACCGACGAGACTGACCGCGGCACCGTCGACGAAGGTGTCGATGTTGTTCAGCGGGAACGGGCGTCCCGCGGAGATCGCGGCCGCCACGCACGGCGCCCCGTCCGGTTCCACCCCGACGATTCGCACCTGCGGGTGGTGGGTGCGCAACCAGGCCGCGGCACCCGACATCAAACCGCCGCCACCGACGGGCAGGATGACGACATCCGGCACGAACCCGAGCTGTTCGACGGCCTCCGCGATGGCGGTGCCCTGCCCGGCGGCGGTGCGCGGGTCGTTGAAGGCGGGCACGAGGATGCGTCCGTTGTGCTCCGCGAACTGTGCCGCGGCCCGGGAGGCCTGGTCGTAGGTGGAGCCCTCCATGACGAGCTCGACGTGACCGCGTCCCAAGGCCTGGATGCGGTCGCGTTTCTGCCGGGGCGTGGTGGTGGGAACGTACACCACCGCGCCGATGCCCAGCGTCGCCGCTGCGAATGCGACCCCCTGTCCGTGGTTGCCGGCGGACGCGCACACCACACCGGCTTCCCGTGCCTCGGGTGGGAGTTGCGAGATCAGGTTGTAGGCGCCTCGCAGCTTGTAGGAACGAACGGGCTGGAGATCCTCACGTTTCAACCACACCTCGGAGCCGGTGGCCTCCGTGAGCCGCTGGTTCAGTTCTACGGGGGTGATGCGGGCCACCCCTTTCAGTCGGTCGCGGGCGTCGGGAATGAGGGCAGCCAGATCGGAAAGCACAGTCACGGCCCCAATTGTGCTCGTCGGAGACGGGATCCGCACTCTTCACGGGGACACGTCGCCGCGTTCTTCTGCAGCTCCCGTGGCTGCTCCGGGTCCGGGACGACCCGTGATGATGCAGGAGCGGGGGACGCTCAGTCCTCCACGATGACCGCGTAGCCCGCGGATCGGGGGCGCCGGGAGATGAACTGCTCCTGGGCGTATTGGATGATGGAGCGCGTCGACCAGCCATCCACCACTGCACCCACCCCGCCGCCGACCAGGGGGATCTTTTTGGCCAGGAAAACACCAAGCCGTTTGCCCCCGATGTGGTTCATCGACTGCTCCAGGAGAGCCCGGGACACGCGGGCGTCGAGTCGCGGGTCGAAGGCGGGGGCGGTGGCGACGGCGGCTGCGGAACTGGGCAGGTCACCTGCTGCGATGAGAGCCGCGGATCCGCGCGGGCCGAGCATGACCACGAGGATCGCGGTGCGGACCCGGGGATCGTCCAGTTCGTAGCCGCGCAGGTGTGCGATGCCAGCGACAGCACGCGCCTGGATGAAGGCGGCTGCGGCCATGTTCGCGGGAATGGTCACCAACGACAGCAGGAAACCACCCCAGTTCGTCGCGAATCCTTGGCCGCCGGCCAGTGCGATGTGCTGATTCGACAGCCCGCGGATGGCGTTCTCGTGGTTCTGCTGGTGGCGCAGCTGGTTGTTCGCGATGGCACGGGCTCCCAGGAGTTTTCCGCGACCCGTGATGGCGAGATCCAGGAGGCGGTGGAAGGCGTCCGAGGTCAGGCCTTCGGTCGTCGCAACCATCTTGTTGTTGGTGTCTTTGGCGTCGCTCATCCTCTCACCGTCCTTCTACCCCAACCCGCATTATGTCATTGTGAAAGATTTTGCTGCGTGTACCAACCAAAATCTTCACCGTGGTCGATGAAATCATCAAATGGCCCCCAGGCCAGCGGGAGACCCCGTAATCCTGTAAGACTGGGACCCGTGCTCGACAACGTCTTCGGCTCACCCGATGCCTGGCCGGACTCCGACCTGATCGGGTACAGCGACGAGTTCGACCCCGCCTTGGCGCTGGTTGCCTACCGCTGCGGGGTGTTCCCCATGCCCATAGAAAAGTGGATGGGGTGGTGGTCGCCCCTGCGACGTGCCGTGCTGCCCCCCGGGGGGTTGCGCATCACCCGGTCGCTGCGCAAGATGGCGGCACGTTACACCACCACCGTCGACCGCGCCTTTCCCGACGTGCTGGCCGCCTGCGCCGACCCGAAACGTCCTGACGGGTGGATCGATGACCGCATCGCCTTCGCCTACACTGCCCTCCATCAGGCCGGATACGCTCACAGCGTCGAGACCTGGGATGCCGACGGTCGGCTGGTCGGGGGGCTCTACGGGGTGCATCAGGGAGGGCTGTTCGCGGGGGAATCCATGTTCCACCATTCCGAACTGGGCCGCGACGCATCTAAGGTGGCGTTGCTGAGGCTGGTGGCAGAACTCGCCCGGGCCCGCGTCGATCTGCTGGACGTGCAGTGGCTGACGCCACATTTGGCGAGTCTCGGAGTGATCGAACTGTCCCGCGCCGACTACCTGGCCCGGCTGGACATTGCCCTGGAAGGAGAGCATCGCAACACGTGGGCGAAAGCTCAACGGTGGGATTCCCGACAGCTGCTGGCGGCCCACGCCTGAGGCGCTGCCTGCCTCCTCCGAGAGCACGTCGCACGGTGGGTGAATCTGCTTCTTCGGTCGCGTGCACGGTTGGCCCGATGCGCTCGGGGGTGATGTGGGGGTGTGGTTTAGCTGGCGATCGGTATGGCGGAGAACCGGGCGTTCGTGTGGGTCCGGGTCATGGTTTCGGGCAGGCCTGCCACGATGTCCTGCCGGTGACGACTCGATTCGTCCCACGAGGTCTGTGCCGTGGTCCAGGCGCGCCGGGCGGTGTCATCCCACTGCGCCATGGAGCTAGCCAACTCGCCCTGCAACCTCGCCAGGAGGGTGCTCAGCTCGGCGTTGGCCTCGACCAGCCCCGCGATGCCCTCGGGGAGTACTGCCGTGGTGCGACCACGCCGGGGGCTCGCGGGGCTTCTCCGGCGGTCCCGGGTGGGTGTGCGACGTGCGGGAGGGATGGGCACCTCTGTTTGTCCCGTCAGGCTGGCATGCACCATGTCGAGGCCCTGTTTCACGCGTTCGCACTCGGAGTCGAAACGGCTGTAGTCGTGCTGGAACACGGTGAACTCGTCCGCGTCCCAGTGTGCGGCGAGCACGGGGAGTTGTTTCTGCAGCCGGATCTGAAGGTCGTGGATCTGCTGGTGTTTCGTCTCGACCTGTCCAGCGGCCTGTGCCATCACGGGGTTGTCCGCGTGCTCGGTGACCATGGTGTTCTCTTCCGGTCGGGTTTTGTTAAAAACGACCATATTCCCGGGAGGGGTCATCGAAGGGATGTCGCAGCCACGGCGGGTCACACGGCGATACCCTGTGCGGGTGCTCGGATATTTCGGACCCGCAGGGACGTTCACTCATCAGGCCTTGCTCGGCATTGATGAGTCCGATGGGGTTCCCTTCGCCAGCGTCGGCGAGGCTCTGGATGCCGTCAGGCAGGGGCAGGTCGATGGTGTCGTGGTGCCGATCGAGAACTCCGTGGAGGGCGGGGTCTCCGCCACCCTCGACAAGCTCGTCGACGGCGATCCCCTCGCGATCACCGGTGAGGTGGTGATCCCCGTCGAATTCGGGATCTACGTGCGCCCCGGCACCACCCTCGACGACGTCACCTCGGTGCTCACCCACGGACACGCGGCAGCGCAGTGCCGCGACTGGCTGGCCACGATGCTCCCCGGCGCGCAGGTGACGGAGGCCGGTTCCACGGCGGGCGCGGCCAAGGAGGTCGCGGACCCGGCTTCCCGTTACGACGCTGCGATTTGTGCGCGGGTCGCGGGCCGGCTCTACGGGCTCGAGGAGCTGGCCCATTCCATCGAGGACAATCCGGGAGCGGTGACCCGTTTCGTCGTGGTTTCCCGTCCGGGTCGGGTGCCGGAACGCACCGGCGCGGACAAGACCACCCTGGTGGCCTACATGCACCAGGACCACCCGGGAGCCCTGCTGGAGATCCTGCAACAGTTCGCGGTGCGCGGGGTGAACCTGTGTCGCATCGAGTCGCGCCCCACCAAGACCATCCTCGGCAGTTACTGCTTCGCCATCGACGCGGAGGGCCACCTGGGTGATCGCCGCCTCGCCGAGGCCCTCCTCGGGTTGCGGCGGATCTGTCGTGACGTGCTTTTCCTCGGCTCCTACCCGCGCGCCGACGCCCAACCAGCCGACGTGCGCCGAGGCTTCGACGACGAGGCGTTCGAGGAGGCCTCCGAGTGGTTGCGGTCGCTCGATGCCACCTGAGGTGCTCCGTTGACGCGAGCCGGATGAGCCGGTGTGGGAAGGTGGGGCTGGGAATCGTGGTCCTGCGACCGGGTTTCGCACGACACCCGCGTAGAGTTCATCCCATGATCGATCCCAAGCTGCTGCGCACCGACCCCGACCTCGTCCGACGTTCGCAGGAGGTCCGCGGGGATTCCGTCGAACTCGTCGACGAACTGGTCTCGGCTGATGAGGCACGCCGCTCGGGGATCGCGACCTTCGACAGGCTGCGCGCCGAGCAGAAGGAACTCGGCAGGCTCATCCCCAAGGCTCAGGGCGAGGAGAAGGCCGCACTGCTGGCCCGCACCAAGCAGCTTGCAGCCGAGGTGAAGGCCGCGCAGGAGCAGTCGGAGGCCGCCGGGGACCGGTTCAACGAGCTGATCATGCAGCTCGGCAACATCGTCATCGATGGTGTGCCGCGCGGCGGTGAGGACGACGGCGTCGTGATCGAGACCGTCGGCGTCCCCCGCGACTTTGCCGCCGAGGGTTTCGAACCCAAGGACCATCTGGAGCTCGGCGAGGCGCTGGGCGCCATCGACATGGAACGCGGCACGAAGATCTCCGGGTCGCGGTTCTACGTGCTCACCGGCCTCGGCGCGCGCCTGGAGTTCGCGCTGCTGAACCTGGCCATGACCAAGGCCGTCGAGTGGGGATTCACCGCCATGATCCCCCCGGCGCTGGTGAAACCCGAGGCGATGGCTGGCACCGGTTTCCTCGGTCAGGCCGCCAAGGACGTCTACCACCTCCCCACCGATGATCTTTACCTCGTCGGCACCTCCGAGGTCGCCCTGGCGGCCTTCCACAGCGACGAGATCCTCGACGCCGATTCCCTGCCGCGCCAGTACGCCGCGTTCAGCCCCTGCTTCCGCCGCGAGGCCGGCTCCTACGGCAAGGACACCCGCGGTATCTTCCGGGTTCACTGGTTCGACAAGGTCGAGATGTTCATCCACTGCCTGCCCGAGGACGCCGAGGAGTGGCACCAGCGGCTCCTCGGTTTCGAGAAGGAGTTCCTCGAGGCACTGGAGATTCCCTTCCAGGTGCTCGATGTCGCCTCCGGGGACCTCGGTCTTAGCGCTGCCCGCAAGTACGACTGCTACGCTTGGCTGCCAACCCAGCAGCGCTACCGCGAGGTGACCTCCACCTCCAACTGCACCCAGTTCCAGGCCCGCCGCCTTGGGATCCGGTACCGCACGGAGAAGGGAACCGAGCACGTCGCCACCCTCAACGGCACGCTGTGCGCCATGACCCGGATCATCATCATGCTGCTCGAAAACCATCAGCAGGCCGACGGGTCGGTGCGCGTCCCCGAGGCGCTGCGCCCCCATCTCGGCGGCCTGGAGATGCTCACGGCGGGCTGATCTTCCAGCCCGCGAGCCATTTCCGGGGGTGCCTTGCGCTGGTCGGGTCAGTGACCCCACGAACCCAGGAGAAACGATGACCTTCACACCCGCCCTGGTTGCCCTCGACATCGACGGCACCATCGTCAGCGTCAACGGCGACCTGCCCGGTGACGTGCACGATGCGGTGCGGCGCGTCGTCGCCGCTGGGGTGCCGGTGGTACTCACGACGGGACGGGCCTGGGCCGGAACGCAGAAGATTTTCGATGCCCTTGGTCTGCCGCCCGGTCCGTCGGTGTGCGCGAACGGTGCGATGATCGTGAACTATCCGCCCGTCGAGGTGCTTCACGAGGCCCGTTTCGATCCCGCCGATTCCATCTCCCGGGTGGCTAGACTGGCCCCGAACGCGGCGATCGCGGTCACCGATGGCATGCTGTGGCGGGTCTCGACACCCTTTCCCGAGGGGGAATTGAACGGCGACTTCGTCGTGGAGAGCGTTGAGGAGCTGGCCTCGCGCCCGGTTTCCCGCATCGTGGTGCACGATCCGGAAACCGACGACGACGTCTTCACCGAGATGGTCGAGGCGCTGGGGTTGCGGGAGGTGTCGTACTACATGGGCTGGTCGTCGTGGGTGGACATCGTCCCCAAGGACGTTGACAAGGCCCGGGGCTTGGAGCAGGTGTGCGGGGAACTCGGTGTCGCCGCCGCCGACGTGTTGGCTCTCGGCGACGGCTACAACGACATCGAGATGATCCGGTGGGCCGGTCGTGGGGTTGCGATGGGCGACGCCCCTCATGATGTGAGGGCCGCAGCAGATCACGTCACCGGCGACTTCGAATCCGGTGGGACCGTCCAGGAGTTGGAACGCTGGTTCTAGAGCGCCGCCGAACCGGGACGAGCAGGACGGTGAGGGGAAGATGTCCTGTGAATCCGGTTCGGCGGCGGTTCGTGTGGGAGGGGATCAGGCGACAGAGGAGGCGGGGCTCAGGACCTCGACGGCGGCCTCTAGCACCTCACACTTGCTGGGCTTGCGCTTCTTGGCAATGGACTTCACGACCCCGCTGCGCGCTTCGGCCCGCCTGAGGTGGCGTTTGACCGTCGAGATGGAGCAGCCGACTCGCGCAGCGATGGCGGACAGCGGCTGGGTGGGGTTGGCCTGCCGCAGCCGGTGGATTTCCTCGTGGTCGAAACTGCGGCCTGAACAGACTCCGGCGAAGCTGTCCAGGTCTTCCGGCTCGACGGTGACGTCGAGGCGTGCGCGGATCTCGCGACGCTGGGTTTCGGTGGTGCCGGCCACGAAACCTGCGACGTCGTAGGAGACCACCGCGTCGGTGAGGCACTGGGCGCGCAGAGGGCATTCCCCGCAGAGCTTCGCGGCGTGGGCGGCGAGAGCCGCCTGGGTGCGGATGTCGGCGGCGGTCTCGACGCTGGTCTCGTCCTCCAGGAGAGGATTCTGGAAGAGTGAGGCGAACTTGACGCAAGGGGTGGCGTTGTCGAGAGCGATGGTCACGGTGTGGGTCCTCCTTGCCCTGTGGATGGGGGTCTTCTTGATGCCTGTCACACCAGAGTGGCGGATCTTCCAGAAGCTGATAAGCGCTTTTGGTAAGGGGAGCTACCTGACTTTTGTAGGTATCCGGCTTGCAGGCGGCTGAGTATTCCTACTCAGAAAAATTGCTTTCGCAAACCCGCGCTGACTGAGGTTTGCGTGAACAATTTGTCGTACTTTCGGCCAAAACCCCTAGTCGCGAATCATGGGTGGGTACTCAGGGGTTACCTACCGGGGCGGTATGAGTACTCAGGGATTTTCCGGAGAGTGGGAGGGGTACTCACCAGGCCCAACGAACCCCGTAGCCCCATCCGGGCTGCATGTTCCTGAAGGTGGCGACGGCCTTGTTGTGCATCACCTCGACGGGATGACCGGAAAGAGTGGGGGACATTATTTGGGCGGGCCAGGCGCGGTCGATGCGCTCGACGAGTCGTGGGAGGCGCGCCTCGAAGTGCAGTTCGATTCTTGCGGCGTGCATGGATGTGACGGGCGCCAAGCCGAAGACCGGCTCCAGGCAGTCGTGGTCGGGCAGACGCACGGACACCGAGAAGGTGTGGGATTCCCCGACGTTCAGGCGGCGGGGGAGCCGCAGCTGAACGGTCCATGAGTCGCCGTTTTCCCGAACATCTGACAGCTTGCAGCCCTCGAGGGCGTAGTACTTCAGCTCGGGATCGCGCAGCAGTGGCAGGAACAGGTGCTCGTCGAGGGCATTGATACCGTCGCGGAGGGCCATCACCGTGCGATTCAGCAGGATGGCGGGCGAGTCGTCGCGAAGATCCAGCCGGCAGTGGGTGCTCGTCGTGATGAAGTCGATGTTCTCCAGAGCGGGGGCGTGGTCGCTGGCGAGCAACAGGTGGGTGATCTCGTGGGCGGCTTTCTCGATGTGGCGGTACAGGGTGCGGCGCCCTATGTTCAATGCGGTGGCGGAGTGATTCACCCGCTCCCCGGGGGAGCCGGTGATGTTTCTGCAGAACCCGGCGGCGAACAGGAACGCGCTCCGGGTGCTCTCCTCCAGGTGCGCGGCGCACGACAACAGTGCCTTGGAGACCAGGTGCCTGGCGAAGGGGGAGCCCGGGGTGAGTCCCAGCGTCGTCAGCAAGGGTTCGGGTATCTGGAGATCGGGGTTCTGGATCCCATCGGAGCGTAGTTTCTTGACGGCATTGAACAGTTCGCTGGCCAAGGCCTCCGGATGTTTCGTGGAGGCAGCATCCTTTTCTGAGCTGTCCATGGCGAGATATTAGCTTTGGTCATCAGACTTCTGAACGCGTGGAGAAGAATCCGTTGTCCCGACCGTCTCCGGGGTAATGTCCGTCAATGGATGGTGACGGAAGGAGACTGATGTCCAAGTCCTTTGCGCAGTGGTGCGGGCAGTGGCTGGAGCGGCTGCCGACATGGCCACGGTACGCCCCCAGGGGGTGTGGCGTGACCGTGAACCTCGTTGTCAAACGCCTGTTGCACCCCCGCATCGCCAATGAACCCGCGTGGGTTGGTGTGGGTCGGGGGGAGAGAATCGACGACGAACGTGGCCGGGAGCTGTTGTCATGGCTCGAGGTGCGACGTGAGGTCGTGGAGAAACTGCTGGCCCTGCTGAGGAGCGGAGTCGATGACGCCATGGCTCGGGCGCGCCAGCAGAAGCTGGATGTGACCGTCAGTCGGATCGCCGAGGCGCTGGCCGTCGCCATCGGATCGACGTGGAGGCAGGACGTGGTGCTCACCGACATGGAGGTCGAGTCGGTGTGGGAGGCCTTCCTGTGCAACAGCGTCCCGTTGGGCAGGCGGATGGGCAGGCACGAGTTTGCCGGATACCAGGGACTCTACGATCTGCTTTGGGAGGACGAGGGACACGCCAGCCTGGCCGCCGAACCCTACGGGCGCTACGGGCTGGGTGAGAATGAACGCCCGCCGTTGGTGGTCGAGGAGAGGGAGAACATCTTCCTCGGTCTGCAACGCTCGGTCTTTTCTCGGTTTTCGCTCGCGGCGCGAGAACCGTATGTGAAGGGGAATGCCGATGAGATTGCGCGACGCGAAGTTTCCCGGGCCTGCGCCAGGCTTGGGCTGATCGACGAATCGGCCAGGATTGTGCTGAGAAGCCTGTACGTCGGATTGGTGAATGGGCCGTCGTGTCCCGGATGGAAGCCCCTGGGTACCACACCCGGGAAACGCGCCTGGGACGACGATCTTCTGCCGCTCGGGGAGGAAGCCGATCCGCAGGGCGATCCCTCCCTGGAATGGGAGGGGATTCATGCCGGACTTGCGGCGCTGGCCCAGGCGATGATCGCTACCTTCGCAGGTCGGACCCTTCAGGGGCAGCACCTGAAATGGGCCGAAAAGATGGAGGAGGCCCACCAGGATGCCATGCGCCGCGCCTGGCACGAGTGTTTCCGGCTGGACATGGCCGGCAGGCCCGTCACCGAGGCGAAGGCGTCGAAAATCGTCAGGTGGGCCATCTACGGGGGCATCCCGAGTGGCCAGAAACAACGCAGGGATTTTCGTCGGTTGACGGGCGTCCACCAGGACGAAACCCCGCCGGAGGAAACAGGCGGGATGGTGGAACCCGACCGGCTGGTGATGTTCGGGCGCGCCCTCGAATGGCTGCGCGCCAACGAGGAACGCGCCCTGGCGGTTGTCCGGGGCGAGGAGGACGCGACCGCTGAGTATGCGCGCGCCGCCTCCGAGCTGGGGCTTCCGAGCATCGACGAGGTGTGCCATCACATGGACCAGGACTGGAAACAATGAGTGGAACCGACAAACAGATCGTCATCGAGGCGCTCGGTGGTGGCCCGGTGCAGATAGGAGCAGGAGGACCGGCGCCGGCGGGAAATGTCACGCTGCCCCTGGAAACCGTCGTCGTCGCGGTGAACCCCGCCGAACCCGAAGAGGCGCCCTGCTGCCTGGTGGCCGACGTCGAGGTGTCCCGTGAGGAGCTGGCCGATCTCTACGGAAATGCGGTGGCCGGGCTCGCGTCGCAGGCAGCCGGGTGGGACGGGCCGGGGCGGGTCGGAAAACTGCCTCTCGTACCCGACGACGAGGACATGTCCGAGGCGGTGGTGCGGCTCGGGGTGGTGCGGTGGCTGCAGGAATGGTCGCCGCTGCCGCTCGACTGGCGGCTGCTGCGGCTGGAGGAACTGACGCTGGTGGCCTCGCTCAGCGGGCATCTCGTGGACGAACCCGACCCGCTGCCCGAACTGGCGGAGCTGTGCAGGTACTTCCACAACCACCGTGACGAGGACGATTTCACGCCCCTGGTCGGGCTGCTCGGGGACGCGCTGGAGCAGGTCGCGAACCAGCCCCCGATGACCGGGGACTCGGGTGACTGGGCGCGCCAACTGCTGGCCACCTGGCCCGTCGGGGGGGAAACCGCGCCACCCGGGCGGCTGGACGCTGAACTCATTGACAGGTTCAGGCCCGAATTTGCCCTGGCGGCGGGCGCAGAGGAATGGGGAGCGCTCGTCGAATCCGTGACCGTCGACTGGGAGCAGGTGCCGCGCGGCTGGGTGGGAACGGACGAGAACAACGCTCGATGGGTGCTGGACCTCGACGTCGACGGTGCGGCCCACTGCGCGGTCGCGGTGGACGGGCCGCAGGAGGTGCGCTGGTTCGGTGGGTTGCCCTGGGGGAGGGAACCGGGTGAGGGCGACCGGCTCGGTTTCGACCTGCTGTCCGGAGCGATCCCCGAACCGGTGCTGAGCGGCCAGCTCGACTACGACCCACAGGCCCGCAGCTGGGGTGGGTCGGTGACCGGGACGGTGGCGCAAACGGCCAGGTTGCAACGGGACCGCGACGCGGACGCCGGGATGTCGCTTCGGGTGTGCCACGACACGACCCGGCGGGACATTCCGGAACCGGCGGCGGTAGCGCGCCGCTGGTCGGTGCGGGGGGTGAGCGCCCTGAGGCTCCTGACCGCTGCCGACGACCTGGATCTGCGTGCCGGAGCGGTCGCGGCCCTGACGGAGGCGATTGCGTGCTGGGAGGTGGCCGGACGGAAACGCGACGCCGAGGCCTGCCGTGGTCTGCTGCGCACGGTGGGGTCGGACGAGTGGAAGAACTGGGTGGGCCTCACCGTCGCCGAACGATGGCTGCTCCACCCGAGGTCGTGAGAACGTGAAGGCGGGGTGCGCATCGCGCACCCCGCGGTTTGTTGATGCCACGGCCCGGGCCGTTCGGCTCATCACCAACTCCACAACATGAGCTTTCACCTCCTGAATCCTGAGGACGGGGCTTTCCCGCCACCCGACTTTCGGATCCAGCGGCACCCGGGAATGTGGTCGTGGGGCGAACCCTGAGGTTCGCCCCACGAACGATGAGATTGCGGTTCGCAGCCTCGGCTGCTCGTCATGTCACCAACGCCACAGCATGGTGCACCTCCTTCTGTGAAGCTGAGGGACCATCCCTCACAGCACATACGGATCCAGGGGTGTGGTGATGTCGCCCAGGCTTCGATTGCGCTCCCGAACGGGAAGGAAACTCCCCACCAGTGGCGAGGCAACGGCTGCCTCGTCCGTCAGTGATGAGTGAGGCCACGAAAGGAGAACCGCAATGACGTCATCACGACCCCCGGTGCGGGGCACCGGCCCCGTTTTCATTTCCTACCATCAGGGGAGCGGGACCGTCGATGCCGAGTTCATCGAAACCTATCTGCGCGTCGGGGGGATCGTGCCGTGGCGTGACATCCGTGACCTCGAGACCGGAACGGTCGAACGCAACGTCACCCAGGCCTTCGGGGAGGGGCTGAGCGGTGGGATTCTGCTGCTCTCCAGCGGTATCTCCAAGAGTTGTTTCGTGCCCGAGACCG
Source organism: Arachnia propionica (assembly GCF_037055325.1). Lineage (NCBI taxonomy): Bacteria > Bacillati > Actinomycetota > Actinomycetes > Propionibacteriales > Propionibacteriaceae > Arachnia > Arachnia propionica. The sequence goes on along the minus strand of NZ_CP146373.1, from coordinate 2,732,660 downwards.
AGGTGCCGCTGCTGGTCGAGGTCCAGAAGAAAGACCCGGAGGGTTTCCAGCTGCACATCATCAACACCTTCCGGAAACCCGGTTCCCCGGACGAATGCGACATCGATGCTCCCAGCAAACAGCTAGGGGCGAAATACCCGGAAGCGGAACAGCTCAGAGACCATCTCCAGTGGCGGCTGCTGCGCTCCGATGACGAGGGTGGCACAACGGTCAGCGAACTGAATCAGGTCCTTGGCAGCCTACTGCGCAACCGCCTCAAGGTGCGCCGACCGGAGCTCGGCGACGGGGAGATCGAGATTGGTCTTCAGACCCGGCCCGAACCCAACCACCTGCCCGCGGACAGCCGCACCGTCCCGGAGGCCGACCTCCACATTCGGCTCCGGCAGGATTCCGCCACGCAGATCCCGGAGGAACTCGACTACCGCTGCCTGCAGCAGGCGCTGCCGGTTCTCATCGACGCACTCGACGCGGCCCGGATCAGGCGCCTCCTCTTCCGGGGAGGCTGCCACCCGAGCCTGGCATGGGCGCTCGGTTCTGCGCTACCGCACGCCCGTGAGATCGAACGCTTCACCTGGCGCGACACCTACGGCAAGGAGTGGACCTCCACGGACGAACCCGCGGAATGCAGCACCAGTATCTGCCTGGAAACCCTGAACCCCGACGGGACCAGATGCCCCCTCGGGTTCGCCCCCGACGAGATGCCCTCCAGCGCCGAGCTGCAACGGGCCCTCTGGGGGAATGCACCCGCAAAGAACCTCGTCGTGCTGTTGGCCGCCGACGACCTGCGTCCCTCGCCCCTGCTCGCTCTGGCCAAGAAGCTGGATGACGCGCCGGTGCTGGTCATCAACCTCCACACCCCCTCCGCCGATGGTGTCAAGAAATGGATGGACCACACGGAAGGGAACGAGCTGGCCAGGCGCGTGGGCGGAATCCTCCGGAGCCTCGCGGACCTCGCCACCACTCTGCATCTCGCGGTCAGCGCACCCGTGGCCATGGCGGCCCTGACGGCCCGCTGGTGCAACACCCTGACGATCGATTTCTACGAACTCGGCAACACCGGCATGGGTGTTCGCGAATACATCCGGGTGTTGCGCACCGAATCCGGGAACAGTTCCCCCATCACGGGAGTCTTTCCCCAGGGCATGCCCCAGGTGGACGAGGTGAAGAAACTCGTCAACCTCACCCCGCACGACGTCACCTACTATCCCGAGGCGGGGGAACCGTTCACGTGGGCGGCCCCCGAGGGCTCCGACCAGTGGGTGCGACGCCAGGAGCAGTCTGAAGAACTGCCGTCGCTCCGGGTGCAGGGACGCGAGATCCCGGTGACGAGGATCCGGCAGGGAGACATCGCCCCGAAGCCGGATCCGGTGTCGGGGGTCGGATACATCGTGCCGCGGATCAGCGCCGAGATGGCCCGCAGACCCGATTTCTTCTTCCCGCACGGCGAGGTCCGCGGCCAAGGCGGCAGCATCATCGGATGTCGCAGACTCGGATGTTTCGAGGCGGTCTCGAACAAGGTGCTGCCCTACCTCGAATTCCTCGATCCCATCCCACAGGACTGAACGTGGAGTCACCGAGATCCTTTCCCGCGGTGCGGGTCAGGACCTGGCAGGTTCTACTGCGGATGGAGACGGGGGACCATCACCTGGCCCCCACACCCTCGGGAATCCACGCGATGGTCTCGTCGTGGCTGCACCGGTCGCCGGGCAGCGGCGGTGGGGAGTCGCATTCCGAAGAACACCGGTACGCGGTGCGGTGGCGGCAGGTCAGCGAGTTCGTTGTGCTCGTGGAGCTGCGGCTGTTCGACGACGTCCTGACCCCGTTGCTAGTGGACCGCGTCGCCTTCGGGAAACGGGAGCGGCTCGGCATGGTGACGCTGCGGGTCGAGGGGATCCAGGAGGTGGCCTCGGCGAACCTCGCCGAGATCACGGGCAGGCCGTTGAAGGGGTGGCGGCTGCGATTCCCCGAGGGCGTCACCTTCAAACGCGGCGACTTTTTCATGCCCTGGCCCGATCCGTATCTGCTGCTGGGCAGCATTCAGCGGCGACTTGCGCTGATCTGCGGTCGGGGCCGCGGCGAGCGGCTGCCGCGGGAGGTGATGGCGTCGGTGTTTCCCACGCAGGTGGAGCTTCAGTCCGTGCGATGGAGCGAGGGAGATTCTCGGCGGGCCAGCCTTCTTGACGTCCGTGTCGCGATCGGGGAGGTCGACTGGCTCTGCACCGGCGACGCGGCCTCGTCGAGCCAGATCGACCGGCTTCTCCAGGTGGGGGAACTGATCGGCGTCGGGGCGAGAACGGCCTGGGGAACCGGTGTGGTGGAGATCGCGGACCGGATCCCGATGCGCGCGATCGCCGCGGGCAACAAACGCCATCCCCGGCGTGGCCCGTCTCGTCCGTCAGGAAGTGGTGAAGCCCGAAGAACCCCGTCCCCACGGTGTGTGGAGACTGGGGAGTGGGGGTTCGACGACGAGCGGCCAGGCGGGTCGCGGGATAGGAGGTTTGGCAGTGAATGACTACGCCTATGTCGAGGAGATCGACGAGGACCACGTCCGGGTGTGGCCGCTGGTCGACTCGGAACTCACGTGGGATGGAAAACCGGTTCTGACGAGGCAGAATGTTTTTACGTTCGAACCCGATGCCTGTGTCGATTACGAACCCGGAAATCCGGGGTATTACCGCCTGGTCGATATCGTCAAAGGCGAATCGCTCGAGATGTGTCAGCTCGGTGAACGGATCTCCGTGGACATCGCGAAACCCAACAAGAAACGCCGGATCCGGGAACGCGAACTGGAGATACCCAAGGGGAAAGAGTGGACGCAAAGCCTCCGCGACATGGCCTACGGGCGCGAATTCGAGATCCTGGGGACCGATCCGGAGCGGTTGTGCTGGGGCAAAGAGGGTGTACGAGCCTGGGTCAAGGCAGCCACGGAGGAGAGCCAATGCAGAAAGGCCAAAAAGGAGCGCAGAGAGGCCGAGAAAAAAAGAGCGAAAGATTCAGGAGAGACTGGACGAGTTCCACGATGGTGGAAACGCCTTCATCAATCCCTACACCTTCGTTCCGCTGCCCGACACAGTGAAACGGGACAAACCCCGCGGCCACGCGAATGCCGTCGAGGGCGGGCTGACCGGATATCTCGATGTGGAGTTCGCTTTCCGTTCCCCGCTCATGATGCCGGTGGACTGGAAAACCGCCACCGACACCCGGATCGAGGAATGCGTCACCGTGCCGGGATCCTCCGTGCGAGGCGCCGTCCGGTCGCTGTTCGAGGTGATCAGCAGCAGCTGCCTGTCCATACTCGACCCCGACTACCTACCAGTGCATCGAGAACACCTGGGCATGCACCTCGAAAAACAGTTGGCTGTGGTGGACGAGGTCGATTCCGACGGGAAAGTGATCTCGGTACTGCCCACCAGCAAGGTGGTGTGGATCCGAGCCAAGGCGCTGTGGCGCCTGTTCGGCGGGGCGGAGGGGCTGCGCTCCGGGGTGCGGATCTCCTTTGATGATTTTGATAAAAAATGCACCTGTCCGCGTAGCTGCGGTAACAAAGTGAACTTCGGTAACGAAGCGAACCAGGTAACTCGTGACCAGCTCACATCAAAGGGGGAATCCACGCTCACGAAGGGCGGCGACTGGGTGGTGCACGTCGCCGACGCCGGGGCGAAGAGCAGCCATCCCGCCGACCACATCTATGTGGCCGCGGGGAAACTCGAAACCACCCCGGTCAGGCTGGGCGAGAGGACCTGGGAGGGCTACCGGGAGCTGTGCAGGCGCTCGGTGGACGTCACCGGCGGTGAGCTCGCCCCCAAGGCGCCCGCATGGGATGCAAAGGACTGGCCGGAGGTGCTGGTCAAGCACAAGAACGGCACCACGATCGGGAAACGACGCAGGAGCGACGGCGCCCTGGCCCCGGGCGATTCGGTGTGGATCACCATGAGCAAGGGTGGCGAGAGTGTGGTCACCGGGCTCACGATGTCGTCGAGCTGGCGGAAGCTCGGGGAGGGCCCGATCCGCGAGCGGCTTCCCGACGAGTCCCTGCTGCCGTGCCGAGATCCGGATGAGCTGTGCCCGGCCTGCGCGACCTTCGGTTTCATCGAGGCCCGCACCGAGGGTCAGCGAGGCGACCAGGCGGAACACAACGCCTACGCCTCCCATCTGCGGTTCGGGGCCTTCGAAACCGACGCGCCGGTGTCGCTGCGGCTGGTGCTGCCCCCGCCGACCCGTTCCCCGCGCCCGAGCGCCGGGGCGTTCTACCTGGAACACCCCACAGCGGAGGGTGAGAACCGGGAGGCGGGTGTGGCCGAGCGAGGGAAACCGGCGTCCCACTGGGGCGGTCTGCGGAGCCGCTCCGGGATGCGGAGGATCGCTGGCCGCAAGTTCTACTGGCACGGCCAGGAGCCCGAGGGCACGAGCCTCACGCCCCGCCAGGTGCGTCGTGCTCACTACCCGAAGGAAGGCGCCCCCGACTGCCAGGAGACCAGGCGCTGGATCACCGAGGGAACCCCCGTCCTGAAGGGACGGATCCACTTCGAGAACATCGACGCCTGCCAGCTCGGGTTCCTCATGTTCGCGCTGGAACCCCAGGAACTCGCAGAACGTGCCGGTATCACCGTCAAAGGTGACCTTGCCATCCACCTCGGTGGCGGCAAGGGCCTGGGTTTCGGCACCGCCGTCGGTCGCATCACCGATACTTGCATCCAGGACGCCGCGGGCAGGTACCGGGCAGGTGCAGGGACGGTGGAGGTGGATCCGTGCAGCGCCGCCATGCAGGTCATCGACCCGGAGGCGCCGTGGATCACCGGACTCGTCAGGGCGCTCGGCACCAGCAGCGTCCCCGCTGATCGCATCTGGTACCCGACCATGGGCAACTTCACACGGCGGGGCAGCGAGGCGGAGCAGAAGGAGTTCGACAAGAGCTTCAAGTACTACGCCGAGTTCTCCGGAGGCAAGAACAACCAGATCAGGATGCGCACCCTTCCCAGGATCGACGACCCGATCCAGTACATGAGCAACGAGAAGTGAAAGGACCGGAGATGACGTGTTTCGCATCCATCGGGGTCAGTCAAATCCAGGGGTATCTCGCCCGGTCCCGCCGCCTGTGGGGACGCCGCGGCGCCTCCGACATGCTGGCCTACCTCACCGACACCAGCGGGGCCGCCGACTGCATCGAGGAACGCAGTTTCGAGACCGCGGGGGAGATCCTGCAGGGTTTCCCCGGGGTGACGGTCAACGATGACGCCGTTGACGTCGACTCGGTGCTGAACATCCGGGGCGAGGATCCTGGCGAGGTCCGCAAAGCCGCCGAGGCCCTCGCGCTCAACATCAAACTGCACCTGCCCGCCGCACACGTCCACACCACCTTCCGGGAGGTTGCCGGGTACGGCGATGTCATCCGCGCCGAGGACGACGACATTCCTGCCGAAACCAGGCAGTACCCGCCGTCGATGATCGAGTTTCCCCTGGCCCATCACTGCGACGAATGCTCCTCGGGTATGGCCTCGGAGGAAACCTCGGTGGGGGACGAGACGACGCGGCTGTGCGGCGACTGCGCCTCCCGTGCTCCGCGGAAGGGCCGCAACAGGCTCCTGAACTGGTCCCTGCTGGGCGGGGTCCAGCAGGGATTCATGGTGGAGCAGGTCATGCTTCGCGAGCTCCGGAAGCAGGAGAAATTCGGACATCTCACACAGGTGGAGCATTTCAAGGAGTTGGCGCGGCTCGGTGATCTCGGCTCCGAGGGGTCGCGCACCCACACCGGTAACCACGTCGCCACCATCTTCGCCGACGGCAACGGCTTCGGGAAGCTGTTCCGGGAGCTGAGGGCGGCTGCTGCGGATTCGGAGGACGGTCTGCAGGAGTTGCGGAGGGTGTCCAAGGCCGTCAAGGACGCCACGAAACTGGCGCTGCGCAAAGCCATCGAGGAGATCACAGACGACCGGGGCGCCGCGGCGAACCCCATGCCCGCCGTCCCGCACATCCTCGGCGGCGACGACGTGCTGGTGACCGTGCCCGCCACCAAGGCATGGCCCTTCCTAACCACATTCCTGAAACACCTGGAACAGGAAGCGGGCAGCGACACCTTCGGGCTGGGGGCGGGGAAGGTCAGCTTCTCCGCGGGCATGGTGATCTGCAAACTCGCCTACCCCATCGGCGACCAGGTGGAACTGGCCACCACCTTGCTGCGCACCGCCAAGGAAGCGGTGAGGGGCAACGACTGGTCATTCGCCTGGCTGGATGTCACCAACGAGGGCCCCACACCGTCGAGACGATTCCGCACCCTCGATGACTGGGGGCGGATTGAGGAACTGCGAGACCTGGCGCGTCGGCTCGGCGACGACGAACGCGGCAACGCGGCGCGCGCCACCCTGCGCCAGGAACTACGGATCAGGGACGAGAAGGACCGTACCCTGCACCTGAGACACCGGGCCAGCAGGCTGTCCGGGGCCGCGGACCTCCTGGACGCGGTGTTCGGAAGGAACTGGGAGCGGGCCACGAACCAGGGCACCGAGGAACTCTTGACGGTACTGAACATCATGAGGTGGTACGCATGACGACGACCAAGACCACGATCGAGCTGGACATCCGTTTCAACACCGCCTTCCGCATCTCCCAGGGATACGGGCAGGGGGAGGTCGACGACGTGATCGACGAGGAGAATCCGCTGCCAGCCACGTCGCTGAAAGGCGTCATGCGGGACGCCGCCCGCATGGTCCTGCCGGGAAAACGACGAGGCACGACATACGTCGACCATCACCTGGTGGATGCCGTGTTCGGGAAACGCGGCAGCGGCAGCTCTCCGTGGAACTTCTCGGACGGGAAACTTGACCACACGGATGAGCTTCGGGAACGGATCCGGGTGCGCTCCCGGGTGGCCATCGACGAGCGGCGTCGCGCCCGGGACGGGGCGTTGCTTTTCGCGGAGGAGCTGCACGCGGATCGGGCCACCGCGACGATCTCCCTGACCCAGCCCCTGCCCCCGGAGGAGCTGGAGACACACGTCGCGCTGCTGCACGTCGCCGCGCGACTGGTCGATGGGATCGGCGCCGACCGGCGTCGCGGCCTGGGATGGGTGAGCATCACCACCGACACCGACGACATCGAGGCAATGCTCACCAGGATCGAGCGGGCCAGGAACGGGCAGGCCGGAAACGAGCAGGTCAGGAGCGCATCATGAGCTGGTGGCGGGTAACTGTGACAAGCGAACAGGCGATCGTCATCGGCACCGGGGCCACCCGGGCCTTCCACACCCCAAGCCTCGGATACATTCCCGGTTCCACGCTGCGCGGGGCACTGGCCACCGCCTGGCGGATCCGGTACGGCGACCCGGATTCTGTCTTCCGGAAAACCTTCGACCACTCGGTGCGGTTCGGGCCCCTGCTGGCCGTGACGGGGGACGTCGCCAGCCAGTCCGTGCTGCGCCGCAAGTACGCCCCCGGCGACGGCGAATACGTCGACTGCGCCTTCGAGGATGCGGGGGATGCCGTGGGAGAACACCTCAAGGGCGATGTGATCTGGGGCGATAAGAACGCATTGAAGGTGGTGACCACCACCGCCATTGACCCCGAGAAACGCACCGCTCTCGACGGGAACCTGTTCTCCCGCGAGGCCCACCGTCGCCGGCAGACCTACCACGGCCTGATCCACGGCGACGAGAATCTGGTGGGGAGGTTGGTGGAGCTGGAATCCGCCAGCATCGGGGGTCGCAGAAGCGTCATGGGACGTGCCCGGATCCGGATCGAACCGACACCACCACCCGAGCTGCCCGCATCGGGGGATGTGGTGCTGCGCACCCTGTCGCCGACGATCCGCCTGAATGAGGCCGGCGCACCCACCCTCGAATGGAAAGGAATGAAAACCTTCGAGGGCTTTGAGGTCGTGGATGCCTGGGGTGGCAGGGTCGCGGGCGAGGGGATCAGCGGTTGGCATCTGGCGTCGGGCACCCCGAAACCCGGGGACATCGCCATCGCACCCGGGGCCGTCGTGAAACTGCGGGAACCCGACCGGAACAAGGTGCTGAAACTGCTGGAACGCGGCCTCGGGACCCGCAGGGCCGAGGGATTCGGATGGCTCGAACAGGTGACGACACCCTGGCGGCCACCCGGCGGGAAACCCGGCGAGGAACACACCGGGGGAGTCGCGACCCCGGATCTCGACGCCATGCTCGGCTGGCCGCTAGAGGACCGCAAGGCGGTGGCGGGCTGGCTGCAGGAACTGCGGGAGGGCGACTACACCAAGACCCTGGAGGGCAGGCGCGCCTGGCTGAACCTGACGGAGGGCCGGCGGGCGGCGGCCCGGCGCGTGATCCGCGACACCCCACAGGCGCAGCGCAACCCGTGGGCATCGAGGCTACGAGAGGGACGGAACTGACATGATTCTCACCTACATTCGAGTGACGATCCGCCCGTTGGGACCGTGGCGCGTCGGAGCGGTCGGACAGGACCAGGCCGCGCTCGAAACGCTGCGCGATAACGCCGGAAGGCCGGCGTTGCCGCCGTCGAGCCTGGCCGGTTCCTTCCGGGCCGGCATCGACGAGGCAGCCCGGGAACTCCTCATGGGTCAGGAGAAAACGAAGGACGGAAAACCAGACTTCCAGGCCTCTACGCTGTGGTTCCTCGGCACCCGGCTCACCGGCGGCGAGGAAGGACAGCCCGAGATCAGACGCCGCACCGCCACCGCCGTCGACCGGAACCGTCACGCGGCCCGCAACCACGGGTCGCACGACGTCGAGGAGGTCTACGACACCGAAACCATCCAGCTCTACCTGCGGCACGAGGGCGACCCCGCCAAGGCGCTACAGCTACTCGGACAGTGGCAGGTCACCATCGGAGGCGGAATCAGCACAGGCCTCGGGCACGCCAAGGTGACGGCCATCTCGTACCGCACCCTGGATCTGTCGCACCCCGCCGACCTGCTGGCCCGGGTCTCACTGCGAGACGCCGGACCGGACGCCCTCGACGCCCTGCTGCAAGGCGGCACCGACCACAAGGTGACCGCCGAGGAATCACCCACCCTCCTGGAAGCGACGATCCGCATCGACGGACTGAACCTTCCCACCCAAAACCTGAAGGATCAGCTGAGACCAGAGGACCACTGGTTCCACGGCACCCGGTGGAAGGGAATCCTCCGGGGAAGGGTGGAATACATCGGACGCAGCCTCGGCCTGGACATCTGCGGCGCGGAGGACCAGCAGTGGCGCGGCTGCGGGAAGTGCGCCGTCTGCGAGGTCTTCGGGTCCGGAGAAACCGGGGTGGGCAGGTGGAGTTTCCACTTCACCCCACTGAAACCCGACCACCCGGCGGGACGAACCCGCAACGCCATCGACCGTTTCACCGGAGGAGTGGCGGAGAAGAAACTCTTCCCCGAAAAGACGGTGACCTGCCAGGCGCGGCTGGTGATCGGACAACTGCGCGACGTCGAGGAACATCACGCCTGGGTGCTGAAGGCCCTGCTGCTGGCGCTGCGAGACCTGCAGGAGGGATACCTCGGAATCGGAGGCCGGACCTCGACGGGGCTCGGTTCGGTGCAGTTCAAAAAGCTGAAGCTCGGCGAAGAATTCCAGCGTTTCGCAATGACCACCACCCTGAAGGACATCGAGGGCATCACCGAAGCCGACATCGAACTGGAAAGAACCCACCGCTCACTGAAGGAGAAAGAGGAGAAGGAGACGCAGCATGCCTGAGCAGAAACGAACCACCGAAACCCGCTACCTTTCCGGACAAGGCGAGGTGGAATGGTCCCAACTGCGGGAGGAAGCGAGCGAACTCACCTGCGCCTGGGCCAACTACGACGGCTTCCACATCGGCCCCTGCCCCGACAAAGCACCCCCATACAGCCACATCTGGGGCTGGAGCCGCGACGGCGAGGTGCTGCTGCGCGGTCGAATCGACGCGGGCAAGGTGATAGCAGGATGGCTACGGAAAACCCCGAGCGGCGGGAAGAAAGAAAAGGAGGTGCCCACGATAACCCGGCAGGTCCTCACCTGGAAACCCGACCACGAACGCCTAAAAATCAACTTCGCAGGCGAAAAAGCACACTGGCCCGAAACAATGCAATCAGTGGAGGTGCTAGGAGAAAACCCGGTGACATTCATACAAGAAGAAAACCCTTCCTAAATCCGGTTGAGCCAGGACGTGATAAAGAGGCCCAGCTTCCTGCGACTCAGCATCGTGGAGACACCCTCAGGCAGGGGTGTTGGAGAACGACCAAAAACAGCCTCAGGTGTGTATGGCACGTGACGAGGGGTTTTACCCCATTGAGGACAGGATCTGTCCGCTACTTGGAGGGGGTGAGGAGTGGTGGTGTGTAAAACCGCCGCAACAGAGCTTGTCAGGACGGCGTGCCAAGAGGATAGGGATGTGGGGCGGGTCTGAAACCACCGCGAACCCTCAAGTTGCTCTTCGTAGTTGGGCGTGATGTCTTGGGTGGTCGCGTTGTGTTGCCGCGTCCGGTGGGTGTTCTTGACCTGCTGCCGAGGCCGGGCGGATAGCGGGCGTGACGCGACCCTGCAGTCGGGGTGGCCGGCGAGGGGCCTCGTCGCTTTCTACCATCATCCGTCGTCGATCAGTGCAGGCTGATCGCGTCAAAGTCGGACAAGTTGGTGCTCACACTCGCCACCGTGCACCGTGAACACGTAGACTTGACCACAGCTCGTGGCCCCTGCTTGAGGGGATGTCTCACACCACCCATCCCATCGCGGGGCCGCGAGCCCTTATGTCAACGACCCGCCACGCTCACCTACGGATTGCCGGAAGGGGATGGCGTCTGGGTGCACCGGGCCGCAGCGCAGGAGCTGCCCGTGACGAGGGCTTCTACCGGGGCCGTGGCGTTGGGACATGCTAGGTATCCAGATCGGGTGAGAAGGGAACAGCGCGGTGATCGTTGATGATCGAGGTGTCGCGATGAGTAGGAAGGACTGGCCGTAGCGATGAAGGCGAGGACGTGGGTCTTGGTGGCAGGTGCCGTCGGGGTGGCGGCATTGGTGCTCTGGTGGGTGTGGAGTGTGGTGTTTGCTGTGGAACCACCTGTGTTGCGTGACGGGGAGACGCGGGCATCATCGTCGGGGCGGTACACATCAGAGTTTCTCTCGGAGGAGATCGACGGGAAGCGCAATGTGTATCCGGTGATCAAGAATTCGGCGGGCGAGGTGGTATGGAGCGACGATCAGCGCTATCTCCTGAGCGCGCACCCGGTGGGGGTGGTGTGGCAGGAGGGTGCCGACGTGCTGTGGTTGCTGTCTGGTGATATTGGCACATCCCGTGTGGTGGAAAAGGACGGGAAGTGGGTCAAGGAGTGGGACTGGGACACGCTGCCTCCCGACATCAAGAAAATCAAGGATCACTGATGACGGCGGCGCTGTGTGCGGATACCGGACGCCCAGATTCCTGGGAACTGTCACGCGTCGTCGCCCCGACTGGGTGTCACGCTGATGAGCCAAGAAGCCATCGGCAGAGGCCGTGAGTGTCGAAACCGATCATGGATCAGCTGTTCTCCTCGGTTTCCTGCAACCATTTCCTGGTCGCTTCCCAAGTGGCCTGGTAATCGGCCTTGCGCAAAGCCCTTCGCCACGGTTTGACGGCACACGCCGACGCCCAGAACACGACGAGAGCGGCCAGCCCCGACGGCAGCGCCAGTACGGGTTCTTGCCACCAGCCGATAGCGACCCCAACAATGGGAGGAAAAACGAAAATCCAGACGGCATAGGCCCAGCCGCCGGGCCTCGGATTCCGGGCCCGCACCACCGCCGGATGCTCCGCCAATGCGACAAGCACGCTGCTCGTCGTTGTCGTCGCAAAGCCGATCAGGATCGCGGTCCCGAAACCAAGATCCAGGTGCAGCAGCCAACTGAGGAGATACAGCGCGCCGACGAGAAACGGAACCCCGACCAGCGACGACAGCAGCCGACTGAGCACGCTCGCCCACAGCGGTATGTCCTCCTGGAAGTCATCGTGGCCCTGGTCATCCCTGCGAATCACCCAGCCGTCGCTGAGCTTGTCCTCTCCGAACGTTTCCGCGGTCATCTCTTTCGCGGCTTCCCACTTGGCGCGCACCTCGGCCTGGCTGTCGCCCCGTTCCCACGGCTGTGACCACAGACCAACGACCCAGAACACAATGAGAGCGGCGAGGGCCGTCGGCAACGCGACGCGGGGCGACTCCCACCACCCGACGACGAAACCCACCAGCGGCGGCACCACGAAAATCCACATGGCGTAGGCCCAGCCACCGGGAGTCGAATGCCGGGCGCGCACCACCGCAGGTCGCTCACCCAGAGCCATCAGGATCTCACTGGCCACGGTCGTCACCAGCCCCAGCACCACAATGGCGCCGACGTCGGTTCCCGGCTGCATGATCAGGCCAAGCAGCCACAACACCCCCACGACCAGAGGTGCAATGACCACAGAGATCATCACATGCCCCGCCATGGCCTGCCCCAGAGTTGCGTATCCCGCCTCTTGCAGTTCTCGCCTTTCCTCCGCCATCGGATCACCTCCTTGGATCACGCCTCTCGGTGTTCTCGATACGCGAGAAACACCACGTTACGGCGCTCCATCTCGCGCACGTGAAGTCCTTCGCCACGGGCCTGACGACATCAGAATGCCGCAGCCCCCAGAATCGCACCTCCCTGGCGGAGAGTCAGCTCACTTTCGTCCAAGAAGTTGGTCAGTGGTGACGGCGCCGAGGGTCGGAAACAACGGTGATTCGCGTGATCCCGCTGCTCGGTGATGAGCCTGCGACATCAGAAATATAAATGGTTTTATCGCTTTAGAGCTGCGACAGATTCCGCGTGGGTGTCGTCTCTATTGACGCGCCCGAGGAGCCGAGTGGGGTGACGAATTTTCAAATGCGTCCAACGACCGGGCAAAAGGGCCAGTCAAACGGTGAATGGCCCGCGATGGCGTATTTGTCAACCTCCGGGCCTGTCGTGCCAAAGCGCTGACGAGGCTCGCGATCGTGTGCTGGAGTGTTCCGCGGTCCAAATTCCCTCACCAAGAGAGGACTGCTTCATGAAGATGACGCGTTTGTTCGCGGGTGCCCTGCTGGCCGTCGTGCCGCTCGTCGCGGCTCCGGTAAGTCAGGCCTCCGCCGTATCGGATGCGCCTCAGGCCGCCGTGCAGGGTGCCCCCGCGGTGGTCGTGCAAAGCAGTGCCGCATACTCCCGCACCATCCTGGTCAAGGTCAATGAGCTGCGCGCCAGCCTCGGGCTGAAACCCGTGACGCGCTACGTCCAGCTGGACTCAATCGCCCAGGACTGGTCTCAGCAGATGGCATCGAGGAACTCGATGTCGCATCGGCCACAGTTCTCCAGCAAATACCCGCAAGGGTGGAGCACGGCCTCGGAGAACGTCGCCATGCGAGGCGGCTCCGGGGGCGGTGACATCGGCGCCCGACTCTTCGAACAGTGGCAGAAGTCGCCGGGCCACTACGCCAACATGGTCGCCCCCGACGCGAACGCGCTGGGCATCGGCCTGGCCTACAACTCGTCCACCAAGTCCTGGTACGGCACCCAGAACTTCGCCAACTACAAGAACCCGGGCGGTTCTGGTCTCGTCGCCTCCTGACGAGGCCGAATCAACGTCTGCGACATCGGGGCGGTCCGGATCGGCTCAGCCGATCATCGGGCCGCCCCGATGCGTGGGTCATCGCGAGTGACCAGGCTCATCGCAGCTTCTTCTCGGTAGTCAAGAGGCCGACGATGGCCGCGACACGCCCGGAAAGTCACATAACCTGAGAATTTTTCAGGTAGTGATTCAGATTAATGAAACCCCTAGTCAAGTCGTACTTAACCATAGTTAGTCGTCGTTCGGTCGGTGGGTGCCTGGTTCGTCACGGCTCTGCGGGCCTCCGTGGTTGTGTTGTGGTGGAGGCAGTCCATTTTCCCTAGCCACGAGAGGACTGTTTCATGAAAATGACGCGTTTGTTCGCAGGTGCCCTACTGGCTGCCGTGCCCCTTGTCGCGGCCCCGGCTGCCCAGGGCGCCGTCGTTGGATCGGATGTGCCTGCCCAGGTCATTGAAGCCCCTGCGGGAGTCACTCAAAGCAGTGCTGCGTATGCCCAGACCATCCTGACCAAGGTCAATGAGCTGCGTGCCAGCCATGGACTGAAACCCTTGACCCGTTACGTCCAGCTGGATGCGGTCGCCCAGGACTGGTCCGAGCAGATGGCAGCGAGGAACTTCATGTCCCACCGACCGGATCCTGGCAGCCATTACCCGGCAGGAGCGAGTGGCGCTGCGGAGAATGTCGCCATGCGCAGCGGCGATGCTCCCGGTGAGGACATCGGCACCAAGATCTTCGAGCAGTGGCTGCACTCGCCGCGCCATTACGACAACATGGTGAATCGGGATCTGAACGCCTTGGGAATCGGCCTGGCTTACAACTCCGCCACCAATTCCTGGTACGCAACCCAGAACTTCGCCACGTATCAGGATCCTGCTGGGGCGGGTCTCGTCGAATCCTGACGAGAGCAATCCGACGCTCGTGAATCGGGGCGGTCCCTGATCGGTTCAGCCGGTCATCGGGACCGCCCCGATGCTGTGGAGTCGCGACCGCTCGGGGAAGAGCGCCAAGGTGTCAGGGCCCTAGAAGAGCGAGTGGCACGACGCCTATCCCATCCCTGCGACGATATGCGGCGGGCCCTGTGGTCACGACGAGCGTATCTGTGAGCCGACTGCCCAGCTTGCCGCGCAGCCAGTTCAGGTGACGAACATCGTCGTCGCCTATCGCAGAGGTGAGTTTTACCTCGATCGCGAGCAGCTCCCTCTCGGGGCCCTCGACGATCAGGTCGATCTCGTGATCACCACGTTTCGTCCTCAGATGTGAGACCACGGCATCTGAGACCTGTGCACACACGCGAACGGTCAGTGTCGTCAAAGCCTCGAACAAACGCCCGAACAAAGGAGCGCAGCCGGGGAAGATCACGTCGTCACGACCCTGCAGGAGGGCTCTCGCTGAACCATTCAGCAAACGCAACGACAATGCTGGATCCGCCAACTGGTGACGCGGGGAGGAAGCCAGCGCCCCGAGGTTGATTCCCAATGGCTGCCATGGGGGGACGGGGTCCAGGAGCAACATGCTCGTGAGCCAGTCGCGGTAACGAAGCGTGGTGGGTCGATTCGGAGGGGTGCCGTCGCCGATTGCCGCGGTGTTGCGGATTTTCTCATACGTGGTCGTGGTGGACTCGGCTGACGCATAGGAACGCAACCAGGACATGAGGGTTTCAGGGCGTCGCAGGACCGGATCGTCCTCCGTCCTCAATTCTTTCGAAGCCAGTCGCTGCAGGTAGCCGTCCAGCTGCATTCTGCGCAAGCGTTCCGGTAGGCCATGGATTCCAGGGAAGCCCGAGGCGGCTATTTCGTGGGCATAGTGATTTAGGTCGGCGGGGGTATCCCCGCTCAGTGCCCCAGCATCTCCCCGCAATAAGGCGTTCAGGGAGACCGTGGGATGTGCGCCCACCCGTTCACACAGGGCCATGGGTCTCATGCGAAGCGACACGATCCGGCCCGCCCCGGAGTGGATGGGGGCCCGGGGATTGGGGGTGGTACTTCCCGCCAGCAGGAAAGAGGCCGGCTGAGCGCCGTCGTCGACTGCCCGGCGAACCACGTCCCAGACGGTGGGCACGTGCTGCCATTCGTCGATGAACGTGGTGCCTGGCCCGGCCACTCGGGAGGGTTCGGCCGCGATTATTGCCCGCTGCGATTCGGAGTCCAGGGCCCAGGTGCGGCTGGCGCGGCGGGAAGCGGTCGCAGTTTTGCCGACGCCCTTTGGGCCATCAAGGGCGATTGCGGGAAGCCCGGGCATCAAATCGTCCAGGACCATGTCAAGGACTCGCGGACGGTACTCCATGAAATCCTATGATACAGATGGAACATCTTCTATGATACAAAAAGTACAGTCTTTGTTCGGCTCTTTGGGCAGTGGTGGAACGTGCCGGGCGGCTACGCCAACGTGGTCGCCTGATGCTGTGAGCAATGAATGGTTGACTGGCCCCGAAAGGGTGAGCGATGAGTGATTTCCGAAGGAAACTGGCGGACTTCTTCGATGCGGAGAACCGGCGGGACTGGGACAGCTACCGGGAGTTCCTGCACCCACAGGTCGAATGGGTCCTGGGGGAAGACGTCATCAAAGGGCGTGAGTGCTACTGCGAAACCATCATCGCTGCCTATGCGCAGTCGGCCTCCCGTTTCAGGATGCACCAGATGCTTGAAGCCGAAGACCATAGACGCATTGCCACGCTACTCGTGGATACGGATGGCAGGCGCTCACTGGACATCTTTGAGTTCGAGGATGGTCTGATCCGCCGGGAATGGGAGTTCCTGCTGGGGCGTGGCGCCGACTGGAACGGCAGATCCCTCATCTGTAGGAGGGGACAGGAAGAGGCCGACGAAATAGTGCTTTGACAAGGGGGTGAGCGGCTGGTCGCGGTGCCCACAGATGTTCCTGTGATGCAGATGGAACGCGCCCTGTGATACACAAAGTCCAGCCCCTGCGGTACAGATCGTGCAGGCTGTGGATGTGGAGAAGAAAGGGCGCGTGATGTGTGACGACGAGGTGAGCTACGACGCCGACCGGCTCCCGTCCCGCGACGAGACGCGGACGCTCTACGACTCCGTGGGATGGGCCGCCTACACCGACGACCTGGATGCGCTGATCCGCGGGCTGGAGAACTCAGCGGTCGTGGTCACCGCGCGATCGGGCGGCGAACTGATCGGCCTGGCGCGCATTGTCTCCGACCGGGCCACCATCGCCTACCTGCAGGACGTTCTCGTCCATCCCTCCTTCCAGCGTCGCGGAATCGCGACAGCGCTCGTCAACCGGGCCTTCGCTCCCTTCAGTCGGGTGCGCCAGCACGTGCTCCTGACCGACGCCGAGCCGGGACAGCGGGCGTTCTACGAGTCGATCGGTTTCACCGAGATCCGCGACCTCCCCGGGCAGGGGTGCAGGTCGTTCGTCCGTTTCATTCCGTGATGTGTCGAACCCGGCAACCAGGACCTCGTGGGTGATTCCTGGGTGCATGACGCGCAGCAATCGGATGTGGAGGGTTTCTCCGCGGAAACCGCGGGTTCGTGCGCTGGAAAATGCCATTTCCGCCTGTCAGCCTTTCGGCCAGATGAGCATCTCGGATGTTCAAAACACCCATATCCTGAGATTTTCTTGGGGCTTCTCAGGTGCCGGTTGGAGGGGTTAAAAGCCCATGTAAAGGGGGTTTGGCGCTCGTTCCTGCCTGAAAGTTACGTATCGGAACCTGAAAAAAAATCAGGGAAGTGATTGGATGAATGGGTGTTTGCCCCCCAACTGAGAGGACTGCTGATGAAGCCGATGAAGATGGCTCGTCTGTCTCTGGTGGCGCTGCTGGCCGCTGTGATTTCGTTTTTCTCCTTGGCTGCTCACGCCGAGGCGACCTCACAACGGCCCGCCGTTCTCCCAGCGGACGTCAACAGCAAGGGCGCGGAGTACGCCGGGACAATCCTGAACAAGGTCAACGAACTGCGAACCGGCCTGGGGCTGAAGCCTGTGACCCGGATCGCTGAGCTGGATGCGGTCGCACAGGACTGGTCCGAGCAGATGGCCTCCCGGAATTCAATGGAGCACCGTCCGAACTTCACTGACCACTACCCGCAGGGCTGGAAGGGAGGCTCCGAGAACGTCGCGTGGCGCAGCGACGGCGGTGACGTCGGCGCGTTGCTGTTCGAGCAGTGGCGGAACTCGCCGGGCCACTACACCAACATGACCGACCCCAATGCGGACTCCTTGGGGATCGGAATCGCCTACAGTGCGGGAAGTGGAAGCTGGTACGCCACCCAGAACTTCGCAACGTACGGTGACCCGCAGGCCGCAGGACTGACTGTGAGCGATGGGGGAGCCGGACGAGCAGGAGCAGAAAACGCGGAGAACGCCCGCGGTGTCAACGCTGTCTCGGCCAACGAGGCCGCCGACTCCGGTGAGAAGAGGACGTCCAGGGGCGGGGAGCGGAAGCCCGTTGAAGCGACGACGTCCGCCACTCCGACGAAGGAGACCCAAAGCGCCGAGGCCACGGAGGCCTCGATCCCCCGCAAGGCCGGACTGCCGAAGACTGGTGCTCAGGCCCTCATGTGAACGTGCGGGAAACCGGACCGCGTGCTTCCGGGCGGGTAGCCTCGAAGCTGGGAACCACCACCGCGGGGCATTCCCCTCGCTCCCGGTGGTGTGATTCCCTCGCGGTCCGGTTTTTCGTTTTCCTTCATGCGGTCGTAGTCGACTCGCTTCGGCTCAGCCCACTCGCTGAGATGCTCGCGCCGCGTTTCTATCCATTCCGGTGAGAAGTCCGGGCGGGTTCACTGCGGTGGGCTCAATCGATTCGGAGTTCACCCATGGCGCCCCAGTCATCACCGTCGACGGTGCGCGAGATGATCTTGGGGGTGGCGGTCAGGAAGGGGCGCATGGTGTTGAGTCCGGCCTTGAAGTGGTCGGAGGTGACGTGGGCTTCGGCGGCGTCGTCGTTGAAGGCCTCGACGAGGACGAACTCGTTCGGGTCCTCCACGCTGCGGGACCATTCGAACCACTTGTTGCCGGGCTCGGCACGGGTGGCGGAGGTGAACGGTCCCACCGCCTCGATGAAATCATCAGCCAGCTCGGGTTTCACGGGAAATTTCACGACGATCAGGATCATGCCGTCAACTCTATGTCCTGCCCGGGCAGGCTGGGGCGCGTGGCCGGGCTGCTGTCCGGGTGTCAGGAGCGGCTTCGACTCGGGTCGTTCGTTCCTTGCGTCGCGGATCAGCTGATGTCAATGATGCTCGTCGTCATCAGGCGTCGGTTTTCTCTCGTGCGAGGCGGCGTTTTTTCTTCCGCTTGGCGTATCGCCAGCTGTAGCTCACGCATCCAGTGACGATGATGTAGAGGAGTGTTATTTCTACCACTCCGATGTTGGCCCCTCCGAGGGAAATAAAGGAAGCGAGCAGGGGCGGAAGGAGAAGGCAGATCAGAATCGAGAGTATCAGTCGAACAATCACGCGCATTGCCTGTCGTCCTTCTTTCTGCTTGCGTCAATCCGAAATCGTTGAAATTTGTGCTGTTTCGTTTGTCGATGCCGCTGCTGTTCCGGCGGGTAGTAGTTCTAAGTGCAGCGATATTTGAGGATGCAGTACTTGACCCTGAGCTGAACTCAAGAGCTGGAAGGCGCATCGCCTCGATGGAGTCATTACCCTGCTCGGACATCGCGGGAAATTTCACGACGATCAGGATCATGCCGTCAACTCTATGTCCTGCCCGGGCAGGCTGGGGCGCGTGGCCGGGCTGCTGTCCGGGTGTCAGGAGCGGCTTCGGTGCGGGTCGTTTGTTCCTAGCGTCCCGGATCAGCTGAGTTCAATGGGCGATTGATGCTCGCTGCAGTCAGGCCGTGGTTTTCTTCTGTGAGTGGTCCTTCTTTCTCGTGCGATCGGTGCGCCGCCAGAAAAAGATCACGCAGCCCAGCGTAACGATGTTGAGAAGTATGAGCTCGAATAGGCCGATTGCGGCCCCTCCCAGGGCAGAAAGAAGAATGACGAACAGCCCCAGGAGAAAAAAGTAGAGCAAAATCGAGAGTATCAGCCGGACAATCATGCGCATCCTTGTTGCCTTTCTAGTTGCTGCCCCCCGGGTTGTCGTCACTATCACCGTACCCTTCCCTGCCGGGGCGCTCACGTGACAGGGGTCTCCCGGAATACACCGGGAGACCCCTGAGGTCTGTTCGCTGACGACCGGTGCGGATCTTCAGATGCGCAGGTCGTCGGTCAGTGGCGTCGGGTGTCCGAAGCGATGGTTGGTCACCGACACCGCCTGCTCGTGCACGTAGGGCAGCAGCGCCAGGCGACCCGGGTAGAGGGTCGGGCCCGCGTGGACACTGACGTCGATGGAACCGCCCACCGCGGTCAGCAGGTCCCGCTCACCCAGGTGCCGCACCCGGCCCCGGACGTTCCGGTCGAACCGGTCGTCGCTCTTCACCTCGACCGTCAGGCCGAGACCGGTCAGCACCTCCGACAGCTCCCCCGACGGGGCGTCGCGGAACGAGAAGGTCGCTGCGGAACCGGTAACCAGGGCCGCCGAGGCCTCCCGCAGCACACGCAGCGGGTCGTCGACCTCCACCCGGACCGTCACCGGCGTGGGACGGTACCGGAACGCGTTGATCTCCGCCTTCAGAGCCGACGGGTCGTGCGAGACCCCGAACAGGGTCCGCCAGGCCGCCTGATCCGAGGTAGCCGCGACGTTGAGCTGTTCGAGCTGCTGCTCGTCGAGCACCCGGGCGGCGGCCCGGAAGAGATGCACAAGTTTCGGATCGGTGAGGGCGCCGGAGGGGCCGAGGTCCTTCGGCTCCCAGGAACCGAAGCCCACCACGTAGTTTGGGCCACCGGCCTTGCCCCCGGTGCCGACCGCGGAACGCTTCCACCCGCCGAAGGGCTGACGCCGCACGATGGCCCCGGTGATCCCGCGGTTCACGTACAGGTTGCCGGCCTTCACGCGGTCCAGCCAGAACTGGATCTCCTCGGCATCGAGGGAGTGCAGACCAGCTGTCAGGCCGTACTCGGTGCCGTTTTGCCACTCCACGGCCTGTGCCAGGTCGCGGGCCGCCATCAAGCCGAGCACCGGCCCGAAGTACTCCACCTGGTGGAAGGCGCTGCCCGGTCGCACTCCGGTCCGGATGCCCGGACGCCACAGCCGGTCATCAATGCGTTGCGGTTTCAGCAGCCACGTCTGCCCGTGCTCCAGCTCGGTGAGACCGCGCCTCAGTTTCTCGCCCGGCACCTCTGTGAGCGGACCCATCTGGGCAGCCGGATCCTCCGGCCATGCCACGGTCAACGACGATGCGGCGTCGACGATCTGATCCAGGAGACGCCGCGACTTGGCCACCGATCCGACCAGGATGCCCAGCGACGCGGCGGAACACTTCTGCCCCGCGTGCCCGAAAGCGGACGCCACCAGGTCGGCGGCTGCGAGGTCCAGGTCAGCCGACGGGGTGATGATCAGCGCGTTCTTGCCAGAGGTTTCGGCCAGCAACGACAGGTTGGGCCGCCAGGAACGGAACATCTCGGCGGTCTCCGCCGACCCGGTCAGCACGACCAGTTCGACACGTTCGTCACGCACCAGCTTCTCGCCGAGCGCACGATCACCCATGACGACGTACTGCACCAGGTCGCGCGGCAGGCCCGCCCGCCAGCACGCCTCGGCCAGCAGCGCCGCGCAGCGACGCGACGGGGAGGCGGGCTTCAACAGCACCGCCGACCCCGCGGCCAGTGCGGAGGCAACCCCGCCCAGCGGAATCGCGATCGGGAAGTTCCACGGCGGAATGACCGCGGTGACCTGCGGGGGACGGTGCGCGGCGCCGTCGACCTCCTCCCCAGCGAGGGAGGCGTAGTAGTGGGCGAAGTCGCAGGCTTCGGAGACCTCGACGTCCGCCTGGTCGATGAGCTTGCCCACCTCGTCGGCGGCGACCGTGATCAGTTCGGTGCGCATCGCCTCCAGTTCGACACCCAGCCGGTGCAGCGCGGTGGCGCGTTCCGTAGCCGGGGTCGCGGCCCAGCGCTTCCCTGCGGCGACGGCTGTTGTCAGCACCTCGTCGAGGGCTTTGGCGGATGTCAGGGTGCCCTTGGTCACGGTGTCGCCGCCGAGATCGGGGGCGGGCAGCGACTCGCGGATGGAATCGGCCCACCGCTGGTTGCTGAGCAGCGCGGGGTCGGTGTCGGAGGTATTGGTGAACACGGACGTCGGTTCGCTGCGTTCCTGGACCGCCCAGGCGCTCGGGGTGGGGGAACCGATCAGCGCGACGGCGTCGCGGTAGCGTCCCTCCTCCTTGTCGAGGAAGGCGATGTCGTGGCCGAGGGAGGCCGCCCCGGACATGAAGTTCTCCGGTGCGGCGTTTTCCTCCAGGCGTCGCACCAGGTAGGTGATCGCGGAATCGAACTCGCTGCGCGGCACCACGGGAACGTAGAGCCGCAACGAACCCATTTCGTCGAGGATCACCCGCTGCAACGGCACCGCCATGCCTGCCAGCATCTCGATGTCGAAGCCCGACGTGATGCCGCGGGCCTTCGCCAGTTCGACGGCGGTGGCGAGGCTGTAGATGTTGTGGCTGGCCGAACCGACGTAGAGGGTCTTGATGGAGTCGGGGGTCAGGAGCCGGTCGAGGGCGCTGAGGTAGCTGGCGTCGGTCTCGACCTTCGACGGCAGGATCGGGTTTGGCCAGCCGCGCAGCTCCGCCTGGGTGCGTTCCATCGCCAGGTTGGCGCCCTTGACCAGACGCACCCGCAGCGGAATGCCGCCCGCCTCGCAGCGGCGTCGTGCCAGTTTCTGGATGTGCTCGATCATCAGCGGCGACTCGCGCAGGTAGGCCTGGACTGCCAGGCCCATCCTCAGGTTCGGCAGTTTCATGGCGAACCGCTCGAACACCTCAAGGGTGAGGTGGAGGTCGCGGTACTCCTCCATGTCGAGGTTGACGAGCTTGCCCGACCTGTTCGCGGCCTCCATGAGCGGGCCGAGACGAACCACGGCCTCCTCCACCGTCGCGTCGTGGGCCCACGGCGAATGGGGACCCATCACCGAGGACACCTTGATGGAGACGTAGTCGACGTCGGGTCGGTTGAGCAGTTCAATGGTGCGGTTGAGTCGGGAGGACGCGTGCTCGTCGCCCAGCACGGCCTCACCGAGGAGGTTGATGTTCAGGCTCGCACCGCTCCTGCGCAACCTGGCCAACGCCGGCCCGAGATCGCGACCGATGTCGACGACGAGGTCGCCCAGCAGCAGGGAGAAGGCACGACGCACCGCGGGCAGCATCGTCCGGGGCGCGGGGGCGACGCCGAGACCGAGGCCGGCGCGCAGGTAGGGGGGCAGGAAGGGGACGGACTGCCGGGCCAGACGCGCCAGATTCTTGGCTGCCACCGCCGGGTCCTCGGGGCGCAGAACGCCGTCAACGAATTCAAGGGTGAAGCGGAGCCCATCTGGATGGTCGAGCGCGCTTGCCAGCAGCTTTGCTGCGCGGGGTTCCGGGTGGGCGAGGGAGCGCTGCGCCCAGCGTCGTGCGGTGCGCACAGCCTTGTCCGTCAATGCTTGGTTGGTCACGTTGCTCACAGGGATAATCTTGCCCCACGCGCCGGCCACGCGGGCAGGGAAGGTGGGATTTAGGACATCGTGCCGTAGCTTTTGGCTCTTTTCGGAGGTCGGGCCGACCGTCGCAGACCGCCCTGGAATTTCTTGGAAGTATCTTTGGCAGGAGAATCTTCGTGGCAGGGTGGGAGCGTTCGTGTCCCAGCGGGTTGTCAGAGAACCAGGAGGAGACCATGTCAGATTCCGTCCGTCGACGCTTCCGTCCGCTACTCGCGTCGGTGCTTGCCGGAGGTCTGCTGGCAGGTTGCGCGTCCTCCACGTCCTCTGAATCCGGATCGCCGAGTGCCCAGGATTCGGCGGCCATCGCCCTGCCCACGGCGCGCCCCTCCGCAGGTGCGGGGTCGCCGTCCGCGACGAGGTCGCCGGTATCGATTCCGGGGGCCTATTCGGGAGCGGGCGGACCGCGACCCGCGAATGCCACCCCGATCACCGCCGTCCATTCGGGGTACGCGGTGATCGTCACCCCGTCGAAGAACATCACCTGCGAGTTTTCGGACACGAGCGCGGGCTGCGGGATCATCAACTACACGGACAGCAAACCCTACGGTTCGGATGAGCTCGGCGCCAAGTGGTGGGTGAGGATGAAGAATTCCACGTCCGCGAGTCAGGCGGAGCCCGAGCTCGTGTCGAGAAGCGAATCTCCCATGTTCCAGAATCCGGGAACCCCCGGTCAGCAGGTGGAATATGGAACCGTCGTCTACCACGGGGACTACGTGTGTGCCTCCGAGGATGCGGGCCTGACCTGCTGGAACACCGCCACTGGTCACGGTGCGTTCATGAACCGCGACGAGACGAAGACGTTCTAGTCTCCGGGCAGGTGACCGGGGAGACGTCCCTGCTCCCGGAGTTTCTTCGCTGCCTGTTCCCGGACGGCGTTGTTGATCAGGTGTCCGAAACCCCGCGCGGTGATTCGTGCGACAAGCCCGGGAAGGTCGGTGCCGAGCGCCGCGGCGGCTTCGTGCAGGTTCCAGTCGTGCGTGGAGAGCTGGTGCAGCAGGTGGGCGCGCCGGGTCTGGGCCGAACTCAACCGCAGGGTGTTGACGTAGAGCAGCTCGCCGTCGTCGCGGACCAGGCGTTCTCCGATGTGGTTGGGGCGGCGCAGCTCCAGGTCGGTCACGAAGCGTTCCAGGCGCATGCTTCCGGGGCGATAGACCGTCTCGGTGAACAAGCAACGATCCTTCCAGTCGCCCAGGAGAATTTCGGTGGTGGTCTCGGACCAGTCGCGCCGCACGCGCTCCAACGCCCCACGCAGCCCATTGATGCTCGTGGCCTCGGCGAAGAGCGGGCCCGCATCCACCAGCCAGCGGGTGGGTTGGTTCAGGGCATAGGCCATCATCAGTTCGCCGTAGAGATCGTCGAGGAGGGTGCGGTGCAGCAGCTTGTAGTCCTCGGCGGTCGGCACGACGAAGGCCGCCATCAGTGCGTCGGAGGTGTGGACCAGCATCCCGACCTGACCACGGTGGAGTTCGAAGGTCCGCAAGGCGGTGGCGTATCCGGGAATCTCCCGCCCGGAGAAGAAGGACTCCGAACGGTGGGTCATCCCGAGGTTCCTGAACCCCTGCGACAACTCCTGCCACGCGATCGTCGGGGGTTTGAAGTGCAGCTCGAGGAGACCCTCGATGGCCAGGTGCTGCGGCAGGAAACGCAGCGCGTCCTCACCGTCCTTCTTCCGCAGCCGATGCACCGATTCGAGGAACTGCCAGTCGTCGGGGGTGTCCTTCTTCTTCACCTGAGTGCCTGCGGCTGAGCCCCAGGTCAGGCGCAACCCGTGGGGGACGAAGGCGATGTAGCTTTTCCGACCGGGCAGGTCGACGATTTTCACGCCGGGCGGGATGGCTGCACGCGACAACCGAACGTCCTGGCAGGGGGTTTCGCGCAGCAACGGGATCAACCGGAATGCCCCGAAGGTCTGTGCAGGGGCGGGTCGCAGGCCCGTCAGGTCGAGGGGTGGTGCCATCTCACGCATGCGCTGATGCCCCCAGGAACTCCTGCACCCGGCGTTCGAGATAGGTCTCCAGCTCCGCCAGGTCGCCGTGGCCGGTGACGTAGCGTGCGAAACCGAGCGCCGTCGGCAGATCCTCGGCGTTGCGCAACCCGATAGAACGGGTCAGCGGGCTGAGGCTGCTCACCTGCAATTCCTGCGGGTCGAAGACGGGATTGAAGTGGAGCACGTACAGCTCTGGGACGATCCGCGACGCGCTGTCGAGGGCGGCGTGGAAAACCCCGGGAGGGTCGTTCTCGGCGCCATCAGAGACCACCAGCACCGTCGTCGCACCCCACTCGAGGGCATCGATCAACCGTTCCGTGAGATTCGTCTGCCCCCGCGGTCGGGGCACCTCGCCGTCGGCGGTGGGATGCGTCCAGAAAGCCCGGTAGTCGTGGTCGGTGAGCCCTGCCCGCAGCAGCTGGTCCACGCCCCAGGCGACGGCCAGCGGTCGGCGACGTTTCTCGCGTGAACCCGAGGAGGAGAACGAGTTGTCCAGCACGGCGGCCACCTTCCCGGTCAGGGGTAGGGGACCGGTGCGGGCCAGCACTGCGCGAGCGGAGGCGGCCAGCCAGTCGATCTCGTCGCGCGGCGTGTCGACTCCCAGGACGTAGCTGGCCAGTTCGGTCAGCGACAGCCTCTCGGGACGCACCTCGACGGTGTCGCTGCGACCGGCGACGCGGAGTCGTTCCCGTTCGGTGAGGCGGTGTTCCATGCTCTTCAGTAGCTCGTCGGGGCTGATGCCGTGCTTGGCGGCCAGGCCTTGTGCGACGCTGAACGGCAGCTCGCGGAGCGCGCTCTTGCTGAACCGCGCCTGTCGGTAGCGCTCCAGGATCGGGGTGTCGAAGGGGGCCTTGTGGCTGCCGAACAGGAAATCGGCCAGTTCGCCGCCGGGATGCAGGTGCGCGTGACGCATCGCCCCCGACATCTTGCGGCGGTACTTCACCGCGTGGAAGGCGAGGTCGGGATGCTCGGCGATGTAGTCGCGGATCAGGGCGCGGGTACGACGATTGTTGACGCCCTCCCGACGCAGCCGGACCATCAGCTTCCAGGCTCGCTGCGGGGGCAGGGAACGCAGCCTCGCGCGCAGCAGGGCGTTCTCCTCGCTGCGGAAGTCGTCGGGGGTGTCGCGACCGCTGCTGAGCAGTCCGATGATGATCTGTGCGACATTGAAATGATTCACCCCGACCGCCAGCAGCCGGGCGTAGAGGCGACGATAGTTGCCGCGCACGTAGTCGTGGAGGAACCCGAGCCCCAGGCGTTGCTCGTCACCTCCGGTGAGGAATTCGGCCTGCCCGGTGGAGACGAATGCGGCGTTGAGAAAGGTCAACAGGTCCTCGCGTGCGACCTCGTCTGCGCTCAGCATCGACTCTCCAGGGGGCAGGGTGGGTGTGTCTGGGGAAGAGCGGTGTGATGTGGAAGTAATTCCTGTACAGGGA
This sequence comes from Arachnia propionica, assembly GCF_037055325.1. Taxonomy (NCBI): domain Bacteria; kingdom Bacillati; phylum Actinomycetota; class Actinomycetes; order Propionibacteriales; family Propionibacteriaceae; genus Arachnia; species Arachnia propionica. The sequence goes on along the minus strand of NZ_CP146373.1, from coordinate 2,706,135 downwards.
AGCTCGGAAATCACACCTGGGTCCCACGGACACGCGGTCATCGTAGCGACACCCATTTCGCCGCGACAGGCGGGGACGTCGTTTCTGCGGATGGGTAGGGCACGACATCGAGAAACCCGGGAGCGGAATCGGCAATCGTTCCCGCTCAGGAGTTCAGGGACGATCAAGACGGCTCATGTTCGAGAGGGACGGACTCGTGATCCTGCATCCCCGTCACGTCGTTTTCTCGTCCGCCACCGGCGCCATTCCGGACCCGCCCTGCCGACGAGAGACTCCGGGTCGGGAGTTTCCCCGGGCGACGCGTTCACGGAGGGTGCAGGTTGCGGTGGAGGCGTGCAGGCGGCCCCCCGGACATGGCGCCCGACCCGATCCCGTAGGGTATGGGTCCTGTCGCGGCAGGCCACGCCCGGATGCAGCATGCCGGATCGGGCGATCCGACGTCCCACCGTCGCGACCGGCACGGCTGGTGCAGGAACACGACGGCGGGTGAGCGATTCACCCCGCCCGGTGAGTCCTCGCCCGAGTGGCGTTTTTCGCAACAGGCCCCGGGGCTGGACGAGGAGGAGAAGATGAGCGATCGCGAGTTCGTCGCGCTGGGAACATCCAGCTTGGTGCCCACGAAGACGCGGAACCACAACGGCTACCTGCTGCGCTGGGGAGCCAGCGGCGTCCTGTTCGACTGCGGTGAGGGCACCCAGCGGCAGATGACCCGGGCCGGGGTCTCGGCGCGCAGCATCGACGTCATCTGCCTCACCCACCTCCACGGCGACCACTGCCTCGGGTTGCCCGGGGTGTTGCAGCGCATCTCCCTGGAGCAGGTGCCCCATCCGGTCACCGTGGTCTATCCGGCCCAGGGACAGGAGTACGTCGAGAGGCTCCACCGTGCCAGCATCTACCACGACCAGGCCGACATCCGGTTCCTGCCCGTCGACGCGGGCCCGGAGCCCGGCGAGGTGCTGCGGACCAAGGACTTCATCCTCTCGGCGGCCTGCCTCGACCACCGCGTCCCCGCCATCGGATACCGGGTGGAGGACCTGCCCGGGGTCAGCTTCGACCCGGAGGCCCTGGCCGCCCGCGGCATCTGCGGCCCCGCCGTCGGGCAGCTGAACCGCGAAGGTCGGGTGGAGATCGACGGTGTGGTCACCCGGCTGGAGGAGGTGTCGCGTCCGCGACGGGGGAGGTCGTTCGCGTTCGTCATGGACACCCGGCCCTGCCCGGCCGCGGAGAAACTGGCCGAGAACGTCGACCTGCTGGCCATGGAGGCCACCTACACCAGCGACCTGCGGGAGCTGGCGGTCGAACACGGACACTGCACCGCCCTGGACACGGCCCGCATCGCCGCAGCAGCTGGGGCCCGCCGCCTGGCCATGACCCACTTCTCCACCCGGTACACCACCACCGACGACCACCTGCGGGAGGCGAACGGCATCCACGACGATGTAATCGCCCTGGAGGACCTCGACCGGGTGCCGGTGGATTCCGTCACCCGCTGAACGGTGCCGCGGTGGGGCAGGAACCGACGTTGTCCGGTGCGTGGAGCCGGGGATGCGGTTTGCCGGACGGTGGCAGGATCGACTCATGGATGCTCAAGCAGTTCTGATTGATTCGGTCAACCGGCCCGTCGAGACGGCCCGGACGGTGCTCAAGGAGATCTCCAAGGAAACCCTCCACGCGATGCCCGGCGGCCGGGCGAACTCGATCGCCTGGCTGGTGTGGCACGCCGCACGGCAGATGGACATCCAGGTGGCGTGGCTGGCCAATGCCGGGCAGATCTCGGAGCAGCTGTGGATCACCGATAGCTGGGGTGAGCGTCTCGGAATCGACCGCGGCCCGAAGTCGATCGGTTTTGGCGACACCGCCGAGGACGTCGTCGCGCTGCGCGTCGAGGATCCTGCCCTGCTGCTCGACTACTTCCAGGCCTGCGCCGAAACGTTCACGACCTACGTCTCGGGGCTGTCCGCCGACGACCTGGACGAGGTGATCGACACCAAGTGGAACCCGCCGGTCACCCGCGGGGTGCGGCTGGTCAGCATCATCGACGACGCGGTCACCCACCTGGGGCAGGCGGCCTATGCCCGCGGCCAGATCGAGGAATGGAGCATCGGCTTCTGACGTGGTTTCTCCTGAGGTCCGCGACGCGGGCCGTCGCGGCGTGCCGCCTCGGGGGCGGGGGTGTCGGATCGGCCTGTCGTCCGTGGGTTTGCTCACTGGCCCGCCCGATTCTTCGAGAAGTCCCTATCACCGGTTTGCTGGCCCTATTCGCGGTTTGCTGGCCTTGTTCACGTTTGCCTGCGCTGTGAGGCCAGCAAACATGAACAAGGCCAGCACACAAGGGGTAAGGCCAGCAAAAAGAAGAACTCCAGGGCTCGCCCCGACTTGTCGGAAGCCTTCGCCGCGCAGGTGCTACACACCCTGCGTGGGTAGCGTGGCAGGGTTTTCGTGGCTGCACCGCAGATGGGACACGAGATCTCGATCATGGGCATGTGCATTCTCCTCGCCTTTATCCCATCAACCATGCTGCCAGCGGCTCCCGGACGATGCCGCGACATCGTGAGACGCTTTCGTCGGTGGCCTGGCCGACTGCAACCCTTGGACATGGAAGTGGACGAGGACGACTAGGAGCCGACATGACATGTGACGTTTCGGACGACATGAGGGCCGGGTGGGCGCGGACAGTGCTGACGGTTGACGGGATCGGGTGTTTCGCGGCGGCTGGGGTGGTGCTGGCTTCCGACAAGATTCTCGGGATGGTCAACCCATCGCTGAAGTCGAGACTCCCGCTGGCGGGTGCGCTGCTCACCACGAGTGTCCTGCTGCTCCGGGGAGCGGCGAGGAAACGACCGAGGCCCAAGGACCTGCGATGCGCTGCCGCGATCAATCTCGGCTGGGTGCTGGCGTGCACCACATCCCGTCGATCCACCCCGACCCGGGCGGGTCGACAACTTGTGGCTGCCACCGCCCTTCTGGACGGTGCCTGTGGTTGGTTGCAATGGAAACTGGGACGGGATGTTTCCAGCGAAGAATGAGTTCCACCCCGTCCAGAGCGCTCACCCGGGGCGCCAGGAGAAGCCCCTACGGGTGTTCGGTACTGCCGGGTGGGAATCGTGTCAGGGACTGTGATCCGTCCGGCCCGCGAGGACGAGCTGAGAGTGCTGAGTGTCATCGAGCAGGAAGCGGATGCGCTGTTCGCCGAGATCGGGATGAACGACATGGCTGCGGCGGATCCGGAATCCCTTCTGCCCGCCCAGCGGGCCGGACGGGTACTGGTCGCGGTGACCCGAGCGGACGAGCCGGTGGGTTTCGTCCGGCTTGAAATCGTCGACTCGACCCCTCACGTCGAGCAGGTCAGTGTGCTTCCCGGGTATGCAGGGCATGGTCTCGGAGCCCGCCTGCTCGATGCCGCCGAGGAATGGGCCAGGAAGCGGGGGTATCGGCGCATGACTCTGATCACCTATCGGGATGTTCCGTGGAACGGTCCTTGGTATCGGCGAATGGGCTGGGAGGTCGTCGAGGAGGACCGGCTGACACCGGAGTTGAGGGCTCTCCGGAAACGTGAGGGGGCCGCCGGCCTGGATGTCCGACCCCGGCAGGCGATGGAGAAAAACCTGACCTGAGTGGGTCGTCGGGCCTGCAATCGCGAACAAGGCCAGCAAACCGTGAAGCAAGAGGAGCGGGGAGCGGTAGACCTTCCCGAACGGTTGGTTGGCTGACATCACCGCGGCGCCCAGAGGGATGGCGAGGAGTCGCCCAAAAGGATAGTAGTTTTCCGCCCAGAGGTATAGTTGACTGCGTGGGTTACCTTGCGAGGCTGGTTGATCAGGAGCTGGACGCCTTCATGCCGCACGTCGCCGCGGTCACGTTGGACGGGCCCAAGGGGGTGGGGAAGACATCAACCGCCTCCCGTCGGGCCGTCGACGAGCTGCGCCTGGATCTTGAGCAGCACTGGCGAATGGCCAGGGCGGATCCGGAACTGGTGACCCGGCTTCCCAAGCCGCTGCTCATCGACGAATAGCAGCGGGTCCCCGCGGTCTGGGATGCGGTGCGCAGAGCCGTGGACGACGCTGCCGACCCCGGGAGCTTCCTGCTGGCCGGTAGCGCATCGCCATGTCTGGACGCCCCGATCCACAGTGGAGCCGGGCGTATCCTTTCCCTGCGAATACGGCCCATGGCGCTTTGTGAACGTGATCTGGTCGAACCGTCGGTCAGCATGGCCGCCCTGCTCCGAGGGGGAGCAGAGGTGTCGGGAACGAGCCCGATGGGAGTGAGTGACTACCTGGAGGAGATTCTCGCGTCGGGTTTCCCGGGGCTGCGCGGGCTTCCTCCTCGCGTGCGGACGGCGCAGCTGCGCAGTTACACGACCCGGATCTTCGAACGCGAGCTCCCCGACGAACGCGGCGTCTCGATTCGTCGCCCTGCCTCTCTGATGGGGTGGTTGAGCGCCTATGCCTCGGCCGTGGGTACGACGGCAACCTGGGAGACCATCAGGACCGCGGCCACCCCGGGTGATGCCGATCCACCCACCAAAGCAACCGTCAGCCGCTACCGTGACTGGCTGACCTCCCTGTGGCTCCTGGACCCCGTGCCCGCGTGGCGTCCCCTCGGAACCTCGCTCCGCAACCTGGTGCAGGCACCCAAACATCACCTGGCCGATCCCGCGCTCGCCGCCGTTCTCCTCCGCGCAACCCCGGAAATACTGGCCAAGGGGCAGGGACGGTGGCTCGGGTCGCGCGGATCGTTGGTCGGGGGACTCTTCGAGAATCTGGCGATGCTCACCGTTCGAGGCGCCGCTCAGGTGTCGGGGGGCGACGTGTTCCACCTGCGCACCAAACGCGGCGAGCAGGAGGTGGACCTGATCGTTGAGGGCGAGGACGGGCGGATCGTGGCTTTCGAGATCAAGCTGAACCGTGCCGCCTCGGACAGAGACGCGCGGCATCTCCTGTGGCTGAGGGAAAAACTGGGAGACCAGGTGGCTGACCTGGTGCTGCTCAACACCGGTGAACACGCCTACAGGCGCCCCGACGGGGTGGCTGTGGTTCCTTTGGTCCTTCTGGGTGCCTGAGGTTTTCGGTCTACACAAGCGGCGCCGGTTTGCTGGCCCTATTCGCGGTGTGCTGGGCTTGTTCACGTTTGCCTGTGCTGTGAGGCCAGCAAACGTGAACAAGCCCAGCACATAGACAGCAAGGCCAGCAAACAAGGAGCAAGGCCAGCGGAAGTCGAGGCAGGCGAATGGAATGGGTGGTCGCGTAAAGGGCCTCGGATGTAGGGGTGAATGGGGACCGTGAGTCACTACTCGGGCTGGTCGGTGAGCGTCTGTATGACGATTCCGCCGAAACGCGCCTCGTCGGCGTAGCAGCGGATGCCGTCGATGAAGCAGAGGTGACCGGGATGGGTCTCGGTCTGGTGCGAGTCCGCGTAGTAGGCGATGAAACCACCCCCGATGGACGTGTTGAAGAACTCCAGGGCTCGCCCCGACTCGTCGGAGGCCTTCGCCGCGCAGGTGCCACACACCCTGCGCGGGTAGCGCGGCAGGGTTTTCGTGGTGGCACCGCAGATGGGACACGAGATCTCGACCAAGGTCATTGCGTTCTCCTTCCTGCTCCGTCAATCAATCTGCGGTTCGGAATCGTGCCGTCCACCGGACGTAGACTCCCTCGGGTGCGGGAACTCGACTGGGGCGGGGTGCCCAACATTCGTGACCTCGGCGGGCTGGCCGGTCGCTGGGGCGTCACGCGACACGGAAGGGTGGCGCGGGGACCTCGCCGCGAGCTGATTCCGGAGCAGGGCTGGCGGGCCGCCCGCGGCTGGGGGCTGCGGACCGTGGTGGATCTGCGCTGCGCCGAGGAGCGGGGCAGGCGCGACGGTGATCCCCGGGTGGGTGAGGACGCCCTGCGGGACGTGACGATCCTCTCCGCACCCACCGAGGACCACGACAACGCGGAGTTCCGGGAAACCTGTTTCCCGATCCTTGATTCCCCCGAATACTGGCCCCACAACCTGCGAATCCTCCCTGGCCTGGTGGCCGCCGCCCTGACGACGCTGGCGGCAGCCGAACCCGGGATCCTCGTGCACTGCAGCGCAGGGCGTGACCGCACCGGCATGGTGACCGCCATCCTGCTCGCCAACGCGGGGGGTCGCGCCCGGTGTCGTCGCCGACGACTACGCGCAGTCCGTGCGGGCCATGGTGGGGGTCGCCAGTCACGCCCCGACCCACGACCGGCAGACCGCGTGGAGGGATGAGCAGGTGAAGGCGTGGCTTCACAGGACGTGGCCCCTGGTCGAGCGGTTCGCGTCGGGAATCCCGGCCCATCTGGAGGTGATCGGGCTTCCCGAGACCACCCGGAACCGACTCCGGGCGCTCCTCCTGGATGCGTGAACCGCCTTGTCCAGTGCTCTTTGCACCGGGTTTCAACCAGGGAGCAGTTCTCCGGTTGGTAGCCCCGGCCATCGGTTGCCGGGCATCCTCGTTGTGGTTTCGACTCGACTGGCTCGCGGGGCTCGCAGGTCGGCTCAACCAGCTTGGAGAGGGCGATGTCGGTTGTGCCGGGGCGCGGTGAAGAGGGGGTCGTGTCGAGGCCCTTTCGGGTATGGGGCGCAGGACATCTCGGTAGAGTCCCGGCATGCGGATCATCGAACCAGACGAAAGGTTCAGGGTTTCGTTCCTGGAAGGGTGGGACGAGTTCGACGCGGAGGACGAGCGGGGCGCCGAATGCACCGGAGCATTCGGTTTCACCCGGCAGCAGTGCGACTCCGCCGCTGGGTTTGCCGCGATGTGTGCTCGTCGACGCCTGGATGCAACCGATCCGCCGGAGGGTTTCGTCCCAGCGACGATGCTGTGGGCCGTCGATGGCGACCGATGGCTGGGGCGGGTGTCCGTCCGTCACGAACTGAACGACCACCTGGTACGTTTCGGCGGTCACGTTGGATACGCTGTCAGGCCCTCAGCGCGCCTCCGCGGCATCGCGACCGTCCTGCTCCGCGTGGGCCTCGGGGTGCTGAACGGAATTGGTGTGGGGGAGGCCCTGATCCTCTGCGCCGAGGACAACGAGGGATCCCGCCGGGTCATCGAAACGGCCGGAGGTGAGCTGGAGAAAATTGCGGAAGGGCTCCGACACTACCGAGTGGCGACCAGACAGTGGGGTACCCGTCGCGGATGACGGTTGCGCAGCACTCAACTCGGTTTGTGCCGCCCGTGGGGTGGTTTCGGGCGTCGAGTGCTGCGCAACCGGGCACGCTCCGGTGAACGGATTCCGGGTTGGCCGTGCCGTAGCATGTCCGAAACAGCTGAGACTTTTGGGACAGCTCGAAGAGGAGAACCCCCATGACGGAGATCGACACCCTTGCCCTGAACCCCAATCCGCTGGTTCGTGTGCTCGGAAAACAGCCGCACGAGTTCACCCGCGCCGACATCATTCGGTTCGTCGCCGAGCAGGGCATTCCCATGCTCAACCTGCGATACCTCGGCGGTGACGGGCGGCTGAAGGTGCTGAACTTCGCGATCCAGTCGGCCGAGCACCTGGACAGGATCCTGACGATGGGGGAGAGGGTCGACGGGTCATCGCTGTTCGACTTCGTCGACGCCGACAGCTCCGACCTCTACGTGGTGCCGCAGCTGCGCACCGCGTTCCTGAACCCCTTCTCGGAGCTGCCCACCCTCGACATCATGTGCGGCTTCTACGACGTGGAGGGCAATCCCCTCACCAGCTCCCCGCAGCAGATCCTCCGCAAGGCTCAACAGGCCCTCGAGGACGAGACCGGCTGCCGACTGGAGGCCCTCGGTGAGTTGGAATATTACCTGTTCTCGCCCGCCGAGGACCTGTTCCCCGTCGAACCCCAGCGCGGATACCACGAGGCCGGGCCGTTCTCGAAGTGGGAGGCGGTGCGCGTCGAATCCCTGGCCCATCTGACGCGGATGGGCTGCTCCGTCAAGTACGCCCACGCCGAGGTCGGGAATTTCATCGCCGACGACCTGCAGATGGTGCAGCAGGAGATCGAGTTCCTGCCCACCGACGTCAGCCGTGCCGCCGACGAGATGGCCCTGGCGAAATGGGTGGTGCGAGAGGTGGCGCATTCCTACGGCATCGAGGTGTCGTTCTCGCCGAAGATCGCTGTCGGGCAGGCCGGGTCGGGGATGCACTTCCACACCCGGTTGATGAAGGACGGTGTCAACCAGTTCTCGGAGGGTGCCGGGCTCACCGACGTGGCGCGCCGCGTCGTCGGTGGGTATCTTTCGCACGCCGCTTCCCTCACGGCCTTCGGCAACCCGGTCCCCACGTCCTTCCTGCGACTCGTCCCGCACCAGGAGGCCCCCACCGCCATCTGCTGGGGGGACCGCAACCGTTCCGTGCTGGTGCGGGTGCCGCTCGGCTGGCAGAACCTCGACGACCGCATGTTCCGCGACGCCAACCCGCAGGAGGGCCCCGTCGGGCAGCTTCCCAACGACTCCCAGACCGTCGAGCTCAGGTCCCCCGATGGCGCAGCCAACATCCATCTGTTGTTGGCTGGCCTCACCGTGGCCGCCAGGATCGGGCTGAGTGACCCGTCGATGCTGGACTACGCGATGGCCCGCTACGTCAGCGGCGATGCGTCCACACGCGAGGGTCTCGATCAGCTGCCTTCCTCTTGCGCCCAGGCCGCCCGTTGTTTGCTGGACCAGCGGGCCGACTACGAGGCCCTGGGCGTCTTTCCGCCCGGCCTGATCGACGCCTGGGCCGAGCAGCTGTTCGCGCTCGGGGACGAGAACCTGCGCGAGGACATCGCCGCCGACCGGGTCTTGGTGGAGGACCTGGTGGCGCAGTACTTCCACATCGGCTGACGACCTCTCCGCCGGGAGATCTCCTCGCGGGTCGGGATGGCGTGCATATCGTCCCGGCCCGCGTTTTCCAGGGCTTCCAGTAGGGTGAGCCCATGACTCGGGACGGCCACCACATCCGCAACGCCGAACGCACCCGCGCTGCGGTGCTCAAGGCCGCCGCCGAGGTGCTCGCCGAGCGGGGAACGGGCGCGTCGCTGGCCCGGATCGCCGAGGTGGCAGGGGTGTCCAAGAGCGGTCTGCTGCATCACTTCGCGAATCGGGAACAGCTCATCGTCGCCCTGCTGGAGGATGTGGTGACCACCTTCCGTCAGGCCGTGATGCAGCAGGTCGATGCCTCGGATGAGCGTCCTGGCAGGTTGATGCGCGCCTACATCAGGGCGCTCTGCACGGGATCGCAGGACGTGCTGCGGTATTTCTCCCCGACCCCGGTGCGGGCGGGAGTGCTCGACTTTCCGGAGGCCATCGAGGTGGCGGAACGAGATTCCGCATGGTGGGCTGAGAATCTGGCGGCTGACGGCCTGTCCCCGCAGCGGGTTGTGGTGGTGCGCCGCGCCGCCGAGGGGCTCGCGATGGCCGCCTGCTTCGGCGAGGAGACGCAGGCCAGTCTTGCCGAGGGCAGGGAACTGCTGCTGTCGCTGACCGAGGGCGGCGAGCTACCGGAGTGAGTGTTCCATGTCGGCCCGGGGTGTCTCTGCGGGGGCGTTTTTCTCGCCCGTCGGGGCGGCGCGGGGGATGGTGATCCAGGCGAGGACGGCGGTTGCCGCCGCCAGGACCGCGGCCATCACCGAGGTCCACTGCATGGCCGTGGTGAAGGCGTGCCGCGCTCCGGGCAGGGCGGGATCGGCGGGATCCAGCAGGGAGACCGCGGAGGCCAGCGACTCGCGGATGACGGGATCGGTGCCTGACGGCAGGGCCGCGCGGTATAGGGCGGTGTGGATGGAACCGAGGAGCGCGATCCCCAGGGCCGTGCCGAGTTCATAGGCGGTTTCGGCTATCGACGACGCCGCCCCGGCGCGTTCTGTGGGCACCGCCCCGACGATGGCGTCGGTGTTGAGGGTCGTCGACAATCCGATACCGAAACCCACCAGCGCGAAGGCGACGACGATCCCTGCCAGCCCCGTCGCGGATTCGGCGAACGCCAGGATCACCAGGCCGACGCTGCCCAACCCCAGTCCGGCGCTGATCGCACCGCCGGTCCCGAGTGTGCGGACAGCGATCCCCGTGAACGCGACCACCACGATCGCGGCCATCGTTCCCGAGAGTTCCAGCAGCCCGGTCTGGAGCGGGCTGAGTCCGCGCACGAGCTGAAGGTACTGGGAGAAGAAGAACAGCAGCCCGACGAAGGCAAAGACGGTCACGGTGTCGGCGGTCACGGCTGCGGTGAAGGAACGGTTACGGAACAGGGAGATGTCGATTAGCGGGGTGGTGAGGGTGCGCTGTCGGCGCAGGAACCACCAGCCCGTCGCCGTCCCGAGGGCGAGGGCAAGGGCCGCGGTGACGGTGAAACCGGCGGAGAAGATCTCCTTGACGGCCTGCACCAGCGAGATGATGGCCACCATCGACAGCGCCGCCGACAGCAGGTCGATCCGTCCCTTCCCGGGGTTGCGCGACTCCGGCAGCAACCACAAGCCGCCCGCGACCACCGCGACCATGACGGGGACGTTGATGAGGAAGACGCTGCCCCACCAGAAGTGTTCCAGGAGCGCCCCACCGACGATCGGCCCGATGGCGGCGCCAGCCGTCGCGCCCGCCGACCAGATGGCGATGGCCCGCGTCCGTTGCTGCCGGTCGGGAAACACCGAACGGATGAGGGCCAGCGTTGACGGCATGATCGTCGCGCCGCTGATTCCCAGCAGGGCCCGGGCAGCGATCAGCAGCTCGGGGGAGGTGGCGAACGCCGCCAGCAGCGAGGACAGTCCGAAGCCGACCGACCCGATCATCAGGAGGCGTTTGCGACCGATGCGGTCGGCGAGGTTGCCCATCACCACGAGCAGGCCCGACAGGGTGAATGAGTAGATGTCGCCGATCCACAGGATCTGTGACGCGCTTGGCGTCAGGTCGGCGGTCAGGGCGGGAACGGCCAGGGTCAGCACGGTGCCGTCGATCGCCAGCAGCATGACGGCCAGGGTGAGGATGCCAAGGGCCGCCCAGGAACGACCGGTCGCGACGTGGGGGCTCCGGGAAGTGGTCATGCCGACACAGATTACCGACCAAATGGTCGGTAACAAAGCGGCGATGTGTCGATCGGGTGATCGGAGTGTGGGCCACGATGCCCCGGAGGTCGACCAACCGCCGGGGCATCGCCGTGTGGGAATCGGGTGGATCCGGTTTGAGCCGAACGGATCCGCCCGGGGTCGTTGTGGTCGACCCTCAGGTGCTCGGTCGGAGTGTGGGGAAGGCCTCGGGTGGCGTGGCACAGCAATTCTGATGCCCGGTTCCGAAAATTTCCTTCTCGTTATCCTCGTGGCGAGAACCTGATGCCCGATAGTCTATCCCTGGGAGGGGGCTGAATCATTTTTTGGTCTCCTCCTGAAGTTGAAAAACTAACATAGGGACTCTGGGGCTGAACTTTCGTTAACAAACGAAAGTTCTACGCGGCGTGATCCTTGGTGTATAGACGAGTCTTCGTGGCGGGTATGTACCTTGGTGAATGCACGTTTTTCGACGCGCAACGCGACTTAATTTAACAATCAACTAGTGTTCGTTGGGGCTTCTGACGGGCATGGTCCCGGGGTGGCGTCCCTGTGGGCCGATGTTCTAGACCGCCAACTGGCGGCGTGAGAGGAGGTGTGGTGACCCCAGAAGAGGAGCTGGCAATTGCGGAGTGGCTGAGTCGGGTTGTCCTGGCGGGGGTCATGATCTTCGCGGGATGGTTCATGTTCTATCTGGCACGTTATATCCGCGGTAGAAACTTCAAACGCGGGGAGAAGATTGGCATTCGGACGATCAGTACCATGGCCAGCCGAGAGGCGTGGCATGTGGCGCACGTCCGGGCTGCCAAGTATGTCCATATATCAGGGTTCATAGCCTGCTTCTCCTCCCTGTGGGTGTTGATTCCGTATTTTTCTTACCAAACCGCTTCAACGGGCTTCTACACGATTGTCATGGCCGTTGTCGGTACCGTCGCGTATGGTGCCTACCTCGGCGACCAGGCGGCGACGGAATATCTTCGCGATCAGGCGGATGAGCCGACGGAATGAGGTGTCACGCGTGATCCGACGAATTGAACGGCGCGTAGTCGCCCGCTCCCCGGGCTGGTGCTCCGCCGTCTCAGGGGCGGTGCGTGACCGATCAGTTGTGTGCGCGGCGTGATGTTCCCGTTCCCGGCGACGTTGCCCGGTTGCTGGCCGGTGTCCCGGAATGGTTCGGTCGCGAGGACGCGAATGCCGCATATGTCGTGGATGCCCGAGAGTTGGAAACCTGGACGGTCCGTGACGCCAGGGGAGTGGTCGTCGGGGTGACCCTCGTGACTCGGCATTTCCCGCACGTCGCGGAGGTGCACCTGATGGTGGTTGAACGTGCTCATCACGGTCGCGGGGTCGGGAGCGCGATGCTCGAGGCCATCGAGCGCGATGCCCGGGAAGGGGGTGTCCGGTTGCTGGAGGTCAAAACCCTCGGCCCGTCGCATCCGGATCCTGGCTATGCCCGCACCCGTCGGTTCTACGAAAAAATGGGATTTCTGGCCCTGGAGGAAACCGACCTGTGGGGTGAGGACACCCCCTGCCTGATCATGGTCAAACCGCTTGGCGGGTGAACCGCATCCTCGGGTGTGAGCCGGGGTGGGGATGCGTCGTCATAGTTCGCGAAGGGTCCGCAGGCGATTGTCGGTGTCCCCAATCGTCGGGTGGATTCAGTACGGATGCGTGCGTGGTTCCCGTGACACAGCACCGCCCCGCAGGACATCACCTGCGGGGCGGGATGGAGGCGAAGAATTAGGCGTCTGGACGCGATGCGCGGGCATGGCCGAGGCCCCGCGAATCGTGACGGCGGTGTGGCACAAGAACCCGTGCCGGCATCGGCCATGAAGGGGCGAGGCTGCATCACGAACATGGGCAGGACGCAAACCCGCTAAACCCAATGATGGGCTCGAGTGGTGTCGCAGGGAACAAAGAGCACCGCAGCCCCATCCCGGAACCGACAAGAAACCGATAGCCGCGCAGGAAGCCCGAAGCGCTATCGACCTCAGAGATATCTCACCACCTCGCCGTCTGAGCAGCTCAGCAGCAATACATACACCACGCTGAAAACCGGAGCAATAGAGCCCCGGATTCTGAGCCCGGAGGGGCTGGTCGAGTCGCAAAGGAGTCCGGTCCTAGAGACCGGAACAATTCGCCGAAGTTGGCCGCGGAATGGCCGAAGTCGTCAAGTCTCAATGAAGTCCGGTCTTGGAGACCGGAACAATTCGGCAGGTAGCAGATGAAATATGCCGCCCCGAGGTCTCAATGAAGTCCGGTCTTAGAGACCGGAACAATTTGCGGTACGACTGGAACGGATCCTCCACGCCGCCGGCAGTCTCAATGGAGTCCGGTCTTAGAGACCGGAACAATCTGGCGCGGAGGCTCTCGGTGCGTCCCGAACAGTTGGGTCTCAATGAAGTCCGGTCTTAGAGACCGGAACAATGGCTCGCCTCGGAAGGCGGTCCTGACAAGGGACTTTATCAACGTCTGCGAGCGCTGCGCCCCACAGACCCCGGCACCATCACTCTGTTGAGTTGTCACGGGGTAAAACACCTAGTCAAACCCCTGCGAGCGCTCCCTAGGGGATGCGACACGACCACAGGTCTCGCAGCGGCTCACACCACCACGGGTCCCTCGTCGGGCAATCTACGCGGTACCCCAAGCATAACGGTGCTCGCCGGTGGGGTGGGGGCGTCCAGAAGCTTCATCTGTGTGCATGAGACGCGAGCTTCTGCGAGTGGGTGCCGACGCTCCCCAAGGGGATGTCGTGGTATTGGTCAGAAAGTGGTGACTCCGTCGCGATTCATGAAGGCGCCGTGGCCGGTATCGCTGTTCCAGCAGGTCAGCCCGTTCTCCTCGGAGGCGCACACATAGCTCTCGTAGTAGACGACGGTGCCATAGGGGACAACCTGGGGTTCGCGGTCGGGATTCGAGAACAGATGGTGGCGTACCGCCTCCACTTTATCGACGGACCCATCGATGGGCACCCACCACCGTGGTATGCCATTTACGCTGCCATATGGTTCGTCTGATTTGTAGCTCTGGATTCCGCAACCAGCGTAATCCGGAGTGATCTCGCAGCCGATGTTTCCCGAAGGGGTTTTGATGACAGCCATGATGGGGACGGATGCGACACCTTCCACCGGGTAGACCGCTGTGATAAGAGTGGCGTGGGCTGGTCGGGGACCGCCGGCGCCGGGATAGATTCCTGGGTTGTTCGGTTTCGTCTCCTTGGCCGTGGGGGTAGCTGGTTTCTGGGTCCGAGTGTCGCGGGCTTCGGGATTGTGGGCGTCGGAGTCCCCGATTCCTTCCGTGCTGGTGATCGTTCTGCGTCCCTCGGCGGTGGTCGTCGTCGCGGGCGGGGGAGCGGTGGTGTAGATCGTGCAACCGGTCAGTGGGAGAAAAGTCGATATCAGTGTCGCGACCAGCGCGGCAGTCCGTCGGGAAATGAATAAAATCCGAGACACCGTGTTCTCCTGTGATTCGTGATGGCCCACCTGGTGGTGTGAGCGCAGAATACTCCCGAATTGATTCGTGAATGCGGGTTTGAACAGGATGACTGAATACTGGAAAAGTCGGTGCGGTGCGCAGGGGAACCGCGGTCTTGACGCTCGGAGTTGAACCGACTGGCAGGAATCCCGTGAATGCGCCGGATCACACGATGCGCAACTCCGGGTACTCCGGTTTCCACATGCGCTCGTAGATGTCCTGGATCGGGTTGGTCAACGGACGCCTGGTCAGCCCCTGCGACTCGGCGGTCTCCGCGACCGCCTTCGCCACCGTCGCCGCCACCATCCGGAGGTCGCGCATGGTCGGCAGCAGTGATGCGCCCGGCTGGTGCTCGTTGACGAGCCCGGCCAACGCCTGAGCCGCCGCGTAAATCATCTCCTCGCTGACCAGCCTGGCTCGCACCACCGACACCCCCAGCCCCAGGCCCGGGAAGATGAGGGCGTTGTTGGCCTGCGCGATCGTGTGATGCACGGAACCGCGCCGCACCGGCTCGAACGGGCTGCCCGTCGCGATCAGGGCCTTGCCGTCGGTCCAGTCGAGCAGATCCGAGGGGCGGGCCTCGCAACGGTCGGTGGGATTGGACAGCGGCATGATCACTGGACGTTCGCAGTACGAGTGCATCTCCCGCACCACCTCCTCCGAGAACGCCCCGGCGCGCGCGGAGGCGCCGATGAGAATGGTGGGCTGGGCATTCCGGACGGTCTCCAGGAGGTTCACCCGATGCGGATCCGCGACGTCCCAGCCATCGATCTCGGAGCGGGGCCGCGCGTAGGGCTTCTGAAACTCCCGCGTCCCGGAGCTGTCCTCGATGATCAACCCGTTGTGGTTGAAGGCGTAGAACTGACCCGGCTCACGGCCCGCCGCGCTGAGCGCGCCCTGGATCATGTCGGCGATCCCGATGCCCGCAGTCCCGGCCCCGTAGATCACGAACCGGTGCTTGCGCAGCGGGATCCCGGTGCGTCGCACAGCAGCGATCACAGCGGCCAGGACGACGGCGGCGGTGCCCTGGATGTCGTCGTTGAAGGTGCAGACCTCCGTGGCGTAGCGCTGCAGGATGCGGTGGGCGTTGGCGACACCGAAATCCTCCCAGTGGATCATCGCGTTGGGGAACACCTCGGTGACCACCCGGACGAAGCGGTCGATGAACTCGTCGTACTGGTCACCACGGACCCGGGCGTGACGCTCCCCCAGATAGCGGTCGCTGTGCAGCAGCCCCAAGTTGTCGGTGCCGACGTCCAAGACCACCGGAATGGCGCGTTGCGGATGAATGCCCGCGGCTGCCGTGTACAGCCCCAGCTTCCCGATGGCGATCTGAATGCCGCCGATCCCCTGATCACCGATGCCGAGGATCCCCTCGGAGTCGGTGACCACCACCAGATCGACGTTCTCGGGAGGCAGTTCGAAGTTGAGCAGCGACTCCTCGATGCGTTCGGGATGGTCGATGGACAAAAACACGCCCCGGGTGCCGACGTACTCGTGGCTGAACCTCTCGATGGCCTCCCCGATGGTGGGGGTGTAGACGATGGGGAGCATCTCCTCCAGGTGCTCGCTGACCAGACGGTAGTACAGCACCTCATTGCGGTCCCGCAGCTGCGACAGGTAGATGAACTTCGACAGCGGAGAAGGGCAGCGGCTGAACTGGCCGTAGGTGCGTTGCAGTTGCTCCTCGATGCTCGAGACCCGGTTGGTCAGCAGCCCCGCCAGGTTGAGCTGTTCCCGCTCGGCGTCGGTGAACGCGGTGCCACGGTTCGACACCGGGTTGGTGAGCACCAATCGACCGCGGGCGCTGATCTCCAGAACGGTTTTCCGAGAACCGGTGTCCAGTGTGAATCCCGACTGCTGCATGTCAACGCGCCTCTCGCCTCGTGTGGTTCCAAATGGCCACGAACCCGGGAAACGCTGAACGACATGTTCTCGCTGCAGACGGTCCTGCACCAGACAGGACAGGCTCCCGGCGTCCGTTTCCGGAAGTCGTGGCTGCGACACGATCACTCAGGATTTCCCGGACACCAATCTACCGGGCGGAGGCTGCCAGTAAACGGCATGGGCGGAACGGGTGAGACCGTGCACATCAACCAGCATGAGCCCGCCGGGCGGTGACCTGCCACACTGTGCGACGGACAACAGTCCCATCATCAACGCGACAAGGAGTGAGCAGTGTCTGAGGCAATCCCGGATTTCGTGAAGTCCATCGATCTCGACGACGGCAGCCGTTCCGTTTTCTTCGAATGCGACGCACCACCCACGTGGAAGGTCGTCGAGGCCCACGATCACGAACCCAATGGCTACTTCTGGGAAGGCGTGGCGAACTGGCTCGTCTCCCAAGGCCTGGCTCCCGAGGTCAGCATGGACCCCGAGAGCAGCATGTTCTCGGCCCAGGGCACTCCAGCGGAGCTCGATGCCTTCCTGACCGCCCTCGCCCCGTACCTGGTGGAGGACGACACATTGGCCACTCTCATCGAGGAGGCGGACGCTGCCGGTCACGACTTCGATGACTGAGCACGCCGTCGAGACATAGAAGCTGCCGTGGCGGCTGCCCGTTGTGGACGGTCGGTCGCCACGGCATTTTTTGATTGTGTAACCGATCTGATCGGTGTGGACGCTTCGGGTGCGATGATTTTCTTCCGAACCGGCATCGTGTGACGGGGCTCGCTGGTTAACTGGGCCATGACCATCCCCGTGGGGAACAGGAGGATGAAATGCAGATCTCCAGTCCCGCTGAGCGTGCCGCGCTGGCGGAACGTATCGTATGTGCCCGCAGTATCCGACGTCTCTGGGCGCTTCCCGGGACCCGACTCGGGATGGTATCCCATCCCGTGAGGCTGTCCCACCGGTTGTTCCTGGCATGGCAATACTGGTGGCAGGCGCACCTGTTCGACTGCATCATCGACGCCCAGATCCGTCACCCCGAAGAGAACCGGGCCCGGTTGGCGCGGAAAATGGTGCGCGCCAGTGTGATCCGCAACGGCTTCAAACGCACGAACAGCTACTACGACGACATGGCCTGGTGGGGGCTCGCCCTTCAGCGCGGCAACGACGTCCTCGGGACCTCGGTCAGCGTCGACTCCATCATCCGGGCCTGCCGCGGTGCGATCCGACCCGAGGGTGTGGTGCCCTGGCGGATCGGCGACGACTTCCTCAACGCCCCCGCCAACGGGCCGGTCGCCATCATGCTGGCCCGCGCCGGATATCGCGACGAAGCGATGCGGATCACCGATTGGATCGCCGAAAATTTGATGCTCGGCAGCGGGCTAGTGGCCGACGGGGTGGTGACCTCCCAGGAAGGAGCGCGTCTCGACGCCACCGTCTACACCTACTGCCAGGGAATCGTGCTGGGTGCTGAGCTGGAGGTGATGGGGCCGGACTCCCCACGTCGGATCGCAGACCTGGTCTCCGCCACGTGGCGGCATCTCAGCGACTCCGACGGGGTGCTCACCGGTCAGGGCGGGGGCGATGGCGGTCTGTTCGCTGGGATCCTGGCCCGCTACCTGACGCTCGTGGCCAACCGGTTCGAGGGAGGCGACGACACCCGTCAGCTCGCCGCCCACATGGTGCGTTCCTCCGCGGACGCTGCCTGGCGCAACGCGGCCAAGGACGCGGACGGGTTGCCGAGCTTCGGGCCCGAGTGGAACCAACCCGCGCAGAAACCCGCACGGCGTCAGTGGACCACGGAACGCGACCTGTCGGTGCAGCTTTCGGGATGGATGCTCATGGAGGCGGCAGCGGCCCTGACCGCTTGAGTCCTGGCTCTCACGGGTGCTCGTGGCGGTTCATGAAGTCGAGAACCGCAGCTCCGGCCTTCTCCGGTTCCTCCAGGGGTAGCGAGTGCGTGGCCCCCTCCCAAAGACTCGCCTCCACCGTGGGAACGAACTCCTCGGCGCGACGCACCGCACCCGGGGGATCGGCCAGAACCGTGCTGTTTCCCGCCATCGCCGCGTACACCGGGACGCTCAGGGAACTGAGTTGGGTGCTGGTGAACTGCTGTGGGAGGTCGCGGGCGGAGGAGTATCCCTTCGTTCCCGCGTCGATCAAGCGGGTCAGGGGGTCGCTGTGATCGATGGTCTCGTTGCCGCTGATCCGTGCCAAGGCAGCGTCGCGCCACGACTGCGGTAGCAGCGGGATCGATGCAGGGATGGCCAACAGGTAGACCTCCCATGTCAAGGTGGAGAACGTCTGCACCGGATCGAACAGGCTCAACGAGGCCGTCTGTTCGGGATGGTGCAGGGCGAAGTTGGTGGCCAGCCAGCCGCCGAAGGAATGCCCGACGACATGCACGGGCGGGGCCTCGAGCGCAGTGAGGGTCTCGCTGATCCACCCGGCGTTCGCCTCGGGGTTTCCCAGCGGCACCGTCTGGCTGCTGAGGCCCGCGTCCCCCAGCGCGTCGACGGCGTAGACGGGGCGTTCGCGGGTCAGGACCGGCAGGAGGTCGCGCCACATCGGGATGCCCGCACCCCAGCCGGGCAGCAGCAGAACGGGAGCTTTGGTTGATCCTTCAGGCCCCGGGAACAGCGCGACGTGCACCGTGCCCCAGGAGGTCGCGATGTCGTGCTCCTGCGCCGCGGGCATGCTCGCCGCCACTTCCCGATAGGCGGCGAGGTAGGTCTCGCGGGCCGATGTGCTGCGCCACTGCCCGACCTTCGGGCCGCCGCGCGTGGCCAGCAGGAGAGCGTTCGCGGCGAGCGAGACGATCAGGGTCAGGATCAGCAACCGGCGGCGTTTCCGACGAGGAGGACGTGACGTGGGTTCAGGGGAAACTTCTGCGACCATAGCAATACATTTGCACTGTTTCCTTTGCAATGCAAGTGCATCGCAAAAAGTTCTATGCTTGTCCCGTGCCGAAATTAGTGGATCACGACGTGCGACGCCGGGAGATAGCGAAGGCGGTGTGGGCGGTCATTGCCGAACGGGGGATCGAGGGCGTGACCCTGCGTTCCGTCGCTGCCGAGGCCGGGATCTCCGTGGGTCGCATCCAGCATTACCACGCCTCGCGGGAGGAACTCGTTCGCGACAGCTGCCGGGAGCTGTTGAAAATGGCGCCCCAGCGGTTCGAGGCCGCCGACGACGCCACCCCCGCGGAGAGGCTGCGCCGGCTCGTCCTGGGGCGGATCCCGACCACCCCCGAATTCGCGATCGGAACCTCGATCTGGCTGGCCTACGAAGCCAAAAGCGTCGACGACCCCGTCGTCGCCGAACTGGTGCAGCAGGGGCACGCGGGGGGTGTGCAGGAGGCGGCTGCGCTGCTCGACGAATGTGGAGTCGCCGACGCCCCCACCGTCGCGCTGCGCCTCATGGCCCTGGCCGAGGGGCTGGCCATCCGGGTGCTGGTCGGGGGACTGGGCTCCCGGGCGGCCATCGACCTCCTAGAGGACCTGATCGCAGAGACGCTGCCCGACTGAGTCGACGGGGAGGCGCTCAGGCGAATGTCCCGTGTCTCGGGGGTGGGCGGAAGGATTTTTACTCACACCGCACGAAGCGACCCCGTCGTGTGCTTCGATCGTGGGTGGGGAGCCATTGCGTGCATCAGCTGATGCTACGTTTGATGCCGGAGAGGACGACTCATGAGAACCACCGTTACCATTGACGACGATCTGGTGGCGCGCGCCCAGGAACTGACCGGTGTCAAGGAACGCTCCGTCCTGCTTCGTGAAGGCCTGGAGACGTTGATCCGCGTGGAGAGCGCCCGCCGGCTGGCCGCCCTCGGCGGTACTGAACCAGACGCACAGGCTTCGTCACGGACCCGGGACATCGGGGACCTCGCGAAGTGATCCTCGTCGACACCTCCGTCTGGATCGACCATTTCCGTCGCAGCGACCTGCGCCTGGTGCGCCTGCTGCGCGGCGACGAGGCGGGCTGTCACGCCATGGTCATCGGGGAGCTGTCGCTGAGTTCCATGCCCGCCCGTTCGGTGCGCACGTCATACCTGTCCAACCTGTATCGATTCCCTAGCCTCCGTGACGATGAGCTGCTGCACCTCGTCGATTCCAGGCGACTGTGGGGCCGAGGCCTGAGCCTGGTGGACGTCAGTCTCATCGGCTCTGTTCTCGTGGTGCCCGGGGCGTGCCTGTGGACCCGCGACAAGCGCCTCCACAAGGTCGCGGAGGAACTGGAGATCGCCTTCGAGTGAAAACCCGGCGGATTGCCTCACAGGCCCACTGAGTGGGCCTCGGAAAGAGCTCAGCCCTTCAAACCGGAGGTAGCGAGCCCCTCGATGACCTTGCGCTGCATGGAGAAGAACAACACGAAGATCGGCGCCATGGCCATGGCGGAGGCAGCCATCATGAGGTTCCAATCGGAGGTGTGCTGGCCTGCGAAGGTCGCGATGCCGGCGCTGAGCGGCATGTTCGACTCGCGGGTGGTCACGATCAGCGGCCACAACAGGTCGTTCCAGCTCCACAGCACCGTCGTGATGGCGACGGCGAACAGGCTGGGCTTGACCAGCGGGAACATCACCTTCCAGAACACCTGCCAGGGGTTGCAGCCGTCCAGGCGTGCCGCCTCCTCCAGCTCCTTCGGCAGCGACATGAACGCCTGCCTCATCAGGAACGTCCCGAAGGCCGAGAACAGGCCCGGCAACACGATGCCCCACGGGGTCTCCAGCAGGTTGAGGCCCTTGATGATCTGGTACTGGGCGATCAGGAACGCCTGGCTGGGAATCATGAGGATCGCCAGCAGCAACCCGAACAGCACGTTGCGACCCTTGAACTGCATCCGGGCGAAGGCATAACCGGCCATCGAGCACAGGATCAGCTGGGCTCCCGTGCGGAGCGCGGTGATCAGGAACGACGTCCAGAACTGCGACAGGAAAGGAATCCTGGCAAGGACCTCCGCGTAGTTGCCCCACTGCGGTGAGGCCGGGAGGAACTGCGGGGGCACCGCCTGGATCTCGGCGTTCGTCGACAGCGACATCAGCACCTGCCACACGAACGGGAAGACCATGGTCAACCCGCCGAGGGTCAAAACGATGTGGGCGGGCAGAAGGCGGCTCTGCTTGTGCATGCCCTTGCGCGGTCGATCAGACATAGTGCACCCACTTCTTCTGTCCCCAGAACTGAATTGCCGTCACTACGCCGACGAGCGCGAGGATCAGGATAGAAACCGCGGCCCCGGCCCCCCGGTTGTTGTTGATGAAGGCCTCCTGGTAGAACAACGAGACCAGCGACCGCGACGAGTTGGCGGCGGGATTGCCTGCGCCCAGCATCGCGTAGAGGGCATCGAACAGCTGGAACCCGCCGATGGCCTGCATGATCGTCAGGAAGAAGATCGACGGCGTCAGCAGCGGGACCGTGATGCTCTTGAACTGGTGCCAGGAACTGGCCCCGTCAATCTGAGCCGCCTCGTAAAGTTCCTTCGGGATCGCCTTCAGGCCTGCCGAGAGGATGATGACGTTGAACCCGATCGACCCCCAGATCCCGAAGATCGCGACAGCCAACATGACCACCCCGGGGGTTGACAGCCAGTAGGGCGGGTCCGATATCCCGATGGTCTTCAGCATCTGGTTCAACAACCCGAAGTTGCCGTTGTAGAAAAGCCGCCACACCTGCACGATCGCTACCGGCATCGCCAGGTAGGGCATGAAGAACAACACCCGGTAGACGGCGCGTCCCTTCAAGCCCGGAAGTTCCAGCAGCGACGCGATCACCACCGAGATCGGCACAGCCAACAGCACCACGGCTGTGTAGAAGAGGGTGTTGATCATCGCGGAGGGAAAATCAGGGCGGGAGAAAAGGGAGGAATAATTGTCCAGCCCGACGAACTTCTGATCGCCGCCGAAGGCATTGCTCCTGGTCAGCGACGTGTACAAATTTCCGATGATCGGAAAATAGTAGAAGATGAGGACGCCGAGCATCAGGGGCCCGATGAACAGCAGGGGCCAGGCCCCTGCCGACATCGGGTTGACGCGACGTCGCCGGGAGTACGATGCCTTCGCTCCGTCACTCCTGTCGACGGTCATTTTCGTTTACTCCTTCACTCCTGGCCAAGCGCCGTGTTCATCTCGGCGGCCAGTTTCTTGCAGCCCTCCTCGGCGGTCACCTTGCCGGTGAACACCTCGCTGAGGTTGGTTTCCTTGTCGGCCCAGGCGGAGGTGTTCTTCGAGACCGGGTAGGGCACCGCGTAGGTCTCTGCGGCCTTGGTGAACACGTCGATGTTCCAGCTGGGGGCCTGTTCCAGCCACTTGGCCTGGGTGCCGCTGAAAGCCGGGATCGCGGTGCCGTTGGCCGCTTCGGTCTCAGCCGCCGCCTGGCTGCTGAACGCCCTGACCACCGCCTTGGCGGCAGCGAGGTTCTTCGACTTCGCCGAGGCGACGTAGGCCAGACCATGGATGATGGTGGCCTGGGTTTCTTTCTTCGGCAGCGGGACCACGACGACCTCGTCGCCGGTGAACTGTCGACGCAGTTCCTTCACCATCCAGGAACCTGACCAGAAAATACCGGCTTGACCGTTGAGGAACTGCTGCTTCGCGGGGGTGTCGGCGAGAACCTGCATGTCAGGCATCGAGCCGTCCTTGACCAGATCCGCCCAGTACTGGACGCCCTCAATGCTCTTCGGATCGTCGAAGCCCGACTTGCCGTCCTTGATGACGTATCCACCGGCCTGGTGGATGGTGTTGTAGTAGCTGGACTGCGCGTCGTCGAGCCCCACGACCACACCAAACCCGGCCTGGGCATCAGCGATGGCCTTGGCTGCGGCGTGATGCTCTTCCCACGTCCACTCCCCGGTGGGCACCTGCACCCCGGCCTTGGCGAAGATCTCCTTGTTGATGAAGCAGGCGATGGTGTCGTAGTCCTTCGGGACGCCGTACTTCTTGCCCTCCACCGTGTAGAGATCCACCAGCGCCTTCGGGTACTTGTCCCAGGCGACGTCCTTGAGGTCGTCGATCTCGGCGAGCATCCCATTGGAGGCGTAGAGCTGGATGTTGGGTCCGTTCATCCAGAACACGTCGGGCAGCTGGTCGCCCTCGGCCTGGGTGCGCAGCTTGGTCCAGTAGTCCTTGTAGGCCGCCACCGAGGGGGTGATCGTGATGTTCGGGTACTCCTTGGTGAAGGCCTGGATGTTGGCCTCGACGGTGGGGGCCTGGTTCTTGTCCCAGTAGAACAGGGTCAGCTCAGCTTTGGTGTCCTTGCTCAGCTCCTCGCCGGATTTCTCCTGTCCAGAACAGGCCGACAGGGTGGACGCCGCTCCGAGCACCGAGGCGGCTGCCAGAAAGGTGCGACGCTTCATCGGATTCTCTCCTTTTGATCAGTGGTCACTTGACCTGGTTGTTGGTGAAGTAGGTGACGATGTCCGGGTCCAGCTCCGGGATGTCCCGGGGAGAAGAGCCGTTGCGGAGGGAATCGGTGGCGGTGATGGCCGCAGCGACGGCATACCAGGCGCCCAGCGGGGACGTGTCGGTCGGGGTGCCGTCGGTGATGAAGGAGACGAACTCGCTGATCGTCAGGACGTCGGCGTCGTCATGTCCCTTGTCGTCGCCCTTGATCGGGAACCGGGCGTCGCCCTCAGGGTCGTAGAGGTGGCGCCGATTCCACAGCTTGATGTGGCCACCCTCGTAATCACCGAAGTTCTCGATGCGACCCTCCGTGCCGATCACGGTGTAGTTGCGCCAGTAGTCGGGGGTGTAGTGGCACTGCTGGTAGGAGGCGAACAAACCCGATTCCATCTGCATCAGCATCATCGAGATGTCCTCGACGTCCACCACCGGGTTGAGGCCCTTCTGCGACAGCGGCGGCCAGTTCTCCATGTCGAACCAGTCGCCCAGCAGCTGCCCGGAACGATCCTGGCGATCGGTGATGCGGTCGTAGAGGGTCAAGCCACCCATGGCGGTGACCTGTGTGGTGTGAGAATCGGCCAGCCAGTGCATCACGTCCAGGTCGTGGGCGGCCTTCTGCAGCAGCAGACCCGTGGCGTGTTCGCGGGTGGCGTGCCAGTCCTTGAAGTAGTAGTCGCCGCCGTTGCCGACGAAGTGACGGCACCAGATCGCCTTCACCTCGCCGATGGCGCCGCGGCGGATCAGGTCTCGCATCGAACGCACCACGTCCATGTGCCGCATGTTGTGCCCCACGTAGAGCTTCGTTCCGGTCTCGTAGGCGGTGCGCAGGATCTCGATGGCGTCGTCCATGCGGGTCGCCAGGGGTTTCTCGACGTAGACGGGAATCCCGGCCCGGAGCAGCTCGCAGGTTATCTTCGCGTGGGTGTCGTCGGGGGAGGTGACCAGGGCCGCATCGATGCCCTCGGCGATCAGCTCCGTGACGTTGCGCGTCAGTTTGATATCGCTGCGACCGAGACGCTGTGGGAGACGTGCTTCCGCATCTGGGTGCGGATCAGCGGCGGCGGTGATGCGGCAGTTGAGCCTCGGGAGCTCGAAATGTTTGGCGATGTCGGCCCGGGCTCCCACCCCGACCACGCCGATACGCAGCGTGGCGCGCTCCGAGGCCGCCGGTTGTGCCATGGACATTGGCGAATGGATTCCTCTCGCTGTGATTCTCGTGATGTGGCCGATTTCCTTGGGAATCGGAATCAGCCGGGTGGACTCGCCGAAAAGAGCGGTCCTGGCCTCCCGGAGGGCGAGCGACAGAGCACCGACGATTGCGGCTCCCTGCCCGAGCCGGGAAACCTGGAGGTTCAGCTCGGCTGCACTCGACTCGCGGTTGATGCGCAGGTGATCGATGATCTCGGCGAGGATGCCCGGAGACTCGCGGTTCGGCAGGGACAAAACGATGCATGCGGGATCGAGGACCGCAGAGACGGTTCCGATGCTCTCCGCCGCGCGCGCCAGGTTCCCCGATGCCGGACCGGACTCGTCGATGATGCGCAACCCCACCTCGCCCGCGTTGTGTCGGTTTCCCCGGTGCAGCTCGCCTCCCATGACGAGGCCGGTGACGATGGCCCGCGACAGGGCGATCAGGAGGAGGTCATCGGTGGGCTGAAGGGAACCATCGCCACAGCGCAGGGCGAATTCCCCGAAGGCGGAGGCGTTCACGTCGTTCTCGATCCGCACCGGCAGGTGCAGGCGTTGCGAGAGTTCGCGACCGAGGGCGAAACCCTCCCACTGGGGGACAGCATCGCTGCGCATCAGGCGACCGTCGAGGTCCACGGTGCCGGTGGTGGAGACGACAATCGCCAGCGGCGGGCCCGCGGTGCCCTCGGTGATGTGTTTGCTGATTAGGTCCAGCAGGGTGGTGAACCGGGCCGAGGAATCCACGCTGACATCGGACCTGTGGTCGGTATCGATGATCTCCCCGTCGAGGCGGGCGACCGCCAGCAGCGCGCTGCGGTGGAGGAGGTCGACGCCGATGACCACCCCGGCGTCCTTGCGGGGAGCCCAGGTTTCGGCGGGGCGACCGACGTTGCCCTCCGCTCCCTGGGGGGCGACCAGGCCCAGCTCCGTGAGGGAATCGAGCAGGGTGGTGATGGTGGGACGCGACAGGCGGGTCCGTTTCATCAGCGAACTGACGGTGGCGTTCGGGTGTGCGACGAGGGCCTCGTAGACGCCGGCCAGGCGGCCTTGCCTACTGTGGTGAATGCTTGCGGGCATCAATGACCTCGTTTTCTCAAGATACTTTCGTAAGTATCAAGCTGAACAAATCGAGGGTAGAGGGGAGAGGGGTAGATAGTCAAGAAAACAATTAAAGTGAGGGTTTTCTCTGGATATGTCTCGACCGCTGGTGTTCGTTCCGCCTGCGTATTTTTCCCGTCAAATGGAAGTTTTCGTCGCGTTTCGTGGAAGATTCGGCGAATGGTGTGAGGTGTCCCTGACGCCTTGCAGTGAGTGGGCAGGGAGAGCGCACTGTGGCTTTCCGGCCAGGGAAACAGGATCAGCGGCTTTGGTCGGGTGTCGTGATGGTGCGGTGTGACGGCGTAGCATGACCGCATGTCAAAGCGCCTGCCCGACGAGTATTTCCGGCAGACCAACTCTGAATCCTCTGACGTGCGTGCCACCGCGTCGGGTGACGGGTCATCCGCTTCCATGGGCAGCGGGGAACGCAGGCCCCACTGGGTCTCGTTGCGCCTGGTGATCGTGAGCTGCGTCGCGGCGGCGCTGGTCGGGGTCATAGGGACGCGGCTGATCATGCAACCGGAAAGCGAGAATTCCTTACCGAGCCCCAGTCCGTCGGTCACCAGCAATCTCGACCTGACCCCGTATGACGGGGCCGTGGTTTCCATCGCTGCCGCCCGAGCCACCGGGGAGTGCTCACAGGACCGACAGGACCGGGCCTCTGCGCTGGTGGACGCCCGGGCCGAGACCGCCTGGCGCTGCCCCGGTGGTGGGGTCGGGGAGGCGGTCACCTTCGGTTTCCTGCCCGGAACGGAACTGGTCGGGGTGCGCATCATCAACGGGGACACCACCGATGAGGCCTACCGGAGGGGTCGCAAGATCACGGCGGTGCGCTGGACCTTTTCCGACGGCTCCTGGACCGTGCAGCCGCTCGACATCAGCCAACCGGGGGCCCAGGAAGTGCGATTCCCACCCAGCGTCACCGACGAGGTTCTCATGACGGTGTTGTCCACCACCGACCCCGAAGGTTCGGAAACTGAGGCCAACGCTGTCGTCGTCTCCCGCGTGGAGTTCCTGGGCCGCGGCTGAGGGGTGTCACGTCAGCGGACCCGCTGGTCCCGCGTGTGCCCTGCCTGCTTTATCGGTGGGGTCACTCCCAGTTCGCGGTGTCGATGAGGATGGTGACCGGGCCGTCATTGACCGAGGTCACCTGCATGTCGGCCCCGAACCGACCGCGTTCGACGGTGGCGCCGAGAGCCTCCAGCTCGCTGGCGAGGGCCTCGACGATCGGCTCAGACACCGGCCCCGGGGCGGCCTTCGACCAGCCGGGACGGCGTCCCTTCCGGGTGCTGGCGAACAGCGTGAACTGGCTGACCACCAGAATCGGGGCGTCGACGTCGCTGGCCGAGAGCTCGTCGCGCAGGATCCGCAGCCCCCAGATCTTCGCGGCCAGGGTCTTCGCCGCCGCGGCGTCGTCGTCGCGACCGACGCCGGCCAGCACCAGCAAACCGGGGCGAGGTAGCTCGCCCACCACCTCCCCGTCAACGGAAACACTGGCGGAGGACACCCGGGTGATGACAGCACGCATAGGTGCTGTCTACCACGTTGTCCGGTGAGTGACAGGTAGGGTTGCGGTTCGTGGGAATGATCACTGCGTGGGTGCTCGCGGTGGCCGCCGCCGGGATCGCGGTCGCCGCGCTGGCGTTGGCTGCAACCAAGCTGCTGCGCGGGTTCAAGGGACGAAAGGACTGAGCGTGGAGGGTTTCCAGAACATCGACATCGAGGTGCCGGAGGGTCTCAATCCGGAGCTGGTGGCGCTCGGATGGCTCGTCGGCGTGTGGGAGGGCTCCGGCAACGGCACCGACCACGAGGGCAACGATTTCACCTTCGAGCAGCGCATCGAGTTCACCCATAACGGCGGTGCCTATCTGTTCTACGTCTCCCAGGTCTTCGGCATGGGTGAGGACGGGAAGTTCGATCAGCCGCTCGGCATGGAAACCGGTTTCTGGAGGCCGAAACGCGACGCATCCCTCGAGGTGACACTCACGAACTCCGACGGCTGGACCGAGGTGCTGGTCGGCAAGATCCAGGTGACTCGCATCGACCTGCTCACCGACGCCGTCGTGCGCACCGAGGGTGCCGCCGTCAGCCACACCTCCGGGCAGCGGCTCTACGGCAAGGTGGAGGGCGATCTGATGTACGCCCTCGACCGCTCCACCGCCGACCACGATCTGCGACCCCACATGTGGGCGCGCCTGGCGAAACAGTGAGCGCGATTCTCGTCGAGGACGGTGTGGATGCCGGTCTCGTCTGGCACCACGGCAACCCGGTCGCGGAGGCGCGCGCCATCGAGGCCGGGGAGGCGGTGGTGGACCTGTCCAACCGCGACGTCCTGGAGATCACCGGGGCGGACCGGCTTGGCTGGTTGCACTCGCTCACCTCGCAGCACCTCGAATCCCTCGAACCAGGCAGCTCCGTCGAGGCGCTGGTGCTCTCGCCGAACGGGCACGTCGAACACGTCCTGGCCGGCGTGGACGATGGGACGCGGATGCTGGCCTGGACCGAACCGGGACGCGCCGCCGCGCTGGTGGATTTCCTGACCTCAATGCGTTTCACGATGCGGGTGGAGGTGCGTCCCCGCGACGACCTGCGCTTGGCCTGGGTCGGCAACGACGTGGAGATCCCCGGCGAGTGGATTCACCGCCCCGCGCTAGGGGGCCGCGAGGTGTTCCGTCCCGCGGATGCGCCACTGCCCGAGGGTAGGCCCGCCGGGACCTGGGCCTTCGACGCGCACCGGATTGCCTCGGGAACACCGAGGATCTTCGTCGACACCGACGCCCGCACCATTCCCAACGAGATCGGCCTGTTCGGCACCCATCTGGACAAGGGCTGCTACCGCGGCCAGGAGACGGTGGCGCGCGTCCACAACCTGGGTCGTCCGCCCCGTCGTCTGACGCTGCTGCACCTCGACGGCACCGCTGAGGCGCTGCCCGCCGTCGGGTCCGCGCTGGAGGTGGGCGGCAGGTCGGTGGGGTTTGTCGGCTCCTCCGCCCGCCATCATGAACTGGGACCGATCGCCTTGGCCCTGGTGAAACGGGCCACCCCCCTCGATGCCACCCTCACCGTCGACGGGATCGCCGCGGCCCAGGAAGTCCTCGTCGACCCGGAGGTGGGTCTGCACTTCCGCGCCACCCTGCGCTGAGGCTCAGGCCTCGCGTACGAGACACCCGCGCGGCGTTTCGAATCCGGGCGCAGCGAAACGACTGAACGAGGTTCTCGTGACATGCTGGGACAGCGAAGCGGGTCAACAGGGTGATACGGAAGGTGGGACATGGGTATCGATGTGCTGGTCGTGGGATCCGTGAACGAGGACATCGTGGTGTCCGTGGAGCGGCTCCCGGGCCCCGGGGAGACGCTCCTGGCCTCCGAGTTCGCGCTCTCGTGCGGCGGCAAGGGGGCCAATCAGGCCGTCGCCGCGGCCCGCGACGGGGTTCGGGTCGCAATGGTCGGTTCCGTCGGCGATGACGATGCAGGAGGTCGCCAGGGTGCGGCCCTTGACGGAGCGGGCCTGGACACCCGGTGGTTGCGGCGGCTGACCGGCGTTCCCACCGGCACCGCATTCATCCAGGTGGATTCGCGGGGGGAGAACACGATAGTCGTCGTCCAGGGAGCCAACGCCCACGTCACTCTTCCGGTCGGTGACGTCGAACCCCGGGTCGTCGTGACGCAGAACGAGATACCACCGGCTGCTCAGCAGGAAGCGGTCGCACTCGCCGCCCGCACCGGGGCGCGGCTGGTGATCAACGCCGCCCCCGCGCCCGAGAGCCCGCCACCCTGGTACGGCGCCGCGGATCCCCTCGTCGTCAACGAACACGAGGCGGCGCAGCTGACGACCTCGGATGAGACCGGTGCCGAGCTGCTCCGCCGGCTGCGGGAACGAACCGGTGCCCGGAGCGTCGTGATGACCCTCGGGGAACGCGGTGCTCTTGTCGACGACGGAACCGAGGTGCACGCGATCCCGCCGGTGGTCGTGGAGCAGGTCGTCGACGCCACTGGAGCGGGGGACACCTTCGTTGGTGTCCTGGCGGCTCGTCTGGCTCGGGGCGACGCGGTGGTGGCGGCGGCCTCTGCGGCGAACAGGTGTGCCGCGAAGGCCGTCACGTGGTCGGGGGCCCGCCCACCCGCCGACTGAGCGAGCAGCCGGCGAGCGGGCGTTTCTCCGAAGGTGGTTGAGCAGATCCACGAGCGTCCGTGAACAGGTCTCGGGGCAACCGATTTTTCTGCTCGTGGCGCCCTGAACGGGTCAGAGAGCGGCGATGGCCGCCTCGTAATTGGGTTCTGTCGTGATCTCAGGAACCAACTGGCTGTGAACCACGGTGCCCTTCTCGTCGACGACGATGACGGCACGGGCCAGGAGCCCCTCGAGGGGACCGCTGATCATGGTTACCCCGTAGTCCTCGCCGAAGGTGGTGCGGAAATCGGATGCGACCGCCACATTCTCGATGCCCTCGGCGCCACAGAAACGTGCCTGCGCGAAAGGCAGATCACGCGAGATGCACAACACGGTGGTGTTCTCCAGCCCCGCGGCACGCTCGTTGAAGGTACGCACGCTCATGGCACAGACCCCCGTGTCGACGGAGGGGAAGATGTTGAGGATCAACCGGGAGCCGGCGAAGTCAGCGAGGGTGACGGGGGACAGGTCGTTGCCCACCAGCGAGAACTCCGGGGCCTTGGTGCCGACGGTGGGCAACGAACCGTGGGTGTGAACGGGGGTGCCGTTCAGGGTGATATCAGTCATGCATGAATCATTGCCGATCCCGGCCCCGATTCAAAGGAAAACGGACGCGGGAGGTGACCGAGTGGGCGACGTGCCAAGCTTGGTGCATGAATCAGAACCTGCGTGAATTCATCGACATGGTGCGCAACGAGGGCTACACCGTTGGTGATGTTCACGGCGAGGACCAGTACCTCATCGATCCGCTCGGTGATGCCGTCGAGACCTGGCGCGACAAATACCCCTACGACACCCTTCTCGGGCGCGACAGGTACGAGGCAGAGAAACGTCAGCTGCAGATCGAACTGTTGAAATTCCAGTACTCGGCTCAGGACAATGGCACCAAGCACATCATCTTGTTCGAGGGGCGTGACGCCGCAGGCAAGGGTGGGGCGATCAAACGTTTCACCGAGCACCTCAACCCTCGTGGAGCGCGGGTCGTTGCTTTGACGAAACCCACGGAGAAGGAACGTGGACAGTGGTACTTCCAGCGTTACATCGAACACCTCCCGACCGCCGGGGAGATCGTGCTGTTCGACCGTTCCTGGTACAACCGTGCCGGTGTGGAGCGGGTGATGGGTTTTTGCACCGACGAGGAGTACCGCATTTTCATGAGGCAGGCGCCGCTCTTTGAACGGATGCTCATCGAGTCGGGGATCACCGTGACGAAGCTGTGGTTCTCCGTCACTCAACGGGAGCAGCGCACCCGGTTCGCGATCCGGCAGCTCGATCCGGTGCGGCGGTGGAAGCTCTCACCCATGGATCTCGAATCCCTCGACCGCTGGGAGGACTACACCCAGGCGAAAACTGCCATGCTGAAACAGACCGACACCGAGATCGCACCGTGGTACCGGATCAAGTCCAACGACAAGAAACGTGCCCGTCTCAACGCCATGCGCCTGTTCCTCGACCTTCACGACTACGACGGCAAGGACCCGTCGATGATCAAACCCACCGATCCGCTGATCGTGCAGCGGGGTCGTAAGAAGTGGGCGAAGAAGAACGCCGACGGTGAGATAGTCCAGTCCGATGAGAACGAGGACTGACGGTTCCGGGTGGTGGTTCCGATCGCCGTCGGGAGTGGCCACCGCCCACGAAAGTGCAATGATCCCGGCCCGGCATCTACCATGAGTCGCAGGAGGTGAAGATGAGCGACAACCAGCGGCCCGCGGCGGGTCAGGAAATGCCTCCGCAGTCGTCGAAGGGAAGCAACGTCGGTCTGATCGTCGTCCTCTTCCTGATCCTGGGGTGCGGCTTTGCTTTCGGGTTCTGGTGGATTCTCCGGGAGGGACAGGGTATCGCTGACCCCGCGGCCACCACGCCTGTGGAGTCGCCTGTGCACACAGAACACACCCTCGTTCCGGAGACCAGCGCTTCCAGCGCAACGGCGACGATGCCCACACAGGCGAGCGGCACGCCTATCCCGACGCGTACGGGCAGCAAACAGGTGGTCCCCGTCATGCCGAGGAAGTTCGGCGATTTTGAGACCAAGAATGCCGCGGATGGCAAGGACTCCCTCGTCACCTACTGGACGGCGAAGAGGGACAAATTCTTCATCATCGGCTACATGCAGGGAGGCTCGGTCGAAGCGCAGACCAAGGACCTGAAGGAAGTGCGAACCATCGGGAAGACCGTCTGCGGAACCAACGAATTCAAGGGATACGAGTGCTTCGCCCAGGTGCACGGCGGCGTCGGGAGGACCACGATGGGTCCGGGCGGAACGCTGGAAGAATTGGCGGAGATCAGCAGGGCCTTCTACGAAGCCTGGAAGTGATCGGGTCGGGCCCAAGACCTGGGGACACTCGCGTCAGGGAAGAGCGACCAGGGTCTCGACCAGGCAAGCCAGGGGACGCAGCCCGTGGTCGTTGATGCGCTGGGAGTTGGCCGACGGGGTGATCCCTTCGAGTTTCGCAGCTGTGGCGTTGTCCTTGCCTGCCCGAAGATGCACCCAACTTCGTCGGACCCCCGGGTTGAGGGAGGCCAGTGCGGCATCGACCATGCGAAGTGCGGGATCGGTGAGGGGATTCGCGACGGCGCGGGTGTCGATTAGCGCGGTACGGGAGGTACGGTTCCCGGGTTGCCGGGACAAGGCCTCCGCGCGTTCGATGGCCTCCCGGGCCTTCCACCAGGCCGACCCATCCTGGATGCCACGTTTCGCGTCGATGACCTGCACGTCCCCGCCGCCCAGGCCGCAGCGCACCTCCGCGGTTCCCAGTAGTTCGTCGCGCAGCATCAACATCGCCGCCACGGCCTGCCCGAGGGTGGCGTAGACGCCCTGGATCTCGTCGCCGACGGTCACGCGCAGCGGATCCAGGGGCGGATGGGCTTTGTTGCAGGCGGCGATGGCTTTCAATAGGGCCTCGTGAACGCGCGCCCGGTCGGAGTCCCGGGAACGCACCACGTCTCCCAGGAGAGCCACGCATTCAGGAAAACCCTTCATATGAAAGATCTTAAGGGCTACCCTTCATTACTCTCTTCTGGGGGGCGTGGCAGGCGCCGCGACTTCGCCAGTCCCAGGATGTGGTCCCTCAACAGCGTGGCCGACGGCAGCATGCGTCGACCGGTCGCCCAGCTCAGCCCTATCTCCCGGAAGGCATCGTCCTCCGCGAGGCGCTGTAGCCGCACCCCGGCTCTGAGGCGACCAGGGGCCAGCGCCACCCCGAGCCCTGCCGCGACGTAGCCGTAGAGCGTGGGGAGGTCGTCGGCGACGAGTCCCGCCGTGGGTTCGATTCCGTGACGAGACAGCAGGGAGTCGGTGACGACCCACAGTTGTGAGGTCTTGCGCATCGTGATGAGGCATTCCCCGCCGAGCCGAGCGAGGGGGATGGGGGCGGTGTCGGCGGCGAGTGGATGTCCCTCGGGCAGCAACAGGCGGAGTGGTTCGCGCAGCAGTCCGCGCCAGTGGTGGGCTCGTCCGTGAGGCCTGAGCGTGGTCAGTTCCAGGTCGATCTCCGATCCGGTCCCGGTGGCCGGGGTGGTTTCGTCATGCCTGGCGCTCAGCTCCAGCTGCACGTCGGGGTGCTTCTTCAGGAAGCCAGCCGCGATCCCGGGCACTAGCCACTCCCCAAGCGAGTGTGGGAAGGCTACGGTGACCACTCCTGATTCCGGGTCCATCAGCTGGGCAACCTCGGCCAGGCCGTCGTCGAGCTGGTGGAGCATCGCGTCCACGTGGTGCTTGAACGTCGCTCCGGCGCGGGTGAGGCGCAGGACGCGCCCCTCGCGCCGCAGCAGGGGGGCGCCCACCTCCTCGGAGAGCCTGGCCAGGGCCCGCGAGACCCCGGGCTGGGAGGTCCACTCCAGCTCGCTCACCTCGGTGACGGTGGCGCCGTCGGCAACGAGCTGAAACCAGCGGAGAACGTTCGTATCCATATTTATAACCTAGCCGCATGGATTATCTTACAAACAAGTATTGGACGCATGGGATATCACGACGCAGCATGGAGTCATGAGCATCCGTAACTTCCTCAACCGTTTCCTCGACTCCGAGTTCGGTGTCTACCCCGCCACCCGCGGCGCTGTGGTCGTGATGCCGACCCTGACGGCTCGTCCCGCCATCATCCATACCTCCGAGACCTCCGAGCACGCCGAGGTGAGCTGGCCCGGACGTGACTGGGCCACCGCCCACTGACCCCTCGATTTTTCTCTGCCGGGCCGGATCGTGACATGCGAACCGGCCCGCAGCTGTGTGTGAGATTGGTTGAGCCGGGCGGTGAGGGGCGCGCGGCCCGCGCGAAGGATTCGACACGGGCCGTCTCCGATCACGGCACTCGCGGCTCCTCCTAGCCGCCCCAGCAAGTACGCACGCCGTATTCGACGTTCTTCACCGTGATGCCCGGTGCGGGTGAGCCGGTGACCAATTCGGTGCCAGTAGCAAGGTAGCCCGATGGTTCGCGTCCCTCCCGCACCTTCGCAACGATTGCCTCGACACCCTCGCGTGCCATGTTCTGCGGGAATTGCATGGCCGTGGCGTCGATGTCTCCAGGGCGCACCGAATTCTTCATGGCCTCGCAGCCACCGTCGACGGCGACCACCACGGTCTTCGCCAGATCCTTGCCCGCCGACTTCAACGCGTCGACGGCGCCCTGCGCGGCGGGTTCGTTGACCGCGTAGACCACGTTGATGTTCGGGTTCTTCGTCAGGGCCTCCGTCATCGCCTGCTGTGCCAGGCCCCGATCTCCTTCGATGTTGGCCTGTTCCACCACCCAGCCCGAGTCGGCGGGGATGTTGAAGCCCTCCTGGAAACCGGCGCTTCGATTCTCACCCGAGGTGATGCCGGGTGAAAGGTTCAGCATCATGATCTGCGGGCTCAACCCGAGTTCGTCGCTCTTGGCCCGGGCGTAGCGACCGATCAGTTCCCCGGCCCGCTTGTTGTCGGTGCCGAAGTAGGCGTTCGTGGTCTCCTGCGGCTCCATGGGGGTGTCGAGGGCGATCACGGTGACGCCCTTGTCGCGTGCGGCCTGGATCTCGGCGGCCAGGGCGGTCGAGTTCGTCGGGGTGATGAGGATGCCGTTGACCCCCTTGTCCACCATCTCCTTCAGGGCCGTGCGCTGCGCTTCAACGTCGACGTCGCTGCTGCCCGTCGCAGTGGTGAGGGTGGCCCCGGCCTTGCGGGCCGAATCCTCGGCCACCGTGCGCAACGTCACCCAGTAGGGATTCGTCTCCTGTTTCGTGATGAGCCCGATGCTGACTGGTGGCCGGTTGTCGGCGCAGGCCCCCAGGGCGGCAGTGATGCCGACGGCCAGGGTGGCGGCCAGCCACTTCGACAGGGTTTTCATGATGCCTCCTTCCGGGTGCGGAGCATGTCGTAGGCGGCGTAGGCGGCCACGAACGCCAGGCACACGGCTGGCACGACGAAGCCGACAGCCGATCCGGCGACGTCCATCACGCGGGCCTGGACCATCGGGATCAGGGCGCCGCCGAGGATGGCCATCACCAGGCCCGCGGAACCGAACTTCGCGTCGTCTCCGAGGCCCTTGAGGGCCATGCCGTAGATGGTGGGGAACATCAGCGACAGGGCCGCCGAGATACACACCACCGCGATCAAACCGACGATGTTCAACACGAGAATCGAGGTCAGGCAGCACCCCACCCCGAAGAGCGCCATGATGAGCAGCAGCACCGCCGGCCGCACGATGCCGAGCACGAAGACCATCACGAACCGGGCCACCAGGAACAGCAGCAGACTGCCCTGCAGCCACCAGCCGGCCGCCTCGGGGGATGTGCCCACCACGTCCTGCGCGTAGATGATGGTGTAGGTCCAAGCGCAGGTCTGGGCGGCCACGTTGAAGAACTGCGCGGCCACGCCGTAGCGGTACAGCTTGTTGCCCCACAGACGTCCGAAACGCCCGCTGCCTCCCTCGGGGGCGGCTTCCTGCGGGGGCAGGGGAAGTCGGCGGAAGGCGATCAGCAGCCAGATGACCACGAGCGCCACCGCGATGCCGAGATAGGGGCCGAGCACCAGACCGAGGTCGGCCTCCTGCGCGGCGAGGGCCTCCTCCTCGCTCATGATGGACTTCGCGGTCTCGGGAGTCAGGTGCGGCAGGATCAACACCGCGCCCATCAGCACACCGAGGTTTGCGCCGATCGGGTTGAAGGCCTGTGCCAGGTTGAGTCTCCGGGTGGAGGTCGCCTCGTCGCCCATCGCGATCACCAAGGGGTTCGCGGAGGTCTCGAGGATGGACAGCCCCGCCGCCAGGGTGAACAACGCCAGCAGGAACATGGCGTAGGTGAGGGTCTTGGCCGCCGGGAGGAACAGGAACCCCCCGATCGCGGCCAGCCCGAGGCCGGTCAGCAGGCCGGCCTTGAAGCCGAATCGTTGGTTGATCATCGCGGCCGGAATCGCCAGCAGGAAATAGGCGCCGTAGTACGCGAACTGCACCAGCGACGACTCGAGGATGGTCATGGTGAAGATGCTCCGGAACACACCCACCAACACGTCGGTCAGGTTGGCTGCCGTGCCCCAGGCGGCGAAGCACAGCAGAAGCAGCAGGAATGGAACACGCAACTCCTTTGCTACCAGCGCAGGGCGTTGCTGGGTTGACGGGGCGGCCATGTGACCTCCTGTTTCCGGGCGTCGTCGCCCTGTAGGGTTCCGTCAGTCTAACTCCGGTCAGGGACGTTTTCCCATGGTCTGGTGGAAATTCTGGTCCATGAAATTGTCGGTGCTGGGTGGGAAGCTGGTGACATGGAGACGTACTCGCGGGTCGCGGTGGTGGTGCTGGGTTTTCTGCTGGCCACGGCGGCGGGCACACCGGTGGTGCGCGGGTTTTTCAGGCTGGTGGACTGGCAGACCCGGCGTGAGGCCCAACGACGTGAGGCCGCCGAGGAGGGGGAGGGCGGTCCGGAACTGATAGATCTCCGGCTGGTCAAGGCCGAGAAAGAGCTGCCCGGAGGGCGCTGGATTGGGTTGCTCGAACGCGCCGCAACCTATGCCTGCATCGTCGCGGGTTTCCCCGCCGGGATCGGGGTGGTGATGGTGGTCAAGGGATTCGGTCGCTACCCGGAGCTGCGTACCCCCGACACCGCCAAGAGCGAGCGGTTCATCATAGGAACCCTCGCCAGTCTGCTGTGGGCGTCGCTGTGGGCGGGGGCAGTGGTGGTGGGTTTCTCTTTCACGGCGGGCTGAGTCGGCTCGGAGAGTGGAGCTGATCCGTGATGTCTGATGTGTTGGGCCCTCGGGAAACCAGGTCCAACAGTTGTCACGGCGGTTCGGCAAGCCGTGTTGAAATGTGCCAGAAATAAACCGAAAGGTGTTCGTGTCGCTCACGATGCCATGGCAGGCGTGTTCGTATGGGTGAGAATGTATTCATCATGGATCAAGCGGTGCGCGTGAACTTTCTTTGAGACGTGTCGTGAGCCTCAAAAAGTGTGGTCAACCCCGAACTTTGTTGACGGGGTATGACGGTCGGTGTGGGTGGGGTTGGAGGGTGTGAAGATGGCCGTGAAAAGGTTTCATTGCATCACCGGGATAGCAAGTTTTTCATGGCATTTCCGGGTTTCTGGTACGCCCCTTCCCGGCTGTGCGTAGCATCCGGAACGCAACGCCTTCAGGCGGCGGCATGTCCATGGAATCCGAGCGCCGGTTCCTGGAGGCGTGCACACGGCCTGGTGGTTGAAATTTCTACTGAGCGTGAGTGTCGATGTGTCGTGGACTGTACCCCGCGCTGTCGGCTTTCCTCTGCTCTTCTGCGCTGTCCTTGAAAGGCGTGACACTCCATTTCGTTAATTCTCTTCTTTGTTTCGCGGTCTCGTGGTGTTTCTTCCAGAAGGAGGAAGTTCGGCTGGTGGCTCCGGGAAGTGTGATCCATTGCATCGTGCAATGAGGCGAGAACACCGCCTCGGCGCTACCCCTGAACCGAGTGTGTAATGTACTCTTCGGCTGTTCATTATGAGGGGGAGGAACCATGCCGGAAATCATCGTCAGTGCCCATGCCACAATGCCGCGTGAACGGGGCGATCAGGAGAGTTTCTACGCGGGACTGGCGGAGCGAGATCTTGCGACGGCGCTCGAGATTCCCTATGCGGATTCCATTCATGAGGATCCGGCTTGGTTTGCAACCCAAGTCCGTGGCCGATTTCGGCATGGCGTCGTCACGGCCCTTCCCGGCACGGTGAGACGCCTCGCCGATGATCCTGCCTTCGGACTGGCCTCCACCGACGACCAGGGGAGGCGGGCCGCCGTCGAGTGGATCACCGAGGTGCGGCAGGCAGCTGAGGATCTGAACCAGCTGACCGGGGAAGAAACCGTCTCGTTCGTTCACGTCCATTCGGCCCCGGGGATGAGGGCATCTGCTGACGCCTTCCATCGTTCCCTCGCCGACCTGGAGGTCGACGACAGGTTCCGGGCGGAGATTGTGATCGAGCACTGCGACGCCTACTCGCCGATCTTTCCCGGAGACAAGAGATTCCTCAGCCTCATCACCGAACTTGCTGTCGCCGATGACTGTGGATTCGCGATCAGCTGGGGCAGTTCCGCCCTCGAATGGCAGAATCCCGACCGCCCCCGCCAACACGTCGAGATCCTCGCCGAGGCCGGACGGCTGCGCGGCCTGGTGTTCTCCGGTGTTGCGGCCATCGACACCCGCTGGGGAAGGGCGTGGACGGATCTTCACCTTCCTCTGTCCATCGACGAGCCGACCTCGCTGATGACCCCGCAGCGTGTGACCGACTGCGTCTCCAGCGCCGGCGACCGGGTTGCCTACCTGGGTGCAAGGGTCAAGGCCCCGGCTGGGGCCAACGTCGAGACCAGGCTCAAGGTCGTGGCCTCTGTGGTCGACCTGCTGAAACCCCGGGACTGAGCTCGGCGCGGTTCAACCGGCTTCGAGAAGAGACGCGTCAGCTGCGTTTCAGGCGGGCTCGGTCCTTCTGGCCCAGCACCACCTTGCGGATCCTCACCACCGCGGGGGTGACCTCCAGGCATTCGTCGGCGGCGCAGAATTCGAGTTGCTGTTCCATCGACATCAGGCGCGGCGGGATGAGGCGCTCCAGTTCCTCGCCGGTGGAGGAACGCACGTTGGTGAGCTTCTTCTCCTTGGTGGGGTTGACGTCCATGTCGTCGGGGCGAGGATTCTCGCCGACGATCATGCCTTCGTACACCTCGGCCCCCGGGCCGACGAACAAAGTGCCCCGCTCCTGCAGGTTGAACAGCGCGTAGGAGGTGACCACGCCGGTGCGGTCGGCCACCAGGGAACTCGTCGGGCGTGTGCGGAAGTCCCCGGCCCACGGTTCGTAGCCCTCCGCGACGTGGTTCATGATCCCGGTCCCGCGGGTTTCAGTCAGGAACTCGGTGCGGAACCCGATCAGGCCGCGCGCCGGCACCAGGAATTCCATGCGCACCCAGCCGGTGCCGTGGTTGACCATCTGCTCCATGCGACCGCGACGCAACCCCATCAGCTGGGTGGTTACGCCAACGAACTCCTCGGGGGCATCCACGGTGAGGCGTTCGATCGGTTCGTGCACCTTCCCGTCGATGACCTTCGTCACCACCTGCGGTTTGCCCACGGTCAGTTCGAAACCCTCGCGCCGCATCATCTCCACCAGCACCGCCAGCTGCAGCTCACCGCGGCCCTGCACCTCCCAGGTGTCGGGACGGTCGGTCGGTTTCACCCGGATCGAGACGTTGCCGATCAGCTCCTGCTCCAGCCGCGCCTTCACCAGCCGAGCAGTCAGGTGCTTGCCCGACCTGCCCGCCAGCGGGGAAGTGTTGATGCCGATGGTCATGGAGATCGACGGCTCGTCGACGTGGATCAGCGGCAGCGGTTTCGGGTCGTTCGGATCAGAGAGGGTCTCTCCGATGGTGATCTCCGGGATGCCCGCGATGGCGACGATGTCGCCGGGACCGGCGGACTCTGCCGGGACGCGCTCCAGGGCCTCGGTGACCAGCAGTTCGGTGAGTTTCACGTCCTGGACGCTGCCGTCATGACGGCACCACGCCACCTGCTGGCCGCGTTTCAGCTCACCCGCCACCACTCGGCACAGCGCCAGCCTGCCCAGGTAGGGGGAGGCATCCAGGTTCGTCACGTGTGCCTGGAGGGTAGCGCCCTCCTCGTAGGAGGGGGCGGGTACGTGTTCCAGGATCGTCTCGAACAGTGGTTCCAGGTTCGGTGAGTCCGGCATCTCGGAGTCGGCGGGCTGGTTCAGGGATGCGCGCCCCGCTTTCGCGGAGGCGTAGACGATCGGGAAGTCCAGCGCGTCGGAGGCGTCGTCGTCGAGCAGGTCCATGAACAGGTCGTAGGTCTCCTCCACCACCGCGGAGATCCGGGTGTCGGAACGATCCACCTTGTTGACCACGACGATCAGCGGCAGCTTCTTCGCCAGGGCCTTGCGCAGCACGAACCGGGTCTGCGGCAGCGGACCCTCGGAGGCGTCGACCAGCAGCACCACGCCGTCGACCATCTCCAGGCCCCGTTCCACCTCGCCGCCGAAGTCAGCGTGGCCGGGAGTGTCGATGATGTTGATGGTCACATCCCGACCGTCGGACATCCGGTGTCGCACGGCGGTGTTCTTCGCCAGGATCGTGATGCCCTTCTCGCGTTCCAGGTCCATGGAATCCATGACCCGTTTGTTGACGTCGGCGCCCTCCCGGAAGGCGCCCGACTGCCACAGCATGGCGTCAACGAGCGTCGTCTTCCCGTGATCGACGTGGGCGACGATCGCCACGTTGCGCAGGTCATGACGGATGGGCATGCGGGCTCCTCGAAGGGTTGGTGGCAGGGCCGCGGGACAGTGTACGCCCCGGAAACCCGTGTCCTTGGCATGAGACGGCCCCGGGCGGCTCGCGCCCGGGGCCGGGAAGAGGAGGAATCAGCCCTTGAGTTTCTCGACCTGGGCCTTGAAAATTTCTGTGACAGTTTCCGTGGAGGGATCCCCGCCGTTGAGGTTCAGCAACTGGGCAATGACAGTGTTGCCATTGATGCTGCCGATCAGCAGGTAGGCCTTGGTGTTCAACGGTTTGCCATTGACGGTGGAATCGGATGTGACTATCACTGCGACGAGGTCGTTCACGCCCTCGACGGCGGGTGCCTGCTGCTTCTCGATGCTCTGCTTGACGGGGCTTCCAGCCACGGTTCCGCTGGCCGAGGCGCACTTCTGCGCATATTCCTTGTACTTGCCGGGGACTGCGGAATCGGAGCTCAGCAGGAGCGACACGACCCCGGTCTGGGTGACCGACGTGGCGCCCGCCACGAGTTGCGTGATACCCGTGTTGAGGCAGCCGTCGGGTTCGACCTGGACATCGGCACCCTTGAGAGCGCTGTCCAGGTCCGGGATCTCGGGCATCTCCTTGAGAGTCACCCCCGCGACCTCACCGGTCAGGATCTTGGAGGCCAGATCGGGATCGGCTGTTTTCTGTGCGGTATCGGCAGTGCTCTCGGGATTCGTCGCCGCGGGGGATGTCCGCGAGGTCGTCTGCTGATTCGCGGACGGGGATGCTGTGGGTGTGGTGTTGGAGCATGCGCTCAAGCCGATGGTGAGGGCGGCCAGTGAGGCGACTGCGATGTGGGGGAAACGACGGAACATGAACAGTCCTCCGATGGGTGTGACAACTGGGTCAAGGTGTCATTGTTCCAGGGTTAACTCCTGAGTTTGTCCACTTGGGCCTTGAAAATCGCCACGACGGTGTCGAAGGAGGCCTCCACGCCGGCACCGTTGCCGTCGAATGTGGTGGTCGTGTAGGCCACGATGTTGGTGTTGCCGACGTTTCCGGTGATCACGTAGGACTTGTAACCGGCGTCCCCTTCCGAATTCGGGACGCCGTGGTCGGTCATCGTGGCGACGACATCGCCGGCGCCCTCGATGTGGGGGATCTTCTGTTTCTCGATGTTCAGCAGCACGGGATAACCGTCGATGGTGCCATTGACCTCGGCGCATTTCTTCGCGTACGTCTGGTGCCTCTCGGGGGACATGACGTCGCTGCCCAGCGCGACCGTGACGATCTCGTGTTCGGTCTGCGCATGGGAGCCCACGACGAGGCTCTCGATGCCGGTCGCATCACATGCGGCTGGGTCGAGCTGATGCTCCTCGAAGTAGTAGGGATGTGACAGTTGCGTGAGCGGCTCGGAGTTGGTCTCCTCTACCTTCTCGAGGGTGAAACCGGCCACGGACCCGGTCAGGATCTTTGAGGCTGGAAACGACCCGTCCTCGTGGGAGGAGGATTCGGGGGAAGCCGTGGGATCCGCGGAGGCCGTGACCAGTGGGGAGTCAGTGGCCGGAGCGGACGTCTTCGGTTCCTGGGGCGTCGACTGCTGGGTGCTGGAGGCGGGGCCGGCAGGCGCGGTACTCGAGCAGGCGCTCAGACCGACGAGGATGGCTGCTGCGGAGGTTGCTGCGATCGCGGGGAGGAGACGGGGCATGGGGACTCCTTGGGGCATTTGCATGTGCGACCATCCTGTCACGTCGATGGGCCATGATGCCTCCACGACCTGCCCCGGGCGGGTCGCGCCGGGACAGGGCAGGGCCATGGGGTCAGCCGCTGAGTTTCTCGACCTGGGCCTTGAAGATCTCCGTTGCGACGTCGGCGGACGGGGAGTCCTGGTCATCTGATGCCGAACGTGTACGAACCACGACGTTGATGTCGCCGACATTGCCGCTGACGACGATCAGCCATGGTTCGTTCGCGGGTGCTGTCTCGTCTTCGTGGTGCCAGATGCTCGCCGTCACGACGATGTCACTGACGCCTGCAATGTCAGGCTCCGGCAGCAGCTTCACATTCATGGTGAAGGGCACCGAACTGGCGGTCCCGCTGGCGGAAGGGCAGCGTTGTGCGTATTCCCTGTGTTTCCCGGGGGAGGAGGTGGCGGAGCCCAGCATGACGGTGGTGGCCATGGCGTCACCGTCTGTCTGGGAGGCCGCATCGGGAGAACTGAGGCCGGTCGTGAGGCACTCAGGGGGATCGATCTCGCAGTCCCCGCAGTGCCCGAAGACGCTTCCTATGTCGTGTGGAAGCTCGATTCGGTCGATTTCTTGGAGAGTGACCCCGGCGACTGGGCCGGTCAGGAGCTTCGCGGACAGGGCGGAACCGGACGACGGGGACACATCGGTGGCGCTCGGGGATGCGGCCGCCCCGGGGCTTCCGGTGGTGTGTGAGGCGTTGGAGTCCTGGTGGGGAGGTGTTGTCTGCTGGTCAGTGGATGACGCCCCCGCGCAGGATCCCAGAACCAGGGCCGTCAGCACGGCGATTGCGACAGCGTACATGCGACGGAGCATTGGGTCCTCCTTGCGAAGGGAAAGGGTGTGGGCATCATCGCATTCCGGCGGGTCATCCGGTCCCGGGAGACGCAGAGGACGACCTGCGGAAGTGTGCGCGTCCGCAGGTCGTCCTCGGGGTTGGGGCCGGGGTCAGCTCTCAGCTGTTGAGCTTCTCGACCTGGGCCTTGAAGAGCGCCACGGCGTCCGTGAAGGAGGCATCCTGGCCGTCCTCGATCGGGAACAGGTGGACCACGACGTTGATGTTGCCGACGTTTCCGGTGATCAGGTAGGACTTGGGGCCGACCTCATTGGTGTTGGGGGTGCTGCCGCTCATCGAGGTCGCCACAATGTTGGTGGCGCCGTTAACCACGGGGGCTTCCTCCAGCGTGACGGACTCGAAGATGGCTTCCCCGTTGACGGTTCCGGTGATCGTGGAGCACTTCTGCGCGTACTGCTTGTGCTTCTGGGGAGAGGAGGTGTCGGTCCCCAACGCGACCCTGGCGTGTACGGGGCCGTGGGAGCCTTCGGTTCCTGCGGTGAGGTTGTCGAGGCCGGTCTGGTCGCATCCATCGGGGTTGATGTTGTGCTCCATGGCCTCGTAGAAGGAATTGGAGATTGCCGCGAGCGGGCTGGGGGATTCCATCGGTGCCAAGGA
The DNA here is from genome assembly GCF_037055325.1 of Arachnia propionica. Classification (NCBI taxonomy): domain Bacteria; kingdom Bacillati; phylum Actinomycetota; class Actinomycetes; order Propionibacteriales; family Propionibacteriaceae; genus Arachnia; species Arachnia propionica. The sequence goes on along the minus strand of NZ_CP146373.1, from coordinate 2,662,032 downwards.
GAAACCGGCCACGGAACCGTTGATGAGTTTCGAGGACAGATCCTGGTTCGAGGTGTTCTGGGAGGGAGCGCTGCTCTCCTGCGAGGATGCAGGCGGCTTCTGGGGGGCAGGAGCGGTGGAACCCTCGGTGGAGTCGGAGGAGCCAGTGAGCTTCTTGACCTGGGCTTCGAAGATCTTCACGGCTGTGTCGAGGGATGCTTCCTTGCCCGTGGAGGTGTCTGTTTGGGATGGGTATGTCTGGACTGTGATGTTGATGTTGCCGACGTTTCCGGTGATCAGGTAGGTGGAGAAGCCTGCGTCCCCCTCCGTGCCGACGAAGCCGTGCTGGGTTTTCGTCGCGACGACATCGATGACGCCGTCAATGGCGGGAATCTGCTGCGTCTGGATGCTGTCCTGGGTGGGGGTTTCGGTGAGGTGGTTGGTGATCTCGGCGCACTTGTTCGCGTAGTCCTTGTGCTTCCGGGGGGAGGAAGTGCCAGTGCCCAGCGCGACCCGGATGCCCTCGTTCTCGGTCTTCCCTTCGGATCCCACGAGGAGCTGCTCGATGCCGGTGGCCTCGCAGCCGGCGGGCTCGATCTTGTGGTCCACATCGCTGTCGTAGTAGGGGTTCTCCAGGTCCGGGAACGGGCTGGTGGCGTCCTCGTGAACCTGCACCTGGGCGAGGGTGACGCCCGCTACCTGGCCGACCAGGAGCTTGGAGGCGAGATCGGAATTGCCTCCCGGTGCGTCCCCGGTTGACTGCGTCAGTCCTGGAGCGACGGTGTCGGCGGGTGAAGGGTTGGCGGGAATGGTGCTTGAGCAGGCGCTCAGACCGAGGCTGAGGGCAGCAAGGGAGGTGGCCACGATGGTGGAGAGACGGCGGCTCATGGGGTTTCCTTCAGTCCGGATTGTTTGCGACTGCAAATAGTATGACATGGGTGGAGGCTTCGTCGTTAACCCCGAATGTGTCACCTCATTGCGAGGAGACGGGACACCTCTGCGCTGGCTGCTGCGGGATCGCTGGACATGAGTGCCGCTTCGGCTGCCCGTCGGCAGTCCTCGATGGTGACCCGGGCCAGCGCGCGGCGCACCGGCTCCAGCGCGCGCAGGGCCATGGACAGCGACGTCACCCCGAGCCCGACCAGCACAGCTGCCAGCGCGGGGTCGGCTGCGGCCTCCCCGCAGACGCCGACCGGTTTGCCCGCGCGCCTTCCCGCGTCGCCAACCATGTGCAGCAGCCTCAGCACGGCGGGCTGCCACAGGTCCTGGAGGTCGCCCAGGCCCGTTGCCTGGCGGTCGGTGGCCATCGTGTACTGGGCGAGGTCGTTGGTTCCGATGCTGACGAAGTCCACAGTGGTGAGGATCTCCTCCGCCTGGAGCGCGGCTGAAGGAATCTCCACCATCACCCCGACCCGCTCCAACCCGGCGGCGTGGGCCAGCTCTGCGAATTCCGCGGCCTCGGTCGGGGTGGAGATCATCGGCGCCATCACCCAGACCTCGGTTTCGCTCACCCGCGCGGCCCGGGCGATGGCCTCGAGTTGCCGAGTGAGCACCCCGGGGGAACGGATCGCGGTGCGGTAGCCGCGCACCCCCAGCGCGGGGTTCTCCTCGCCGGGAATGGTGAGAAAAGGCATTGGTTTGTCGCTGCCCGCGTCCAGGGTGCGCACCACCACGCGACGTCCCGAGAACTGTGCCAGGGCGTCGCGATAGGTGGTGAACTGCTGTTCGAGATCCGGTTCCACAGCGGCGTCGAGGAAGCAGATTTCGGTGCGGAAAAGCCCGATCCCTTCTGCTCCTGCCTTCACCGCGGCCCGGGCCTCGGCGACGGAGCCCACGTTGGCCAGCAACGGTACGGGAACGCCGTCGCGGGTCGCGCCAGGGGCGCTCAACGGCTCCAGGGGGCTGGGAGTGGTGCATGCGCCGGCGCGCTGGGTTTCGTCCGGGGAGACGATCACCTCGCCCGAGGTGCCGTCCACCAGCACCTCGGCTCCGTCGGGAATCGAGAGGGCATCGCCGAAACCCACGACGGCGGGGATACCCATGCTGCGTGCCAGGACTGAGGTGTGAGCGGTGGGGCCACCTTCCACGGTGACGATGCCCAGGCAACGCTCCCGATCCAAGGAAGCGGTGTCGGAAGGCGCCAGGTCGTGGGCAACCAACACGAAGGGATCTTCGGACTCCGGGATTCCGGGCATGGGACATCCCGTCAGGCGGCAGATGATGCGGTCGCGGATGTCGGTGATGTCGGTGGTGCGTTCCGCGAGGAGACCGCCTGCTGTGTGCAGCCGCTCCACGATGTCGTTGGCGGTGCGCCACACCGCCGTCGCAGCGCCCAGGCGCAGGGCGTCGATGAGGGCTTGCGCTGACCGGAGCAACTCGGGATCCCGGGTCAAGGTGGCGGTAGTCCGCATGATCTGGGCCGCATCGTCCCCGGATGCGTCGGCGCGCGCCTCGTAGTCGGCGGCGACCTCCTCCAGCGCGGTCTCCAGGCGTTTCTTCTCTCCGGACAGCTGCGAGGTCCGCACCCGAGCCTCCACCGGGGGATCGACCAGTGGGGGTGCCATCAGCCGGGCAATGCCCACGACACGTCCCGGACTGACTCCCAACGGACCGGTCGGTGTCACGGCAGTCGTTTTCGGGCTCCTCGACGGTTCCCCGAAACCATCGGCGATCAGGGAGGTCAGGGCCGCCACGGCCTCGGCGGCCTGTGGGCCGCGCGCCCCGATCCACACATCGTCGCCCTGCCGGGCGTTCAGGGTTGCCAGGGCGATCGGTGAGGTAGCCCCTCCCTCCAAGCCGTGGCAGCGCAGCCGCACCTCGGCGTCGAACTCCCGGGCCTTGGCGACCAGCAGGGCGGCAGGCCGGGCGTGCAGACCGGACGCGTTGTGGAGTGTGATGTGATTCTCCGCGTCGGTCAGCCACAGCAGCTCGCCGGTTTCTTCCGCGGTTTCGTCAAGTTCGCAGGGGTCTGGCCCCAGCGCGGTCAGTTTCGGGGTGAGCGCGGCCTGGGCTTCGTCGGCGACCTCCTCCATGGTGCCGCCCATTGCGGAACGTACCGTCGCGGCCAATAGGCCCTCGACGAACGGGGCCGCGACCAGGATCGCGTTCGCGTCCTGGACCAGGTCCAGGGCGAATTCGGCGCTCAATACCGCGGAGCCCAGGTCCGTCAGAACCACCACACCAGCGCCCAGGTCGGCGGCCCGGATCGCGTCCGCCACCTGTGTGGCGTCCGTGCCGAACCTGCCGTCAGGGGTTCCGGCGGCGATCACGATCTCCGGTCGTGGTCCGTGCACCATCTGCAACGACAACTCCACCGCGGCCTCGGCGAGCGGGCGGGAGTGGGAGACGACGACGAGCCCGACCAGAGCCACGGGTCAGCCCTCCTCGACGGCTGTCACGAGGGCCTTGAACAGGTAGACGGTGGAGGTGGCACCCGGGTCCTGGTGTCCGGCGGAACGTTCTCCCAGATAGGAGGCGCGACCCTTCCGCGCCACCAGTGGAATGGTGGCATCCCGGCCCTGTTCTGCGGCTGCCAGGGCCGCCGTGGCGGCTGCCAGGGGTCCATCGCCGTCGGCGACGTGTGACTCGAAGGCCTCGACCGCCGGGGTCATGGCGTCGAGCATGGTTTTCTCGCCCACGGATGCCTTGCCGCGCTCGACCACCCCATCCCGCCCGGCTTTCAGGGCAGCCGCGAAGGTGGGCAGGGACACGTCCTCGACGTCGCCGAGTCGCGTCCCGAATCTCATGAAGAAGGTTCCGTACAGCGGCCCGGCGGATCCGCCGACGGTACTGACCAGGGTCATGCCGACGGATTTGAACATCGCCCCGAGCGGGATTGTGGCGTCGAGCTTGCCCAGGGTCGCCGTCGTGCCGCGGGCCATGTTGGTGCCGTGATCGGCGTCGCCTATGGCCGCATCGAGGTCGGTGAGGAAAACCGCGTTGTCGTTGATCAGGGCAGCGAAGGCCTGCAGCCAGGCCATGCACTGCTCGTGGGTGAGCATCACAGTCCCCACCGTAGCCCCGCCGTCCTCACGGGCGCGTCCCACAAGGCCAGCAGCTCGTCGTCGACCTTCGCGACGGTGACGGAGCAGCCCGCCATGTCCAGGCTCGTGATGTAGTTGCCCACCAGGTTGCGCACCACCGTCACTCCTGCGGCGTTGAGGAGGGTCCTGACCTCCCCGTACATCAGGTACAGTTCCATGAGCGGGGTGGCGCCCATGCCGTTGACCATGACGATGGTCTCCGAGCCCGCGAAGTCGTGGTCCGCGAGGATCGGCTCCACCAGCTGACGGGCGATGTCCTTTGCGCCGGTCAGCGGTTCGCGGTGCCTGCCCGGTTCGCCGTGGATGCCGATGCCGATCTCCATCTGGTCTTCGGGAAGCTCGAAGGTGGGTTTTCCCGCTGCGGGGACAGTGCAGGAGGTCAGCGCCATGCCCATGGAACGACCGTGTCCGGTGACCTTTTTCGCGACCTCGACCACCGCGTCCAGGTCACGACCCTCCTCGGCTGCAGCGCCGACGATCTTCTCCAGCAGCACCGTCAACCCGACCCCGCGGCGGCCTGCGGTGTAGAGCGAATCCTCCACCGCGACGTCGTCGGCCACCACCACCGTCTCGACGCGTATTCCCTGCTCGGCGGCCAGCTCCGCGGCCATCTCGGAATTCATGACGTCGCCGGTGTAGTTCTTCACGACGTGCAGCACTCCTGCGCCGGCATCCGTGCCGACGGTGGCCGCCAGGATCTGGTCTGGGGTGGGGGAGGTGAACACCTGACCTGCGCAGGCCGCGTCTAGCATCCCGACTCCGACGAAACCACCGTGCAGCGGTTCGTGACCGGAGCCTCCCCCGGAAATCACCGCGACCTTCCCGGGGCGGGTGGGTTCGGCCCGGAAGATCACGCGATGGGCGTGATCGACACGGACGTTCTCGTCAGCGGCATCCACGCCCCTGAGGGCCTCGGCCAGAACGTCGTCGGGCGAATTGATCAACTTCTTCATGGGGTGCTCCTGCTCCCTTGCGATCGTTCATTCCCGATGCTCGCGCGAAACTGCTTGTGAATCAAGCAAGGAGCGCGTGAGCTGCACAAGCGTGCCGCGTCGGTGGCCAGGAGAGCCTAACCATCCGGCTGGGGTTGTGGGTGTCGGTGTGGGTAAGATGCGGCGGTAAGGCCCCGGCTTTGCCTGGGGCTTGTTTCGTGTCGTGGAGGAAATCAATGCCTGGTGTTGTCGTGGTCGGAGCCCAGTGGGGTGACGAGGGCAAGGGCAAAGCAACTGATCAGCTGGGGGATCGCGTCGACCTGTGTGTGCGCTACTCAGGTGGCAACAATGCGGGTCATACTCTCGTCGTTGACGGCGAGACCTTCGTCATGCACCTGCTGCCATCCGGGATTCTCAACCCTGGCACCACGACCGTGATCGGTAATGGTGTGGTGGTGGACCTCGACGTTCTCGCCGAGGAACTGCAGACCCTCACCTCCCGTGGGGTTGACGTGCCGCACCCGCTGATCAGCGCCAACGCCCACATCATCACCGAGTACCACAAGGTGCTCGACAAGGTCACCGAACGTTTCCTCGGAAAACGGCGCATCGGCACCACCGGTCGCGGTGTCGGTCCCGCCTATTCCGACAAGGTCAACCGCATGGGGGTGCGCATCCAGGACATTTTCGACGAGTCGATCCTGCGGCAGAAGGTCGAGGCGGCCCTCGACCAGAAGAACCAGTTGTTGGTCAAGGTCTATAACCGCCGTCCCATCGAGGCCGACGCGATCGTCGAGGCGCTGCTGGCGCACGCCGAGGCCATCCGTCCTTACGTCATCGATGCGGGAAGGTTCGTCAACGACGCCCTCGATCGCGGAGATGTGGTGCTGTTCGAGGGTGCCCAGGCCCACCACCTGGACGTCGACCACGGCACCTACCCGTACGTGACCTCGTCAAACCCGATCGCAGCGGGTGCCTGCACGGGGGCGGGCGTCGGCCCTACTCGCATCGACCGAGCCATCGGCATCGCGAAGGCCTACACCACCCGCGTCGGTGAGGGACCGTTCCCCACCGAGCTGCACGACGAGAACGGCGACCGGCTGCGTCGCGACGGCGGTGAGTTCGGGGCCACGACCGGCAGGCCGCGCCGCTGCGGCTGGTTCGACGCGCTCGTGGTGGAACAGGCGGTCAAGATCAACGGCTTCACCGACGTCTTCCTCACCAAATTGGATGTCCTGTCAGGCTGGAAGAGCATCCCGGTGTGTGTGGCCTACGACGTCGATGGGACACGCCACGGCGTGATGCCCATCACCCAGTCCGACTTTCACCACGCCACACCGATCTACGAGGAAATGCCCGGCTGGAGCGAGGACATCTCGGCCTGCCGTGACTTCGGGGAGCTGCCCGCGAACTGCCGGGCTTATGTGAAACGCTTGGAGGAGCTGATCGGGTGCCGTATCTCCGGGATCGGGGTCGGTCCGGGACGCGAACAGAGCATCATCATCAACGACCTCCTGTGACGGGCCAGTAAGTTGACGACATGACATCGAAACCGCGCGTTGTCGTCACCCCGCCAGCCCCGTTGGATGCGGCCCTCGCCGAGGACGGGGAACTGCGTGCCGCCTGGGAACGACTTCCTCCCAGCCATCAGCGTGAATGGGTCAAGAGTTTCGAGGATGCGAAACGCCACGAGACCAAGCAACGTCGCGTGACACAGCTGAGGGAGAAGCTTCTGGGACGCTGAACCGTCCAAGATCGTGTCGGCTTTTGGGCCGGTTTGGGCAAGGAAAGGGCGCGATTCCCCCGAGCTGACCGAAGGTTAGGTGAGTATTGGGCACATGACCTCGGTGGGATCTCACAGGAAACGCCCGAAACTGACCTGGTCCGGAAAATCTTCCGGCAAGACCCCGGACCTGGTGCGCCCTGAGGCTCTCCAGCTGGTCAGGAGATACCTCGAGGCGTCGGGGGAAGCGGAGTCCCGTGACCTCGCGGTCGCGCACGACCTCGAACTCCTGCAGCGTCTGGGAGCAGTCGGGGACGACGGAATGCTCACCAACGCCGCCTGGTGGATGTTCGTGGGGAGCGGACGTCTGGTCATCGAGTATCGACTCCGGGGCGGACACAGGGAGCTGCGGCTGAGCGGAGAACTCTCCGGTTTGGAGCAGTTGACGCTGGTGCTCGATGCTGTCCGCAGGAACAACCCCGAGGTCCGGATGCCCGACTGGGTGGAGGAGGAAACCGTCCCCGCCCTGAGTGCCCAGGCGACCCGGGAGGCCGTCATCAACGGGGTGGTGCACCGCGACTGGAGCGTCTCGCACGCCACCGAGGTGGAGCAGGAGCACCGTCTCGGGACGCTGAGGGTGCGCAGCCCTGGGGGGTTCGTCGGGGGATTCGGGGAGTACAACATGTTCTCCCGGCCACAGTTTCCCCGTAACGCCCATCTGATGAAGCTCTTGAAGCCACTCGGGCTGGTGGAGATGCGGGGGGCCGGGATCCACAGGATGGTCTCCGGACTGGTCGGGCACGGCCAACCCGCCCCGACCTTCCGGGAGGTGGAAGGCAGCAGCGTCGAGGTATTTCTGGGCGGTCGTCCCCCCGATCCTGCCTGGCAGCTCTGGATCTCGGAACTCGGGCGGCCTCGGGTGCTGGAGGACCACCGCCTGCTGTTGCTGCTACGGCGGGTCGCGGATCACCGCTGGATCGACATCAGGACCGCGGCCAGGATCACCCACACGAATGAGTTCATGGCCCGTACGCTGCTGAGAAGACTGAGCAGCATCAAGGTTTCCGGCGCCTGGTTTCTCGTCCCGGTGGCCGGTGTGCCGACGGAAGGCCCCGAGGTGTGGACCCTGTCCCAACCGGCACGGGAGGGACTGACTTCCCTGTATGAGCGGGTGAAACTCGCCATGCCGGGGCGCGATCGGCAGGCCGTGGCGCGCAGCTACGTGCAGTCGAGGGGTAGGTTGTCTACGACGGAGCTGGGATCGATCCTCGGAATATCGGCGGCTGGAGCGGTCCCGTTGATCCAGAAGCTGGAACGAGTCGGGGTGGTGCAGCCTGCGTGGGCCCACCGGAAGGGACGTGGGTTCCACTACGTGTTGAAGGATCCGGTGTCGGTGGAAGTCTCGGGTGAAGAATGACACCATGACTTCCTGGCGTATCAAGCGCATCTACGAGGAACCCGCCGGGACGGACGGCTACCGCGTTCTCGTTGACCGGCTCTGGCCTCGTGGGATCTCGAAGGAGACCGCGCACCTGGATGAGTGGTGCAAGGACGTGGCGCCGAGCACCGAGACGAGACGCGACTTCGGGCACGACCCGTCCCGGTTCGAGGAATTCAGGGACCGCTACCGGGCCGAGCTGAAGGCCTCTGGCGCGGCCGGGGCCCTGGCGGAGAGACTCGCCGATCAGCCGGTGGTGACGTTGCTGTACGCGGCCCGCGACCCGCGGATGAACCAGGCGGTGGTGCTGCAGGAGCTCCTGGAGGATCTGCAGGCGATCTCGTGAAGTTGATCGACATGCCTGAGCAGAAGTGGTGCCGGTGGAGGCCAAGGCTTGCCATGATCATCGTCCCAAGGACCCGTGGCCGTAACCGGCCCGTGAGGCTGCCCGGGATCTGGTGATCGGTCATGCGTTGGCCAGGTCAACGTGGGGCATCACTGACGCGGAACAGTTCCACATAAACACCAAGAAATTCGGCAAGGTTCGACAACGGAGGCCGGCACCATGTAGAGGCCAACAAAGATTCAAGCGCCAAACGTTGGCCCCGGCCTGGACTAGGGTCGCCATGAACACCCACCACCGCCCCTTGATCAGGACCTTTTGCCCTACACACCGTGCTCGACGGCCACTCCCCATCTCGCCCACGTCGAAGCCCAGGAGGACAAGACCTAAGGAAATGATTGCTGAGGTCTTACGCAATGCTGTTGCCTGGTTCCATGAACGAGGAAACACCATCCAGTTCCTGACTGACAACGACGATCACTACCGCGCCCACCCCTAACGTGACACCTGTACCGAAATCAGAAACACTCACAAGCACAGACGCCGCTGACCAGCAGTAAGAGGGAACGAATTCACCGCGGGCTTGCCGGGGGTTGGGCGTTCAAGAAGTTCTATGACCCTCGGACGCCGACCATCTCGCTGCCTTGCCCGGATGAGGCCATGCCCATCACCACACCCGGATGAGTAAGTCCAAGGCCCAGCACCGTGGTGGTGAGCCTTGGACTTAACAGATCGTTGACGCCCATCCCATCCTTGCGGGGGATCGTGGTAAGGGCCTTGTGATCTCTCGCCGAGATAGCCCCAGGGCCCATCATCACTCGATCCATAACTCCCGCAGAGTCGCCGACATCCCGGTTCTCCGCACTGTCCCGTCTCTAAAACCTTCCTTCAGTCCCTATCCCTATGGAGACCTTCCGGCGAGAACTTGTGAGGCCTTGGACATCAGGGGCTCGAGTCAAATCCTCGTCACTTGATTCGAAGGATCTTGCACGGTTTCATCACGAGAGATGTTCGCTATCCGACCGATTCCCCGTTATAGGGAAGCTGCCTGCCGACATGGAGGCGAGGGTCAGGCCTCCTGCGCGAGCACGTGCTGGACCGTGCTGTCGATATCTGTGGTCACGCGAATGCTTCGATTGCCGCGTGGCCCCAGACGCTTCTGTTCGTCCGCCCGGTACAGATCTATCAGGCTCTCCGCGATGTGTGGTGCGAAGCCAGCCTTCAGCAAGGCGTCCATCCAGCCAGGCTCGGGAATCGTCACAACCTCAAGTGACTTGCCCAGGGCGTTACTCAGCGACTTGGCAACCTGGCGCTCCGTGTACTCCGGACCCACGATGTCTACAGCCTCGCTGGACTGCGCATCTGCCAGCAGTTCCTGGACCGCGACCTCCGCAATGTCGCGGGTTGCCACCATGGGCAGGGGCGTGTCTGCGCTTGAGGCGAATACCGGGAATATCCCCTCGTGCAGGACAGCTCCGAGGACATCCCCGAACTTCTCCTGGAAATGCCCCGGGCGCAATGCAGTCAGGATAGTGCCCGTCTGCGCGAGGGCTTGCTCCATGTGGTGCAGACCCAGGATCGGGCCGGTGCCTTCGGTTAGGTCGGCACCACCGGAGGAAAGCATCACGGTATGGCGAACGCCAGAGTCTTTGACCGCGTTGGAAACTGAATTCGCCACCTCTGTGGCGTACTGATCCAAGTCCGGTACGGAAAGATCGAAGGGCATCATGGCGAAGAAGGCCTTTGCACCGTTCAGAGCCTCGGTGAGCTTCTGGCTGTCACGCAGATCCAAGACAGCCGCCTCGGCCCCTCGGGAGGTCCAGTCGGTGGCTGCATCTGGACGGCGAACGATAGCGCGGACGGGGTGGCCGGATCTGAGTAGGCGGTCGGCAATGGCTGAGCCGATACGACCGGTGGCTCCAGAGATGACGTACATGGTGACTCCTGATTCTGTATAGCTGATCTTCTCGAGCAAGGTGTGCTGCTGTAGGTAGGAATGTCACCTGTGATGCAGCCTGGCTGCTCGGTATCGATCATGATGATGCTTGCCATTGCAAGCGACTACATTCAACAGTAGGGGGTTCGGCGGGTTTCTGAATGTTCATTCCTCCAGAATCCTTGATCAATCGTCTATAGTTCATGGATTTTCGACCGATAAGTGACAGCATGGTCATATGACCTCCACCACACACCCCTTGGCCGGTGAAGGCCAGCGCACTGCCTACGCACCCTCATCCAGACTCGACGAGATCCTACATAGAATGCGGCTGCGGGGTGATTTCTACTGCCAGACCGAGCTGAGCGCACCTTGGGCGTTGGAGATGCCGGCATCGGAAGAGACCATCAGCTTCCATGTTGTTACGGAAGGACACTGTGTGCTCCGGGTAGACGGCCTGGATCCGGAGTATTTGCGCCCTGGTGATCTTGCGCTGGTGCCACACGGCACGGGCCACATCATGCACAGCCATGACCTGCTGGAGGAGGACACCTTGACCATGGTGCCCCACCGGGTGGATCTTCTTCCCCAGGAGTATTTAGGTCCGAGTTACTCGCTTCTAAAGCACGGCGAGGGTGGGGAATCCACTCGGGTTGCTTGCGGGATCGTGGGGTTCGAGGAGCCGGCAGCCCGGCAGCTGGCGCGTCAGCTGCCTCCCTTGCTCGTCCTCACCCGAGATTCTGTAGTTTCTCATTCACAGATCCTAGAATCCATCCGGCTCATGGGTACTGAGCTCGCCACGCAGCAGGTGGGTGGCGACGTGGTTGCCTCTCGGCTCGCAGACATCATCGTGGTCCAGGCCATCCGCTCATGGTTGGCCGAAACTCACTCTGCACGCGTGGGCTGGTTTGCAGCGGTTAACGACGAGCGGATCGGCCCTGCGCTCCTGGCCATACACTCCAACCCAGGACACCCTTGGGATGTCGCCAGCCTGGCCAGAGTGGCAGCAAGTTCCCGGTCTCTTTTTAGTGCTCGGTTCTCCCAGCTCGTGGGAGAGACACCCATCGCCTACCTGACACGTTGGCGTATGGACAAGGCTCGTCTTCTTTTGAGTCGATCGGACCTGAGCGTGGCCGAGACCGCACGACAGGTCGGGTACGGCTCGGAGGCCTCATTCAGCAGAGCTTTTACACGCACTGTGGGGTCGCCTCCAAGCGCATGGCGACGCTCGTTCGCGGGTGGGGCGGTTGGGGTCACCGGGATCAGCGCCGATGACAGGTCCACATCACTTCGCCTCGGGTCGGGGCGCTGAAAGTGTCATCAAAATCACTATTGCGGCCATATCACCTGAAGCAGGATCAATAGACATGATGGATGTGACAGGAGATCGGGTCTACTGCTAGGTAGGCACGGGGCGAAACGTGTGAAGAACGAGGAGATCAGAACGTATGGAGAACACAAGGGGAGTGCGCCGCTCCTTGATAACCCTCTGTGGGACGCCACAGGTGACGGACAACATCGACGGGACGCCTGTTAGCTCACCGCTGGCGGGTCGGCGAGTCCAAGTGCTGACGGCGCGCCTCGTCCTGGAACGCGAGCGCGGGGGGCTCACGCCCGGGCAGTTGGCGACAACAATATGGGGCGATGACTGGCCGAACACATGGGCATCCGCGTTGCGCGGTCTCATCTCGAAGGCCCGTAGGAGCTTGAATACGCTACACAGTAGAACTTCATTGAAATTCAACGGTGAGTTGTACCGGCTGGTCCTGGACCGTTCTGTTGCGGTGGACGTCGAGGAAGCGCTGAATCTTCTAAAGTACGTTCAGTGCCAAGCCGATGCACTCTCCAAAGACCTCGGGCAGCTGAATTCTCTCTTGTCCTTCGGGGACGGCGCTTCCCCGATGGTCCGCGCTTTGGAAGTACTGGGCAAACCCTTCCTGCCTGATGTCGATGGTGAATGGGTCAATCTCGTTCGTCACAAACTCCAGACCGCGCATCTCGAGTTGGCACAGCTAGCTGCGCAATACACGCTGGAAACTGGGCACGACTCCATGGCCTTGGAGTTCTCGTCCATGGCGGTGGCAGCGGATTCGCTGTCAGATCGCTCGATGCGCCTCCGGCTGCGCGCTCTGATTGCGGCGGGGAACAGAGCTCGAGCCATTGATGAGTACATCCGTTTCCGGGATCATCTGAACGATGAGTTGGGCATAGCCCCCGAGGATGAGACCCAGCACATCTACCTCTCGGCACTCGGCACCCGCACAGGGGCACCGAAAAACCCGCGCCGACAGTCCCGGGCCGCGGTCATGCAGTATGGCGTAACGGATCAGCTCAATCAGGCTAGGCGCTGTTGGCAGGATACGGTCCGAGGCCGCGGCGGGCACCTACGGGTGCGTGGCGAACCAGGCTCTGGAAAATCTACGTTCATCCAGGCACTCCTACGTGAGTTCGGTGCGCAGGCAGAGCATGTGATTGTCTGCAATGCATGGGAAGTTCTGGAGGACCGATCGGTGCTCGCTCATGCCTTAGCCTCATATCATCGATTATCCAGTCAGTGCCTGGAATCTAGATCTGTGAGCCGAAATGAGACTGTGGCGGACTTGGTCCGATATCTGCAGAACGTGGGCGTCGAAGAACCGGTGCTCTTACTGATAGATGACCTGGATCGCAGTGATGAGATCACACGGCGGACACTCACCGCACTCATGGCATCCCAACGTTGGCCGCATCGCCTCATGGTGGTCTCCACGGAAGGAATCGAGGACTTCCTTGATGCTGACCCCCCGCATTCCCTTCTCCCGCAAGCAGCTCCATGGAGCAGGACTGTGACGCTTCGCCGGCTGCGGCCGGATGAGATTCAAAAATTCTTGGCGGACTTGGGACAGCCAGACCTATTGCCTGGACAGGTCAATAGGATCTACGAGCTGTCCGGTGGTAATCCTCTGCTGGCATCATTGATATCTACCAGCCCAGACGAGGGCGACGTTGATTCGGTCGCCCATGCGCATCTCCGATACCGGACCAGGACACTGGGGTCTGATGACTTGGCTGTTCTGGAGGCGACTGCCTTGTGTGGTCCGATAGTGGAGTCATCGGTTCTCGCCGCAGTCCTATCCATCCAAATGCCGGCGGTGCTGAGCTCCTTGGCCACACTCAAGCGGCTCCACTTGCTGACGGACGTACCACTGCCCGATGCTCTCCCTGACACGCAGGCTGTCCGTTTCTCTCACGGGGTGTACGGCGAGGCGATCCTGGCTTCGGTCTCCCCGACTACGGCGGAACGTATCGCGCGGAAGCTGACTCGGGCGGTGTTCCACGATGACGTCGGGACTCCTAGACTCTATGCCCGAAAGATCCTGAAGGGGATGTCAGTTGCACATTTGCAGAACTGCCCCAAGATGTGTCCCCAGTCCATTCTCGAATGCCTCAAGGAGGCCATTGCGGCGGGGGACCGACTCGAGGTCGAGGAACTTTGTCACTCAGTAGTTGGCTTGTTGCCCAACTTCGATGAGGCAACCGCCCTGAGTCTCCGTCTAAAATTGGCACGAGCGCTGGTCCCGTTGGACACCGCTGCGGCGCGCGATCTCCTGCTAGACACAGCAGGAGCGGCGATTCGTACGAACGATCTCCCGCGTGCCATGGAATCTGTCCAGGTGATCGAAGAGTGCTTCCAACAGCACCCGGCTGATTTCCCCTCTCCGGGACCCATCCTGGACGTCATCTCGCACTCGTGGCGTGGGCATGAGGAAGACGCGGGTTGTCTCCAAGCAGCACGTTTTACGGCATCGGTCCTGCGCCACAAGAGCTTGGAGGTGCCAAAGCAAGCCCTGGAAGCGGCGCTCCACGCACTTAGTGAGCGGTTGCAGCTGATGTCCACCAACCCGCTGAATGCATTGCATCGCGCAGTCATCGCCGAGGACCTGTGGGTTGTTGCCGCGCACTCCGGTTTCTCAGATGCAATAGAATTGGCCCTGCGACACGGGTTGTCTGCTGGCGCCATTCTAAATGACCATGAGATAGTTCAGCGTTTCGAAGAACGACTCCGATCCACAGCAGAAACGTTACCAGAGGTCCGTGCTATCCAAAGTGAGTACGATACTGTGCGCATCTTCTGTCAAGGTGAATGGAGACCGCCATTAGACCAGCGATATTGTCTGCGGCAGGGTCTTGTGGCCCTTTGGGCCCTAGGCGATCGCGGTTTATTCACGCATTCGCTGGTTCTCAATATTAAAATCCAGTACTCGGCAGCCGAAAGTGCACTGGTTCACCAGCTTCAAGGACGTTTGTCTGACGGCCGTGAACAGTTCCGGTTCTTGGTGGCATCTTTGCCTGACAGTGTATCCGACGCTGGGTTCCACGACTTGGGTGCCCTGGCGGTGGCTTCTAGTGAGGCGGAGGACCCCGACTCTATGGACATGCTTATTGATAAGCTCATGCCTTACGCGGCTCTGGGTTGCGGGGAGGGGTACCGCACTTCTTGGGGACCGGTGTCCTACCACCTCGGCCGACTCTCTCTTCGTCTAGGTCGCCTGGAGGAGGCTGCCGACTATCTGAATTTTGCAAGTTCGGCAGCATTCCAGATGAGGCAGCCTCTTTGGGTGGGTCATGCAATGCGTGAGACGGCAAAACTTTTAGCGTATCGATCTGCACCCGGTGCAGCAGCAGCTGCCCGCGAGCTGCGTAGAGAGGCGGCTCGCCTATGCGTAAAGCAATGCCAACTGCTTGAGTCCACACCTACGAGTCACCATCGCATGGCTTGAATCCCTGTAATTTCTTCTTGTCGACAAGCAACCAAGATCAATATTCGACCAGGATATGCTGCCAGTAGTCTCAGGACCTCGGCATGCTCCTCCGGTTCGAGCACCCTGTCACAGGTCAGAATGATGCCGACCTCCGTCTCAGGATCCAGAGTGCGAAGCCACCCGTTCAGGTCAGACCAAGTACAGGCCTCTTTCAGAGGGCCTGAAAGAGCAGTTTGGGGCCGTTGCCGGGACGAACCAAAAGCTGGTGAGCGCCCGACGTTCCGATGACTAAAGCCGGCCTCTTTCGCGCCCAAGTAACGATGTCTCCTGCTCGTGCCGAATGGCTGAAGATCGAACGCGGATAAAGGCACACGGCCAACGTCCAAGTGAGTCTTGCCTACGATTCGACCCTCGGCGTGCCATTTCAATGCGGTGTCCGACATCGCTAATTCCAGATCGACTCCAGGTCCAGTAATTGCGGTGACATCGCCGACAGTGCTACCTGAAGGTGCAATGAAGCGACTCTTGGTGTTGTAGGTGTCCCATAGCGCCCAAGTAGGTCGCAGCTCAACGGACCGCTCGTCGTCCGAAGTGCTGCAGACAAGTCGGTATACCCATCTCCCCGCCCACCACTCTGGTGCCTCGATCCGTACGATTTCCCACTCGCGGGGTAGAAGGGGCCAGATGACCAGCGCTGATGCCTCGTCCATGTGTAACTGAAGCCGCCGAGTGTCGTCGTTCGCGACTGGATGCGTCAGAATCTTGCAATCTGCTGTTGCGTCAGACTGACTGTGGAGAAACAGCCACCCCATGGCTTCTTTCCGCCAAGCCGCCAATACGGCGGCCAAGGCC